>JARRLL010000042.1:576-16338 GCA_037387125.1 Gammaproteobacteria bacterium | reverse complement strand
TGCATCTTTTGGAAAACAGTCAAAGATATGCATTCCGGCACGCATTGCATTCCAGATGCCACCGGGCGACCAGATCCAGTAGGCGGTATACCCTTGATTGCGTAGATGCTGAACGATGTCGGGGCGCCGCGAAATCCAGACCAGCGTCACCTGCTCGTCGATAGTTTCGTTGCAGTGAATGAAAAAGGCAGCCGCGTTGTCGGCAAAACGATAGCCGCCCCAGGACCCGAATACCCATAAATCAGGACGCCGTGGCATCAGGCCAACGAGCCAATAGACGGGAAAGAGCACAGCGCGCCCCGCCAGTAGAAAGATGTACCCCAAATACTTCATATAATTTCAGTATACGTAACTGCTTCGACCCTACAATTGCCGTTTACATAATTCACCGATAAGGCGGCTCATTATGCCGTGTCGGCCCCGTTTTCATGCTCCGGGCGGGGTAAATATGGGCTGGCTCGCGTGTCCGATTTCTTATTCTAGCTAGAGGACAGCCGTTTATTCTTCTTATTTATCTCGCGCCCGCAGTGGCCTGAGCGTTGTTCGCTGCAGTACCTTATAGAGATAAATGTACAGCATTAAATTAATGATATTTGGCGTTTTAACCAAATCCAGAACAAAACCGAGCAAGCGGGTGCTTCAGGCTCAGAACTTCCTGCTTCGGCGACGCATAGCGATAATTCCGCGCTAAATTTCATCCAGAAATGACTGTATCGCAGTTAGTACAGCCCGCGAGTCGCCGACAAACCACCAGTGGTCCTGCCCTTCGAGTTCCACGTAACGGGCGCCGGGTATGCGTTGAGCCAGGTCAGCGCCAGCGGAGGCCCTGATGAGTTTCTCGTCCTTGCGGTGTATCACCAGGGTCGGACAGCGGATTTCGCCGAGGATGCCCCTGACATCGATATCGCGCAGCACCTCGAAGATGCCTTTAATTGTTCCGGGCGTTGCCGCCGACCGAAGATAACGAGCCCAGCCGTCGCGGGCCGCCGGGTCGTTAGCAATCGATGGCGCAAACAAACCAAGCGATGCTGCTCCGCCCCATTCTGCAATCAGACTGTTTAGCCACTGATCATATTTCTCTCGCGTGGCCATATGCGGGTAATCGTCGGCTCGAAGGCCACGCGCAAAGGTGCCGTACAAGATTAACGCAGAGACTCTTTCGGGATATTTTGCGGCAAACAGGCAGGCTGCCGGACCGCTTTCGGAAACCGCAAAAATAACCGTCCTCTTGCTCCGCGCAGCATTTAACACGGCGAGCATATCGCTGACGGTGTCATCTATCGTCGGCGGCTTGCCGATGCGGTCTGACAGGCCCACGCTTCTTTTGTCGAAGGTAATTAGCCGCCGGCCCTGCGCAAGCCGAGAGTCGAAATCCGCCACCTCTCGAATCCGGTAACGGGTATCCAGATGGGAAACGAAGCCCGGCGCAAAAAACATATCGGTCAGGCCATCGCCAAGCGTGCGCCAGGCAATGTGTAGCCCGTCGTTTTCTACAAAATGAACATCCGATAAGCCTTCAGCCAGAAAAACACTGCCTGGCGGTTCCCGCACATCGGCGACAAACCGAAAACCCTTGCGGGGAACGGTTTTGATTATTTCTGGTTCCTGCGCGTGATCATCGAGGACTTTGCGTGCCTTCATAATGGCCCGAGACAAGGAAGCCTCGGTGACTACGATGCCGGGCCATAGTTTGTCCTGTAATTCATCCTTGCTGACTACGCGCTCGCGATTTCTCAGCAGGTACTCGATTAGATCGAAGACCTTGGGCTCTGCATCGCGCAGTTCGCCTCCCACACGAATTTCCCGCTGCACCGGGTCGAGGGACCGGCCGCCAAACTGATAACAGGTTGCGCTGGTTAGTGCCATTGCTGCATAGGATACCGCGGTTGCCGCTCCCCCGTGGCAATCGATGGCTTATTGCTTGCTCGAAGGGTCATAAAAAGGTCATCTATTGGTTAACTATTCGTCAGGTAATCCCCTTGATCAAAGCGCAGTATCTCACTCGAAGCTCACAAATCTAAAGCGCAACGCAAACCACGAGCCAACATTGGCAGTAAACTAAGGGGGCACACCATGACAAAGCAACGTGCAGGTATTCTGGCCACTTTGATTACAATTTCGGCCACGTTTCCACTGATCGCAAAGGCCGGCGATATGATATCCCCGGTGCACTATGGCGACGAACTCGATCGCTGCATTACTGCAGTGCGCGATTTCCTAGGTCAATCCGGCGAGGCAAAAATACGCCACCACGTCACCGGTATACAAAAGCATGGCGCTTGGTATGAATTCGAGCTGTTGTCTCAGCCATACCAAGCGGGCGAACCTGGAGCGGTTGCCCTGAGAAGCCACTGCCGGGCCAACCGTTTCAGTGCCGCGACGGTGCTGGTTAGCAAAGGCCAGGTTACCGGTTCGGTCACTGCCAGACGCTAAGCAGCGTTAGCGCCAGCCGAGCGCTGCGGATCAGTTTGGCTGGCCCTGGCGCGCGGTGCTCGGTCAGCGGTCGCAGGTAACGATGGCTGCTTTTAACATAATTAAGGCCGAACCGCGTCCGGACCATTCTGACCGCACAAAAGTGAGATGTGGCGCAAGGATGTTATGGCATCTGCCACGCAGTATTCAGGTATATCGGTAAAGCGTGGATAGCCGCCGTGAACACTTTTTTTGGCATAACGCTAATAGCAGCCGCACCCGCGGCATGGATTTATTTGCGCAGCCGCCGGGAGTCATCTGACGGCCTTGCCGACAAACGAGCCCGAGGATCAGCCGCCATTGCAAAAGCGCAGTCGAAAAAGCGGGTTTTGATTGACGAAAATGCTACGCCCGGGGCTAGCAGCCGCAGACACTTCAAGGCAACCAGTATCCACAAGAGTAAAAACTGCTGCCATTCCGCCACGGAGCTTCATGGCAAACGCTTCCTGCTGGAAGAAGTCCCCAAGCTGCCGCTGGAAACCTGTGATCGTATCGGCGAGTGCGAATGCGTTTATCGTAACCATGCAGACCGCCGTGGCGGTGACGATCGTCGTAACGTCTACGGAGCGCTGTCCAAGGCAGGTGAAATCGGCATGAAAGGTGTCAACAAACGAACCGGCATGGATCGTCGTTCCGGTTCGGACGACGAATTTGACAACATTGAGTTTGAAACTTAGCCGGCGGAACGGGGAATGCCGTAGTTTCAAAAAGGAAACGTGGTAAACAAGGTTACGGCGCTGTACTCGTCTGAACGTTCAATGCCGATTCCTCCTTGGCGGAACTTATAGCCCAGGATATTAATCGGCGGGTTGATTCCGAAAGAAACGCCTATCTCGGTCGCGTTATCGATATTGACCCTCTCGATCGGCGGCTCAAGGGTGGCTGCATTGCCATACATCCAGTGGATGAGTCGTGTATGCCAGGAAACCCTTCGGCCGAAGGGCTCCCAGTTCGTTTGCCACTTGTATTCCACTCCGAGCGCGAGACGCGTGAAGGACGTATCCGGCTCATCATTGTTGGGATTGTTGCCGGCCCACAGTAACTCGCCCCCCACCAGCAATCGGTCGTTTTTCCCAAACCATCCCCGGGCGCGGGCGCCGGCACCCCAGATGAAACTATTGGTGCTCGACTTCATGTCCCAGCCGAGACCCGCCTGCCCAAACGGTTTTACCAACCAGTTTTCCCTGACCGGGACCTGCAATTCGATTCCCGGCGCGAAACTGACCGTTTGCAGGCTGTCGATGTCCAATGTAGGCAGGTTGTTGAAATCTTCGAAATCTGTAATCCCGACCGATACCGGTGCTATAAACCTTAAACCAAGCCCGTCATTCGGGAAATCCGGCTCGCGGAGTTGAAACGTAAACGGAAGTCGCAAGACGTAAATCGTGCGGTCATTAATACGGTATCTGCCGGTCCCGACGAAAATTGAGTAGGCGTAGTTGGCTACGCCTGTCTCACTCTCCTGAGCGGCGATGGGAATGGCGAAGCAGCTAATTGAGGTCAGAATAAAAAACTTGAACAGACGCATCGCGCGGCCCGGCCTAAGGTCAATTCCATCAGACTAAGTCAAACGCCGATGCAGCGCCACCGCCTGCCATGCCGGACCTCATCGGACAGCCGATCTGTCCGTTGCTGGCCATGTTAAAGTTAGGGTCCGAAAGTTAACTGGTATCTAGCGTGGCGGAACAACCTGTATTCTGGCTGGGTGGCAAACCCGGCGCCAATAAGCAGAGCGAGCGGCAAGTGCCGGAGGCTGAGCATTACGAGCCGGCCATCCGCGAAGCCTGCGAGGGCTGCGGCTTTGAGCTGGATGAGTATGTCGCCGCGCAGGGTGGATACGGGGGCTGGCTTGCTCATCTCGAGCGCGAGGGCAAGCGCTACAGAGTTTTCTGGAGCGGCAAAGACAAGAACCTGAGGTTCGAGCAAGCTCAGCTGCAGGGCGGCTGGAACGAATTGGCCTCCAGCGAATCAATCGAAGGCACATTGCCAGCGTTCGTGGAGTCATTAAGCAAATTGTTGGCAGATAATCAGGGCGACTAATGCGGTGACCCGGGAAATCGAGCAACCTGAAAAAGTAATAAGGACAGTTCGGCTGGACACCAAGTTCACGCCGGAGGCCCGCGAGCGCATAGTGAAGTTTATGCAGTCGTTCGTAAGCTTTAAGCCGGTGCTTGGCTTGTTGTATGGCGATGTGCCCGCCGACGGCGCAGCTAAAGGCACCTGGAGTATTGCGGCTCTGGGCCAGCAGACGGTGGATGACTTGATCGATATGTATGCAGGATTTGGTGCCGTTATCTGCTATGACATTGACGATATACAGGTGGTGGTGCCGCAGATTGGACACATTAACGAGCTCGAGGCAGGCGTGCTGGAATTTTCCGGAGACCGGCTGCGGCTGATACCGTCTGGACCAGAATGACTTCAAAGCAACTACAGATTTTGCAAGCATTGTGCTGCGAGCTGGGTGTGCCAGCGGACTATGGCAAGGTGCCGTATCTGCCGACCTATCCGGAAGCCACCGAGTTGGCGGAAGCCGGCCAGAATATAGTGGGGCGCATGCAGACATTAGAGCCCGCAACATTGTCCGGTTGGCATGCCATGCAGGCTGCTGCGGGTGAAGATGACGTGCGGTTGTTACTGGTGTCGGGATTCCGCAGCTATACTTACCAGGCGGGGCTTATTCGCAACAAGCTCAATGCGGGCCAAACCATCGACGAAATACTTAAGGTAAACGCGGCACCCGGCTACAGTCAGCATCACACTGGCCGGGCGATTGATATAGCGACGCCGGGTAACAAACCGCTGCAGGAAGAGTTCGAAAACTCGCCCGCATTTGCGTGGCTTAGCGAGCATGCTGCCCGCTTCGGTTTTACGCTGTCATACCCGCGCGATAACTCAGAAGGTGTCATCTACGAACCATGGCACTGGTACCAGACGGACTGATGAAATGATAAAAAAGCGAAACGTCTTTGATGGAGTCTGGAACGAATCCAGCCATGGTGAAAAGTTCCAGCGCGAACACATGGCGCTAACCGATATGCGTGAAGGACATGCCCTGGGTTGCGGGGCTTTCAGGGTCGCACCCGGCAAGCGGGCATTCCCCAAACATGCCCACCTCGGCAACGATGAGGCGGTTTTCATCATTGCCGGCTCCGGGACCCTTGTGGTCGGAAATGATGAAACTACGGTAGCTGCAGGCGACTTCGCCATGCTGCCGCGTGGCAGTGACCTTGCGCACGTGCTGATCAATAGCGGCAACGAAGACCTGCTGTACCTTTGCATGTCGACGATGAACGCACCCGAGGTTGTCCATTATCCGGATTCGGGCAAGCTCGGTGTCATGGAAGACAGCCGCAGCTGGCAGGGTGACAACAGCATCAGTGGTTTTTATCGCACCCAGAAAGCCGGATACTATGATGGCGAGGACTAGGACCGCGAGTACTAGGACGGCAAAGAACAGCCGCCGGTTTTCAGGCTTGCCCTAAGGTCGCTACACTGCCGCGCATTCGGGAAATCCGCTGGTTGACGAGCGCGAACGACTCCGCAACGGCATTGTCTTTTACCGTGAAGCAGGGGGGTATGCGCCGTAACTCAGGCCACGCGCCTGTTTCTATAATGTACTCCAGGTACGCAATATTCCGTTCGATAAATTCAATATAGGGGTTCGTACCGCCGAAGACGGCTTCAATATATCGGTACGCTTTGTTGAATACGACATCCAGACGTTTCTTTACAACGTGCCTGTAGAACTCCGGCGTTTGCAGCAACAGATCGATACCGGACTGGTAACGGACCCGCCGACCGCCATCGTTCAGTTTTTCGATTGCAATACCGCCGAGCACAAATTCCAGATAAAGACGGTCACGGCATTTTTCGAGGTAACACCGGTCGGCCATCTGCGCGATCAGATCTGCCGTGCCCAGCAGATGGCCCGTCATACTGTCGAGCGGGTTATGCAGCTGTATCTCTTCTACTTTCTTCTCGTAGCCGGTGAAATGAACGATCTCGGCACCGATATCGGCCAAGTGCGGCAGGCCAGCTGAGCGCAGGTAGTCCCACAGAAAGGCTGCACTCCTTGAGACATGGTATTGGGTGTGTTCGGCGCCATTGTGAAAGCGATAATCGCCACTGTCGCGAATGTAGCCTGCATCATGGAACAAGGCACAGATTATGCCGAGTACGGCCCGGCCGGAACCCAGTTGCTCTGAAGGCTCCACGGTTTGTTCATATCCGACGAGCAGGCGCGCCGTAGCCAGCGTCATGTCCAGCGTATGCTGTATGTCGTGATAGACGGTATCGCAGCCTTCGTAGTTCGGCATCCTGCCGTTGAACAGGCGCTCGAAATCATGAAACGCAACCCAGACTTCATCCAGATGCGCGTTCGGCCATTGCGTAATCAAGAGCTCATATACGGCGTTTCGCACGCTGTCGACTGAGCTGACATCGACGGTATTGGTGACGTCGTACTCAAACCTGCGCAGATGCGGTGCTGAAACCGCGTCGGCCTGAAGAACCGTGCTCATTCAATGCGACTCTGTGTGTTTGCAGTGCACGACAAAGCAGACGATGCATATGCTGCGATGCCAACAATAACCCTGAAGGGATTCTCCCACGCAGGGAGAGAAGGAACAATCCCGCTAACCAGCCATTGCGGCCCGAAATGCGCCTATGTACGCGGCCTGCGGTGGCGGCCACAGCCGGCCGACTGAGCTCTAGATTTCAATCCAGACCGGCGCATGGTCGGACGGGCGCTCGAGTTTGCGGGGCTCCTTATCGATTCTGCTTTGCTTGCAGCTGTCGGCGACGGCGGGCGAAACGAGTAACAAGTCGATGCGCAGACCCCGATTACGCCGAAAACCAGCTGCACGGTAGTCCCACCAGCTGAACGCGCTTTCGTCCTGGTCGAACAGGCGAAAACTGTCCACCATGCCGAGTTCCAGCAGCCGATTAAGCGCGGCGCGTTCGGCATCGCTGCAAAGAATTTTGCCGCGCCATTCTTCCGGGTCATGCACATCACGGTCGTCCGGTGCAATGTTGAAATCACCCATCACGACGAGTTTGTCGTGCAACGCGAGCTCATTAATGAGCCAGTGTTCCAGCGCTGTAAGCCAATTGAGCTTGTACTCGTACTTATCGGAACCAACGCTCTGACCGTTGGGCACATAGAGGTTAACCACGCGGCAGTCGTCATAGGTTGCTGCTATAGCCCGTTTCTGTGTATCGGCAAAACCAGGGATATCGACCTGGGGGGAGACACCGGTTGATTTCGAAAGCAAAGCTACCCCGTTGTAGGTTTTCTGGCCATTGACGAGGCATTCGTAACCGATTTCAGTGAACGCATCGACCGGAAAATCGTCGGTAGGCATCTTAAGTTCCTGCAGCCCGAGGATGTCCGGCTGCTCGGCCGCGAGCCAGTCGAGCACCTGATCCAGTCTTACCCTTATTGAATTGACGTTCCAGCTGGCTATTTTCATCGCTCAGCCGCCCGCAGCCGGGGAGTCAACGTCAGGGACAATCCCGGCCTGCGCGAGCAAGGGGTCGATGCTCGGCGGCCGGCCGCGGAATGCCTGAAACGCTTCTGCAATATCGGCGGCGCCGCCGACCTCCAGAATTTCTGACCGAAACCGATCTGCAACCTCGCGGTTGAACAAGCCCGACTCCTGAAAGGCCGAGAAGGCGTCTGCCGCCAGAACCTCCGCCCACTTATAGCTGTAATAACCCGCCGCGTAGCTGCCGCCAAACACATGCGCGAAACTGTTCGCGAACCGGCTGTACGCCGGCGCCTCCATGACGGCGACCTGCCTGCGCACTTCCTCGAGAATCTCGTAGACACGTCCACCGCGGTCGGGGTCATACTCGGAGTGAATACGCCAATCGAACAACGCAAACTCGAGTTGCCTGACCATACCCATGCCCGCATGGTAGACACGTGATGCTTCGAGCTTGGTCAGCAGTTCATCGGGTAGTGGTTGGCCGGTTTCAACGTGCTGCGACATGCGGCGCAACACGTCGGGGTCCCACGCAAAGTTTTCCATGAACTGACTGGGCAACTCGACCGCATCCCAGGGCACGCCGTTGATTCCCGAGACACTCGGGTAATCGATGCGCGTCAGCATGTGGTGCAGGGTATGCCCGAACTCATGAAACAGCGTGACAATTTCGCCATGGCTCAATAACGCGGGTTTGTCGTCGGACGGTTTGGTGTAGTTGCACACCAGATGGGCGACCGGAATCTGACAGACGTCTTTATCCAGATGCTTGCGCACGACGCACTCGTCCATCCAGGCGCCTGAACGTTTGTTTGGCCTGGCGTATAGATCCATGAAGAATCCGCCGATTTCCTCATTTCGGTCGTTTATCAAACGGTAGTAGCGGACTTCGGGCTGCCAACGGTCGACGTCCGGTCGTTCTTCCGCACGTATGCCGTACAGGCGTTGCAAGACTTCGAAAAGGCCTTCCATCACGCGCGGCAGCGGAAAATATGGCCGCAATTCTTTATCGGAAATCGAGAAACGCTCGAGGCGCAACTTCTCGGAGTAATAGCCGACGTCCCATGGGTGCAGTTCGACGCCCGCCCACTTCTGGAGATCGTGCAATTCTTTTTCGGCGACCGGTTTCGCGACCGACGCAAGGTGCTCCAGAAACTCGGTGACTTCGCTGACTGAACCGGCCATGCGGCTGGCCAGGGCGTAGTCTGCATAGTTGTCGAAACCAACCAGATGCGCCGCTTCGTTCCGCAGGCGCAACAGATCGTCCATGATGGCGGTGTTGTCGAACTGTCCGTCGCCCGGGCCTTCCGCCGAGGCGCGCGTCACCCACGCCGCGTAGAACTCTTCGCGGAGTTTGGCATCGTCCGCATAGGTCAGTACCGCAACGTAGGTCGGTTGGTCTAGCTGCAACAGCCAGCCTTCTTGGCCCTGTTCTTTAGCCGCTGCGCGCGCACCATCGAGGACCGCTGCGGGGAGCCCGGCGACGACGGATGGGTCGCTGACATGTTTGGACCATGCCTGCATGGAATCCAGCAGGTTCTGTTCGAACTTTGCCTGCAGTTGGGACAATTCTTCCATGGCCGCCTTGAAGCGAGCCTTCTTTTCAGTCGGGAGGTCCACGCCCGCCAGCCGAAAATCGCGCAGCGCATGTTCCAGCAGGCGTTTCTCGGGTGCAGAGCTGTCCAGTTGCAGGCGCTCATCGACGCCTTTGTAGAGCGCAAACAACCGTTCATCCTGAGCGAGTTCGGTATGGTAACGAGACAGCTTGGGCAGACAGGCGTTGTATACGGTGCGCAGCTCTTCCGAATTCGCAACCATCTGCAGATGGCTTACCGGAGACCAGACACGGTGCAGCCGGTCCTGCATTTCTTCGAGAGCTGTTATCGAATTTTCGAAATTCGGCTCTGCGTCGCTGGCGAGTAATTGCTCGATTTCGTCGCGGTTATTCTGCAGTGTTTCATCGAGTGCTGCTTCGACGTGCTCGGCTTTGATCTGGCTGAACGGGGGAAGTTGCCCGTTCACAAGCAGGGGATTTGTCATTGTCAGGCGTTGTCTTGTACTGATCTTAAGGCGGGACATGCTATCACACAGCGACCCATGGCCAGAGGGTTGGCCGGGTTCTGTGCACTAGCTGCCGGTTACCGTAGTATTCGTCCTGAGCAATACACCAAACAGTTCGGCATAAATATGACAGAACAATACGATTTGATAGCGATAGGCGGCGGCAGCGGCGGTCTGGCAGCGGCCCAGCGGGCGGCAGAATATGGTGCGCGAGCGCTCGTGATTGAAAGGTCACGACTGGGCGGCACCTGCGTCAACGTCGGCTGTGTCCCCAAGAAAGTGATGTGGCACGCGGCTGAATTAGCCCAGGCTTTCGGCGATGCTGCCGATTACGGTTTTAGCTTCCAGTCGCAGGGCCACGACTGGCAAACACTGGTTAACAACCGTGAAAACTATATTCGGCGGCTGAATGGGATTTACGAGCGCAACCTGAACAAGCGATCAGTCGACTGGGTGCACGGAGCCGCTCGGCTGGTCGATGCGAAAACCGTCGACGTCGACGGCAAACACTTCAGCGCGCCGCACATAATTATTGCTACCGGCGGTGAACCGGTAGTTCCCGACGTGCCGGGCGCCGAGTTGGGTATAACTTCCGACGGGTTTTTCGCTCTGCAGGAACGACCGCAGAACGTGGCGATTGCCGGTAGCGGTTACATCGCGGTGGAGACGGCCGGCGTGCTCAGCAGCCTCGGGTCGCGAGTAGAGCTTTTCGCGCGCTATGACAGCGTACTGCGCTCGATGGACCCGATGTTGCAGGAGGGTGTTATTCAGGCGCTGGAGACCCATGGAGTCGTCGTGCAATTAAACTCCATACCCGCAGGTTTGTTTGAAGACGATGGTGGTGTCGTGCTGCGCACGGAGCGCGGCAGTGAGTTCGGCCCGTTTGACACGGTGATCTGGGCTACGGGCCGCCGCCCGCTTACCGGCGGGCTGGGGCTTGCGAGCGCAGGTGTCGCTGTGGATGACAATGGGTACATAAACGTCGACAAATTTCAGCAAAGCAGCGTTCCCGGTATTTATGCGATCGGCGACGTTACCGGCCAGGCGGAATTAACGCCTGTTGCCATAGCCGCAGGCAGGCGTCTGAGCGATCGCCTGTTTGGTGGCATGGAAGGCCGTTACCTGGATTACGAAAATATTCCGACGGTCATTTTCAGCCACCCGCCGATCGGCACGGTAGGACTAACCGAGCCTGAGGCCAAAGAACGCTATGGCGCAGAGGCCGTGAAGGTTTATACCTCCGGGTTCGTGCCCCTTTATTACGGAATCATGCAGCACAAGGTGCGCGCCAATATGAAGCTCGTCACGACGGGACCGGAAGAACGGGTCGTTGGTTGCCACATGATCGGTCAGGGGTCTGACGAAATACTGCAGGGCTTTGCCGTGGCGATAAAGATGGGGGCGTGTAAGCGTGACCTTGACGACACGGTTGCGATACACCCCACCTCGGCGGAAGAACTGGTGACGATGCGTTAGCCTGACCGCGGCGAAAAACTTATTTGGGCAGCTGTCGGAGCATCCCCTGCGTATCGGGCCTGATATGGCGCCAGATCGAAAAGGACTCGGCCGCCTGCTCGACCAGCATGCCCCAACCCTGGTAGGCCTTTACGCAGCCATGTGACTTTGCCCAGGCGATGAAGGGTGTGTCACGCATGGAGTACGACAAGTCATAACAGACCGTATCCGGCGTGATGATATCGGCAGGAAACGGCGGCACGTCGCCTGCCAGACCCGCGGAGGTAGCATTGATGATCAGGTTGAAACTCCTGCCGCCGAGGTCTTCGAATCTGCAGGCATTCAGGTCGCCCAGATCCGCAAACGCATTAGCCAGCCCGGTTGCTTTTTCTATAGTCCGGTTAGCAATGAGCACTTCGGCCGGAATCTGCTCCAGCAGCGGCGGCAAAATACCGCGGGCGGCGCCGCCGGCGCCGAGTATCAGGATGCTTGAATCAATCAGCTCTATATTGAGATTGTCGCGCAGATCCGCGATGAGGCCGATGCCATCGGTGTTATCACCCTCGAGCTTGCCGTCGGGTAACAGCGTAATGGTATTCACTGCTCCGGCCAGTTTTGCCTGCGGTGTCAGGCTGTCCATGAAGGCCATCACGGCGCTCTTGTGCGGCAGCGTCACGTTCAATCCGTGGCCGCCGTTAGCGAAGAATTCCTTGACGGTCGCCTCTAGTTTGTCCGGCGCTACGTCGATTGCTTCGTAGCTGAGTTCCTGTCCGGTCTGCTCGGCGAAAAGGCGATGAATAGTCGGCGATTTACTGTGCCCTATCGGGTGACCGATAACGGCGTAGCGGTTCGGTGTGGATTCCAGGCGTTCTGTGTCTGTATGCATGTCCGTTCCGCTGCGGCGACCCAAGCATCGATTTTACTTAATTCCATGCTGCTTCCAAGCTTTTGCAGCTGGGCGGTCTGAAAGTGAGGCGCTACACTGCGCAATTGAGTACCGGATGGAGTTTACGCGTAGCGATGGAGAGGCAACGATGTCCGTGGAGCACCGGCGTCAGTGATGCGTATCTGCGCTATCACGATGAAGAATGGGGAGTGCCGGTCTGGGACGATCGGCGGCAGTTCGAGTTTCTGATACTTGAGGGCGCGCAGGCCGGTTTGAGCTGGTCGACTGTGCTCCACAAGCGCGCCGGTTATCGCAAAGCCTTTGCCGAGTTCGATGCGCTCAAGGTCAGCCGCTTTCGGCCCGCCAGAATTGAGAAGCTGGTGCAGAATCCCGCGATTATCCGTAATCGGCTCAAGATCGAGTCGGCGGTTAGCAATGCGCGAGCCTTTCTGGAGGTGCAGTCGGAGTTCGGCAGTTTTTGTGACTATATCTGGGGCTTCGTTGACGGTCGGCCAAAGCAGAATCGCTGGCGTCGCCAGGAAGACGTTCCGGCGACATCGAAAGAATCGGATGCTTTGAGCAAGGACCTTAAAAAGCGCGGTTTTCGTTTTGTCGGCAGCACGATTATTTATGCGCACATGCAGGCCACCGGCATGGTCAACGATCACATAACGAACTGTTACCGCCACGCTGAATGCAAGGTGCTGGGTAGCGGCTGACCGCGTTGCTGCTACCAGTCGTGCAGCAGTGAGTTGTCGATTTCGACGATGGTCAGGCCCAGCGGCAGATCGTCGGGGTCGGCCGGGTTGTCGTAGTGGGTAACGCCTCCCAGCCACAACCCTTCCGGCAGAGCGTTCCAGGTCAGCTGGGCTTCTACGGTTGTTCCCGCAGTGGCGCCGGCCGGAGCATCGGTCAGGAGCAGGTTGCCGGCGGCTATATTGCTGCCGAAAGACCAGGCGTACAGTCGAAAGTCGGTGCCGGTCGGCCGTTCGGTGTCATAGGCGTACACGTCGATAATCCAGG
The DNA here is from genome assembly GCA_037387125.1 of Gammaproteobacteria bacterium. Taxonomy (GTDB): domain Bacteria; phylum Pseudomonadota; class Gammaproteobacteria; order Steroidobacterales. The sequence goes on along the minus strand of JARRLL010000042.1, from coordinate 2,952 downwards.
TGCCGGCGGCAGGTGCCGTGATATCGATCAGTTCATCGGAGGTCCCCGGGGTTTCGCTGGCGTAGGGCTGATCCGCGTCCCATACCTCGCAGGGCAGGCCGGCGCCTGCCGGGCCTTCTATCACCGGCGCACAGTAATAAACGAAGATGTCGAGATCATCGGTGCCGGTCGTTAGCGTGTCGAATAAAGCGATCCTCAGCAGCTCATTGTCTTCCGGCGGGACGTTTATTTTGAACCGTCTGACCGACCCGGGCAGATCTTCGTCTGACGTAAATACATACTGCCGGCCATTACCGTTCTGAATTTGTGCGGGCGCTTCGTTGGTGCAAAGCGCATCGGTTTTGTCGCTGTCAGGCAGGATGCACGGCGGCACCAACCCGTTCAGCCGTGCGGCATAATCGCCTGAGTAGCCGAAACCAATGGGCAGGCGCAGGTTACCGGAAGGGCCGTCGCCCAGCAGGGCCATCGGTGCGCTGAACAGCGCGGGCTGAACGACGAAGGGGCTGAAGACACTGTGCGAATCGCTGGTCCAACGGAAACTGCCGTAATGCCAGCGATACAGCTCCGCTGCAGGCGCGCCGAAGCGCAGCGTAAATTCGCCCGTTTCGCCGGCCGACAGGCTCAGGGTGGCCGGCTCTACTTCCAGGCTGATGCCTTCAGGTACAGCCGTTGTCACCGTAAACAGCGCGGCCGGACCCGTGTTGCGGACGCGCCGTTTTATTTCGACACTGCCTGCCAATTCCGTAATGGCGACCGAGGGTAAATTGATGTCCCGCGCATCTCTTTCGAGCCCTGCCCTCGCAAGCGCCACGCACTCATCGCGCGTAATGCGCTCCAGGCCATACCGACACAGGTATGCATCGTATTCCGCGATATCGACGGGATAAATCAGCCCGGGCTCAACCGCGGAGTTCGGCACGATGTGGCCTGCGCCCATGTCGAAGGGCGTGGCCTGAGCTATCCCGTCTTCCTTCAGGATGTCCTGTCTGCTGCTGGTCATCAATGCCGATTTGATTTCCGCAGGTGTCCATTCGGGGTGCGCCTGTTTAATCAGGGCCGCGGTGCCGGCCACGTGCGGCGCAGCCTGCGAGGTGCCCGTGAGGTATTGAAACAGTTCACCGCGAAAACCGTTGGCAACGTCAGGTGTATGGCCGCCCAAAATTGCGGTCCCCGGCGCGACCAGATCGGGTTTCAGAAAATCCGAATCGGCAAAGCTGGGTCCGCGTCCGGAGTACGCACCCATTAAATTGCCCTCGTATTCGATGTTCGTAAACAGCGTGCTGTCCAGGGTCATCGAGACCCTGGCGCCTTCCAGCAACTTATCGCGCAGCAACTGACCGTCGGCCTGCCCGAGCAGAACGGCCGGAATATCGACCAGCGCCGGGTTGCCGTCCATGACCAGCAGTTCGGCCTCGTTGTTAAACACCACCACCGCAATCGCGCCGGCTTGTTCCGCTAACGAGATTTTCACATCGAAGTTGCAGTCGCCGCGCTGTATCAGCGCAATATTGCCGCGCAGTTCGCTCGCATTAGCGGCTTCGGTGCAGCCGTCGTAAATGCTGCCGATGTCATCGTCTTCCGTTACGGTGCTGGCGTCGTTGACCAGCACGAGCTGGCCCGTGACCGGGCCCGTTGCGGCGAGTCGAGGTGTGAACCCCGCTTCGCGGCTTTCGTAATCCCCCTTCAGAGACTCGGGCGCATTGACCCTGAGCGCCTGGCTAAGGCGCTTGCCGGGCCTGCTCGTTGCGCCGACACTGATCACCCACGGTGTCGTGGCGGGGGACTGGATGGTGAGTAGGCTCGGACCGTCGTTACCGGTGGCCGCTACGCTTAAGACGCCTGCTTCGGTTGCCGCAAGCAGCGCAAGATCGTCGGGGTCGTCGAGGCTGTCGTTTCTATCGCCGATCGAGTAGTTGATGATGTCCACGCCGTCGGCAACCGCCTGCTCGATTGCCATGGCCAGATCGGCGACGCTGCAGCTTGCGCGGGCTGCTCCGGGTTCCAGCCAGCAGGCCTTGTACACGGCCACGCGAGCACGCGGGGCCATGCCGCTGATTTGTCCCAGTGATTTGCCATAGATTTCTGCATTCACCGTGTTGCCAGCTGCGATGCTGGCGATGTGTGTGCCATGACCGTCTGCATCTGCCGGTGAATTGAACTCGTTTTCATCGGTCTCGCCGCCGGCGTTGAATCCTTCGTTGAAGAAACGTGCGCCGATGAGTTTGTTGTTGCAGTCCTGTGCAGAAAACCCGGGCCCGGCCTCGCACACGCCGCGCCAGTCCGATGGCGGGTTATACATGAGCCTGGCAGGCTTTTTGAATCGCCTGCACAGCCAGAGCCCAAGTAACGAGTTTTCTGCCCATTCGGATCGGCAAA
>JARRLL010000042.1:0-556 GCA_037387125.1 Gammaproteobacteria bacterium | reverse complement strand
TTTTTTCTGCGTGATCTTTGAAACTCGGATGATTCGGCGCGATGCCGCTGTCGATTACTCCTACGACTACGTCCTCGCCGGTCAGCCCGAGGTCGCTGCGCAAACCTCCCGGGTTGTCCAGAAGCCCGAGGAACTGAGGGCTGTCATTGGTCGCGACGGGGCGTTTGGTATCTTCCCAGACTCGCCGCACGCCTCTGCGCTGACTTAGCAGTTTTGCCTGCGTGGGTGTAAGGCGGACGGCGACCCCGTTAAAGGTATAGCCGTAACTGTAGACGCGATTTTGCGACAGGTTGAGAGACAGCAGTATTTCATTTTGCTTATCGCGCAGATCATTGATGTAACGCTGCACATCGGCGCCGTGTGCGTCGACCGCAGTTACCGAAGCAGCCTCTCCACTTTTGCGTAGCTTCGATTGCTCGGCAAGCAACGCGGGTGGGTCATCGAACTGAACGATATAAAGACGTGCGGGTTCATATGCCGGCAGACTGGATTGGCCAGCCGATATCGTATTTCGTAATTCATGCACGGCGGCGCCAACCGGGGCTGCTGCCCAGGC
>JARRLL010000041.1:0-54960 GCA_037387125.1 Gammaproteobacteria bacterium | reverse complement strand
CGCCTCGACGGGATCCAGCCCCGCGGCCTGGCGCGCAGGCATGACGCCCGCTAACGCGCCGATCGCGATCGCTATCAATTCCGCGGCTATGGCATACGGCAAGGAATAGCTGACCGGCAGCGCGGGCAGGAATATTTTGATCAGTTCGACAATGATTGCGCCGAGCAGCAGGCCCGCGATGCCGCCCAATCCGGCAAGCAGAATCGACTCAGTGAGAAAGATGTTTCGTATATTCGTTTTTACGGCGCCCAACGAACGAAGCAAACCGATCTCGGCGGTGCGTTCGCGCACCGCGATCGTCATGATCGTAAAGATTCCGACACCACCAACGAGCAAAGAGATGCTGCCGAGTCCGGCGACGGCAAAGGTAACAACATCGAGTACCGAGCCGAGTACGTCCAGCATTTGCTGTTGCGTAGTCAGCGAGAAATCCTCGGCCCCGTGCCGGGCAATCAGCATTCGGCGCAAGCCCGACTCGACTTCCGCGACCGGCACGGCCTCGTCATACAAGACACTGATATCGACGAGGCCTTCACGGTTGAACATCTCGAGGCCGCGGGCGACGGGGATATAAACCGCGTCGTCCATATCGAAACCGAGTATCGTGCCTTTCGATTCCATTACACCGATCACTCGGTAGCTCCGCCCGCCCACTCGAACCTTGGTGCCCAGCGGATTGGCGGTATCGAACAATTCCTCGCGCACCTTGCTGCCGAGCACCACGAATGCGCGCGGTGCCCGCGGGTCATCGGGTGGCAAAAACTCACCGAGCGCCACATCAATGGACCAGACCTGCGGCATACCCGGACTCGTGGCAGTCACCAGCGTGCGCCGTGACCGGCCGTTGCCCTCGATCTCCGCATTACCCTGCACCGTGCCGCTCACTTGCGTGACATAGGGGACACGTTCCAGCGCCCGGGCATCTTCCAGTGTCAGCGGTTTGATCATGGCCAGCGGCAGATTGCCGCCGCCAAAGGTTTCCGGGCGCCCAGGGCTGATGGAAATAATATTGGTACCGAACTGGGTGAACTCGCGCAGCACGTACTGCTGTAACCCTTCGCCAATCGACGTCAGCAAGACCACCGCGGTAACGCCGATACCTATGCCGAGCGCGGTCAGACCACTGCGCAAGCGGTTGGAGCGAGCCGACTTGAAGGTAAACCGAAGCAAGTCGCTCTTGATCATGACTGTCGCCCCGCCAGCGCCGCGATCGGGTCGAGGTTCGCCGCTTTGCGCGCCGGCATGATGCCGAAAATCATGCCGCTCGCGATAGCAACTACGAAGGCAGCCGCAACGGCCCACGGCGGCGGCGTGAAAGTGAAATCGGTAAACGTCAGCTCCAGCACGAAAACGCCTATATAGCCGACAGCCAGCCCGGCCAGCCCACCGAAGCTCGCCAGGAAAAAGGCCTCGGTCAGGAACAACGCGATGATCTGCCGACGAGTCGCGCCCAGCGCCTTGAGTAAGCCGACTTCCCGCGTCCGCTGACTGACGGCCACCAGCATGACGTTCATGATCAACACACCGGCAACGACCAGGCTAATCGAAGCGATGCCGGCCAGGGCCTGGGTCAAGGTATCGAAGATGCCGTCAAAGGTGGCCAGAACTGCATCCTGCGTAATTACGGTGACATCCTCTTTACCGTAATGGCGTTGCTTGATGATTTCGGTGATATCGCGTTTCGTCGCATCGATATCGCCCCGCCCGGGCGCCTGAACGATGATGCGGAACAGGCCTGAGATATCGAACAGCGCCTGCGCATACGCTACGGGCACGATAACAATTTCGTTTGCGTCGATCATCAGCGACGTACCCTCGGTCAGTAATACACCCACGACTCGACAGCGCCGGCTGCCTACCCGCAACCACTTGCCGACTGCGACTTGTTCACTGAACAGCTCTTCCTTGACGGTGCGGCCAAGTACGCAAACGGGTGGTGCCCTGTCGAAATCGACGTCCGGCAGAAACTCGCCCGTGCCGATCTCCCAACCGCGTATGGCCATGAAGTCATGACTGACGCCGAGCACGGTGGTATCGCGCTCGCGTCCACCGTAGGACACCGGCATGGAACCCACCACGATTGGCGACAGCATTTCGACATAAGGACTGCGCTGCACGGCACGCGCGTCGTCGAGGGTCAACTCACGCTCGACATCCCCGGGCATCGCTCCGGGCATATTGCCGCTCGTTTCGCTCTTGCCGGGAAAGACAATGACCTGACGTGTGCCGAGCGCCTGAAACTGGCCGCTTACGTACGTCCGCGCCGACTCACCCACTGAGGTTAGCAACAGCACGGCACCCACTCCGATAGCGGTGGCCAGCAACATCATGGCGGTGCGCAGCGGTGCGCGAAGCACTGCGCCCAGGGCAATTCGGTTGCAGTCCATCATTCTCATGCGTTCACGACCGGGGCAAGCTTATCGTCGCTTTCAACCCGGCCGTCCTCCATTCGAATTTGGCGCCCGGCACGCCGCCCAATGGCCGGATCATGGGTCACGACGATCACGATCGCGCGCGCGATCGCCACGCGTTGCCGCTCGCCCCCAGATAACTGGTCGGGCCGATGATCCCGGCGCGCTTCCAGGCCGACACGCCCGAGTGCGGCCTGCACCCGTTGTTGCCGTTCCGCTGGCGCCATACCCGCCAGCACCATTGGCAGTTCGACATTCTCGAAAGCATTCATACGCGGCACAAGGTGAAACGACTGGAACACGAAGCCAATTTTTTTCTGGCGTATTACAGCAAGCTCATTGTCGTCCATCGATGCCGTGCGAATGCCATCAAGCCAGTAGTCGCCCGAGGTCGGTGAATCAAGCAAACCCAGTGCATTCAGCAGTGTCGACTTGCCGGAACCGGACGGGCCCATGATCGAAACATACTCACCCGATTCGATTTGCATATCGAGGTGGTCCAGCGCATGGACGACCTGGTCGCCCACCTGAAAATTTCGGCAGAGTTGTTCAAGTTTAATCATGGCGCCTGCTTACCCGTTTCGCCGGACGAGCCGGCAGGTGCTGGGAAACAACCAACGCAGTCGGTGCTGCGCCCGGCCCGTGCAACGCCCGCGCGGCTACTCTGTCGTCGCGATCGCGCCATCGGCGACGCCCTCGCGATCGACCGTTAACAACACAAATTCACCTGCCTGCAAACCCGACAGGACCTCCGCGTATTCCCAGCTGCGGACGCCGATCTCGATCGTGCGCTCCTCGATTGTGTCGCCGTTCAGCACAAAGACACGGTTGCCCTTGACGATAGTCTGGATAGGCACACGCAACACGTTGGCCCGCGTCTCGAGGATGATCTCGACGTCGGCACTGTAGCCCGGCAGTAATCTATCGCTGTCCGGGTTTTCTATCTCAGCCTCGATTTCCACGGTGCGCGCCTGTTTCTCTACATCCAGCACGTAGGGCGCAACGCGCCGAACGAAACCGGGGAACTTGTGATCCGGGAATGCATCCATCGTGATCAATGCCTGCTGACCCGCAGACACCGCAGGCGCGTCTACCTCGTCGATCGGCGCGCTTATATACAGGCAGCTGGCATCGATCAGATCTATCGTCGGTGGCGTCGCGATGCCTACCGGCGACGGTGTGACGAACTCGCCCACCTCCCCGTTGATTTCCGCGATAACGCCATCGAACGGCGCGCGCAACCGCGTGCGCTCGAGCCGGGACTGCACCACTTCGATATTCGCATCGCTGACCCGTACGCCGTCTCTGGCGGCCTTGCACGCTGCTTTCTGCGCCTTGGCCTCACCTACCGCACGCTGGGCTTCTTCGACAGATGCCAGCTGTTTGTCGAGCAGACTTTGCAACCGCTGCCCTTCCTGCTCTGCAATCTGGGCCCGCGTGCACACTTCATCCGCGCGCCCCTTGCTCGCAACCGCATCCCGCCTGGCAAGCTCGAGTTCGGCGCGCAGGTCTTCGTTCCAGAGTTCCAGCATGATTCCGCCGGCTTTAACCGCGTCGCCTTCACGCACGGGTAATGAGGCAATCTGGCCGCCCAGGGCCGGCGACATTCGAGCACGACGACAGGCATCGACGGTACCGGCACGCGTATTCGAGACGGTCGATTTCACGTCCCCGAAGTCCACCGAGGTGACGGCAACCTGAACAGGCTTCGAACGCGTCCAATAGCTGTAAGCGGCAACAGCCGCTATGACGGCGAATATCAGCAGCAACCATTTTGCGGCGGGCTTCATAGGCTTCGGGCCAGAATTTTCAGGCACATATGATCAATATAAACACTGCGGTTTAGGCGGATAATAAGCAATTACCGTGGGCGAAACCGAGCGAACCCATAGGGTGCATACACCGGGCCTGACTAGGGATTGGCCGCGCATCAGAAGCTTCTGTCTACCGAAGCCCCGTGTGCAGGAACGGAACACACTGATCCTGCGCCGCGCAACGGAACGCTTCTCTGCCACGACGCTTTTGCCGTCAGGATCAGCGACTGAAAAAAGGACCGCCGGGTGTGCGGCTAAGCTAACCGGTGACCAGAAACAATTGGCCGTCGTGACTTCTTTAAACGACCTCGGCCGGCCTGCCGCGCCGACGTAAGCGCTGCACCCCGGCCCGCGCATCTTCGACGATCAGGTACAGGCACGGCACCAGGATCAGCGTGACGAACGAGGCGAAGGCAACGCCGAAGCCCAGTGACAGGGTCATGGGTTTGAGGTACTCCGATTGCGCGCTGCTCTCGGACATGATCGGCAGCAACCCGACAAAGGTCGTGAAGGACGTCAGCAAGATGGGCCGAAAGCGACTGACTGCGGCCCGCACGACCGCCTGGCCGATCTTCGCCTGCTCTCCCAGTTCCTCGCGCACCTGGTTAATTCGGTCGATCAGCACGAGATTGTCGTTGATCACCACCCCTGCCGCCGCGACGACACCCATGAACGAGAACATGGACATGGTCACCCCAAACAGAAGATGGCCGATGATGGCGCCGAGCAAACCGAACGGCACCGCACTCATCACGATGGCCGGCTGTATATAAGACCGAAACGCGATGGCAATCAGCCCGAAGGTACAGAGAAATGCCATCAGCGTGAGTCGCACCAGTTCCAGCAGGAATTCGCTGGCGGCATCCTGCTCACCTTTCACCAGGAACTCGAGCCCCTGGAATTCCTGCATAAGGCCCGGCGCATAGCTGTCACGAATATCCGTAACGATTTTGTACGGATCTGCTCGCTCGTAATCGGCCTCGGCCGTCACCTCGACGATACGACGGCGGTCGAGTCGCCGAATGGCGCTCGCGCCCTGGGCGAACTCGAGCTGCGCGACGCTGCCGATCGGAATCTGCTGATCGTCACCGACGCGAATGCGCATGCGATTGATCTGCTCCAGCGAGCGGCGCGACTCCTCCGGGTAGCGCACCATCACTTTGACTTCATCGCGTCCGCGAGGAATACGCTGTACTTCCTCACCAAAGAAACCCTGCCGCACCTGGCGCGCCAGCTGCTCGCGGTCCACGTCATAGTTGTCGGCATTATTACGCGCCGTCACCAAAATCTCGGTGCGCGCGGAACGCTGGCTGTTATTGATCCCAAACAGGCCATCGTAGGTGGCGAGTTTTGCTTCAACGCGTGCGGTGGCATTCATGAGCTGCTGCGGATCATCAGCGGTCAACCCCAGTTTCACCGGCGGCTCACGGTCGATGAGATGGTAGTCAAACGTATATGCCTTGGTGTCGGGAATAAAACCGATCTCATTGCGCCAGCGCTCGGTCACCTGCTCGATCGGGACATCACGCTCCTCACCCGGTGTCAGTTCCATGGTGACCTGAATATTGTTCTCTTGCGCGAAAGTGCGTACGTTCTTGATGATGTCGCCGCCGGGTTGCTCCGCATAATGCCGGCGAACTTTTTCGGCAGCGCGCTCGATTCGCGCCACCACTTCCTCCGTCGTGGCGAACGACACCCCGTCGGACAGCGTGACGCTGACGATGATGTCATCGCCTGGTATGAGCGGATAAAAAGTCTGCTTGACCCAGCCACCCTGAATAAAGCTCATCACCATCAGCCAGAGTGCAACAAACACCGCCAGGGTGAGATAGCGTGCGTCGATCGCGCGCATAATGAAGGGCCGATAGCGCTGTTCGCTGAAGTCGCTCAGGCCGTTGGCAATCCTGCGTCGCGCGCGGGTCAGCAGACCGCCGGCCTGAGTCTCGTCGATCGGTTTCAGGTGCGACAAGTGCGCCGGCAAAATCAGGAAGGCCTCCACCAGCGAAAACGCCAGCGCCAGGATCACAACAATGGACAGTGGCATCGTCAGCTTGGCGGCCGCGCCTTCTATAAATAGAGCCGGCGAGAACGCGATCATGGTCGTGACCGCGGCAAAAATAACCGGCTTGGCCACCCGCCGCGCGCCTGCATAGGCCGCCTCCGTGCCCCGCAGCCCCCTTTGTATCTGCACGTGAATACTTTCGCCGATGATAATGGCGTCATCGACCACTATGCCCAGCACCAGCACAAAGGCGAACAAGGTCATCATGTTGATCGAAATCGGTGTCGACGGAATGACAAAAATCGCACCCAGGAACGACACCGCGATGCCGACGCAAACCCAGATAGCTATGGCCGGGCGCAAGAACAGCGTCAGTAATATGAACACGAGGACGAGCCCCATCGCGCCACTCGTGATCAGCATGTCAGCGCGGCTGCGAAAGATTTCCGAACGGTCGAGCCAGACTTCGAGCTGAACTCCAGGCGGCAGACTGACGCGGATGCGCTCGGCATAGTCGCGCACGGCCTCGTTAACGGCAACCACGTCCGGGTTGTTGCGCACGCGGACAATAATCGCCGCTGCCCGGTGGCCGTTGAAATGGCTCAGCTCATCCGTTTCCTCGAAACCGTCGCGAATATCGGCGACGTCGCCGAGCAGAACACGAGTGCCATCGGGGTTCCTGAGCAACACGATTTCAGCAAAATCCTCGGCGGCATAAGCCTGCTCGAAGGTGCGTAACGCGATGTCACCGCCAGAGGTGCGTATCGAACCGCCCGGCAGGTTGATAGAGGAACGGCGAATCGCCGTGACCACATCATCAAAGGTCAGCGCGTATTTCTGGAGAGTCAGCTCGGATACTTCGATGGCCATTTCCGGGGCTCGCAAACCTTCGACGTCCACTTCATCAACGCCCGGCAGGCGAGCCACTCCGTCCCGCACTCGGTATGCAATTTCCCGCAATGACGCCTCATCGGTGTCAGCACTGACGACCAGCTCGATGACCTCCTCGCTCCAGGGCGCCTCCTGGATTTGCGGTTCTTCAGCCTCTTCGGGCAGCGTATCCAGTGCGTCGACGCGCGCCTTGATATCGGCCAGCATGCGCTCGGTTTTGAAGCCCTTGGCGATTTCCACGGCAACGCCGCCGCGCCCTGCGACGGCCTCCGAGGTGATCGACTTGATGCCTTCCAGGTCATGAATGGCTTCTTCGATGCGGATGCAGATGCGCTCTTCAATTTCTGCGGGGCTCGCACCCGGGTAGATGACATCGACCTGAATCATGTCGAGTGGAATGCCCGGCATCACCTCGCGCTCGAGCAATGGCAGCGACAGCAAACCGCCGAGCATGATAGCGATCATCAGCAGGTTGGCCGCGACTTTGTTTTCTGCAAACCAGCGAATCATGACTAGTTCACCGCCAGCTTTTCAGCCGGCGCCTCGTCGCTGACGATCTCGACGGCGAGGCCGTCAACAAAAGCCTCGACGGGTGACACGCATATCCTGTCACCAGGCTGCAACCCCGATGAGATATACGCGGATTCGAAATCGGTGCGCAACACTTCCACCCTCCTCTGCCGCAAACGATTGCCCTGATCGACCACCAGCACATCGCTTTGGTTACGCAACGCCGAACGGGGCAGCTTGTACACGTTATCGACGCTGCGGCCTGCAATGATCGCTTCCACAAACAGGCCGACCGCCAGCGGCGTGGTTCGCTCCGGGTCGTTCAGTCCATAAGGGTCGTCCACTCGCGCGACCGCGTACCACACGCGATTATCAGGATCGACGGCACCCTCCATTCTGTGCAGGTAGGCCGGGTATTCAACGATGCTGCCGCCGACTTCTGCGCGCAGGGTGACCGGCGTGTCAAGAATCTGCTCGTTGCTGCCGGTTCCGAACGGCAAGTCGAGGTGACGCAACTGCTGATCGGTCAGCGGCAGGCGAATCTCTGCCACACCGGTCGAAAATATTCGCCCCAGCTGCTCACCCTTCGCCACGTACTGCCCGAGCCCGACACTGGTAAACAGCACGCGCCCGTCGAACGGTGCGCGCAACCGCGTGCGTGCCAGGTCCGCCTCGGCCTGCGCGAGCTGTGCACGCGCCGACTCGACTCTCGCTTTGGCCGATTCAACCCGCGCCTCGCGGAGTGGGAACAACCCCTCTTTGGCGAGCGCAGCCTCTGTTTTTTCGAGTTCGTAGTCCTCCACGGCCTCGGATACCTGTGCGGCAGCGCGCACGCGCGCGAGTTCATAATCAGTGTCATCGAGTTGCAGCAATACATCGCCGGTGCGGAAATAGCCGCCGTTAACGAAAGCAGGCGAAAGCTTCACCACTCGCGCGGGAACCTCGTTGACCAGATCCACCATATGCTCGGCATTGGCCTCACCCTGGCTCTCTACAGTCAGTCGCAGTGACTGCGGCTCGGCTTCGACGACTCGAACAACCAACGGCGGTTGCTCCGGGGTAATGACTTCGACCTGCGGGCCTGTATTGCGGATCAGGGTTGCTATGCCGTAGGCGACCACGATCACGCCGACCGGCATGAGCCACTTTTTATGGTGATTGAGAATTGCTTTCATGTGTTGGAGTGCTATCCGTTGTTATATTGCGGGCCGCACTCTGTCGGCGGCCCTCAGGTTTTCTGTGATAAATCGCTACGCCACCGACCTGGTCTGCGCCCTTAACTGAGTTAATTTCTCGTCCAGCCATTCCAGCTCGACAGCCACCTGCTGCAGGCCAAGATCCAGCGCCGGGTGGAGATGCAGCACGTCCTTGGGAACATTCAGCAGTTCGGCATGGCGCGCTGCCACCTTCTCGCGGCGCTGCTGCAATTGTCGAATGGCAGCGGACGGTTCCAGTTCAGACAGATAGTTCAGCACTGCAATGCCGGGCTGATCGGCGGTGGCGTCGCGAGCGAGTTCCTGCATCAGGTGCTCGCGAAAATAGGACTCGCCGGCGCCGGTCACTTCGTAAACGTGACGCTCGGGTCGCTTGCCGTCGCGCTCCGCGGCACTGCGAATCAGGCCCTCGTCTTCCATCGCCCGCAGCAGGCGGTAGGCATTGGATTTACCGATTGCCGCTCCGCCGGCGGCATGGTTGTTGAGATATTCCAATACCCCGTAGCCATGCAGCTTCTGGCCGCGGAGCAGGCCAAGCAGTAACAATCGTTTGATCATTGGTCACACTCTGACTATTTAGAGTGTGACTATATAGGAAAATGGGCAGAAAACCCACTGTTGCAGGGCGACGGGCCGACAGAACCGGGCCCAGGGCGCCAACCGTCAGACGGGGGCAGCGCCCCCGGCGAGTGAAGCAAACATCAAGCGGGGCGCCGATCTAATACACGCGGTACCGGCTGGCTTCCCACCCGTCACGCCATTCTTTGTGCTTCTTGCGCTCCGCGAGGATACTCAGAACAATCAGTATTCCCAACGACACATACGCAAATATTGCTGTCATCATTAATGTCCTTCCATTACGCGCCACTATAACGCTTCCTCCTATGCTCTCCTTGCCGACGCGCCTCAAGAAGAGCGAAGCGAACTCATCTAACAGCTACGAATTTTCGCAACAGTCCGTTGCGGTTTGATGACACTTTTATGACTGAAATATTACGGTTTGCGATGGAGCCCAACGCGTTTTGCCGCTTCGGCTATTGGGGGGCGTTCGACTTCTTGCGCGCCACCACGTAGATCGAATCGCCCTCCTTCATCTTGGCGTGCCGTTCGAGCGCGAGGACATCGAACTTGTCCTCGAGCAGCAGCGCAAGGTCATGCTCGTTGCGACGGCGGAGTGTCAGGTCACCGAATTGCTGGTCGCCCTCGCCGTACCAGAAGGAATGCAGGATGACGCCCCCGTCATTCAGCAACTGATGCTGGCGTGAAAATGATTGGGTCAACTCTTTCGGCGACAGGTGAATCAAAACCTTGTTGGAGAAAATCCCGTCAAAGTGGCGTTCCGTGGCGAGAGTGCGGGCGTCGAGCTGCAACAGATCCGCGGCCGGGTTCCTGGCTCGGTAACGCTCCAGGAAGGCGGCGGAAAAATCCGATCCCGTCACCTTGAAATGCTTGCTCAGCAAATCGAAGTCTTTACCCGGCCCGATGCCCAACTCCAGCACGGACGAGCCGTCGGGCAACCAGGCGCAGAGCGCGTCGACCAGCAGAGCGCCGTCGTGCTCGGGGTTGAACTTGCTGTAGTTCTCGACGTTGGCCGGATTTTCGTAATAGTCCTTTTCCATCGTCAGGATTATCCCGAGTCCGGCCCGAATTTTAAATGCCGCTGCCGGCCGCATCCATTATCACTGTCTCGGCCGCCCGTATTCGATACTTAAGCCTGTCAAGGCCAAACAGCAACAAGCAATCGGCGCCGGTCAGATAGCGTGATGTTCGCGGCGGCATTCGTAGCGCAGCAGGTCGCCCGCTTCGCGGCCGAACAGCGACTCGAGCCGACCCCAGCCACTCAGGTCCATTTCGCGCTTCAGCAGAATGTCCATTTGCTTGCGCCCGCGCTCGATCAGGTAGTCGCGGTCGACAGTCGTGTAGCTGAAGTTATCGACCAGGTCGAAGAACTGCTGCAAATACACCGGAACGACTTCGTCGCGGATCAGCCGGTATTCGGGTTCGTCTATTTCCTTGCCGTAAAAACCCCAGGTCGACAGGTACTGACGACGGTCCGACTGAATCCGGCGGGTCGGGATCGCCTTGAATTTTTTCTTTTCACTGACCGCGCTAAGCGGGCTGAAGGCCTGCTCCCAGTAATCCGGGTACATGACGCCATCGACCTTTCCCGGCAGATCGACATGGTAGCTCCAGACGTCCGGCGGATTGACGTTGTAGTGCAGGAAGAAGTGCGGCACAGGCGAATCGGCGCGCGTCATAGCATACATCAGGTTGACATCGTTACCGTTCCCGCCCACGTAAATGTGGTACAGCCTGTCGATGACGCAACCCTCGGGCGTTTGCCATATCCGCATGAAGCCCGCCTCGAGGTGCGGCGGGAAGCGCAGCTTCAACCGAATGAACGGCCCGCCCTCCTCATCGAGCATCTCGGTCAGGCCATAGCGATCGATAATGGCGTCACGGACGGCGTTGGTGTCGTCCAGTGGCACAGGCCTGTCGGCGCTGGAAACCGGCGCAGCTTCGTCGATCGCCGACCGGGTTTCCTCATTTATGGTGTTCGTCTGCACAGAATTCATGGCTGCTCGTTACATACGCGATTGTACTGTCACTAGCCAAGTATACGCAGCAGAGAGCTGAATGGATTCGAAAAGCACCGCGTCGAACCAATAGCCGGACTGGCTCTGCGGGCCGCTCCCGGCCGAATAATCGGCCAATCCGTTACTCGGCCGGCCTCCAGCCTGCGAGGCAAACTCACCCAGACTTAAAACGCGGCAAGCAGGATCAAAGCACTTGCCAGCGCACCGAGGACGGGCACCCACATAGGCATTGCACGCACGCCTTCGGGCGGCGGACCGGAACGCTTGATCGTGATCAGCGCGAGGTTCACCAGAATGAATACCAAAAGCACCATTGCGCTCGTGGTTTTAGCGAGGCTCACGAGCGGCAGCGCCAGCGCGAAAACCAGTACGATGCCGCCGGCCACCAGCGTCGAGCGCAACGGCGTGCGGGTGCGCGGATTGACTACGCCGAAAAAGGCGGGCAACCAGCCGTTGCTGCTCATACCGTAGAAAACCCGCGCGGCCTTGATGATCTGGATCAGTGCACCGTTGATGACCGCAATCAACCCGATCAGGCTGATGAATGCCACGGATCGGCCGGTGGCGGCACGGTAGACATCGGCAAGCGGCGCATCGCTGGCGGCGAGTGTGTCGATGGGTAGCGTCGCGATTGCCGCGACACTAACCAAGAGGTACAAGACCGTCGATATCGCGAAGGCCAGCAGGATGCCGCGCGGCATGTTCCGCTCGGGCTCGCGGACCTCCTCCGCAATACTCACCATGTCTTCAAAACCGATAAAGGCAAAAAAAGCGAGGAACGCTGCAGCGAATACCCCCTGCCAGACTGCGCCGGCCTGCGGTAACGCGCCTGCCGAAGTGAAGTCTGCAGAGGAAAGTTCTGCGCGAGAAAATTCTGCCAGGGAAAACTCGGCCAAGTAAAAGTCGACAAGCCCGCCGAAATTCGGCGCAGCCACGCTAATAATCCAGAGCAGGCCGCCCGCTTCCACAAGCGTGAGCAAAGCGGCTACGAACGCGGATTCCGCAATACCCCGTATCGCAATCAGCGTAAGCAAGCTGACAAAAATGACGATGACTAGTGCGGCGGGAACCGCGAGAAACTCGTTCAGGTAACCGACAAAACCCCGCGCCATTGTCGCAGCCGAGACCAAACCTGCCAGCGCGATCAGGAAGCCCGTCGCCATCGACAACCAGCGGCGGTTGAATGCGCGTTGCAGGTAGACGGCCTCGCCCGCACTGACCGGGTAACGCGCACCGAGTTCGCCGTAACTCAGGCCGGTCAACCCGGCCACCGCGGCAGCAATCAGGAACGCGAGTGGCGTCAGCAGGCCGGCCTCGCCGGCCACCTTGCCGACCAGAACATAGATGCCGGCGCCGATAATGTTGCCCGCACCGTAGAGTGCGAAGAGCGTCAGTCCAACGTCGCGGCGCAGCCCGGGCCCGCCATCGCGTGCCCCGCGCTGCGAATCAGAAGGTCCGGCGTCGGCTTCAGGGCCTGTGTTCACTGCAAGGCATGAACCGGGCATCCTGCAGCAGCGATTCAAAAACCGCGCCCGTGACGTGAATCAATTCTTCGTGATCGCCTGCTTCGAAATAAATATTCGGCTGACCCCGCAGCGACGGGTCCACTATGGTATCGAGCTCGTAAGCCGGTCCCACTGCCGGAACTGCGCCCGGCTCGCAATCCGGGAACACCTCGGCGAGCTCCGGCTCGGGTGCTGTTTCCAGCGGCCGGCCCAGCGTTTCCTGCACGTGGCCTACCTGAACGTGATGCGAAGCGGGCACGACTGCCAGCACATAGCCCTCGGTGTCTTTAAGCAACACGCCTTTCGCAACGAGTTCGCCGGAGACGTGAGCCGCTTCCGCGGTGCGCATGCTGGATGGCGCGTGCGGATGCTGGATGACGTTGTAGTCGACACCGGAACGGTCAAGAAACTCTACAACGGTGGTTGCAATGCCCATGATGCTACCCCTGTTAACTGTCTGCCAACGAGCCTACGACGAGCCAATAGAGGATGAGCCAATAGAGCCGCTGCGGCCATTCGTAGCTCTACTTACAGAAGCGGCTTCGATGGCAGTCAATCAACGGGAGTGGATGCGGGGCAGTAAATATCGTGCAGCACGTTGATAACCCGGCTGGCCGGTCCTTCTGCAAGTGCGTAGTAAATGGTTTGCGCTTTGCGGCGCGTCGTAACGAGGCCTTCGCGGCGCAGGACTGCCAGGTGCTGTGACAGCGCCGATTGGCTGAGCGGGACGAGCTGGTTCAGCTGTCCTACCGACAGCTCACCTTCACTCAACGTGCACAGCACCAGCAGCCGGCTTTCGTGCGCCAGCGCCTTCATAAGCTGTGCCGCGTCGCCGGCATGCTCGCGCAGCTCCTCCAGCGCGGGGCCCGACAATGTGGGCTTCCTGTTTGTCTGGTTCATGCGTTGGTTTCATTCAATAGTCAAGAATACGACGAAATATATAGCTTTCAGTTAAATTAGTCAATTCTTATTTAGTATTTACTTTATTAGCTTACTGTTATATTTTAAGCCTACTGGCCGTTGGCCGCTGCGGACTGAAGGGCGCCAAATGAAACGCACAATTACCGAAATCGCGACCACGCGCCCGGTGCTGGTGTTCTGGGTTACCGCGCTCCTCACGCTGGGCGCCGCGGCACTGATCCCGCTGATTCACATCGACACGGATCCGGAAAACATGCTCGCCGAGGACCAGGCCGACCGCATGTTTCACAATGCGGTGGAGCAACGCTTCACCTTGCACGATGCGATCGTGGTCGGCATCGTCAACGAGACAAACCCACGGGGCATATTCAATGCAGCGTCTCTGTCGGCGCTGCACGAACTGAGTAATTCGATTCTGGAAATCGAGGGCGTTATTCGACCCGACCTGATGTCGCTCGCGATCGCCGACAACATCACCCAGGGCCAGCCGGGCGAAATTCGTTTCGAATGGCTCATGAAAGATGCCCCCGCGACCGCCGCGCAGGCCGACTACATTCGCGAGGCCGTCGCCCGTCTTCCGTTATTGCAGAACACGCTGGTATCGGGCGACGGCAAAGCCGCGGCCATCTATGTGCCGATCAAGAGCAAGGAACTGAGCTACCCGATCTCACGCGAAATCGGCGCTCTCACGGATTCGCTCGGCGGCGATGACGCGTATCACGTCACGGGGCTGCCGGTCGCCGAAGACACCTTCGGCGTTGAAATGTTCGTGCAGATGGGTATTTCGGCGCCGCTCGCCGGCCTGATGATTTTTCTGCTGATGTGGTACTTCTTTCGCAGCTGGAAGCTCATTATCGCGCCAATGATTGTGGCCATGGCGACGGTCATCATCACGATGGGCGTGCTGATCGGCATGGGTTTTACCGTGCACATTATGAGCTCGATGATTCCGATCTTCCTGATGCCGATCGCGGTCGTCGATTCGGTCCATATCATGTCCGAGTTCGCCGACCGCTACACCGCCGAGCAGGGCGCGGAAGCCACTATCCGCGAAGTCGTCGGCCACCTTTTTACACCGATGCTGTTCACCTCGCTGACTTCGGCCGTGGGATTTTTATCCCTCATGCTTACTCCGATTCCACCGGTACAGGTTTTTGGCGCCTTCGTTGCCGGCGGAATACTATTGGCCTTCTTGTTGACGATTATCTTTATCCCCGCTTACGTCGTACGAATGAAACCGGCAAGCCTTGCCAGCCTGCCAAGGCACGGCGAACAGGCCGAGCAGCCCGCCTCGCCGCTGGCACGAGGCTTGCGTGTACTGGGCCGCTTTGCCTTCGGACACAGCAAGCTGATTATCTTTGCGACGGTCGTCCTCATGGCCATCAGTGTCGCCGGTGTGCTGCAAATCCAGATCAACGACAACCCGGTGCGCTGGTTCAAGGAGCAACACCGAATCCGCGTCGCGGACCGAGTGCTTAACGAACATTTCGCGGGCACCTACGACGCGTTCCTGGTGCTCGAGCATGACAGTGAGTCTGTCTATGACGCACTCAGCGCCGACTCGCAAACAGACATCGCCGCGCTGGATGCGACCGGCTTCGATACCGGCGAAATACGCGCGCAGCTCGCCGCGGCTCGCTCGGCGGCGGCACTGAACGAACTCATCAGCACGATCGATGACGAACTGTTCGCCGCCGATGATGATGCGGCCATCGATGCGCTCGACAGCCTGCTCGCTCGCGTCGAGTCCACCCAGTCCGCGAGCCGTTACTTTCAGCGGCCCGACGCTCTGGCCGTTATCGAACAGCTGCAAACCGCTTTGCAGGAGTCGGGGCTGGTGGGCAAAAGCAACGCGCTGCCCGACGTCGTGAAAGTCGTGAACCGGGAACTGCGCGGCGGCGACGACGCCAATTACACGATCCCCGCCAGCGTCCCGGCGGTCGCGCAGACGCTGCTGCAATACCAGTCATCGCATCGGCCGCAGGATCTGTGGCACATGGTGACACCGGATTTCAGCTCCACCGCCATCTGGCTGCAGCTCACGAGCGGGGATAACCAGGACATGAGCCGAGTCATCGCCGCGGTCGACGACTACCTCGCCGACAATCCCCTGCCCCCGAACGTAACCGCGCGCTGGGCCGGCAAGACCTTTATTAATGTGGTGTGGCAGAACGCGATGGTCGAGGGCATGGTCTGGAGCCTGGTCGGTGCCTTCGGTGCGGTCTTCGTAATGATGGCGACGCTGTTCCGTTCGGTTCGCTTCGGTCTGATCGCGATGCTGCCATTGTCGACTACCATACTCGCTGTCTATGGCCTCATCGGCTGGATCGGCAAAGACTACGACATGCCGATCGCAGTACTGTCGTCGCTGACGCTCGGCCTGTCGGTCGACTTTGCGATTCACTTCATCCAGCGTATGCGCACACTGACGCAGGAAACCGGCTCATTCAGCGCGGCGGCCGTGCTCATGTTCGAGGAACCGGCGCGCGCTATTTCACGCAACGCCATCGTCATCGCGCTCGGTTTCACGCCGCTGTTTTTCGCACCGCTGGTGCCCTACATCACCGTCGGCGCATTCATGGCGTCGATCATGGCCATCTCCGGGTCGGCGACGCTACTGCTGTTACCCGCCGTACTCGGGTGGGCCCTCAAAAAGGAGAACCAGGATGAACCGACGACACTCGCTTAACCGCACACGCTTGCTGACAAGTCTCGCGCTGCTGGCCGTCGCGGGCAGCGTAAGCGGCGCTGCACTGACCGATGCCGACGAGATCGTCGCGCAGGCCAACCTCGCCTCGTATTATCCGGGCGTCGACGGTCGTGCCGAAGTGCGCATGCGCATCATGGATGCGCAGGGGCGTGAGCAGCGCCGCCAATTCACCATCCTGCGGCGCAATGTCGCAGCGGGCGGTGACCAGAACTTCCTGGTGGTGTTCAGCCGGCCTTCGGATGTGCGTGGCACGGTCTATCTCGTAAAGAAACACATCGCCCGTGAAGATGACCGTTGGCTGTACCTGCCGGGCCTGGACCTCGTTAAACGTATTTCGGCTGGCGATAAACGGACCAGCTTCGTCGGCGCGGATTATTTCTACGAAGACGTCTCGGGGCGCGACCCTGCAGAAGACAAACACGAACTGATCGACACCACGGATGAGTATTACGTGCTCAAGCACGTGCCGCTCGATTCTTCTAGCGTAGAGTTCGCGAGTTACGTGACCTGGATCGACCGCAACACCCTGCTGCCGATGAAAATCGAATACACCAACGGCAGCGGCAATGTCTATCGGCGCATCGAAGTGCAACAGGTCGAAGCCGTGCAGGGTTACCCGACGGTGGCAAAGAGCCGGGTCAGCAACCTGGAGACCGGCGGTTACACCGACATGCAGTTCGGCTTTGTCGGCTATGACATTGGCCTGCCCGATGACGTGTTTACCGAGCGATCGCTGCGCAACCCGCCACAGCAGTGGCTGGAGCGGCCGGCGCAGTAACGGGCGCAAGCGATGCGTAACCTCCCCCTGTTCGTCCTGCTCCTGTTCGTCCTGCTTCTAGGTAGCACCGGCGCATTCGCGCAACAAGACGGTGCCGACCTGAGCCGCGGCTTTCCGGATGATGACTGGGATAACTCGCCTGCGACGAACGACTCAGGCGAACCCGCCAACGCCGACGCGCTCGGTAGCGGTTTTGCCGACGGCGATGGCTGGGGCGACGACGACGGCTGGGGCGACGATTGGGAAGATCAGTCCGCAAGCAAATGGCTGGCGCTGAGCGGTTTCGTCGAAGGAGCGCTGGGCAGCCGCTGGGATGAGGACGAGGCGGTGGGTCGTTACGGTACGCTGGCCGATGCCCGCTGGCGCCTGGAGACCGGCTGGTCAAACGACTCGGTAAAACTGACCTACAAAGGTGACTTCCTGGCCGATGGCATCGACGAGGAGTTCGACCTCGACCTGCGTGATGTGTCGATTGCCTTCTCCCCTGCCGCCAACCTCGATGCGAAGCTTGGCAGGCAGGTCCTGACCTGGGGCACCGGCGACTTGTTGTTTCTTAACGACCTCTTTCCGAAAGACTGGGTCAGTTTTTTCGCCGGCCGCGATGACGAATACCTGAAAGCGCCCTCCAATTCACTGCGGCTGACGCAATACAACGGCATCGTGAACATCGATTTCGCGTGGACGCCGAAGTTCGCCTCGGACGAGTACATTCGTGGCGAACGCTTTTCGTATTTTTCACCATTCGTCGGCGCCATCATCGGCGACGAACCGCCACTGCAGGTGGACGAACCAGACGACGGCCTGTCCGACGGCGAATACGCGCTGCGGCTGTTCAAGACGGTCAATGGCGTGGAATACGCGCTTTACGGTTACTACGGTTTCTTCAAGACGCCTTCGCAAGTCACCGGCCCTTTCATGCTGACCTTTGCGCCTATGAGTTCATTGGGCGGCAGCTTGCGACGCACGCTCGGACCGGGACTCTTTAATGTGGAAGCGTCTTACTACTACTCGCGCGACGACAGCAGCGGCACCGACCCGCTGATTGCCAACAGCCAGCTGCGCCTGCTCACCGGCTACGAGTGGGAGGCCGCGCGCAACTTCAATGTGGGCCTGCAGTATTACCTCGAGCACATCCGTGACCACGACAAACTCATCGCCAATTCGCCGACACCGGAATTCGAGCCGCCGGAAAACCGCCACGTGCTGACGACCCGGCTGACCTATCGCGCAATGCAGGACAAACTGAACTGGTCTCTATTTGCCTTCTGGTCGCCGAACGATAACGACGCCTACCTGCGCCCGGTGGTCACCTACCGTGCCAGCGACAACTGGACCACCACGGCCGGCCTAAACCTGGTTGGCGGCAAGGACATATATACCTTCTTCGGACAGTTCGAAGATAACAGCAACGCCTATGTGCGCGTGCGATACAACTACTAGCGAGGAACAAGCCATGTCTCTGGAAAGATCGGTCGAAGCATTTGCAGGTTTTATGGTGCTCTTGTCGGTCGTGCTGACCGTCTTCGTGCACCCGGGATTCATCTGGCTAACGGTGTTCGTCGGCGCGAACCTGTTTCAGCAGGCATTCACCGGCTTCTGCCCGGCCGCCATGGTGATGCGCAAGTTCGGCATCAAATCGGAAAAAGAACTCGCGCTGAAGCAGTAGCCGGCCGGCTAACGTTGCCGCAGTAACTGCGCCACGCAGTGCCTCGGCATATCCCGGAGCGCGGGCCAAGAGCACATAAGTCCACTAAGGGGTTGACTAGACCGACTAGTTGGTCTAGTCTGCTCCGCATGGCTAAAGTTACCGCAAAACAGAAGGCGATCGAAGCAGCGCAGCAGCTGATGACGACGGGCGGCTATGCCGCCACGACGGTGGACGAAATCATCAGCCTGGCCGGCGTCTCCAAGGGCAGCGTGTATCACGCCTTCAAGTCGAAAGAAGAACTTGCGATTACGGCCCTCGAGGATTATGAGCGGCGTGGCTGGGCGATCGTTGCCGACGGTCCGTACACCAAGATAAAGGATCCGGTAAAGCGTGCACTGGCGTTCGTGAAACATATAGAGGACAAAGCCCCTGAACTCTGGGCGCACGGCTGCCTGCTCGGCAGCATTTCGCTGGAAGTCGCCGAACGGCATCCCGTGCTGCACGACCGGATCGACGAACTGTTTGACGAATTTGAAAACGGTATCGCGAAGGTTTTTGTACCCGCTCTCAGGGAAGCCGGTGTGACCGCCACCAGCGCAAAAGAGCTGGCCCGGCACATGCTGGCCGTGATTGAGGGCGCAATCATTACAGCGCGCTCGCATCGCGAACCTAAGTTTCTTAACGAAGGACTGAAACATTTTCGGCGCTACCTGGAAACCTTTTTTGGTGAGTCGACTAAACCTACTAGTCGGAATACTTTTAAAAGCCTTGCAAAGTTTAGTTTGCCAACCAAGAGGAGAGAGTCATGTCATTAGAAAAAAGCGTTGAAGTATTTGCCGGCTGCATGGTCCTTGTATCGGTCGCACTCACCGCCTTCGTCAATCCCCAGTTTATCTGGCTGACGGCTTTTATCGGCGCCAACCTGATACAGCAGGCGATCACCGGGTTCTGCCCGGCCGCGATGGTGATGCACCGCCTGGGAATCCGTTCGGAAAAAGAACGGGCCCTGGCAGCCCCTGCAACGCATGCATGAATACAGAGTTTTTTTAGCATGAAAAAAGACCGACCAGTCGGTTTAATGAGGAGAATTAAGATGAGTACGCAAACTGTGACAACCATGGCCACACCGGGCACGGAGTTCGTCTCGCGCGCGCTGGTGGCGGCTTATTCGTTAACTGCCTACGCAATCGGCACCGGTGCCTTGTTCTGGGTGATCCTGGCTGCCGGCGGCCTGGTACCGCACGGCCTTTCTTCGCTGCAGGTAGGCGACCCGGTTGCGGCCGTGGCCATCAACATCGCACTGGTGTTCGCCTTCGCCGTGCAGCACACGATTATGGCGCGCAAGTGGTTCAAGGAAGCGGTCCGCAAGGTCATTCCGCAACCGATCGAACGCTCCACTTACGTGCTTGCGGCCGGCATCGCCATGGGCGCGCTGGTGTATTACTGGCAGACTGTGCCGGGTGTCGCCTGGGTCGTTCAGACACCCTGGGCAGCAAAGGTAATCAGGGCAATCTACATACTCGGCATCGGCTACCTGCTCGGCTCGTCATTTGTGACCAACCATTTCGAGCTGTTCGGCCTTCGCCAGGCGTGGCTGTATTGCACCGGCCAGCAATACACGCCGGTCAAGTTCAAGCAGGCCTGGGTATACCGCTACAGCCGTCACCCGATGATGCTGGGTCTGATCCTGGCCTTCTGGGCGACACCCGAGATGTCAGCCACGCGTTTCGTGCTCGCCGCCCTGTTGACGCTGTATATTTTTGTCGGGATTCGCTTCGAAGAGAGAAGCCTTCTGCAGGAGTTCGGTGAAACCTACCGAACCTATCAACAAAAGATTGGCATGTTCTTCACGCTGGGCAATTAGACCAGGGCAGTAAACATCGAGGGGCTAAACCGGTTTACAAAAACGGTTTAGCCCCTTTTACGGGAACACGCTGCAACTACCCTGCCTCCATGCTCACCTGTCTCTTCGAGTAACCGGTGAAATAGTCGAGACTCCCAGCGTTCCGGCTGCCGAAGCGCCTGCAACGACCGTAACGTGTTCTGACCGTCTCAAGTCAGCTACACTGACTTCAAACTCACGACGAAGCAGAAGAATGAAACACCCCACTGACAACGCAGTCGCGGTAACAGCGGCTTCAGGGCGCCTCGGGCGCGAAATACTGCAGTCGCTGCTGGCCCGCTGCCAGCCCGAACAGGTCGTTGCCGTGGCGCGCGACCCGTCGCGAGTGCAGCTCGCCGGTATCGACAAACGGCGCGGCAACTACGAATCGTCGGAGCAGATGCAGGCCGCGCTGACCGGCATCGACACGGTGGTGATGATTTCAGCACCTGTCGCCGGCGGCAGCGACCGGCTCGCACTCCACCGGAACGTAATAGCGGCCGCAAAAGCCGCGGGCGTCCGTAAGCTCATCTACACGAGCGTGATTGGCGCTGAGCTGGCGACCCAAACGATGTTTGCGCCCTTTTATGCCATCAACCGACAAACGGAAGCAGACCTGCAGGCGTCCGGCTTGGAATGGATCGCGGCCCGCAACGGCCTGTATCTCGATCTGGATCTCTTACACATTCGGCACGCAAACGAACACGGCGGCGTCTACCGCAACAACGGAGGTGAAGGTCGCTGCGGCTATATCAGTATCGCCGAGCTGGGTTTTGCGCTGGCAGCGCTTGCGTGTTCGGACGCATGCAATGGTCAGGTCGTTAACCTGATCGGCGACACCTATACCCAGGCCGAACTCGTGCAATTCGCCAATGAAGCTTATGGCCTCAGCGTGCGCTACGAGTCCATCAGCGCGCAGCAAAATTTCGCGCGCTTCATGGCGGACGAACGTATTGCGGCACGCGGCGAGGATGTTGCGAAGATGCTGACCGGCTGCTTCGAGGCCATCGCCATCGGCGCATTCGACGTGCCTTCTGATTTCGTCAAAGCGGCAGGCAGGAAGCCGCTGAGCATTCCGGAACAAATGGCCGCGATTGGTCGCGGATGACTGCCTGCATTCCGATGCCTCGATGCAACTGATGCTGACGACATCAATCAAACCCGGATACCGGAATATTACATAGCACCCGTCAGGTTCAGGAAGAAGCCCTTGTGGTCGTAACTCAGGTCCGTCAGATCGGCGGAGAAATCAGCGAAGTTATAGCCTAGGCCGACCTTGACGTGGTCACCCACGTAGCGCGAAATCGTGAGCAACGCACCGCTGCGGCTTTCATCCAGATCCGGCATATCAAGCAAACGCCCTTCGACCAGTGCTTCCCAGTTGGTGAAGAACTGCCAGTCGACACGGGCCACGTACAACGCAGCACTGTTGTCGAAGAACTGTTCGTTATCCCGGTCGAGACTTAAGCTCCCGAGCCGGTAAGCGTACTTACCACCAACGGTCAGAGTTTGGGTCAGGTCGTAGTCGACATCGATGGCGGCGATGTGGCTCTTCTGCACGAATTCAGCCGCCGTGTTATTCAGCGTTACCTGATCGGTTGTCGGCATATTGTAGAAGTAGGTGTATTTAACGAGGGTATTCAGGCGGTCATGATTGACGGGACGGAATGCATAGCCCAGCACCGCCTCGGTAAAGCCACCGTCATAAAAATTACCCTTGCTGCTTTCGCTGCTTGAATAATTAAACTTGCCCAGGAGACGCGAACTCTCGGACGCCTGCCATTTGAAATTGTTCCGGAACAACCAGGTCGTGCGTTTTGCCAGGCTGAGATCGGGTTGCTCGGTCTCGTCAAGACGGTATTCGACCCCGCTGAACAACTTGAGTGTCTCGAAGCCGTAACCCACCTGTATGCCGCCCGCCTGGCGTTTGGTCTCGGCGCCGGTCGCGCGATCCTGCAACGTACCGATGTCGGTGGTCAGCCCGAGGTTCAATTTTTCGGTCGGTGCCAGGCTGATACCGGCACCGTGGGTCAGGCTCGTGACCGTGCGTGCATGCTGGTAACGCTCTTCGGCGAACACGCTCGCGCTGTCAGAGAAACGGGTCTTCATGCCTGCCACGAGGTTGCCCTGCTGGCCCTGGTAGCCCGGCATGGCGTTGTCGGAACGTTCGTTCTCGAGTGCGTAGTTCAGGTACATGCTGGTGCGATCGGAATGCAGATAGTTGGTGCCGATTTCGCCGCCCGCGCCCTGATCGCCGCCCGAGATTTCAGCATTCAGACGCAACCGCTCCGAGACCTGGTACGAACCACCCATACCGACGCGGCTGTTTTCTTCCCGGTTACCCGTCACCGACACGGTGTCCTGCACGAATCCGTAAGCATCCCAGTCACTCATCGATTGGTAGCCCACCTGCATGACAGCGTCCGCACGTTCACCCTCTCGCTGAGTCGCCGCCGGTGCTAAAACTGAGTTATCCTCGCGCTCGTCCCAGCGGTAGCCGGCACTCAACTCCCATTGCGGAGTGAAGCCATAGACCACGTTGTATTCCTGCGAACTCGTCTGCAAGCCGTCCGTCTGATCGACATTGTCGAGCTTGGCCACGACAGAAAGCTGGTCGCCCAACGGCACATCGACGGTGCCACCGTAAAAACTCGTGTCATTCAGTGCAGCCTGGCCTGCGGCCGAGTAACCCGCTTCCATTTCCTGCACGTACATCGTTATGCGACTGTCTCCGAAATTGACGACATCATTAGAATTCACGCTCACGTCGGCACGATAGGCGCTGGCGGACGCGTCGTCGAAGATCGCCGGATCATAGGTGCTAAACCCGAATCCACCGTCATTCGACACCAGCGTATTGGAGACGAGACCTTCACTCTGCCCGGTCTGCAACTTGACCCAGGTCTCGGTGTTCATGCGGACCGTAAGGTCGCCGCCGGTAAGGTTGCTGTCGCCTTCGTCCTTGTTGCTGGAACTGGCCGTCATGCCGAGCCGGACGTAGTCGCCGAACCAGTAATTTGCCTGGCCGCCGACTTCCACCGTGTCGAGTTCCTCGAATCCCGGCGTGTACTCGTAACGCACGACCAGATAGGTTTCGTCACCGGAAAGTGCGTTGCTGCGCACGAGCAGCTGATCATCCGCAACCGACGACAGCGGCTCGGTCAGCACGACCCGGCCCTGCAGGTAATCAATGTCGTAATCGACCGACGGCGTGAGGTTGGCGACGCCGGTCACTATCCCCGAGGCCTTGTCACGGATTTCGATCCGCACGCGTTCGGAGCCGATCGTAATGTCCTGACGGTTGAGGTAATACAACGAGCCACCGGTACCGCGGAACTCATCCCGGCTGGGCACCGTTCCCGGCTCCGCCGCATAGCTGTCCACCGTGAAGCGGCGCTCGCCGAAACCGGTCGTATCGTCGGATTCGAAGTGCACGTTCGCACCGTAGAGGCCTCGGTCCACCTGCGCCAGCTCATTGTCCATGTAACCGATCGTCGTGTTACCCCACTTCGCATAGTTCTCGTCTTCGCTGACCTTGACGTAGAACTTGCCCATGGTCGGCGCCATCTCTTCTACGGTGCTGTCGTCGCCGAACGTCGGGTAGTAATAGTCCGGGTCGATGCGCCGGAACAGGGACTCCGGCGATTTGCTCGTGAAGTTACTGAACAGATCGCCGAGCGGAGCCTCCCGCGTGTCGGCGCTGGCCGTAAGGCGCCAGTCTTCGGCAAATTTGCCGTCCACATAGAATGCGAGGCGACCGTCGGCCGACGAATCCGGGTCACGCTCGGGATTGTCGCCGCTCATGATGTCTATCGGACCGTTACCGCTGTTCTGCGACAGCGTCACGTCCGCCATGCCAACGTAAAACCAGTCGCTCGACTCGAACTCGAGATCGCGCAGGTACATTTCGCCGCTGCCTTCGTTGTCGAGCACGGACACTTCGACCGTGTTCTGACCCTGCGGCAGGATTTCCTCGGCTACGAAGCCGCCGTTCTCATCGACGGGCACCTGTCGCCCGGCCACCCAGACGCTGTGATCCGCCGGTATGCGCTGGCCGCGCACACCGACCGAACTGTTGCCAAGATCGATATTCTGCAACGCCAGGTCGTTATCGCCCCACGCGGCAAGCAACGGGTCGTTGGGCACGACGCCCGGAGCCACGACAGGCGGTGCCGGCACGGTGGCTTCAAGGGTGCTCGCATCCGCGCCGTTGCCGGTGCCGTCGACGACTTCGGCCGCCTCCGCCGTCTGCATCGGCTCCACGCGACCGGCGTCGGGACCCATTTCGCTCGCACCGTCCGGACTCGTCGCCGCTGCGAGAGCCAGCGATTCAATAACCGGGGTTGAGGTCGCCGCAGCGTTTTCAGCCACAGCGTCACCGGCGTCGTCCCCTCTCACCAGCCACATCGGCTGCAGATAGGTTTCGTCGAAATTGCCGTCGGTGCCGTAAACGCGGAGCAGGTAGTTCAGTTCCTGCCGCGTGGCCGTCAGCATTTCTACCGGAGGTTGCCACGTGGCCAGTGTGCCCGGCTCGATCTCCAGTACCGCGAGGGGCTCGGCGCTGCGCGATTGGCCGGCTTTGAAAATGCGCACCTCGGCACGTTCGATAAACGCGGCGTAGTTGGTGTACATGCGGAAACGGAACGGGTCGACCCGCAGCAGATCTTCCTGGCGCGCCACGTCGGCCGGAATCACCAGGCTCGCTGGTTCCGCGCGCACATTGAGGCGCGGCGCAGCCCGCAGGTTGTCGAAACCGAAACGTATATCCGCATCGTCCAGTGCGACGTCGGTACAACGCTGGATGTCGGCAGAACTGCGCTGCGGATCATCAACGGGGACACCATCAACGGTGATACGCATCATATTCAGTGCCAGCGGCTCCTGGGGTTCCAGTTCGCGCGTCAGCCGAGTGACGTCTACGCCTTCGTAATCGTCGAGCACGGCCAGTTCGTCGTAGACGACCTGCACGGCAACGTAGGAATCCTCTCCCTGAATGAAACCGGCGTTCACGACATCATCGGCATGCAGGTAACCGCGGCCTTCGAATTCTGCGGCACTCCCGTCGAGTTCCAGCTGCTGGCCTACCGCATCCCTGACACGCCGCGCGCGCGCCGAGGAAAGACCAATGTCGTCGTTGTATACGGCGGCGGTGCGGCGCTCAAGTCGCTCGTTACCTGTGTAGCCTACGAATCGCAGCCGCGCGTTCTGTTTGTCGGCCACGTCATCGAGTGCGCGCTTCAGAGTGGCCGCATAACCGGATGGCAACACGGGTTGACCGCCGCTGAAGCTGAACGCCGGCAGGCGACCCCATGACGGTTCATATTCGCGTGTCACGAGCTCCGCACCGGCAGATTCAGGACAAAGCTGCGGCTCGTCGGGCAATTCCTGCAGCGGATCGTCATACCAGAACTCGACCTCGATCCGGCGGTTCAGCGCGCGGCCCTGCGGCGTCATGTTCGTGGCGAGCGGTCGGGCCGTGCCACGGCCATCGCTGCTAATCTTTGCGCTCGGCAGCTTCAGCTGCTCCTGAATCGCCAGAGCCACGCGACGCGCCTTCGCTTTTGAGAAACCCACATGATCGCCGTAGATTCGTTCGGTGCGATCCAGCAACGGCCGGTCATCGGTGTAGCCCACAAATTTGATCTGGACGTTTTGCCTGTCGCTGAGATTATCGAGAGCCTGTTCGATCTGCCCGACAAACTGCGGTGACACATCGACGGCCTCGTCGTTGTAATGCAGCGGCGCAATCAGGTTTTGCAGCCGCGCGCGGCGCGCATGGCCTTCGACGTAGCGCAGCTTGCACACCGTCTCCATGCGACACACTTTCACGCGGGCGACGTCTGCTTCTATCAGCACTTCTTGCTGAGCCAGACCCTGGCGCATTTCGTCGTACCAAACCTCGACCTCTACTCGGCGGTTCAGTGCGCGACCCGCCTCGTTCGAGTTGCTCGCTACCGGGTCGGCGTCGCCCGCCCACTCGTAGGAAATCGCTTCCGGCGCCAGCGCCAGCGCAGTCTGGAAGTATTCAGCCACCTGCCCCGCGCGCTCGCGCGACAGGCCGGCATTGTCACCGTAAATAGCTGCGAGCCGCGGCGACAGCGGCTGGTTGTCCGCATGACCGACGAGGTGCAGCCTGACGTTTTTCCGGTGCTGCATTTCCTCGAGTATGCGGGCGAGCTCCTGCACCGTTTCAGCGGGTATGTCGGCTACACCGGATTCGAAGCGGATGGGTGCTACCACGCCCGTCAGTTTGACCGTCTCCGGCAGGTCGGCGACGACCTCACGCAACTCAACGCGATCACTTTCCTCACGGGCGACGCGATCGGGATCCTGAACCCATTGCGCAACCGGCTCGTAGTCCTGCAGGTGGCGCTCGACGGCTTCACCCGGCTGTATCTCGCTGACTTCGGCGGCGGCCAGCATCAGCGGGCAAGCGGCTGTCAGCAGCAGCATCCATTTGTGCGGGAGCATCACGTTCATTCCGCTGCCCTCCCGTCAATCCTGGATTGCTCGGGTGGCCCACCACGACGCCAGTGCACTTCGGGTTCGATCACCAGCTGGTAACAGCAATCGAGCTCAGCCCACATCGAACCTATCCTCGCCTTCATCGCGGCAAGTCGGCGGTCAACCAGACCCGGTTCCTCGACGTCAGCCAGATAGGTCAGCCGCAGCACGGAAGGTGCTTTCTGCAGCTCTTCGAGCAGCAGTCCGAGGCGCGGCTGCCACATGCTGCGCAAGTCGGTGCTATCTGTTTCGAACACGGGGTCGGCGAGGTCCATCGCGACGACGCGGTGTATCGAGGCACCGAAGTCGAAATTCAGTGCTTTACCGCGCGTTGCGCGTTTGATCTGCACCTCGCGCGTCGATGCCCGGTAGCCGCTCGGCAACGAACGGTCATCCAGCTTCAATACGAAATTGCTACCGCGGTTCTCGTTCGGCGTTATTGCGCAGGTGATGTGAAAACGCCCGTAAGCATCGGAGGTAACGGCAAGGCCGCGGCTCGTCACGAGCCGAACGCCGCCGAGGCCTTCCTCGCCCTCATCCTGATAACCGTTGAGATTGTTGTCGTCGAACACCTTGCCGGTAACGTCGGTGCAGTCGAAGGTCGGGTCCGGCACGAGGCGAACCGTGGCCGTCGCTTCCTCGGACATCGCATTGCCGGTAATGCCGTTCATGACCTGTGCGCGGTTGACGAATTCTCCCTCGCTTACACCGGGGCCGATGGCGAGCAGCAGCTGCACCTGGTGCTGCCCTGACGCCGACAGAGTCAGGCCCTCCCAGACGAGTTCGCGGCCGTTAACGGCGGGCTCCACGGCCGCGCCGTCGACACGCGCCGACCCCTCGACGTAACGGAAGCCCGCCGGATAGCGATCCACCACGCTCACGTCCGTCAGGTCGATCTCGATCGAGTTGGTCACGGTCAGCGTATATGGCACGAGCTGGCCACGGGTCACATTAACCGACGGCGTTGTCTTGGTGATGGCGACCGACCCGGTCAACTCAGGGTCGAGCGGAATATGGTTGTTGAATATCTGACTGCTGCCCGGCGCCTGGGTGTCGTCAAGGCTCAGGTAACTGAAATAGGCGGTTCCCGCCGACTGTGCCGGTACCGATGTCGGCGGGGCAAATTCTGTTGGCTGGATTTCACAAAACTGCAGCGTGCCGAGAATCGCGTCATTGGCCGAACCGGGACACGCCGGCACACTGAAAGGACCCGCGACCGGGTCACCTGAAGGCGGAATGATCTCGGACGGTCCCGGCACGAAGTTACCGGCAGGCGGCGTGACCTGAATCGCGTATGCGCCGCCGCTCGGACAGGCCGGTTCAGCGAAGTTCAGGTCAAACTTGTAATAGCCGTCGGCGAGCGTGACCTGGTTTTGCTGCGCGGGATCGTCGAAACAAGCGTCCGGCAAAGCGGGACCGCTGTTGTCGGCGAGCAGCGTAACGACTGCTCCGGCCACCGGTGTGCGGCTCACGGAGTTATAAACGACACCGTTCGGATCGATCGGCAGATTGAGGTTCAGGAAGTTATTGCCGGGCGCCACAATGATGTCGTAGATGCGCTGCAAGCCGTTCGTGAAATCCGAATCGGCGAGGCCGAGCGCTGCGGTGTTCAAGCCGGCACCGGGCGCACTGAACCTGAGTTCGTAACGATCATCACTCAGGTAGTTGGGAACGATCCCCGCAATGCGGTAGCTGCCTGTTGAGTCGGTCAGCACCGTTACGATGCGCACATCGTTGCGGAACAACTCGACGGTCCAGCCTTCGAGTGCCCGCTCGTTGAGGTCGAAGGTGTCGTCGAAGTCGGCGTCATGCCAGAGCGAGCCGTTCAGTGCGCCGGCACCCGGCACACCACCGAGATCCACAGATACGCTCGCTGTCACCGTTTGTTGCGGATCGTTCCAGCGCGCTTCGGCCACGTTCGTAACGGTAGTGCCGATTGGCAGATTCGGATCGACCACCGCCCGGAAACGTAATTCAGCGGACTGGCCGGGCTCCAAGGTGCCGTAGGTGTTGAAGTAATCGGCCACCAGCAGCGAGCCGGCAAAGCTGACCCCGTCGGGCAAGCCGTTCAGAGTCGCCGATGCATCGACATAGGCAAGCTGGCCAGGGACTGGCAGGTCCAGATCGTCATAGATCTCGACGAAATAAGCCGGTACCGTGCCGATGTTGGTAACGGTTACGAGGTATTCGAGCGTCGAGCCGGCCTCGGCGGCGCCACCACCCACGACAGCGACCTGTTTGCTGATGGCGAGTTGCTGCACATCGCCGACCACGACAACCGTCGGTTCGGGCCCGGTAGCCGGATTGCCGTCGCCGTCCGTCAGCAGGTCGTTTAACTCGTAACTCGCGACGACGGCCTGGTTAGTAATCAGGGTGCCCGGCGTGACGTCGTCATCGACCCGCAACTCAAACTGCACGGTTGCCGCCTCACCCGGATTGATGGTGCCCTCGCCCGCAAGTGGCAGCGGCGGTGTCAGATCAGAGGAACTGATCGGTATCCCATTAACAAGCGGCGAAACGCCGGCATCCGGCTGACCCACCGGGATGCCATTCAGGGTCGTCGAGTCGGCCACGTAGGTCGTATTCGTCGGCACCGCATCGATCAGTTCAGTAAGCGTCGCGGGAATATTGCCGTTGTTGTAGACCGTGATCGTGTACAGCAGCGTATCAGCCGGATCGACAACGCCCGGCGTGGTGCCGTCCAGTTGGAGCGTGGCCGACTTGGTCGCAAACAGCAGCGGCACGTTGCCGACCACATCGAGCGTCGGGTCGTTGGCGGTCGGTGTATCGGGGTCATCTGACGGCACATTGATGACCGCCGCATCCGGAGCACTGACGAAGGCCTGGTTGGAAATGATCGTGCCGTCGGCCACGTCGTCATCGATGATCACGTCGAAGCTGATTGTCGCTATATTGTCGGGCACCCCGGCATTCAGGACGCCCGGACTGACATCGCCGGGCGCATTGATCAGAATGCCGTCGATCAGTGGCAGCACGCCGCCCGCGGCATCGGCCACGGGTGAGCCATTCAGCGTGGTACTGCCGCTGACGTAGGCCGTGTTGACCGGTAACTGATCGGTCAGCTGCACGTTCACAGCATTGTCGGTACCGGTATTTTGGACCGTGATGGTGTAACGCAGGGTCTCACCGGCGACGAGCACGTCCGGGTCACTCGACAAATCGGTGGAGATTTTCTCTACCAGGAAATAAGGCGCCGATTCGATCAGGACGCGGGTCGGGTCTTCGTCACCGGCCACATTGGGGTCCGCCTGGCCGTTGACAGCCGGATCGTCACTGAGCGCGATGGGGAACCCGGCGTAAAAGATTTCCGACTGGTTGGTGACGTAACTGCCGTTTGCGATGACCGGCGCCAGCGTGACTTCGAATTCCACGAGGATCGTCGAACCCAGCCCACCGAGACTGAGATTGCGAACATCGAGCAGACCGTTGCCGGCTGCGCCTCCGTTCGGATCGGTGTTGCTGTCATCCGCGCCCGGCGGCAACGTTACGACCGCCAGCGTACCGGGCTGGTAGGCAGGCAGCGCATTCAGGCTGTCGAGTTCGTCGACGATACTGAAATTATCCACCGGACTGTCACTGACATTCTCGATGCGCAGGCTGTAACGCAGGGTATCCCCGGGCGTCGCTGCAAGCGCGGGATCCTGGCCGGTCGTGACGTTGACCGCGGTTTTTTCGAATATCAGTTCAGGCGTGAATTCAACGACGGTGTGCGCGTCTTCATGGTCCAGCACACCGACCGTACCGTCGGTCAACGGCCGCACATACTGCCGCGCGTTGTCGTTGGGCGTGGCCACGTCGGTGCTGAACCATTCGGTCACCGCCGCGACGTTCGTGAGCGCGGTGTCCGGCAGCGTGTCGGCATCCAGCAAGGCGTCATAATTTATGATCAACCGCTGTCCCGCGCCGACAGACGCGGCTGCGGTCAGCGACCTGAAGGTCAGGCTGCAATCCGGCGCGCTGAAACTGACGTCATACTCGGTGCCCGCTGTTAACACCCCGGCCGCCGGCGTCACGCCGTCAGACTCGTACAAAACTGCCGTGATATTCGTCGGCGCCGCATCACACATGCCGCCTTCCGCGATATCGGGCAACAGGTCGGTCAGGTAGAGGTTGTAGGCCGGGGCATCGCCAACGTTCTGTATGTCGAGGGTAAAAGTACCTGCCAGATTCAGGCGCAGATTGAGCGGCCCGCTCTTCTCCAGGGTCAGGTCGGGCTCCGCAATCGTCATGGCCGCCGACGTGCCAGGGTCGCCGGGGCGCACGGTCGCCTGCTGATTGTCGAGCTGGTTATAGGTATAGGCAGCCGTGTTGGTAAACGACAACCCTGCAACGTTGGTGCCCGTGTCGGTCAGCACCACGGTAATCTCGATGACAACCTGCTCGCCCGCGGGAATGTCGATGCCGTTGGCCGGGTCCTCGATAACGAGGTTCGTCAGGGTACCGGTGTTGACCGGGGTCCATGAGCCCGATCCCGAGAGCTTGCTGACCGAGACGAACTCAAGATCGGCCGCCGATGCAGAAAGATCATCGAGAATGCGCACGTCATAGAGCGGTGCGCTGTGAGGCGCCGACGGCACCGTCACCTGGTAACTGAAATATTCACCGATCGAGGCCGTGGGCTGCGTCGTCGCTTTCAGCAAAGCGGCGGGTTGCTCGGCCTCGATGGTGACCTGCGTCGGGTCTTCGTCGCCGACGATGTCGGGGCTGGCGATTCCGTTTACATTCGGATCATCACTGTCAGCAATTTTTAGCGCACCGCTGTCGAGCAGGTCCGCCTGGTTGGTGACCACGGTCCCGTCGAGAATGGCGGCAGCCAGCGTGGCGTCGAATTGCACCGTGATCTCGCCGTCGGCGGCCAGATCGATGCCGCTGATATCGATGCTGCCCGCACCGTTGGTACCGCCGAATGCATCGCTGTTATTTACAGCGCCCGGCGGCAGGGAACCCGGCACCAGGGTAAGGGAACCGGTTTCGAACACGACCGCCGAATTGAGCTCGCCCAGATCGTCGTAGATGCTGACGTCGGTGAGCGGCGTGTCGGTGGTCCGCAAGCGCAGCGTATAACGCAACGTATCACCCGGCGCAGCGGTGTCTGCCGGGTTGATTCCGCTGGTCAGGTTTTGCACGGTCTTTTCGTAAAAATAGCCGGACAGCGCCACCGCTACGGTATGAGCATCCTGGTGATCCGGCGTGCCGACCGACCCGTTATTTACCGGCCGCGTGTACGCCAGCCGATCACTGTTGCTGTTGTCGCCGTTGAAATACTCAGTCACGCCGGCGACGTTTGTCAGACTGCTGCCGTTTTGTGTGTCAGTATCGAGCTGCGACTGGTAATCGATGATCAGTCGTTCTCCGGCGCCGATTACCGCCTGTGCCGTCAGCATGGTCAGCGACAGTTCGCACGACGGAGCGTCGCTCCAGCTCAACGAATAGTCGACACCCTCGACGAGCGGGCCTTTACCCGGGACCGCGCTCGTGCCGTCCGCAGCGTATACCTGGGCACCGACGATCGCCGGCTGCGTCTCACACATGCCGCCGTTCGGCCCGTTCGGGAACCGGTCGACCAGGGTGATGTCCCAGGCATCACCGTTGCCGGTGTTCTGGATATCGAGTCTGAAATCACCCGACTCGCCCAGATTCATCGTGGCCGGGCCCGTCTTGGTGAACACCAGTTCCGGACCCGCGATGGTCAGCGTCGGCGCGATGCCCCACTCGCCCGGCAGCGGCTCGAAAAACTCGCCGTCGATCAGGCGGCCGAAATCCCACTTGGCGACGTTGGTAAACGGCGTACCCGGACTGTTCGACGGCGTGTCATCGAGCACGACCGTGATATCGAGGATGATCTGTTGGCCGGCCGGAACGATCGGGAAATTATCAAAGCTGAGTACGCCGTTGCTGTTGTTGAAGCTGTGCGGCACCGGCGCGCCGCTGTTCTCCCAGACGGCGGTATGACTGACATAGGTGAGATCGACGCCGGTGGCATTGAGGTCATCGACCACCGAGATGCCGTGCAGGTCGTTCAACGACCCGGCGGTATCGATCACCACACCGGTGGCCGGATCGAACAGCACCGGCATCACCAGCCGGTAAGTGAACGGCACGCCGATGGCGGCGGTCGTCTGGCCGCCGACTACCTGCTTGTCGATCTTCTCGACCGGAATCAGATAATTCTGGCACCCTTCCTGGATCGACGTAGACGAACCGTTGGTGAACCAGATCTTGTGCCCAGCCACCGCGTTACACGCCATTTCACCGGTGTGCACCACGTTGTCAAAAATGATGATCCAGCGTTGATCCGTCTGGCCGGGCTGGGTCAGAAAGCTGAAATTGGTATCGAGCGGGTTGTCAGCCGGGAAATTTGTGATCGTGCAATTACGATCAACCTGAATTTGCGACGGGGCAGTTGCGCCGGTGTCGCCGTCAAGCACTCCGTTCGGAAAGGTCGAACAATCATCGGCTTGTGCCTGAACACTGCCCAGCATCAGCAGGGCAAGAGCCAGCATCCGGAATGCGATCCGGCCGCGCTTTTTTTGTATTAAATTTTTATGATGCGCCATTTTTAAATCCGACCCAACGGATTGCGAACGCATCACCAATGGCAACAGGCCCTGCACAGGGCCGTGACTCTGGCGGTCCCGCTATCCTGGGGCTAAAAGCCCTTTAGACCGGAAACTTTGCGTCGCCACCTTTCGATGGGTTTGCCTTTATCTGAATCTCTTAATATTGACTAAGGTCTTGTCTCAGCCTGAGTGCAGATACCTCGTTAATGTTTGACTCGTCTGTCATTGCGCCTAACCCGGCCGACTGCTCAGCTGCCATCACGTGGTGGCCGGCAGGAAGTCGATCGGATAAATAATAGTCATTGGCCCAATGCCATCCTTCGCTCCAAAATCGAAACCTTGTACGCGCGCCACGATCTGGTCAGCCAGCTGCGGCGCCTTGATGTCCGTTGCCTGAAGCATGCACATGGAGACGCTGCCATCAGGCTCGATAGTCAACTTGAGCACCAGATAGAGCGCCGCCTTGTAGCGGTCGAAGACGATCTGGATTTCCTCGTCCGTTCGGCCTGCTGAGTAACCGCCTGCGCGGGGCCGGTCCGACGTGCCGTTTCCGCCAATTGAACTGGCCACCTGGGTCACGGCAACTCCGCCCATTTGTCCTCCGCCGGCGCCACCGCCGACATCGCGGCTGATTGACGCGAGGTTAATGCCACCGCTCGAGCCGGGCGCATTGGTCGTTACCATCGCGCGCGTCGGGCGGCCGACGGCCGCGTCGCCGGCGTTGCCAATACGGGCCTGCGCCCCCAAGCGGGCCGACGGACTCGCCTTGGCGCGATCGGAGAAGCTCTCACGAAATGCGAGGATGCCTTTGGAGCGTACCTGCGGTTTCGGCTCTTCCTGCTGTTCGGCGACCTGGGTCGGCTCTGTTACCTCGGGCGTATCCTCGACCGGCTGCTCATCGGCCATCACCGGCTCAGGTTCGACAGGATCCTGCGGTTGCTCTACCGGCTGCACCGGCGGCGGCGCGGGCGGCAGTTCAATAATCTTTGCCACTCGATCGGGCACTTCCATGAGTTCGGCCCGATCAGGAATCGGGAGGTCGATGAGGCTCAGCAACAGCGCAAAAAGAATGCTGGCGGTGACCGAACTGAGCAGCGATTTCTGAAAGCGCCGATCTTCTTCACAGCCGCGGGTCCACGGCATGACGATTCGGTGCCACGGCGGTTCCTGTCCCTCGCGCTCGATAACCCACTCGGATTTACGGCGCTCCTCTTCTTCCTCGATTTCTTCGAGCCGGTAGTCAATGACGTCGAGCAGTTGTTCCTGCTCATCGATACGCGCATCGACGCCACCGAGTCGCCCCTCGATCTCTTCGACCGTGGCACAGAAAGAAGCTGACTGACTGCGAATGCCGGCCAGGTGCGCCTGCCAGTCATCGGCTTGGAGACGCTCGCCCCAGAACAGATCTGCCGCCTCGAGCTCTTCCAACCGGTCCAGCGAAGTGCAGATCGAATCCAGCAGCTCGTATTGCTCACGCTGCCCGGCCAACGATTTGAGCTCAGCATCCACTGCGAGCCGTTCCTGCTTCATTTCGGCCAGCTTTTGCTCCTGTTGAGCAAGCTGATCCTGAAGCTCCTTTTGTTCAGCGATGTTCTCTGAAATCACGGTTTCATCCTGGTTTCGTGACAACGACCTGCCCGGTTTGCCATGACTAGATGGCTGTTCCCTGGCCAGACTTCTGCACAACCGCAAGCGAGACCTCGTTGTAGCCCTCGCCGGTGCATGTCGTCATGATTCGTTTGATCACGGTAAAGGGGACCGACTTGTCCGCAAGAATGGTGACCTCCTGACTCTTTGCCAGGGATTTAGTCGCGGGCCCGACAACTGTCCCGCTCAACTCTGCGAGGCGCGCCGTGATAGGTTCGATCGGCCCGTTGCTCGAATCGAGAATGTCAGCTGTGTAGGCAACCAGTTGCCCCTGAACCAGTACCTCATCCGGGCTGACGAAAATTACGACCGTTTCGCGCGGCTTTTCCTGCGCCATCGACTCCGGCAGCTTCACTTCTTTCGGCGCATCGAGCACCTCGACGGAGCCGGAATTGACCAGCAGAAAAAACACCAGAATCGTAAAGACATCCATCAGTGATGTCAGATTCATCTTCGTCACGATGCCTCGGTTGCGCGACATGCGCTTAATGCGACGCGATTCCCTCATGGCGCTTCTCCAACCGAAATATCGGGGAACAGTGCCACCATCTGCACCTGCTGCGACAGTGACTGATCCATGTTCGACGGCACATCGGCTGGACTGATGCCGTTGTCGGCGAGCAGCAACTCATCACCGCTGACCGGCAGCTCGACACTTCTGACCACATCCATTACCTGAATGAGATAGTCATAAGGAATCAGCGGCTCCAGCAGCACCGACGCGGCTGTTTCATTCTGATACTGCCGCTTCAGGTTGACCATGTAATCCGACAAGGTATCGATGTCGTACTCGTCATCCTGTTTGGGTATCGCGGCGATCACCTGGTTGCCATTGGTAATTTCCAACCCGGCCTCACGGACGATGACTTCAAGTCGAAAGTTGGGCTCCGTGCTCACGCTGCCGCCTGACGAAGATGGCAGATTGAGTTCGACGATGGTCAACCGGGAAAAGACGGCCGTGATCAGCAGGAAGGGCACCAGCACAACCATCAGGTTGAGGAAGGTGGTAACGTCCAGCTCCGGCGTTTCTTTCGTCCGGCGCCTGTAGTGGTGGCGTCTGGCCATCTGATCAGCCTCAGGCCGCGATTTCGAACTGACGTTTAGCGCGCCGGGTAATTGCACTCAGTGCTTTGACCGAGGCCATCTCCAGGCTGTCGACGATGTCGCCGGTCTTGCTGGTCAGAACCGCATGGACCACAAGCAGCGGAATGGCAACCATCAAGCCAAATGCCGTGGTATTCATCGCAACCGAAATACTGGCTGAAAGCAGGTCGGCCTTTTCCGCAGGATTAGCATTGGCGACCGCGGTGAAGGCCTGAATGAGACCCATGATGGTGCCCAACAAGCCGAGCAGCGTAGCAATGCTCGAAGCCAGCGCAACGTAAGGTGTGCGCTTTTCCAGCCGCGGCACGATCTCCATCAGATTTTCTTCCATGGCGATCTCGATGTCTTCACGACGCCTCACCGAACCCTGCAGCGACAAGCCCATATTGAGCACCTGCGACACTGTAGATTCGTCCTTGCCAGCCAAGTCACGCGCCTTGTCGAACTCGCCCTTGCTGAGCAAAGGTTGAATTTGCTCCCAGGCACTTCGATTCTTGCGAGTAATGCGGCTTAAAGTTATGTAACGCTCAATAGAGATCGCTGCGCCGACGGCGAAGACGATCAGAATAGGAAACATAAATAATCCGCCCGTGGCGAAAAAACGTACGATCGAATAGAAAATATCCATCACCATCCCTCAATTCGACAAAAGTCACTTTCCGTTGTAGCCCAAGCGCAAGAATAGGCCGAGTGAATGCGCATAAATGTGATGCAGTTATCGCTAACAAACAGAAAATGTTGCGAATTTTCCTGTTATGTAAGCTGAAAGAGTGTTAAGTCAAATGGGTCGAAAAGATTTTCCGGGTCGCGTTTTTTTCGGCGCGCTTTTTGAAAATTCTATTTACCGGCGCGAATATCGTAGTAACTTAATTCGCGCAAAAAAACTTCGCGATCGACCGGGCGCGCACGATCGTCGAGCGAGTCAGACAGGCTGATGTCGTCACCCATTTCGGAGCTTTTCCAGGGCACGATAACCAGTGATTTGGGGGCTTCCTCGTTACCCAGGATGGACATGCCGGACATGGTCTTGGGCCCGTCTGATGCCTGGGCGGCAACCAGTTCCTGCTCCGACGCGCCCTTCGCGGCCGCATCGCTGCCGCTGGTTTCGGCCGCCGGATCGGGTTCAACAGCGACGGCAGCTTGTGCGAGCAACAGTGCTGCGAGCAACATCAGTTTGTTTGCCATAATCTACTCCTGTCCGCCGCTGCGATTTCGCAGGTCCGCCATCCAGATAGCTACGTCCGGGTCTTCGGCTACGGTTTCCATGTAGGCCTCGTAATTGTCCAGCGCGCACTGCGCGTCGCCCAGGTAGAGATCACACAGCACCGCCAGATTGCGGCGCGCGCTGTGAAAACCGGGATAGACTTCAAGCGCTTTTTCATAACTGCTGCGCGCCTCGTCGAAACGTCCGGTTTTACGGTAGATGATACCGAGCTCGTTCAATGCCAGCGGATGCGTGGGGTTCTGTTCCAGCGCCGCACGCAGATTCTGTTCCGCCAACTCGAGATCACCCTGCTGGTGGTAGGCGATCGCGAGGTCGATGCGCGGCGCGCTGAGCTCGGGCTCGGCATCGACCAGCTGCTCGAGCAAGGCAATACCTTCGACAAATCTCTGCTGCGCAAACAAAG
This sequence comes from Gammaproteobacteria bacterium, assembly GCA_037387125.1. Classification (GTDB taxonomy): domain Bacteria; phylum Pseudomonadota; class Gammaproteobacteria; order Steroidobacterales. The sequence continues at coordinate 16,613 of JARRLL010000041.1, read as the reverse complement.
AGTGAGCAGCCTGGTATCGCTCGCGCGCCTCACCACTGATGCCGGCTTCCTCGACGATCGTGAAGCCGACGTTGTCCTGAATTTCGATCTTGACCTGGGTTGGCTGGCGCGTCGCCGGCGCGCACCCTACAAGCGTCAGCAGCGCCGCGAGTAGAGCGATCCGTGGCGCTGATCGCAACACCGGTTCAAACTGATTTTTTGTCATGATATTCATCACTTGAACTTCCTCAGGGACCAGCGACCGATTGCGTGACCTGCGCCGCAGGCGCCGGCACCGCCGCCGTGTCCGGGGCATCACCATCAACCGGCAGGACTTCAGGAACGACCGGCATTCGGTAAGCATAAACATCGATGGAACCCAAAAACCCGCTGCTGATTTCAGTCTTGGCGTAACGGCCGGGCATCAGGCTCGCCAGTTTGCCCATACTCTTCTCGACCCATGAGTTGAAGAGGCCGGCGCGGAGCAATTCGAAATTTTCCTCGTGGACTTCGATCGCCTGCTCTTCGAATGGATAGGCTTCTTCCTCGAGCACGAGGTCATAGGAAGCCAGCTCCGCACTGCTCATATCGTCGGGTCGTTCAGAATCAAGGAGCGCCTGACTGAAATTGAAATAGATTTCGGCTATGTAATAGGTCGCAGCGGCCGTGACCTCGCCCACCTCGTAGTCGACGAGGGCCTCCAGGGCGGCCATCGCAGCATCCATACGCGCTTGTTTCTCGGCGAGGCTCTTGTCAAACGGCTGCACCAACTCCAACCCGGCGAAGCGCTGATACAGAAGCTCCGAAAGCACCAGCGCAGCGCTCGCTGCCAGGTACCGCGTGCGCGCAGAACGCTCAGCACCCGCCGACTTGTCGATAGCGACGATGGTGCGCAGCTCATCGTGGTAGCGGCTGAAGTTACCGTCCTGCTGATAAATCTCTGCCATTCGCGTGCGCGTTTCCAATGCGATATCGACCGGGCTCGGGTATTCCACAACGTAGCGCTCGTAAACCACCAGCGCCGCATGGGTATTGGTCGCCTCCTCGTAAAGGTCGGCGGCAATCAGCAAGGCTTCGCGACTCAGTTCGGGGTCGCTGGATTCGTCCGCAATCCTGACGTGCTCCGCAGCGGCGCGCTCAGGCTGATTGTCCTTGCGATAGATGCCCGCGAGCTGCTTTGTGGCATCCGCAGCGAGTTGGTGCTCCGGGTTTTCACCACGGAAGGTTTCGAAAACGCCGGCCGCCTGAACCCAGTCTTCCAGTTTCACCAATGCAGCGGCTGCGTCATAGGTCGCCGACACCGCGATTTCTGTCGCCGGCGCAACATCGCGAATCCTCAGGAAATGGCCGGCGGCAGTCCGGTAGTCTTCCAGCAGCATCGCCTGCTCACCCTGCTTGTATACGGAAGCGGCCAGACCGTCCACGATGGCGGCCCGCGATTCGTCTTCGGGTTCGGTAAGCGCGAGCACCTGCATATAGCCCTCTTCGGCTTGCGCAAATTGCGCGGTATCGATGGACGAGTGGGCAACCACAATCCAGGCCGAACGCAACAGGGCTGAATCGGTATTCGGGTACTGCTCGATGAGCAGGCGGGCCGATGCGATAGCGCGGTCGAAATCTTTCATTGCGTACAGGTCGTCGGCCGCCGTTCCCAGCACCGGGGGCGCCTCTTCGTGCTCCGGGAAGGTATCCACGAACCGCAACGAACTCTCGACCGCAGCCAGCTTCACTTGTGCCTGGCGCGCACCGGTGACGGTCTCCAGATGCTGACGGTGCGCATAGACGGCGGCATAACCGGCGGCAGCAGATTTCTCGTAGCGCGGATAATCGTAAGCCGTGCGCTCATACTCCAGCGCGGCTTTGCCAAAATCACCGTGCTCGAGTAACAGGTCTGCCAGTTGATAATTGGTCGGCGGAGACTCGGGGTCATCCGGGAATGAGGCGAGAAAACCACGATACCAGTGCAAGGCTTCCGCATAGTTTGCAGGCTGTTCGTCGATCAGTTCCTCGTTCTGATAGAGAGCATGGTAGTGCGTAGCCAGGTCCTTCAGGTTGGTCTTGAGAAAACCCATGACCTCGGTTGCTTCAGCAATGTCATAGTGCTTCCAATAATCTGCCTGCACCGCGTAGCGCTGCGCGAAGTCTTTCTTTGACTCCACCACCAACTGCGGGAAATCACCTTGCTCATAAATTTCGACGACGCGCATACTGAAATTCGGCGCGACACGGTGGTAAGGATTGAGATTGATAAATGAGTTGTAGACCGCGGCAGCATCCTGGTAACGCAGCTTGGTCAGATAGAATTCACCCAGATTGCTGTAGATTTTGTCGGCATAACTACGGCTACCCTTGCTGGCAAAGTATTCGTCGATGACTTCCGGGCCACCGAGGTTCGAGAAACTCAGGCTAATAACGCGGAAGGTGTCGGCAACACGGTGTTCATCATCCTGATCGAAGCTTTGCTCAAAATCGAAACCGATGGACAGCCGATAATCCAGCATCGCGATATATCGATCGAGCGCCTCCTCGTAGAAGTCCTGCTTGTAAAGCGTCCAACCCAATTTGTAGAGCGCCAGCTCATAGTAAGCGGATACCGAACCGGACCTGATGATCGCCTGATACGACTCCTCGGCATCGAGGTATTTTTTGCGTACGAAAAAGTATTCGCCGCGCCGAAAATACACTTCATCCACATACTTCGAGTCGGGGTAACGACTGATAAGCCGCTCCATGACGGCCATGGCATCTTCGGTCATACCCAGTTCGTCGTAGGCACGCGACATCTGGTAGAGCACCTGATCGTTGCGTTCGTAATTCGGAAACTCGTCCAGAATTTTCTGATAGGTAGCGATCGCCTCGAGGGGCCCTCCCGATTCCGGGCTGTCGACCATTCCGGGCAGGCTTAGTGGGTCCGCTGCGGACTGATCGGTCAGGCTGGGCGTCGCTGTGGCACGTTGTTCGAAAGCCGCGCGCTCCTCTGCGTATTTTTGCGCGAGCCCGGTATCCGCCCGCGCCGCACCGACGCTTAACGCAGCATCCTCTTTGGGTGCCATGGACTTAGCCGGTTGCTGCAGCATGGCGTTGTCTTCCGCCACCGCCATTTCGACCAGTTCACCCGTCCCGATAATGCCGAATTGCTTCTCGATCTGCAGGTCAGCCATACGACGCATGGCTTCGGGCGCCATGACGCGTGACGGTGTTTCCTCGAGGTACCGCCGGTAACTTTCTTCGGCGCGTTCGAGGCTGTCATCGATCGTAATATCCGTGATGTCAGGATCGATTCGGTGCAGATCCGCAAGCGTGTCTTTTTCCGGGCCTGCAGTACAGGCGGTTAACGCGACCGGAAGCATCCAAAGTATGTGGCGACGCCAGGACATCATTCCGCAACCCCTTCAAGCCGGGCCTGCGTAGCCCTGTCGTAGCTGTTCGCCAGCGCGTAACGTGCTTTTTCCATGTACTGATCGAGCCGTTGACGGCGTGCAACCAGTTCATCGATGGCTACGACTTCGAGCAACCGGCCCTGACGTGCCATCAGTGTGTTGACCTTGTCGAGAGACTCCCTGACACGCGTGCGCATGCGAGTCACCGGCTCGAGGTAACCCTGGTAGCTGTGCGATGCAGCCTGGCGCACACGCACGTATTGCTGGTACTGAGTTTCGAGCACCTCTATCGCAGCCCTGAGTTCACGCAGATGGGTGTCGAAAGCGTCGAGCCGTTTGTAAAAGTCGGTATGGATATCCCAGATCAGCCGCCCTTTGAGACGCGCGACCCGCTCGAGCATGTCGCTGTTGTTTGCTTCATTGCCTTCACGCAACTGCGATTCGATTCGTTCGATGCTGGCCAGCTGCTGCTGTTCTTCATGAGTCGCCAGAAATTCCGGTTGGGGTGCCGTCAGCATCGACTGGAGTCGCTGCTCCAGCAGCTTGTGCTGCTCCAGACGAACTTTCATGCGCGAATCAAGCCCGCGGAATTCCGAGTCGACGACGGGCAATAGCGGCTCGTAGTGTTCCTCACGGATCGCCACCATGTCGTCAAATGCGTCGAAGTTTCGTTGCCACGCAACCAGCTTCTTCCGCAACTCCTCCAGATCGAGGTAATTCTGCAGCCCCGTCTGAAAATCATGGCTTGCCAGGAGTTCCATCAGGTAATAGGTTTCGGGCGTTTCGGGCAACGACCGCAATCGAATCACCCAGCTCTTGTCCTGCCGAATCTCTTCGCGAATCAGTGCGGTCAGAAATTTCCCTGCACGTATGCTCTCGATCGAAGCATCAAGCTTGCCAACTTCCGCACCGAACTCATCGAGCGCACGGCCAAAATTTTCGGCGGCTCTACCGTGCACGTTCAATCGGGAATAAGCGTAAGGAAGCGCCAGCATAGCTTCCTGCGCAGCGAAGTCGGTCGAATCACGACCGGCAAGAATCCCCCAGGGAACCGTTGCCCGGTCGAATTGCTCCGCGGACATAGACGCCCAACCCGCGCTGAGCAAGGCCTGGTTGGCAAACGGCCCATCCAGCCGGACGCGATCCAGGTATTGCCGCGATTCTGTGTAGCGGCCCGTTTCCAGCATGATAGTGCCAAGCACGAGGTTGGATTTGTCACGAATGGATTTTTCGGCTTCGCTCACGGCCTTGATTCGGCCGGCGGCATCGAGCTGCCGATACGCCAGCTCAAATTGGGACGCTTCGAGCAGCGCTATACCCAGGTTGTATGCAATGAAGCCGTCCAGGTCATCGTCGCTCTGCAAATCACCAAGGATATCGACAGCCTGTTCGGGTTCACCCATAGCGAGATAGACGTTGGCTCGCAAAAACTCGATGTCGTCACGAATTTCCTTCGGAACTTCGCCGTTGATGCGGGCCAGGGCCGACATCGCTTCGCTGTACTGACCTTTCTGAAAATGTATTTTGGCGAGCCGGTAAGCCGCCTCATTGCGCACGACCTCATCGACATCACCCTCTAGCACGGCTCTGATCGCTCTGCCGGCACGATGATGCATGCGGTAACGCAACTCGAAATCACCCACCGAAAATTCGGCATCATCGACGTACGGATACAGGCTATCGAGCTGCGGCTCATCGATCGCATGATGCTGAGCCAACTCTATGTCGAGCCGTTCCAGCGCTTCGAAGTTCAGGCCCTGATTGGCAAAATATTTTGCCTCCCCAAAATAGAGATCCGTCAGCTCCTCGCTTTGGGACGGCTCAGCGGCCGCCAGCGAAGCCGCGGCAAAAATCAGTAAGGCGCAACGGGACATGATTACCAGTCCTGGATCTGGATGCCCTTAGACCCTGAGTTTGCAGCGGCCAGCGTGAGGCCCAGCATTTTGGGCCGGACGGTTTTGTCGAACACGAACTGGTCGCTGCTGCTAAATTCCTTGCCGTTCTCGAGCTTGCCGCTGTAAGTGACATTGAGATTGTGCTGACCGGTGGGAACGTTGCCTGTGTAAAGACGCTGGACACCACCGTTTTGCAGAGCCTCGAGTTCCTTGAAGCTGTATATATAGTGCGCGACCGGCTCACCGTCGATTTCCAGTTGCACGGAGTCCAGCCTGTAGGTTCCGTCAGGCACAGAAACGAACACTGCGACTTGCGTATTTGAGGGATACAACAAGCGCTCCTCGAGGCGACCCAGGTCAGCCGCAATAGACAGCACGTCGGTCTTAACTTCCTGAACCTGCTCGTCCAGACTGCGCATCTGCTGCTGGGACAATTCGTCCGCAGATACTCCGGTAAAGCACACCGATAGCAGGAAGCCACAGAAAGCAGCTCGAATAGATTGCAACATTATCCGCACCCAAATTGACTGACTTAGCGCTCATGCTCGTTGGCCTCAGTTGACTGCCTTGCGAGCTCCACATCCACGAGGGAAGTTTTGTTGAATAGACTTCCTCTATCTGTGACGCATGTCTCAATTATGTTGCAGGTATTAAACGAATCCGGGCAAAGCTCAACAGTTCAACCGCATTCCTGTGACATTCATCGAGCACAAAACTGACCATCGGGACTAAATTGGCGACTGGATATTTATGTTTGATTAAACATATTCTATATAAGGCCGCGAACACCACTCCCTCAAGTAAGACATGGTCCGCTCCGTACGCAAGAGCTATGCGTAAATCAGTCAGCATCGGGTTNNNGATTCACAGATTGACATACAGCACGCCACCATATTCAGCTGGTACGTTGCTTCAAGGGACAGCTGTGGTGACTGCTGGAAGCTTGTCTCACTCCCCGCAGTTATTGCTGCAATCCGCTATCTCGACTTCTCGGTAAACCAGTCATGCAAAACGCGTCATCATCCCTCAACCAGTTGACCGATTTAGTCTTTGCTATTTTTATCGCGCCCGGCAATTTTGTAGCGACAACAATCGCCGGTATCGCTGCACGCTTCGATGATACGTATGCCGGATACGCATCGCTTGCGTCCGGCGGCACGCTGGCCTATGGCATAGCAGCAGTCTTCTGGGTAACGGTGATGGTTGAAGCCTGGTTCTTATACCGTTATGCAACGGCGCTGTACCGCGAGGTTTCCTGCGCGTGCTCCATGGCCGCGCAGCGCCTGCAACGCAATATGCGACGCTACCGAATTATGAACGCATGCCGGGAAGCGGTCGGCGGCCCGGTCGTCAATGCGGACAGCACCATAGTCGAGGAACTGGTTGCCCTGGAGGACCTTGCAGTCGCAGCACTGCGCCTCGCCCGCGATAAGGGGGATGACGGTGTCGCGACAGCCGAGGAGCTAAGGCAATTGTCCGGGGCGAGCGTCAGGGATGTTCGCCGGGTTTTCAAGCAACTGGACTACCTGCAGTTTATCCAGCGGGAGCCCGGCAAAGCGTCGGGGAATATTTATTACAGCCTCACACTGACGGGCGGTCTTTACCTGCGCGCCTGCGAACCCTACCCCGCGGCGGAAATCTGAATTCCGAGCAAAGGGCCGAACCAGACTCTGCAATCGACCAGCACGGAACCGACCGGATTAGGCCCATAAACAAAGTTATGATCAGGCGGACTCGCTCGATTCACGCGGCCCTGCAGTACCAAATGACATTATCCTTAGTTGACGATTTGCCTGCTGCCCTTCGCGGCCTTATGCTCCGCTGCGGGGCTCACAACAAGGAAACCAATATGAAACACATCATTCGCTCTTTATTGATTGCAAGCGGCCTGCTCACCGGGTTCCAGGCGACGGCCCAGGAATCTCCGCTGATCGACGCACTGGTTGAAGCCTGCGACGCAGACATCAAGCAGTACTGTAGCCAGGTCACGCCGGGTGAAGGCCGATTACTGCATTGCGCGGCCGCCCATGAAGACAAGCTTTCGAGCCAATGCACGTATGCACTCTACCAGGCGGCATCGCTGCTGGAGCAGGTGGCCGTTGCCATCGCCTACGTGGCCGAGAGCTGTGAAACCGAAATTACGACCATGTGCAGGGACGTCCCGATCGGGGAAGGTCGAATACTTGGCTGCCTTGAAGAAAACGACGCCAAACTGGGCGAGAGCTGCAAAACCGCCATCACGCAAACGGTAGCGGAATAAGCCGGATAAGTGTGTATCAACGAGGCCAGGCACTAGTCAGTGTCTGGCCTTGTTGTATCTGATGCGAAAGCGGCTTTTATCTGCGGCCGTCGTACCAGACATTCAGGGCATCTTTATCGCGCATCGTCTTGCGCGGCCGCACAATCAGCCGCAGTAACTGCGCGTACAACTCCCTTGTGCTGTAAAGGCGGACTTTGCGGTTGGAAGTCTGCAGCGGATGCTCACGCAACACGGTAAATTTGCTCCGTTGCCGGCGCGCGTATTTTTTGATACGCCGTGAAAAATCGATTTCTTCAGCAACGTACAACTGTTCGCTGAAGCCGCCGAGCGCGGCGAAGGCATCGGCGCGGCAGGCGACAAAAGAGCCGGCGGCCCAGTTCAGCCGGGCCGACAACCACGACCAAACCACCAGTAGCCAGCGCGCCGAGCCCGGCATATCGTGCATGGCGACCAGACTGCCGCAACCCAGGAATTTGCCGGTTTCGATCAGCGCCAGCACGTCGCCGAGCAGTCCGGCCGACAATTCGCAGTCCGCGTCGATAAATATCAGCCAGTCGCCTGACGCCGCCCTGGCTCCTGTATTCCGCGCCCTCGATATCTGGTTGACGGGCTCGAACGCGACCAGCGCGCCGGCCTGCGCTGCCAGGCTCGCGGTTTCGTCACTTGAGTTGTTGTCCGTCACCACGCATTCGACCTCGAACTCGCCCTTGCGCGCAGTGCGACAGGCGGCTACTGCTGCAGCGATTTGCTGTAAACAGCGTTCAATCCAGGCAGCCTCGTTGTAGGCAGGAATAATGAAGGACAGTTTCATAGTGGGATAGCCTAGCAGAGTTGCGGCACAGAACTGTCTGCGGGTCTGCAAGTCGGCTAAGGCAGCTGGCCGGAGGACTTTTTCCAGTGGCGTTGATGCCCGCTTCCCTAAACTGGCATTTAGAATGTTGTAGCGGCTTAAGTGACCGATTCGAGCCGCGTCCTCGGCCCGGGTTAGACCACTGGGGGATGACCGTCAATTACATCAACAGCATGGCATGCGAATCTATGACCAACATGCCGCTTAATGCATCGCAGGAAGACGGGATGCTGGAAATAGCTGTAGGCGGCGAGCAGGACCGCATGCCGATGATGATCAACTTCAGCTGGCAGCTTAACTCCGCGGAAAGTATCAACGGCGACCTCAGGTCCGAGGTCACTCAACAGGGAATGACATGCATCATGTCGCGGCCATTCGAAATGCGGTACACCGGCTCTTAAAGCTCAAATTAATCTCCGAAATTAATTGAAGGCAGGCCGCCAGGCGAGCCCCATCCAGTTGATTCGGATATTCGTGCTACGCGCCCGGACAAACAGTTCGTCGAGTGTTTCTGTCTGCGCATTGTAGGCGTCATCCATCGCCTCTACATCGGCATCAAAACGTTCTTTGAGTGCTTCGATGTCCTGCTCTATTTTCGCGATTTTTTCTTCGGCGCGTTTTACGTCACCCATCTGCTTGCGCATGTTCCCGGCCCGCCGGGCCGCGGTGCCTGCCCGGCCGACGCTCGTAGCTGATACGCGCTTACGCCCGAGGAGCGCGCCGAGCACGGCGGTACCCACCGAGATGGCCGTATCGAGTTTGCTGCCGCTGGCTTGCTCGGCTTCACGGTCGCGAGCCTGCTCGGCGGTCATGAGCCTATCCTCCAGACGCGCGACTTTCGCCTCGTATGTCTGGCGCAATTTAGCCACGCGCAGGTCACGCTGCTCGTTACCCAGTTGCTGCAGTCGAATTCGAAAGTCTCGCTCTGATTCACCGGGTTCTGAGACGACCTTCATCGCTGCGCTTTTCCAGAGCTGTAGTGGTCGATCGGTGCGCACCCAGCTGCGTAACTTTTTCTCCCACACGGCATAATTACGGGCATTAAGCAGACTGACCGGACACTCTGCGTAACTCGCACCAGCAGCAGGCTTTGCAAAGCGCTGCACCGTATTCGGCAGCAACTCCTGGCCCTCTGCCCACAAAGGTTGCTCATCCGCAGCATCTACTTCCACGCACAGCGTAAAATCCGCACGCGTGTCGATTTTGGGGCGCGCGCTCGTATAGTTCACGCTGATCTCTGCAAGCAACTCTGGCATGTAAACGAGCTGCTCACCCTCCCTCGGCATACGCGCAGCACCGAGCCATGTCTGTTTGATACCGGGTTCCAGCACCGGCGCCCCGAGCGTCTCGGTCGGCGCGCCAGTCGAAATGCCTGCTTTCGCCTTTCGTTCTCGTTCGCCTTTGGGCGATTCAGGACGGGCCGCGCTCAGCAGGCTAATCTGCGCGCGCGTCAGCGGCCCGGCCAGGTAAGACATGACCCAGCGCGTGCTGAACAACACGGGTGTGGTTTCGTGCACGTTGTGCAGCAGAAAACAGCGCTTGCCGAGGCTGGAGAGCATCTCCGACAGTTTGCCGGACTCCAGTGACCCCGCCCCCGCTGCACTCCTCAAGCCTTCCAGCACGCGTTGCTTGTCGCGTTCGGTTTGCAGCCTGCCGATAAACCAGCTGCCCATGTTGCTCATCCCCTTGTAATCGAGATCGACCGGGTTCTGGGTAGACAGAACCACGCCGAGTCCGAAGGCGCGCGCCTGTTTAAGCAAGGTTAGCAATGGCCTTTTCGAGGGCGGATTTTCGACCGGGGGCATGTAGCCGAAAATTTCGTCGATATACAAAATCGCACGCAGCGCAGCCGAGCCTGTTTGACGCCGCATCCACGCCAGCAGCGCCGTAAGCAACATGCTTACAAAGAACATGCGCTCGCGATCGTCCAAATGGGCTATGGACAACACGCTGACCCTGGGCTGGCCGGTATCCGTGTAGAGCAATGTATCGATGTCGAGACGGTCGCCCTCCATCCAGGCCGCAAAACCAGGAGCAGCCAGCAGATTGTTTATCTGCATTGCCAGGGCGAAGCGCTGCTTCTGAGGAAAGAAAGTATCGACAGCGATCACACCGACTTTGCGGAACGGTGGCTCCTGCACCGCCGCGATGAGGCCCGCCAGGTCCAGGCTTTGTTCTTTGGCCCAGCAACTGCGCAGGATATTGGTGATCAAGATGTGTTCCCGACTGCTGACAGGGTCGGCGTCGATGCCCAGCAGGCTGAGCAACCCCGTGGCGGTGCCATCGACAACATCGTTATAGATATCTTTATCGGCCCGGACCTCTGCGCCTGGCGGCGGAAACTCGCCGAGTATCGCGAGCGGCACGCCGGCCGAACTGCCCGGCGTGTAGATCGTGAAGTCGCAGTTGGTCTTGAGCTGCCGAACCCTCTCGGCGGTTTGCCCCGATGCGGCGAGGCCTTTCTTCCAGACCGCCGCCTGGGCTGCCGCGAACTCCTCGACGGTCTGGCCTTGATCGGCTGCAGCGCGCGCATCAACCCACGGCTCGAAGTCCGTGCCTCTGAATTGGGGAAAGGTCAGCAACAGGTTGCCGAGGTCGCCTTTGGGGTCGATTGCGATCACCGGTATACGGTCCATCGCCGCCTCTTCGATCAGACCAATACCCAATCCCGTCTTGCCACTGCCCGTCATACCGATAATGGCGGCATGGGTAGTCAGGTCTTTGCTGTCATATAGAACCAGTTCATCAAGCACTTCGCCGGCCGCGTCGGCGACCCGCCGACCAAGGTAAAAAGCGCCCAGTTTTTCAAAGTTCTGCATTGTCAGGCCTCACTATCAACACCAAAAGCATGGGGTCAGTGGCGCAGTGCGCATATGACCAAAAACTGAGCCCTTGCGAAGTTATTCCATTGCTATAGTCTGTATGGTTCAGGCTTCAAGCCCGCGAAGTACATCACTCCAGGGACGGAATGTTCACTTCCCGCTCGTCCACAATAACAAAACCAGACTGGAGTCAGAAATCATGAGTGTAGCCAGAACCACGGAAATTACTGCATCATCCAAGCAAAGCTTTGATGACGCCTTGAACAACGGCATCAAAAGGGCCGCCAAGACACTGGAAAATCTCACCGGCGCGTGGGTGAAAGACCAGGAAGTCGTCATCGAAGATGGCAAAATTGCGGCTTACAAAGTTCGCATGATGGTGACCTTTATATTGAAATAGTCTGCTGTTGGCCGGCATCCGCTCCTCAGGATCGCGCGTAATTGTCCTGCGCGCGTTTTTGGGGGATATTGCAGGCACAGGCGGCACGTTGAGAGTCGGCAACCGAGTAGCCATAGCAGCGCCGTCCCTGATGCGGTGCCTGTGACGGGTTCTTTTGCTGCAAAAAACTGGCATTAATCGTTCGTACAAAAATCCCGGTAGCAAGCAGGGCTGGATTCCTGCACTAAGCAGGGGTGGATAAATGGTAGCGTGAACAAGAAAGGAAAACCGCGATGACCGAGACGACACCTTCCGCTGTAAAAATCAAATCCAGCGGCGTGAGCCGCGAGTTTACGCTGGCCAGCTTTGCCTGGCGCTATGCGCTCGCACTTGGGTTGGTACTCATAACTTACAACCCTTCCCAATTCTCCGCATTTCACTGGATTCGTTCAGCCATCGCCGATGGCGAGGTCGGGGCCGTGCACTTTCTGGTGGGTGTTTTACTGCTGATAGGCTGGGCCATTCTGTGGGTCGCAACCTGGAAAGCCATGGACACGCTAGGCGTGGTACTCGCTATCCTGGCGCTGGTAGCCATCGTCTGGGTGCTGATATCTCTGGGCGTGCTTACGGCAGACTCGGCCAGCGCCATAACCTGGATAGTTCTGGTTTGCCTGGGAAGCTTGCTGGCAATCGGCTTGTCGTGGTCGCACTTGTGGCGCAGGCTAACGGGGCAATACACCGTTGATGAAGACTAGCAAGGGGGATAATCCGGAGCGAACCGATGTCTAGTTTGAAGCGCAAAACCCCGGCAGTCTTCACAGCGGCGCTCCGGTTTTTGCCCTGGCGTATTTTCTGCATGCTTGCATTGGCTTGCGGCCTGAATGCCTGTGCCACCCTGCAAGGTGACTACGACCCGCCGACCGTCAGCGTCGCTTCTTTTCGTGCTGTGCCAGGCGGAGGTGCTGCGCCGAGTTTTGAAATCGGCCTGCGCGTCGTTAACCCGAACAGCGAAGCGCTGGAGCTCCAGGGGGTCGCATACACGATTTCGCTGGACGGGCGTGAAGTTATGACCGGCGTAGGCAAAGACCTGCCCGTGGTGGCCGGCTACAGCGAGGAGACTTTCACGGTGACCGCCTCCGCGAGCATGTTGCAGACGTTCCAGCTGCTCCGGGACCTGATGACTGAACCAAAAAGCAGCGTCAGCTACGAGCTGGAGACGAAACTCGATGTAGGCACTTTTCGCCCTGCTATCCGCGTGAAAGACTCCGGAGAGATTTCGTTACAACCAGCGCGTTAAAGATCTTGGTGGTTTCTGGGCTTTCGCATTCGAAGGATAAGCAGGCGCCGTCTTGCCCTTCAGGAAATTATTGCTCATCGGCCCGTTGCGTCTATACTTAACCAAGCCGCGAGGCGCGGCTGCCTTACAATCGAATAAATAGATTAATAATATTTAAATTATCCATTAGACCGAACGTAATCTCAGTTTTAGTATACGTTCAAACCGGAGCAATGCCGGGACAAGCTCGTGGAGTCTGGTGCTCCTGATAAATTAGTCAATTGAGGAAAACGCAATGTCACTAAAAGGCTCAAAAACCGAACAGAATCTGAAAGACGCCTTCGCAGGTGAATCTCAGGCCAACCGTCGTTACCTGTACTTCGCATCCAAGGCCGATGTCGAAGGCTACAATGATGTCGCAAGCGTATTCCGTTCCACCGCCGAAGGTGAAACCGGCCACGCCCACGGCCATCTGGAATACCTGGAAGAGGTCGGCGACCCGGCCACCGGTCTGCCCATCGGCGGCACAGCTAACAACCTGAAGGCTGCCATTGCCGGCGAAACCCATGAGTACACCGACATGTATCCGGGTATGGCCAAAACGGCACGCGATGAAGGTCACGACGAGATTGCCGACTGGTTCGAAACGCTTGCCAAGGCTGAGCGCAGCCACGCGAATCGTTTCCAGAAAGCGCTCGATACACTCGACGGATAGTTAACCCGTGGGCCCTCTGCCGGCACCAGCTGGCAGAGGGTCTGCCGGTTTTGTGACCTCGCCTGGCGCTCGCGGAAGTAGTCGCTATGCGTGACGGGTCAAGTTTTCCAGAGTGCGCGACAGGGCTGAGGCCGACAAGCCCGGCAGATACCCGGGTCTTGTGCACCGATCCTTAAGTAGCGAAACTTAAGCAGTGAACGCAGCGCAACTGGCCTGGAGCGACACGCAATGAGTGATTCCCCTGTCACGAAAGAAGGTAGCCTGGAAGCCCCGACACGCCATCCGATAGACTGGCAGTCCGACAGTTTCTGGGACCAGGCTGATCTCAACAAAGAACTCGAACGCGTCTTCGACATCTGCCACGGATGCAGGCGCTGCGTCAGCCTTTGCAACTCATTCCCCACCCTCTTCGATCTGGTCGACGAGTCCTCCACCATGGAGGTCGATGGCGTGGACAAGGCCGATTACGGCAAGATCGTGGACCAATGCTACCTCTGTGACATGTGCTACATGTCTAAATGCCCGTACGTACCGCCACACGAGTGGAACGTCGACTTTCCTCACCTGATGCTGCGCGCCAAGGCGGTGAAATTCAGAAAAGACGGCACGTCGATGCGCAATCGCGTCCTGTCTGATACCAACAAGGTGCCGAAGCTGGCGTCGATCCCGGTGGTCGTGCAAGCCGTGAACGCACTGAATTCCAATAAAGGCTTTCGCAAGGCGCTGGAGAAAACGGCCGGCATTCATCATGAGGCGCCCGTGCCGAAATACCACTCCCGGACAATGCGCAAACGGGTCGCTAGCCTCAGCCGGAACATCACGCCGCAGCCGCTTGGCCGGACGACCGGCAAGCTGGCCCTGTATGCCACCTGCTATGGAAACTACAACAGCCCGGAACTGGGCGATGACTTTTTCAAGGTCTTTCAGCACAACGAGGTGCATATCCAACTGGTGCCCAAAGAAAAGTGCTGCGGCATGCCAAAGCTGGAACTGGGTGACCTCGAGTCGGTCCGCAAGGCCAAGGAAGCGAATATTCCGGTACTCGCGAAACTGGTCGATGAAGGTTTCGACCTGACGGCGCCGGTTCCGTCATGCGTGCTGATGTACAAGCAGGAATTACCGCTGATGTTTCCGGACGATGCGGATGTCATCAAGGTCCAACAGGCTTTCTTCGACCCCTTCGAGTACCTGTTTCTGCGACACAAGGAAGGCGGCTTTAAAACCGATTTCAAACAGGAACTGGGCGAGGTCAATTACCAGGTAGCTTGCCACCTGCGCGTGCAGAACATCGGCATCAAGGCGCGCGATATACTGAGCATGATCCCGGGCACAAACGTGCAGGCCCAGGAACGTTGCTCCGGTCATGACGGCACCTATGCAGTAAAGAAAGAATCGCACGACTTTGCCGTAAAAATCGCTCGGCCCGTGGTGCGCAAGCTGGACGCCCACGACCCGGACCACTTTATTTCCGACTGCCCGATGGCAGCCAACCACATTGCCAATCTATCCGAGAAAATCAGCAAGCCGGAGCATCCGATTAGTTTGCTCAGGATGGCTTACGGACTGTAGTGGACAGATCGCGAGGCAGAGGATGAACACGTGGCTCTGACAAGAACGGATCTTTGGTCACTCGAAAAATACTCCGAGCAACGCGCAGCGTTCCGTAACGATGTGATCGCGCACAAGAAAAATCGCCACGTTGCGCTCAATGAGCACGCGAGGCTCATGTTTGAGGACGAGCTGACGATTCGCTATCAGATTCAGGAGATGCTGCGCATCGAGAAGATATTCGACGCCGCCGGCATTCAGGAAGAGCTCGACGCTTATAACCCGCTAATCCCGGATGGCAACAACTGGAAAGCGACCTTTCTGCTCGAATACGAGGACGTGGATGAACGTCGCCAGGCGCTGGCAGAACTCATCGGTGTCGAGGACACGGTCTGGGTGCGGGTCGGTGAGCAGGACAAAGTCTACGCCATAGCGGACGAAGATATGGAGCGCGAAAACGAAGAAAAGACTTCGAGCGTTCATTTCCTGCGTTTCGAGCTGAGCGACGCGATGGTTGCTGCCGCCAAGGGCGGCGCCGCAGTCCTTATCGGCTGCGACCACCCTCAGCTCAATGTTGAGGGCAATAAACTGCCTGCCGCTACGGCCCAATCGCTCGTTAGCGATTTGAAATAGGCCCCTTATTCGTCGTCAGCCAGTTTGCGATCAATAGGGATGGCAGCCGCCCGTCTGACAGTCTGAAGCATCGATCTCACCCGTGCCCGCAAAGGGCTCTCCGGAATAGGTTTCACCCGTTAGCGTCACCTCGGTGTCATCGCAGAAGATGCCCGATTCTGCCACCTGAAACTTGGTAGTCGCGTCCGGCCCGAACGCGCCGTCGACGTTGCTTATTACGAGCGGCTCCAAGGGGGTTGCTTCACCGAGGCCAAAAGTCATCGTGGCAGGATCAACCTGGGTCGCATCGAATTCTGCCGAACTCAACACTGCGACGGGCAGCTTGCCCGTTTTATTGGGATAAACCTTATTGGCAGCGTCACCGGGCAGCACGTCGATGCTGATCGCGAGAGGGCCATTGGCAAGCACGATGTTGTCATAGGCCGACGCCGAAAAGCCGACGTTCCCAGCATTATTGGCGAGCACCGTAACGCTGGTCAGGTTTCGCCAACTCGCGTCAAAAGCAACGGTCTGCATACCTTCGGGGACCGCCACCGTAAGCGTCTCCACCACTTCGCTGCGACCCACCGGATACCCCGTGATCGTAAAATCAAACTCATCGGCCGTATTGCCTAAACCGCCTAAATCAATCGACTCGAGGTTAAAAGTTGCACCGTTTTCGCGAAACAGATTAAAACCGCCGCTTGCCGCGCAGAAGCCACATATCTGATACACGTCCGTGCCGTTCGGGCTGATCTCGGCCGGCCGTATACCGGGCTCAGGGTTACCCGGGATGACAAGGTACTGCACCCGATAACCCTGTGATACCACGTCGTAAGGAGGTCCTTCTATGACCCCTATTCCCTCGAAATCTATAGTCTGCGCCTGGGCCAACGA
>JARRLL010000040.1:0-47944 GCA_037387125.1 Gammaproteobacteria bacterium | reverse complement strand
CCGCTCAAGATGGGGCTCTTTTTCCTGCTATTCACCTGGTTCAGGTTGCGTGCACGAACAGCCTTTGTAGCTGCATTAGGGCTGGCAACATTCAGCGAGTTCGGACTCATCGTTGCAAACGAGGGTGTGCTATTCGGCTTACTCGACGAGCGCTGGCTCGTGATTCTCGCGATTGTCGTGGCGGCCAGTTTCGTGATTGCCTCGATGCTGAATGCGCGCGTGCACGAACTTTACAGGCGGCTTGAACTATTCTTATGTCGGTTCGAGACAGCGCATCGACTGCCGGAGGACGAACCGCCCGATATCGGGGATGCGGAGGTGCTGGTTGTAGGCATGGGGCGTGTCGGTCGGGGTGCTTACCGAACCATGAAAGATATCTACGGTAATTATGTTTGTGGTGTCGATGTCGATAGCAAGAATGTCGAGAAGCTCAAGCAGCAGAACTACAATGTGATCTCAGGTGACGCAGAAGATATCGAATTCTGGAGGAGCGTTATGAATCCGCGGCTACGCCTGGTCATGCTTTCCTTGCCGACCCACGAAGATGCGTTACTTTCTGTCAGGTGGCTTAAGACAGTGGGGTATCACGGGAAAATCGGTGCGGTAACCAAATATGAAGAAGACCGCGCAGCGCTTTTTGATGCCGGCGTCGATGCTGCATTCAATTACTACGCTGAGGTTGGCGCCGGATTTGCCGACCACGTGCAGCAGGAGTTGGCGCGCTCTGATGGGGCAGTAGCTGAATCCGTTTAATTGCCGGATTTGAATCGCAACAGTTCTTTTCCATCAAGTGACATTATCAGTTCCTGCTCCGCGATTACGTAGTTGCTCGCCTTTTCCAGCGCCGGCATGAACCTGCTTTCAATCGCATCGTCATCGGCGCAGGCCATCATGGTCATCGCCAGAGGGCCGAATGATATGGTGTCGCCGTTAAGCTGCCATGTGCCGCTGTACCTGTTGCAGCCGGAAAAGCCCTGCACAATATTGCCTTCGGCCGTCAGACGCAGATAAGGGGTATCAGCATTTGCAGGCACAGAAATGGTTTCGCCAACGATTGCCGTCAGCAACCAATCGGTGTCCGTTAGTGTTGCCGCAGGCTGCGTTGAATTGCCCGTCGAAACGAGTACAAGGTCGACTGTGTCACCGCCATTTCGAGTCAGGACCGGATAGTGGGTATCCGTCGTAAAGAGCATTCTGCCGTTTTCCTTTATCGTCGCGCGGACGGCATAGCTGTTCCGCTCGCTTATCAGCGCAGGGTCATAAGTCAGCTCGAAACGGACCGGCACGGACCCTTTAATGAGCATGTTTTTTTCCGCGATGAGTGTGGCCGGTGCATCTGCCAGCGATACGTCTTCCAGCCTGAGGTTAAGCTCTGCCTTCGGGCCTAGCGCGATGCGCTCACGGTAGGAAACCGAACCCGTAATCAGGCGGGTTGATGTGTCGCTTGACATTGCCGACTCAGCCGCCACTGCCGATGACTTCTCCGGCGGTTCGTTGGTGGCTTCGTCTGCGGAGCCGCAGGCCGACGCACTAATCACGCACATCAGCGACAGTAAAAGTTTGTTCGTAATGTTCACTGTACCGACTCTCCGGGCTATGTGGTAATCGTGCGGGAACGGTTGCACGATCCAGCTGCAACGCGAGGGAAATCCTTATGCTAGGGTATAACGGATTGGGTGGTCGCGTCAGTAAGCGGCGAGCGTCACTTGGGTTCATCGGAATACGCGTCCGCGTTGCAATAAAAAAGGCCCGCCAATGCGGGCCTTTTTTACTAGACAGTTGTATGCCTAATTTTTCACGGGCTTCGGTTCTTGCTCCAGCGCATAGCGCTCCAGCGACGAAAGGCTCGGACCGTATACGTCGGTCGGGGCGTCGAGGTATTTCGGGTCGATTGCCTCGGCTGCCAGCACCAGATCTTCAGGCAGGAGGTCGAGGCTGTCGATGGTGCCCATGTAACTGGTGTAGACGATATGCCCGGGCGTCTGACCCATCAGCATCCAGGGCAGCCAGGGTGTGATGCGCGCCCAGGTGCCGTTGTACTTGGTCGTGGTCTGGTTCGGGTCCTGCAGATCATCCAGGTTGATGTTGTACTGAAAGATCTCGGTGACACGATTCATCGGACCCGATGATTCGCGGGGCCATTTTTGCGGGTCCAGCGCATTCTTGTAATACAGGTTGATACGCGTATCGAGCCGCGCGGTATTGTTATAGACCTCGGGGTTCCAGGGCAGTTTCAAGGGGATTTTCGGGAACGGCTTGCCGGTGTTCAGGCCGCCGTAGTTAGGCGGTTCCGGGAAGAAAGGCGTGATGTCATAATTGAAGGGGTCATTGGCAATGGGCACGACTTCAACTTCTTCCTTGGTAAGCGGGTTCTTCCAGCTTTCCATGATAGGTCCGGCCCGGCCAAATCGTTGTGAGCGATAAAACCCGACTTCACGCAGCACCTTGTGGTACCCGACGCCATCTTCTTTCGGCAGCAGTCGTGCACAGGAAAAGCCTTCCATCATGCAAAGATCTGTAATAGCCCGGTCCGGCATAACCGCGGATACCATGCCTTTGTACCAGCCATACTTAACCTTGTCGCTGTCGAGATTGCCCTGCAATCGAGCATAGGCGATCATGTTGTCTTCGGCGCTCTCGATCAGATTGAGGTAAGGCCCCGTGACGGATTTGGCCGCCTTAGAGCTCGAGAGTTCTGTTTGCGACCCTGCGGTGGCGCAGCCCGTTGCGGCGAGCGCAGCGGCCGATGCGGCGCCCATGCCAACCTGGTTCAGAAAGTTACGGCGGGAAATATCTGACATGTTTTTTCCTCTGGTCTGGTTTCAGTCGCGCTGTGCACGGGTTGCAGATCGCGAAGCTAGCAGACTCGCTACAGAGCTGCAATTCCGGTGCAGTTAATCCCAGCCATTTTTCTGCCGAATATAGATCGCAAGAGCACGGATATCAGCATCCGCGAGCACCTGGCCAAATGCCGGCATGCTCATGATGTTATTGCCGCCATTACGAATCGTATTTTCGATGTCCTGCTGACTCGTTCCATAGGCGCCGCGGAAATCATCATGACGCACATGGCAGGCCGAGCAGCTGTTTTGAAAAAGCTCCGCGCCGCTATCGCCCTTGCCGAAATCTTTGGTCGATGTGTCGGCCCAGTCCGAAGCTGCCTCAATATCTTGGCGGCCTGCTGCGGTCTGGTTGTCCCTCGCTATGCGGAAACCCATATTGGTGGCCCGTCCTTCTCTGGGCCTGCCGGCGCGAACCGTTGTGCTCGACCGTTCGACGAGATTAAGAAAGGAACCGCTGCGGATGACGCCGAATTGACAGCCCCTGGCATCCAGCCAGGCGGAACCGTCCGCAGGCGCGCCAACATAGTTTTTGTGGTTGCAGTCGGCCACCCACTCCCAGGCGTTGCCCTGCATGTCGTGAAACCCGAATGCGTTTGGAGCGAAACTGCCGACGGGTGAGGAATGCACGAAACCGTCATCACACGGGAAACCGTCTTGCTTATCGGCATTGGCCTGCCGGTCGCTAATGGTATCTGCCCCGGGACTGCGGACGTTCGCATAGGTGCAAGTCGCGTCACGGCTGTCGCCCCAAAAGTACGGCGAGTTCGAGCCTGCCCGCGCCGCGTATTCCCATTCGGCTTCTGACGGAATCCGGTAATTGTGTTGCGTGCGTTCGCTCAGCCAGTCGGCGTAGGCGAGCGCGTCATAGTAGGACACGCAAACGACCGGGCTGCGTTCCGTTTGCGGGTAGCCTGTTTGGCTCCACGTTGTATCGCCGGAAATGCTAAAGGATTCGGGAGGGCTGAACTCCATGCACGGGCCTTCAGGTTTGTAGCCAGTGGCCGAGACAAAAGTTCCGAACTCTGCGGTAGTAACTTCGTACTTGCCCAGTGCAAACGGATATTCGATATCTACACGATGCTGAGGTCCGTCGTTGCTGGCCGGTTTGCCCGTGCGCGGGTCGATTAGCCTGTCTTCTTCGGCAGTGCCCATAAGAAATGACCCCGGTCGCAGTTCGATCATCAGCGGGCAGTCGGCACAATCGCGGAATTCGGCGGCGTTGAACTGGTCACCCCCATCCTCGGTTCCGCCGACGGAGCTGCAGGAGCTCATGATGCTGCCGGCTAACCATAAGAAGCCCGTAATAAGGATGCGTTTGCCGACTCGGGCGATAATCTGCATGACAATGCGCTGCCTGTGTTGCTAGAGTTAACTTTGTATAACATGCGTTCCTTGGCAATCGCTAGACTTCCTTATGCTTAAGCTCGTTAATCATGATCGCGCTATTCAAATAATGGAGCGCGAAAACCTGGACGGCCTGATCGCTCAATTGCCGGTTAATAGCTATTACCTGAGCGGTTATTGGGGGCTTTTCAATACGGCCGTAGGTTATGACGGCAGTTATTTTGCACTCCTGCCTCGCGACCCTTCGGCCCCCGCTGCACTGATAGTCCCGGCGCTGGAAATTCGGCGGCTCGAGACGGAGAAAAGCAAGGGTGAAGGCACCTGGATGGAGGCTGTCTATGCGTACTCTGACGTTGCACAGGAAGAAATGGAATTGTTGCCGGACGGCTCGCCACCCGGATCGGTATACACTGGCTGGCCGGTGCGGGAAGGCGCGGAGCTTACGCCGCTGGAAGAAGACTGGCTGAGTGTGACTCGGCGGTTGGGCGGCAGCATGTCACCAAATGCCTTTCAGGCAGTAGCCCGAGCCATCAAACACGCCGGACTGGAAAGCGGGCGCCTGGGCGCAGACGATGCGCGCACGGCAGGCTGGCTCGAGGGGAGCGGCCTCAGCAAGGTGTCGATTCGGTATTGCCCGGAATTATTCAACGAAATACGCCTGGTCAAGACGGAAGCGGAGCTCGATATTCTGGGTCAGGCCGCTCATATTAACGAGATGGCATTGCTGGTCGCCGCAGATTCGATGCGGGAAGGATCGACCTGGGCGGAGATCGAAAACATGTACATGATGAGTATCGCTCAGCAGGGTGGTCGAGGTGTTTACCTGATGTGTGGGGTCGGCGAGTTGCCGGCCGGCAAGGTCAGGCTTAATGAGCCCGTTTTTTTCGACGCACTGGGGCAATACCGCCATTATCACGGTGATTTCGGCCGCTGTGCCGTGGTCGGCGAGGCAAGCGCCGAACATCGCAAGCGACATGCGCAATTGCTGGTGGGATGGGAGGCTGCGCAGGAGTTATTGCGGCCGGGGGCGCGCTGTAGTGACGTCAGCTCCGGTGTGGGTGAGGCCGTCCGCAAGGCCGGCTTGAAAAATTTTCGCAATCCGATCGTGCATAGCGTAGGCCTGGAGCATACGGATGATCCAAAGCTTTTTGGAGTGCAACCACAGACCAAGCCAGATCGGATTCTCGAACCGAATATGGTTGTTAATGTCGATATGCCGCACACGGAAATAGGCTGGGGGTCCGTGCACGTAGAAGATACAGTCCGAATAACAACGTACGGTTTCGAGCGTCTTAGCAAGTCTGATTTGGGTATTCGTATAGCTGGAGATTAATGGCTTCAGGCTTGTGACTGTTCCGTTCACAGACTAACAAGCAATAAGCGGGGTTCAGTGTGATGTGGCAATTTCGGTCTCTGGTTTTCTCAGGTCTCTGGACAATGCTGGCTTTGTCAGCAACGACAGGGTGGGCTGCAGGATTCACCAATGAGTCGAGCACCGTTTTGATAACCGGCGCCAACCGCGGCATCGGGCTTGAGTTTGTCCGGCAGTACGCGGGCAAAGGCTGGAACGTTATCGCCACGTGCCGCGACCCGGAGGGAGCGGACGAGCTGAATGCATTCGCTGCCAAGAACGACAACATTGTCGTCGAGCAGCTCGACGTGCTTGACCACGCGGGTATTGATGAACTTGCAGAACGTTACAGGGAGCAGTCTGTGGACGTTTTGCTGAATAATGCCGGGCTGATGCGGGGTCCCGACCGGGGGCAGATGATCGGCACCATTGACTATCAGGAGTTTGATTTATTTTATCGGGTCAATGCGATGGGGCCGCTCAAAGTATCGGAGGCTTTTTACCCGCATGTGAAAAAAAGCAAAACCAAACTCATGGCGGCGCTTACCACAGGGAAGGGAGAGAAGGGCATTCCGGTACCCGGCTTTTCACTTTATAAGACTAGTAAAGCCGCGCTCGACGCAATTCAGCAGGAGATTGCCTTGCGCTGGCAGCGCCAGGGAATAAAAGTAGTGACCCTATTGCCGGGCAGAGTCCTGACACACGGCGAAACTCGTGGCGTCGAAAACGCCGTGCCCATCGAAAAAAGCATTGCCGGCATGATTGCCGTTATGGACGGGTTTAGCATCGATCAGACCGGACGCACGATCCAGTGGGACGGTGAGTTAATCGATTAGACCGTATTTAAAACCGAACTGCATCGATAGCCGCGGCCCCGTGTTAACCTCGGTTGCCAGTTGTCCAGTGAGCTCAGCAGTGACCCGATGCAGCCTATGTTGCACCGCAAGCTGGCGTGTCTCGCACTCGAGCTGTTGATTGAATAGCGCATTTAAACTCAACAGGCTTGGTCAAATTTGTTAAATTTGGCAACTTGTTGTTTGGTTACTTCGTCGGGGGGTGTGCAGCGTGACTGCAAATACACAAGAGCACGTAAGCCAGAACTCGGCTTTTCTGGTTATTTTTGGCGGCTTGCTTTCGATGCTCGGGATCATTGCCATCGCTTCACCGCTGACGATGGGCATTGCGGTCGATTTGTTTGTCGGCTTGATGGTGCTCAGCCGGGGCGCGATGCAGCTTTATTATGGGTTTAAAGTCAGGCACTGGGGGAACCGCTTCGGTTCCTACATCGGTGTGGGATCGATTGCCGTCGCACTCATGTCGGTGGCCGTAGGAGTGCTTTTGCTGGTTAATCCTATAGCGGGCTTACGTTTTCTGACC
The DNA here is from genome assembly GCA_037387125.1 of Gammaproteobacteria bacterium. Lineage (GTDB taxonomy): Bacteria > Pseudomonadota > Gammaproteobacteria > Steroidobacterales. Next base: position 41,029 of record JARRLL010000040.1, on the reverse strand, counting down.
CTGGTTTTGGCAGGTTACCTGATCGTCAGCGGTGGCTTCGAGGTCATACATTCCATAGAGTTGGGCGCTGCAAAAGGCTGGTTTTTCATACTGTTGAGCGGTCTGCTTGGTATAGCGCTCGGCATCATGATTTGGCTGCAATGGCCGGTATCCGGAAGGTTGGCGTTGGGCCTGATGGTAGGGTTTAGCTTCTTTGTCAGCGGGGGTAGCCTGATTATGCTTGGATTGGCCGGACGAGATGGTCTGGAGGCTCGCTTGCCGCCAGAGGTTAATGTCGGAGTTGAGCATTTATAAATCAATGCCTTATTCGGGTAACTTCATATAGTAGTCAAGCGTATAAAGCCGCTGGCCCGCGGTATGGATCGGCCCCCAATTTGGTTGGAGCGCTAGAACCGCGCTAAACCATTTCCGAGGTTGCTGTTTGAGTGCCAGCGGGCTATGCTATTAGCAACTAAAAAAGCCCGCTATTAAAATATGGCGAGGCAAGATTTAATACCGGGTTCGCAGAGCCTCGATAAACTAAAGTTGAAGCGCCTGGCGACAGGCACTACAAGGGGAAGGTGAAATGAAACTATTACGGGCCAGCGCGGCGATTGCTGTTGTTGCTTTATTTTCGTTGTCTGCTAATGCAGCGACGGTGACGCTTTTTGGTGATGACGTAAGCTTTACCTTTGATGATTCCACCCTGTTCGGGACAGGTATCGTCGTCGGCAACAATATCTTTTTTCTACCGACCAATTTCCGTGCTGAATCCCTGAACGGCGAAGGTACCGTATCCGTCAGTGATACATTGAACATTACCGTTGAAGCCACGACCGAAGGTTATACGATGACGGATTTTCTGTTGGCGGAAACCGGTGATTACTCGTTAAGTGCCGGTGATACCTCGGTTTCGGCCAGCGCCCGCCTTCAGGTTACGAGCCAAACCACGAATTGCCCGAGCGCGATACCGGGCTTCGATCTGCCTTGCAATGAAGCAACAATCGACAACGTATCGGGCCTGACCAATGTCGGCGCAACGACGGAGTGGTCTGCTCAAACCGACGTGAACCTCGGCGATACGGCTGGTTGGATAGAAGACACTAAAGTCACGGTGCAATTGCAGAACAATCTGAGCGCGACCACGTTGAATGTTGGCGAGGAGGCCTGGATTCAGAAGAAATCCGGCGCCATTGGCATTTCGGTTGTGCTTGATCAGGCCCCCGGTTCGATCTTAAATATGTCTTCCAAGCCGCTGTCTCGTCCCAAATTTTGTCTGCCATACATTACTTTTCGCAGGGTTGCAGCCGCCACTGAAGTTACTTTACATAATATATTTTGTTGCTGTACGTGATTCCCCTTATATCGTAAGCTCCAGTAACAACGTCGTAGGCTTGCTATAACGCCGTTAAATCCAAAAACCAATACCATCGCATTCGGCCTTAAGGGCCAGGCGACAGAGGGGAATCTAGATCATGTCAATTGCGCGCAGTGCGACCGCACTAGTTTGTCTGGGCTTGGCTTCGATATCAGCTAATGCAGCTATTGTCACTTTGTTCGGTGACGACGTCAGTTTCACCTTCGATGATGGCACGATGTATGGTGCTGGAACCGTAGTCGGGAACAACATCTACTTTACGCCCGATGACTTCAAGGCTGAGTCTTTAAATGGCGAAGGCTTAGTGAGCGCGTCCGAAATGCTGGATATACGGGTCGAAGTCACAACGGCTGGATTCTGGTTGGAGGATTTCGCGTTGAATGAGTTGGGTGACTATCTGCTCAACGGTGGCGGCGCCAGCGCCTCTGCGAGCGGAACCTTCTCCGTCAGCAGTAATACCAATTCCAATTCCGATTCGAATAATTTTGATGCGGGCCCGTTAACGGTGCAGGGTGCATTGACAGAGTGGTCAACGAGCTCGTTGATTGACCTCAGCTGGGGAACCGACACCGATGTGGATATCGAGGTCATGAACCTCCTTCAGGCGAGCACCACTGACGTCGGCGAGCAGGCTCTGGTGCAGAAGAAAATTGGTCTGGTCGGCGTCGAAATTACGGCCGTGCCCGTACCTGCGGCGGTATGGTTGTTCGGTTCGGCGCTTGGCATGCTCGGCTGGGCGCGCGGCAGGAAAGTTGCCGCCTGACCCGGCCAGCCAATGTATTCGTTTAAAGACCGCCTTCGGGCGGTTTTTTTGTGCCGTATTTCGCGGTCCTGGCAGGCGGGCACTATAATGACTCCATGAATGATCAGGCTCTCCCGGTTTTGTATTCTTTTCGCCGCTGTCCCTACGCGATCAGGGCTCGGCTTGCGCTTCGGTATGCCGGTTTGCCGGTAGTTTTGCGGGAGGTTGTTCTAAAAGACAAACCCGCTTGCATGGTGGAAGTCTCCGCCAAGGCTACGGTACCGGTCCTTCTGATAAATGCAGGGGAGCATGGGCAGGAGGTCATCGATGAGAGCCTCGATATCATGTTCTGGGCGTTGGCGCAGCATGACCCGGATGGGTGGCTCGACGTCGATATTGGTGAAGCCAATGCCCTGATTGATGCAAATGACTATCAGTTCAAACCATGGCTTGACCGTTACAAATACCCGAACCGATACGATGACCTTGCGGAGGACGAGTCACGGCATTATTGCGAGCGCTTTCTAAGTGAGCTAGATAGTCGATTAAGGGGGCATCCTTATATCTTTGGGGGGCGACCAAGTATTGTCGACTATTCGATCTATTCCTTCGTGCGTCAGTTTGCGTTCGTCGACCTCGAGTGGTTCAGTGCAAGTAAATACAGCGCGTTGCGGCGATGGCTCGATGAGTTTCTTCAATCCTCTTTGTTTGAAGCGGTCATGCGGAAATACCCGCAATGGCGTCCCGGTGAACCTGTGACGGTATTCGGGGGCTAGAGGCTTGAGTCTGGACGCGAGTCCTGTGTATTAATGGAACGACTATCGATTTGAGGAAGGGAGAGCTCTCGTGTTGCTTTATTCGTTTAATATCACCCCCAACAACCGGAAGGTTGTGGCTTTTATAAAGCACTTCGATTTGCCCGTTGAAATTCACCAGGTGAATTTCAAGGAGCAGGAAACAAAGTCGGACGCGTTCTATGCTATTAACCCGATGCGCAAAGTGCCGGTGCTGGTGGACGGCGATTTTAATTTGTGGGAATCCAACGCAATCTTGACCTACCTAGCCCGTAAGTTTCCTGAAACAAAAGCCCTGCCCACTGATATTCGAGGCAGGGCGGATGCCGACCGCTGGTTGCACTGGCAGAGCTGCCACCTGATGCCGATGATGGGCGCGTTCAAGACCGGTGCGGAAGAAGACAAGGACGCGATCAAGCCGCTTCTCAGCGTTCTCGAAGTAGGATTGCAGTCGGGAGATTTCCTGCTCGACAAATTGTCTGTGGCAGATTTTGCCTGTGCGGCCTATTTAATGACCAAGATGGCGAGCAGCAAGCTGGACTATTCGGGGCATCCAAAGGTGACCGCATGGCGTGATCGTATGCAGAGCCTGAAAGGATTCGTTGAAACCGAGTACAAATTGCCGCCGGCAGCCTGACGGTATTCGCATTTGGCTACGCTGGCACAACTGGAAGAGCAGAAACGAGAGCTCGAAGAGCGTCTGGATGGCGGTGATGTCAGTGCTGAAGCAGCCCTGGCGCGGGTCGATGCCGCCATTCGGGCACGCAGAAAAACAATTCAGCATAGCCAGAAGCGCCTGCAGGCGGTGAAGAATGCGGTGAGCAAAGGCGTTCCTGTGGCCGAAGCCAAAGCGGTAAAGCGGTCATCTAAGATCAGAAAAAAATTGAAGCAACGGGCATCGGGCCCAATCAATCGCTTCGATTGACTCGCGGGCCGATATAGGTTGTCCATAAAGCCGAATTGAGCCAAGGTTACTGACTCTTCGCTGATTTATGCGCTGCTAAAGTCGAGTTCCATGCAACACCTTTCAGCTAAATTTTTGCTTACAGCGCTTGCTCTAGTCGCCGCAGCGGCCATTTTGAGCGGGTGCGCGTCGAATTCGTGGCTGAGCACGCGGCCTGCAGCAGTGGTGGAAAGCGGGCTCCTGGTGGGGGCCAGAACGGGCAAGGTAAACTCGTTCAAAGGGATTCCTTACGCGGCGCCTCCGCTGGGCGAGTTGCGCTGGTCGCCACCCGAGTTGCCCGGTGCATGGCAGGGCGGCCGCACCGCGCTGGACTATATGCCCCATTGCGCACAAATAGACCCCGGTATCCTCTGGTTTGAGCTGGACGAGATCAGCGAGGACTGTCTCGCGCTTAACGTCTGGAGTGCCGCCCCGTCCGCTGCCGACGAGCTTCCCGTCATGGTCTGGATCCATGGCGGCGGTTATATGAATGGTTCAGGCAACATACCGCGGCTGAACAGCCTGCGCCTGGCAGAGCAGGGTATCGTGCTGGTTACGATCAACTATCGACTCAGTGTATTCGGGTTTCTGAATCATCCTGCGCTTGCGGCAAGCAGGCCTGCAGCCCCTGTCGGCAATTACGGACTGCTGGATGTGGTCGCGGCGCTCGAATGGATCCAGCGAAATATATCGGCTTTCGGTGGGAATCCGAATAATGTGACGGTTTTTGGTGAATCAGCCGGCGCCGGAATTGTTAATACCTTGCTGGTAATGCCGGCAGCCGAAGGGTTATTTCATCGTGCCATTAGTCAGAGCGCTTCCGTGGGGCTCGCGCCCGACCCTTACCCGGAAAAGCGAGCCGGTTTTCTGCCGCCGGCTAATCGGGTCGGCGAAACTTATGCGAAACGCCTTGGCGTGGCTGACTACCCTTGCCGGACCAGGTGGGGACCCTGCTTGCCGCGAATAGGCAGCAGAAGGTGCCGTACGTTACCGGCGGCAATAGTTGGGAAGCGAGCCTCGGCCGCCAAATCGGCGGCGGCTTTTCACCGGAATTTGCGGCCCGCCTGCTGCCCGAAGACGCGAAAACCAACCTGTATCAGGGGTTGACCGGTGATGCGCTAAGCGACCAGATTTTCGGAGACCTGATTGTTTTGTCCGGTTCGAGTTACACGGCCGACCAGATGGTGAAATCCGGCGCGCCTGTTTATCGCTACTTTATGAGTTACGTGGCGCAAGCGCGCCGCGATAGCCAGCCCGGCGTTGCGCACACGAACGACATCGCATTTGTCATGCAGACACTCGAAAACGAACCGGATCTGGATGTAATCACGGCCGAGGACCGTGGTGTCAGTGATTTGATGAGCGCATACTGGGTTCAGTTCGCTAAAAGCGGCAACCCCAATCGAGCGGGGCTTCCCGAATGGCCCGCATACGATTTGCAGCTGAAGCGGACCCTGGAGATTGGTGATGCCATCACCGTGCGTGAAGACATGCTGGGTGAGCGCATGGACTTCCATATTGCTCGCGGTCTGGACCTGCTGGAAAAGGCGCGCGCCAAGTAGCCCCTGTGCGGAGTTGAGACATGCAAACTTTCGGTAAGGAAAAATTCATTACGGTTATGAGTTCGATAGCGCTCGCAGGCCTGCTGGTGCTCCCTATCCCCGGAGTGGCCAAGCCAGTTACTGCGGATCAAATGAGTAAACGGCTGTCCGATTCCGCCAGATCGGAAGCGGATAATCAGCGAGACGCCGATCGAAAACCTGCGGAGGTGATCGAATTTATCGGTATCGAGCCTGGCATGACGATCATGGACGTGATGGCAGCAAGCGGCTGGTATACCGAGGTCTTGTCTTTGGCAGTGGGCGATGCGGGAAAGGTCTACGCTCAGAACCCGACGTTCATTCTCGAGTTCCGCGATGGAGCCAATGACAAGGCACTGGCGGCGCGATTGGCCGGCGACCGGCTGGCTAATGTCGAGCGCGTAGATACGACGATCGAAGAATCCGGGATTCCTGCTGGCACGGTTGATGTGATGTTTACGGCTCTCAGCTTTCACGACACTTATTACATGGGGGGTGAAGAGTCTGCCGCCAGGCTGCTTGCGGAAATGGGGCGACTGCTCAAGCCGGACGGTCGGCTGGTGATCATAGATCACAACGGCCGCCCGGATCTGGACAATGCTAAATTGCATCGCATCCCTCGCGATATAGTGCTGAACATGGCGATGGGTGCGGGCTACATACTGGAAGCGGAAGCCGACATGCTTGCGCATCCTGATGATGACGGAACACAGATGGTTTTCATGAAGCCCATTCGTGGCAAGACCGATCGGTTCGTACTCAAGTTCCGCAAAAATGATTAATTCGATTGCAGGTCAGTAGTGCAGTATCTATTCAGTTATGCATTCAGGCCGTTTTTTCTCCTGAACGGAATATTCGCGATCGCGGTTATGGCGGTCTGGATGTTTGCGCTCTACGGGTTTGGTCCGGACACATTGCCGGTCAATATTGTCTATTGGCACGGGCATGAAATGTTGGTCGGTTTTGCGGCCGCTACTATCGCAGGATTCATTCTCACCGCCGTTGCGACATGGACGGGCCGGCCGCCCGTGCGAGGCGGGGCGCTGATGCTGCTCGTCGGGTGCTGGTTGCTCGGGCGTCTGGTGATGGCGTATGCGAATGTGCTGCCGGCTGCGCTGGTCGCGGTTGTCGATATGCTGTTCCCCATGCTATTGGTTATTTATGTTGCGAAAGAAGTTGTTGGTGCCGGTAATAAGCGCAACTACCCTATCGTCTATATCGTTGCTTTTATTGCACTATTCAATTCAATGTTTCATCTCTCCCTGTTGGGGGTGCTGAAATTATCGAGTGATGCCGACCGCGTTGCTTTGTATTTGCTGATGCATCTGGTTCTACTGTTGATTTCGGTGATTGGCGGGCGGATTGTGCCGAATTTTACGGCCAACTGGTTGCGGTCTGAAGGCGAGTCGCGGTTGCCGGTTGCCGGCGGCACTGTCGATCGCCTGACGATTATTGCGACGCTAGCGACGGGTTTGTTTGCGGCTTTTCTGCCGGTAAGCGGTGTTACTGCTGTGCTGGCATTCGCGGCAGCAGCGCTGCACGCCTACCGCCTGGCGCAGTGGCGGGGACTTGCAGCCAGGCGAGAGCCCTTGTTATTCGTTCTGCACGCCGCCTACGCGTGGCTGCCGATCGGTTATGCGCTCCTGGGATGCGCCATCCTGGGTTGGTTTGTACCTGCGACGATTGCCTTGCACGCACTGACGATGGGCGGTATTGCTTTTATGATTCTGGCGGTAACGACGCGAGTTGCGCTGGCGCATACGGGGCGCAAGCTGCATGCGTCCAGGTTGACCGTTTTAGCCTATTGGGCCCTGCTGGTCTCCGTTGTGCTGCGACTGGTCAGCCCCTATGGAACCAGCTATCTGACTTTCGTCACCCTGTCGGCGATTGCATGGGGAGTGGCATTCGCGCTGTTTATTTGGGTTTACGGGCCCATTCTTGCGGGCCCCCGCGTGGATGAATGATTGCTCCGGCTATAGACCTCGTTGCCATTCCTGACGCAACGCGAGTGCATCGGGGTTTGTGACGGCAGTGTTTACAATATTAAGAAGCTTTTGCTTGTCGCGCCCAAGCGTGCCGCGCAACACGAGGTAATTTGAGGCGTGATCGCTGCGAAAAATCGTTTGTTCCAGATCCAGGTTGTTTAACAGGAGTTGCATTTCCCTGAACAGCCCGGGCTGATCCAGCTCCTGAAATTCGCCGCCGAACCCCTTTTCGTAGCGCTCCTTGCCCAGCGGAAAGCTCACGACCAGGGTTGACAGATAATCCGGCTGGCCGGCGTTCATAAGCCGAGCCGAATTGAGCGCATGCTGTTCGCTATACATTTTTCCGCCCATGCCATTGAGAATCATGACAGAACTCTTGCTGCCGGCACTTTTGATTTTTCGCAGAGCCGCTAAGGATGACTCGAAAGTTTCGCCCTTCCGCACCCGGTCCAAGACCAGGTCGTCGCCACTTTCACAGCCTACGTAGTAAAGAGACAAGCCAAGTTTGCGCAATGCCGCCAGTTCCTCAACGGTCTTGGATTTCAGATTGCGGGGCAAGCAGTAGCTGGCGACACGTTGTACGTCGGGCAGATGATGGCGGATGCTTTCCAAAATAGCGCGCAGTCGACGGGTAGAGAGCGTCATTGCATCACCATCGGCCAGAAAGACGCGACGCACCGCCGCGCCGCTCGCGGCAACCTGGGCCAGTTCGTCGTCGATTGCCGCGTGTGGCTTTAGATGAAACCGCTTCTGTGGTTGGGTATACATTTCGCAGAAAGTGCAGCGGTTCCATGAGCAACCATTGGTTACCTGCAGGATCAGTGACCGCGCTTCTGATGGCGGGCGATACAGGGGCTCTATGTAATTCATCGGATTTGCTTGCAGGCTTAAGAGTTGTGTGCTGCAGGAGTATTTTCCTTAAGTTCAGCTAGTTTTCGTATACGCATCTTTCTGTATTCGACCACGTGCGGATCAAAATCCATGAGGATCTCACTCTTTGCATCTTCGACGCGAACGGGCCTGACGCTGAATAGTGCCTGTTTGTCTTGCCAAAGTGCTGCCATGTCTGCCCAATGTTTGATGCGCGAGCATAACCAGCCAAGCAAAGGCCAGCGGATAAAACCCTGTGAGCTGCGCACGTAGATTCGTGAATGTGTTTCGTCAACGGGTACGGCTGCGAACACCGTAAGAAACTTAGGGTGCAAATAGAGTAAGGCCAAATTGGGGTAGGCAATCTTTGAAGCGACGGGCAGGTCCGTGCTCGAGGGCGGAAACATCGAAATAATATTCCCATCTACGCGACAAGTAACCTCGATAAATTCGGGTATCGACCAGCTAAGCGTACCGCGATGCACAGTGCCGAGGTGTGCTACATCGACGGTGTTTTCGATAAAGCGGGTGAAGCTAACGGGCCATTCGCGCATCGACCATGCATGCGAGAGTGGCTCCTGTACTTCATCAAAATAGGGGATTTCGGCCGGCGCGTCCGCAGCTTCACCCCAGAACAAAAATATCCAGCCGGCGTGGTCTCTGACCGCATAATGCCGGTTGCAGAGGCGCTTCGGGATCAGCGCTTCAGGCGGGCGTAAAGGGGTGGCAACGCACTTGCCTGCAGAGTCATAGCGGAAGCCGTGATACGGACATTCGACTGCGCCGTCGACGACCCTGCCTAACGCCAGCGAAGCGCCCATATGCGGGCAGCGCGCGTCAATCGCACTCAGTTGTCGGTTCTGATCCCTCCAGACGACTAATTCATGCGAAAAAAGTCTGACCGGAATCTTTTTGCCCGGGCGTACTTCCTCAGACAGGGCAATCACGTACCACTGGTTTTCAAACGGTTTGTTCGGCGATTGCATTGGTTTCCCCCGAAACTTTGAGTGTGCCGAAAAATGCAGGCGCTAACATGCCGCTCCTGGCTGTTGCGCCGCAGTATAGCCTGTCGAAACGGGTGGGCCATTAAACAATCAGTTAGGGTGACTTTGCTTGTCATTTTCCGGGAATCCTGTATACTCCCCCCTTCTGCCTGTGTTCGTCATTGTCGATGATCAGCAGCGACCAGCAGGCAGAATTTTTATTGAAACCGCCGCTAGAGCGGGTGTCACGGCAGACGCCGGTTTTCTGTAGCGTACATTTTGCCGGATAGCGATATTTCTCTAGTTATAGGGATTAATCAGCATAGCGTTATCGGCCGCAGGAATCGCGGTAATCCTAACAGCGCAATTTCTTTATGGTTGCGCACAGCAAAAACAAAGAAAGCATAAATATGATAAGCACAAGCAGAGCGACAGCACTTAAAGACGAAGCACCGCCTTTCTCGGTTGGTGTCATCGAATCGGTTGAACCGCCGGAAGAGGGCGCGGGCAAATATTGGTGCAAGTACACTATTGTGCAGGGCACCAATACGATCACCGGGTATCGCCAGGGCGGCGTTAAAGCCGTCAAGAAAGCTGTTGGTGAAATTGTTGCCGATATGAATCAGCGCCGCATGGGAAAACGTGGACGGGTGCATCTAACGCCATCCAGCAAGTCAGCCGCCGCAGCACGCAAGGCATCGTAGCGTAGCCCGCTCCAGCTAGTCAGAAGAAGTAAGGCAAGGCGAGTTGCGCAGTGCCTTGTGCCGCTTTGTTAGCCCCGGTTCGCCGGGCGCCGGCGCCTTAAATCCCGGTATTTTAATGGCGACAGCTGTGTATTGGTTTATTCTGACTAGTTGAACGCGATCAGCCACAGAGTGGGCAAAAACTTTATCGCTTCGCGAAAACGGGCGAATTAAGTAGATGCCACTGTAGTCCTGTATGGCCGAAACCCCTAAGCTATATTGCTTCGAAGTTATTACTCGTGCGGACTGCTATGGACAGCGCTTCTGAAAAAACCCATTTCGACAGTACTCGAGCACTCTGGCTGGGCCTGTTATTCAGCCTGGCGTTCACCGGCGTAATCTGGTTTGCAGGTGAATTCTGGTTTGCGGCTGACCGGTATGAATCTTTTTCACCGCGCAAAACAGCCGCCGTGTTTCCTAAAATGTGGTACCTGTGGCAGTTGAATGAGCCGACGGTATGGACCCGGCTTACTGCGTGGGGCGGTTATCTGGGGCATAACATAGCCATCTGGTACCTGATCTGGAAAGCGCAGACGCAGAAACCCACATATACCAGCAATCTGCACCGTTTCAACGTGCTCGCGCTCGCCGCCAATGCGTTCTTTATTGTGCTGCATTTAGTGCAGACCAGGTTCTGGTATGACGGTCTTGCTCAGGACGTTTCCGAGTTCACGTCCCAGGCCTCCGTCACCCTGGTTCTGGTAGCCATATTGATAATGGAAAACGATCGCCGTGGGATGTTTTTCGGCACCAAGGCACCGTTTCTCGAGAATGCAGGCAGAGCGATACGCAAATATCACGGTTATTATTTCGCTTGGGCGATCATTTATACATTCTGGTATCACCCCATGGAAACTACAGGCGGGCATCTGCTCGGTTTCCTGTACATGTTTTTCCTGCTTCTGCAGGGCAGCCTGTTCTACACTCGAATTCACCTGAACAATTATTGGAAAGTGGTTTCTGAGCTATCGGTCGTTGGCCATGCTGTGATGGTCGCTGTGCTCGCGGGTCAGGAATGGCCCCAGTTCTTCGGTGGGTTCCTGGGGATGTTCGTAGTCACCCAGATGCACGGGCTCGGGCTTAGCAAGACAACGCGCTGGGTTATTGGCCTCGCCTATGTCGCTTCCATCCTCGCGATATACAGCCTTACGACCGGCGTGGCCCGCGCCTACATGGTCACCCTGATCCCCCTCGTTGAGTTTGCCTTGGTGGCTATAGTGAGCGGGCTGGTTCTGCTGCTTCTGAAGCTGCTCCGGCCGCGGCAGTTCACATCCGCCTGAAAATAGCACGCGCCTTTCGCTATGATGGGTGCCTGATTCATCAACGAGGGGATGGTTTCTAACCGCGATGCTGCTGCCCGAGCACGATTTCCAGAAGCCGGCGAGTCTGCCTGAGGCGCTTGAGCTGTTGAGCAAACCGGCCCTGCAGGCCAAGCTGCTGGCGGGCGGCACGGATGTTATTTTCAACATGCGTGGCCGCTTGTTCGAACCCGATGTGTTGCTGTCGATCAAGGATTTACCTGAACTGCAGCGGGTCGATCAGCTTGCGGATGGCTCATTGTCGCTGGGCGCCGGTTGCAGATTGACAGACCTCGAACGAAACCCGCTGGTCGGAGGTTACCCGGGGCTCGTTGCCGGTTTGCGCGCCGTTGCGTCACGACATGTGCGCAACATGGCCACACTGGGCGGTAATCTGAATCTCGATACCCGCTGCTGGTACACAAACCAGACCGCGGAATGGCGCGCTGCCAAAGGGCCGTGTCTGAAGACCGCTATCTCGGGCTGTCACGCAATCAAGAGCTCGAATATCTGTGTGGCATTGAACGCGTCAGATACGGCTCCGGCCCTTATTGCACTCGATGCGACGGTCGAACTGGTGTCCCTTGCGGGCAGCCGCATGGTTCGGCTTGCCGAGTTTTATACCGATGATGGGGTTCGGCATACCGTCAGGCGCAGTGATGAGATTATGGCCCGTATCATTGTGCCGCCGCCTGCAGGGCGCATGGTCTATATCAAGGAAACAGCGCGCAAGGGCAATGATTTTGCCTATGCCACGTTGGCGGTGTGGGCTGATGGTGAGCGGGAGAGCTGCCGGGTATTGCGCTGCGTGCTTGGCTCGCTGACAACACGGCCGGTCGTTTTGCGCGGTGTAGCGCAGCAGGTGGCTGCCGGCGGGCTTTCCGATAGGGTCATCGATCAGGCTGTCGATCAGGTTCGGGACGAGTTGGGCACGCTGACCAATCTGTATACGCCCGCTGCTTACAAAGGGCGTATTGCGAAATCCCTGGTGCGTAGTGCTCTGGAGCAGTTGCGATTACTATGACACGCAGCGACATTCAGCTGGTTTTGACCGCACTGGGTTTGCAGGCGTAAAGTCGCGTTATGTTTTATTCGCTGAAGAGTCTGCCACTAACGCGGAGTTTTTATTCTGAAGCTTGTGGGCTGCCATTGTGAGCAAATCAATTCTGAAGGTTACGGTTAATAACGATGCATTCGAAGTGCTCGTATCGCCCCGCCAGACTTTGCTTGACGTGCTGCGTGACCAGATCGGGCTGACGGGCACTAAAGAGGGCTGCACTACCGGGTCCTGCGGCGTTTGCACAGTCAATAATGAGCAGGGTGAGGCCATATTGTCGTGCCTTACTCCGGCGCTGGAGTGGGAAGGACATTCCGTGACTACGATCGAAGGTCTCGAGGCCAAGGGCGAGCTCGATGCAATTCAGCAGGCCTTTATCGATTATGGCGCCGTGCAATGTGGTTTCTGTACGCCAGGGGTCATCATGTCAGCAAAAGCGGTCGTGAATTCGAGTGCGCGACCTACCGAGGAAGAAATTAACGATGGCATGGCCGGGGTGCTGTGCCGTTGTACGGGGCACATCAAGGTTAAGGAAGCGATTCGCAACGTTACGCAGAAACACAAGACATAGGGGGTTGTGATGGTCGAGAGTGCGTCACAAATCAGGTGGGAGTCCAAACTCCGCTGCCCTGAATGCGGCAGCGTTTCAAGGCATGAAATGCCGCGAGATTGCTGCGTATTCTTCCATGAGTGTCCTGACTGCAAGATGATGTTGAAGCCAAAGGCTGGCGACTGTTGTGTTTTTTGTTCGTATGGCGATGTGCCTTGCCCCTCGCGGCAAGCGGCCGGAGCCTGCATATAAATTTTGGAGAGAGATAAATGGCGTCTAAGCCCCCGTTTAAGATGCCGGACGGCGACTACGCAGGCGACGTAAGCTGTCAGGAAGCCTGGGATGTGCTTGCGAATGACCCCGCGGCGATCCTTGTCGATGTGCGTACCCAGGTTGAGTGGCAGCTGATTGGTAAGCCGGATTTGAGTTCTATTGGTAAAGAGCCTGTTTACCTGCAATGGGTCACAATGCAGGGTGTTAACGCCAATTTTGTGGAGGAGCTTAAAGCCGCTCTCATGGAGCACGGTGCGACGCAGGAAACGCCGATATTTTTCTTGTGCCAATCGGGAGGTCGTTCGAAAATGTCGGCAATGCAGTGCACGGCGCAGGGCTATCGGGCTTGCTACAACATTGCGGAAGGGTTCGAGGGCGATCTGGATGAGCATCAGCACCGCAATAGTATTAGTGGCTGGAAGGTCGCCGGCCTTCCTTGGACGCAGACCTGAGCCATGCTCGGAGGAAGGGGGCCGCGCGGGGCCGTCGCCGAGAATAATGCTGCCCTGAGCTCGAGTTGGGCCTGATAAAATCCGATATCCGTTGTTAGCCGAACTATACTTTGGTGGCGCCGCTTAAATTGGAATTTCCTCGATGCTTCAAATTTTTATTTTGATCGTGGCACTCACTGGTCTGGGTCTCGCCACTATCTACAACACCAAGTACCGAAACCACCCCTGGGATATTTATTACCCGAAACTCGCCTGGATGCGAGCGGGGATGTATTTCTGCGCCTGCTATACCTTGTCGTATCTGACAGGCGCCATGGAGTTGATTCTGAGCAGCCCTATAGCTACGCCAGAGCAGCTCAATGACCGCGGCTGGCAAATTTTCACGGGCGGCATTTTGGTTTTTATGTTCGTCGCCTACAGCATTGTATGGAGTTATTTCACGCCTGTATTCGAGCGTAAAAAGAATGTTCTGATTTCCGCATTGTTTGGGTTTTTGTGGGGTTCCAGTTCCGGGCAGTTGTTTCTGTCTGTCTGGTTGTTGGCAGGGTATCTACCCTTGCCTGGATGGGCATGTTCCGTTGCCGCATTTGTCGCTCTGGCGGCTTATCAACCGAACTGGCACAACATATATTGGGACCATTACATAGCGCCCGAGCATGACACGCCAATGACTCAAGTCATAAAGGCCACGTGCTGTCATATACCTAATCTCGCGATCAATTTGACATATCTTACAATTTACGAAAATTACCTGATTTTCGTATCGATGCAGCTTATCGCCTGTGTCTCAGCTGCCATTGGCATGCGTTATCCGGCGCCGTGGGCCGAACCCAGCAAGCTAAACTATGCCGTGCGCAGTGTTGCGAAAATTCCGCGTTGTACCGGTTATATACCGGATGACCCAAAATCAGATCCGTATACGCCCTTTTACCCCGGGTGGAAGAAGTCCTGACTCAGGCCGATAAAAAAATTCTGGTGCAGGTTCAGGAAATTTTGTAACGTAGGTTTTAGCAATTCGCGGAAAAATAACAGGCTTTCGACGCCGAAAATAACATGAGAACTGCGCCCCCTTTAACCGATGCCGATGCTGTCGAGCGTGCTCGGATCAACGCTGAAACGGCGAAAATTGCATGGGGGGAATTGCAGCGCTTTTTCGCTCAGGGGAACGCGATTCTGGTCTCCCCGGAACTGGATCTCGTCGACGTCGCGTGGGAAATTTCGCGCGATAACCGGGCGACGGTCGAAGACTGGATGGCAGCCGAAAAAGTCGGGCAGGTGACAGATGCGCAGGCGAGTGAATGGTTGGAAACAAGCGCTTTAGTGTGGTGCGTGGTGGTCAGGCCATGGGTTCTGGTTCAACCGCTGCCGTCGAACAAGTGAGTTGGTAATGAAGCTTAGATGTTGAAAATTAATTAAAAGAACAAAATTCAATTTCAAACAGTAAGGATGGGGAAAATGAGTAATGTAAACACAGCGGAGGATATTGTTGCATCCGGTGAGCGGGCTTTGCCCCTGGCGGATCAGCAAGTGTCGGATTTTCATGCGAGGGGGTTCACCGTAGCCCGAGGTCTGTACAGCGCAGCAGAAGTAAAAGCGGTTTCGGACTGGTTGGACGAGTTGCGTGACTCTGACGGCACCGATAATGAGGTTGCAACGTACTACGAAAAAAGCCCGATCAACGACGAGACGTTGCTGGTGCGGGCAGAGTACCTGCTGGGTGACCATAACCCTGCCATGACGCAGCTTTTCTTGAAGCCGGAGATTATAGCTGCATTGCGGCAGCTACTCGATGATGAGCCGGTCTTGTTGAAAGAAAAAGCCAACTTCAAGCTACCGGGATGCCGCTCCGATCTGCTCCATCAGGACCAGGCGGCAGGATGGGGAACGTATTGCGACTTTTCCCTTACGATGCTGATTGCGATCGATGAAAATCGCATGGACAACGCGCCCGTCAGCTTCCGCGACGCAGGCGACCACAAACTCGAGCTGTTGGGCCCGGAGTGGGAGGTTCTTAGCGAGGAGGAGCCGCCTTTTAAACCGGAGCATGAATACCGGGCCATCGAAGCAAAACCGGGTGATGTGGTGTTCTTTGATTGCTATGTGCCGCACGGTTCGCCGGCGAATACGACGGACGCGCCTCGGCGTAACATTTATCTGACGTTCAACCGGAAATCCGACGGTGATCACCGGATGGCGTATTACGAAGACAAGTGGGAAAACTACCCGCCGAATACGCGCGATGATTCGCGCAACCGTTCTACCTTCAGGGTCTGAAGAAGCTGTAAGCTGTTGATGTTTGTACGCGACCTGGCAGCGTTTCTAATGCTGCCGGGCGCGGCATCCATCTTTAAGGGTTATGGCACGTATGATTAGACGCGCGCTCTGGCATAGCGCCCCGTTCCTTTTTTTGCCGGAGCTTCTAGAGCTCATCTAACGTCAATCACCGCAGCGCCGCTTCTATCGCGAGATAAATTGCCAGCTCTCAATGGCCGTATTTTCTCGTCGCCGACTGTTTCGTCGGGTCCTTGTGCCAGATCTGTCTGGGTGCGAAGCCTTCTTTCCGGAGCCATTGCTGTGTGTATACAATCCTTTCCGGACTGATTTTTACCAGCGGTATCTGCGGTGGTTTGTCGAGTGGTCGCCCGAGCTGCACTGATGATGCCTGCCACGCGTAAATAGTCATCGCGTGGTCGTGCTCCGCGGTGCCGGGGTTAAGAAACTCTGCCTTAGCAAATATCTGCGCGCCCTGAACGCTCGCCCAGTTGCAGTTCTCCCCGTAGACCGCGAGGCAGATTCGCGGATCTCTCTGCATCGCTTTTACTTTGGGGCTGTTCGGTTGGGGCAGTATGTAGGTGACCAGCCCCTCCGCATGGTATTCCAGGGGCGTCCCAATCGGCCCGTTCTTGCCGATCGTGCTCAGCACTCCCATCCAGTGAGTCGCCAGAAAATGCTCCAGCCGTTTTTCCAGCTCGTTTCGGTCCAGTTGCTTGGTAGGCCAAGGGGTTTCGGCTAGCCAGGGGTGTGCTGTCATTATCTGCTCCGTTGAGTCTGCGGTTCGCGTAACTTATGCTGCGGACGGCAATAGTGGCATGCATTCGTCTTTCGCCGAAAGCCGGCAGGGGCCGGGTCCAAGCAGCGGATTGCCAGCTCGAATTCCAGACCTGAATGGAGCTATCTCATTGGAAAAGCATATACGCAAGATTTTTTCGCTGTTTGTGGTTGTCATGATTGCACTGTTCGTCCTTAGGTTGAGGGCGGATATCTGGACGCCTTTAAACTGGATGATGCTGGCCACAGGTGCTGTGGTTTGCGTGCTGGTATTCCGGGTCTTTGTTTATATTTTTAATTTTAGTTATGGCCTTGCATGCATGCTTAACGGGGCACTGCTGGCGGCATGGTTCGGTAATGGCCCGGCGCTGCTTCTGGGCGGTGCGATGCTGATTTACGGCCTGCGCTTGTTTTTGTTTACCTGGTTTCGAGTCCGGTCAGAGTCTTATGCATCTCGGGTTAAAAATGTCACCGCTGCCGATGCGCAGATGCCGGTTGCTGTCAAGTTTGCGCTTTGGGTGCAATGCAGTTTTCTTTACTGTTTCCATTTGTTCGCCGTCTATCTTGCCGGGCAAAGCGGAGATTTGAACTCGGGGGTTATTGCCGGGGCGCTGATAATTCTGCTTGGCACGTTGATCGAAGGTGCAGCGGATTCTCAGAAGCAGAAAGCCAAAGCTATAGCGCCAACGAATTTTGTCGCGACGGGCTTGTACTCGGGCTGGCGACATCCCAATTACGGCGGTGAAATACTGGTGCAGGTTGGTCTTATATGTGCGGGTGTCAGCGTGGTAACCGCTGGTTGGGCTGACTATGCGGCGGTAACTATCTCGCCCCTGTATGTCATTCTGCTCATGATCTCTGAGTGCGGCCGCTCCGACAAGTACATGGACTTGCGCTACGGCAATAAACCGGAGTTTAAAGACTATGTCAGCCGCAGCGGCTGCTACCTGCCACGGTTCTAGCGGCAAACGGATCGTTCGTTTCCATTGCGCTATAGTGTGAGTATTTAGCTGACCGCAAAGGTTTTCGAGTGCGATGGCCGCAAAACCTGATAATACGAAACCTGAGCTCGCCGTAATCGGTCGCCGGCAAAGGCGGCTTGATGGCTTCGAGAAAGTTTCGGGGCGCTCCGTATTTACCGACGATGTGCGGTTGCCCGGCATGCTGCATGCCAAGATCATCCGTTCGCCGCATGCTCGCGCTCGAATAATTTCCATCGATACGTCGAAGGCCGCGGCGTTGCCAGGCGTGAAGCTCGTTCTGACCGGCAGGGACGCGCGCGAGCTCATGTTCTCCGAGCATCAGCCGGTGTTTGCACAGGATGTGGTCAACTACGTCGGCGAGGAAATAGCGGCTGTTGCTGCGGCGGATTTGCTCACCGCAGAGGAGGCGGCGCGCCTGGTCGAGGTTCACTACGAACCACTGGAGCCGGCACTGGATATACGGCGCGCGCTGAAGCCGGATGCGCCGCAGATTCATAGCCGGGCTCCCGGCAATATCGGCCCCACTCATGCCCAGGATTTTGGTGACCCGGACAAGGCGTTTGCGGAAAGTGATTACATATTCGAAGACGAATTTAAATCACCGGTGCAGCACAACACGCTGGCCGAATTCCACGTAGCGCTGGCTGATTTTTCCAATCCCGACAAGCTGCACATGTGGACGCCGACGCAGGGCGCACCGATGTACAAGATGCAGCTGGCACTGGCTTTCGGGCTGAAAGAATCGCAGGTACGCATCATCTACGAAAATGTGGGCGGGGCTTTCACCGGCCGCGGCCGCGCCAAACCGCACCACCTGATCGCTGCATTGTTGTCGCGTAAAGCGGGTAAGCCCGTAAAAATCAAGGCGACAGGCGACGAAGAGTTCATCATGTTCCGCGGCTCAGGTGACACGCTCTATAAATTTCGCACGGGCGTTACCAAGGACGGGAAAATTCGCGCAGTCGAGGCAGACGTTACCTTCGATGCGGGGGCCCACGATGAATGGGCGATGATCCTATGGCTCCCCGCACCGTATCTGAACTGGCTCTACAAAATAGAAGGCGCCCGCTACAACGGCCGCTTCGTGTTTACCAATACGGTGCCCAAGGGCTCGCATCACGGCGGCATTTTTGGCCGGTTTAGCGCGGGCTGGATGCAGCACCTGACCCGTGTGGCCGAGGAGCTCGGCATCGACCCGGCAGACTTTCACCTCCAGAATGCCGTAGAGCCCGGCCATGAAGCCATGGAGGGCAGCGTGTTTGCGTCCTGTGGGCTGAAAGAGTGCATCACTAAGGCGGTAGAGCGCTCCGGCTGGAAAGAAAAGTACGGCAAGTTGCCCCCCAGAGATGGCAAGTACCGGGGCATCGGTATTGGCATCGGCGCCCAGGCTTCCGGGTCGAAGGGTGCCGACAACGATACGTCTGCGGCGATGATCAAGGTTGCCGATGACGGTATCGTCACCTTGTTTACGGGTATCCCGGACATGGGGCAGGGTTCGCATACCGTGATGAGCATGATCGCTGCCGAGGTGCTGGGGACTGCCCCTGAAGATGTGCGCATCGTGCAGGGAGACTCAGATATCGTGCCGTTCGACTGGGGCGCATTCTCGCAACGCGGAACCTTTATGACCGGTAACGCCGTCAAGGCGGCTGCCGAGGATGCGCGCGGGCAGCTGGCGGAGATCGCCGCGCGCGAGATGCAGGCCGCTGCCGAGGATGTCAGTTTTCATGGTGGTCGGGCTTTTCTGAAGGCTAACCCGAATACTTCGATGACTTTTGCGGAGGTGGTCCACAAGTCGCTGCACTCGGCGGAAGGCCGTTTCGTGATGGGGCGTGGCTTCTTTAATTCGCCGAAGCAGTTTGGCGCTTTGGCCTTCTCATTCGGCTGCCAGATAGCCGAGGTCGAGGTCGATCCTGCAACAGGCGCCGTATCCTTGCTGAAGGTGACGGCCGCTCACGACATCGGCCGTGCGATGAACCCGCTGGCCGTGGAAGGCCAGCTCGACGGCCAGGTCTTCTCGGGTATGGGCCAGGTGTTGTACGAAGAATGCCGCATGGAAGACGGCCTCGTTCTGAATCCCTCCCGGCTCGAGTACAAGTTGCCGCGCACCTATGAATTACCCGAAGTCGATTACGTGTTGGTCGAAACGATCGATCCGTATGGGCCCTTTGGCGCCAAGGAGGTAGGGGAAGGGCCAATCGTCGTGTCGATGTCGGCCATCGCCGCGGCGGTCATGAATGCCGTGGGCGGCAACATGGTGCCCGAAATACCCATGACCCCGTGGCGGGTGCAGCGGATGCTGAACATTATGCGGCGCAACCAGCAAAGCGGCGAAAAAGGCACGGGTAAAGTATGGTCTGAAGGGATCGGAGGTCTGCCAGACTAGGCTTCGGAATTATCCAGCCCTGCCTTGCGCTTAAGTTGGCGCAAACTGACCGTTTAATGGTCAAAAGTATTGCGAAACAGTAGCCGGTATTCGTACCGGCCCCTGTTCTCGTTCTGGCCTGCTACTATTCTGCCGCTTAACACTGGAGGTATTTTGTGGCGAAGATTTTAATTACCGGCGCAAACCGAGGTTTGGGACTCGAGTTTGCAAAGCAGTATGCGGCCGACGGCTGGGATGTTATTGCCTGTTGCCGTAAGCCTGAAGCCGCAGATGAATTGCAGCAACTCGCAAACGACAATCCCGCCGTAACCGTCGAGCAGTTGGATGTTGCGGACCACGCGCAGATCGAAGCGCTTGGCAAAAAGTACGCGGGCGTCCCGATCGATGTGCTGCTGAATAACGCCGGGATTATTGGGCCTGTGCCAATAGCTGAAAATATCACACGCCAGAATTTTGGCAGCATGGAATACGACGTTTGGGATGAGGTCCTCAGGGTCAACACCTTCGGGCCGGTAAAAATGGCGGAAGTGTTTCTGGACAATGTTGCGGCTAGCGAGCAGAAAAAAATCGTCAATATCTCGAGTACGGTTGGGTCAATCACCGAAATGACCATTCCCGGTATCGCTTACGCGACCAGTAAGTCCGCGCTCAACAGGGCAATGACCATTGTCGCGAATGAGGTGAAAAGCCGCGGGGTGATCGTAGCCATGTATTGTCCGGGCTACGTGAAGACCCGCATGGACGCGTTCGGTTACGCGACCGTCGAGATCAAGGACAGTATCGCAGCCTTGCGCCCCATGATCGCGAACCTGACGATCGAGCAAACCGGCAGTTACACAGGTCACGACGGCCGCACTATCGGCTGGTAGCCATCGCCGCTGGGGGTTAAAGCCCTGCTGCTCGGCGGTATCGTGTGAATACTTCTGAGTTCGCTGCCCTGCAGATTGATATTGGTGGCCTGATTTGCGCCGCCCCGGTCGATCGTCTTTTTCGGTTGTCGCGCCTGCACGCGTCGGATACCATTTCGCAGCCGGAATCGCCGGCCCCAACACCGAGCCTCTTATGTCACCGGACATCTGGCTGACCCTGGGAGTGCTATTAAGCTGCCTCTCCGGTCTATTGATCACCCGTATCGCTCCCGATGTCATCCTTATGGCAGGCCTGGTCGTATTGCTGACTACCGGCGTCCTGGCGCCGGCCGATGCGCTGTCGGGTTTCGCCAATGAAGGCATGTTGACCGTTGCGGTTATGTATGTGCTGGCGGCAGGCTTGCGTGAAACGGGTGCCATTGAGCTGATAGTCGATCGGTTGTTTCGGGATTCCGGCTCGCTGGCGATGGCACAGCTAAGGATGATGTTGCCTGTCACGGCGATCAGCGCCTTCGTAAATAACACGCCGGTAGTCGCCGCGTTCATTCCGGCAGTGGTGGACTGGTCGCGCAAGCGCCGGATATCGCCTTCAAAGCTATTGATGCCGCTTAGTTTTGCAGCGATTTTCGGTGGCACTTGTTCGCTGATTGGCACGAGTACCAACCTCATCATCAATGGCCTGCTGCTAGATACCCCCGGTGCGGGCAGCCTAGGTTTTTTTGAATTAGCCTGGGTGGGCGTCCCGTGTGCGCTCGTGGGCATGCTCTACGTCCTGGTGTTCAGTGGCCCGCTGTTGCGTGCGCGGGTGACGCCGCTGCAGGATACGGATGATGCGCGCGAATACACTGTCGAGATGAGTGTGGCGCCAGACAGCCCGCTGGTCGGCAAAACGATCGAACGCGCGGGCCTGAGGCACCTGCCTGGCCTGTACCTGATAGAAATCGTGCGCGGCGCTAATACGCTGGTCGCTGTGGCGCCACAGGAAGTCCTGCAGGGCGGCGACCACCTGGTCTTCGCGGGGGTCACTGATTCCGTTATTGATCTGCAGAAAATCCGTGGCCTGACGCCCGCCACTGACCAGATATTCAAGCTCGAGCAGCCGAGGCCGAACAGAGCGTTTATCGAGGGTGTCGTTGCCCGGCGATCGCCGGTCGCCGGCTATACCATTCGCGAGAGCCGTTTCCGCAGCCGCTATGGCGCTGTCGTTATTGCTGTGGCACGGGGTGGTGAGCGTATACAGAAAAAAATCGGCGATATTGTCCTCGAAGGCGGTGACATGGTGTTGTTGGAAACTGACGAGGGTTTCCTTGAACGGCACCGCAACTCGCGTGATTTTCTGTTACTCCGGCCAATTAGCGGCGCTGCCCCACCGCGCCACGAGCGGGCGGCGCTGGCATGGATGATCTTGGCGGGAACGATCCTGGTCGCTGCCGTGGGTTGGGTCAGTATCTTCAATGCTGCCCTTATCGGGGCCGGGACGATGCTGGCGACACGTTGCTGTTCGATCAGTGTCGCGCGCAGCAGTATCGATCTGCAGGTGTTGTTGGTTATTGCCGCCGCTTTCGGCATAGGGCGCGCCGTCTCTCTCACCGGGGCCGGCGAACTGCTGGCCCAGAATACTTTTCATTTCGCCGGTGACAACCCGTTGCTGATTTTGATCGCCGTCTATACGGTAACTTCGTTACTGACGGAGGTTATTTCCAATAGCGCGGCGGCAGCGTTGATGTTTCCGCTCTTGCTGGCCGTCGCCGAGCAATTCGGTATCAATATCATGCCGCTGGCTGTTGCGGTAACGATGGCGGCTTCGGCGAGCTTCGCAACACCGGTCGGTTACCAGACTAACCTGATGGTGATGGGGCCGGGAGGGTACCGGTTTTCGGACTACCTGCGTTTCGGTGTGCCACTGAATATTTTGCTCGGTATCACGTCAGTCCTTGTGATTCCGGTTGTCTGGCCCTTGCAAGGTTAGGCGAGTGGGGCTTCAGTGATGGCGGCCCGTAACCTGCAGGCGCTATATTTGCGTTATCGCAACCGGTAGCCGTTTAGGTTTTTGCTCCGGCGCGAGAGCCCTTGCCTGAAGGCAGCGCAAATTCAGACGGCGCCCATTCGTAGTCCGGGTTTTCCGGTTGGATATCCTGGGCGTACGCTTTCCAGGTGTCTACCCGCTGATTGCCGATGGTCCAGTCATCGGGAACGGTCAGGTAGTTCGGGGCGTGTTTTTCAACGTAGGCCAGCACCTTCGGCGGCACTTCAGCTGTGCCTTTCAATCCTTTGTGGCTGTGCATGCGTCCAAACAGGGTTGCGTCGGCAAATTCGCTGCTACCCATTTGCATGAATGGCCAGCATTCGGAGATGCGCGAGAAACCGGCCGTCATGCGGCAGGTGTTGATGCTCCGGTCTTCGAGCTCATTTTTGTTGACCTGGAAAGTGAAGTGTTCGGATGGCGTGATTCGGCGTCCCGTAGATGACCGCGGCCAGCCTTCGGGAGTGACCGGGTTGGTGTAATCGTGGGTGTAATCCCAGGAGAGCATCAGTTCGTCGCCGTATTGCTGAAAGGGCAGGATGAAAGGGTAATCGCCATTCGCATCGGGGAACACGGTTCCTTCATTCATCAGGGTAGGGGAGTCGCCCAGCGCCCCCATGAAAAACCTGGGAATTTCCGTGCTGATCTTGCCGACCAGCACGTCATTGTAAAAGTGATAAACCTCGACCGTTTTTCCGGTGAAAGGGTTGTCCCAGGTTTCGAGGATATCGCCGGTTTTCAGATCGGTAAAATAGCCTGTTTCGCGGGACTTGATCCAGAGGTCACCGCTCTCGTCGATTTTCGCAAAGAGTGCGCCGGTGCCCGTGTAACCGAACACCGGGATCATTCGCTTGCCGGGGAGCCGCACGTACATCAGGCCGTGGAACGCGCCGATGCAGGGCTCTTCGTAACTTGACCAGATTTTGCCGAATGCATACAGGTTATCGCGCGGATTCGAATAATCGAGTTTGCCCTTTATGGTGGGTTCGGCAGCCAGCGCCTGCAGTCCGCCAAGCGACAGCCCGCCAAAAGCCAGCGAAGCTTTCAATGCGTGGCGGCGGCTGATGCTGAGATCATTAATAAATTGGCTTTTCATTTGTGCTCCTGTCCAGACCAGGCCCCTACCAGGGCAGTATTTCGCCTTCGGCATGCCAGAAAGTGCCGGTATTCTCGAGGCTTAGTTCATCGATGCGTTTGATCAGCCCGCCCGCGGAATGCTCGGTAGAAACGCCCGCGTGACCGGTCATTTCGGTGGCAACCAGGCCGGGGTGCAGGATTGCGACGGCTATGCCGCGGTCCTTAAGTTCTAGAGCGAGATTTTTACCGGCCATGTTGGCTGCGGCCTTCGACATTCGGTAGCCATAAATACCGCCCGAAGAATTATCGCCCACCGATCCGACGCGGCTGGTCAGGATCGCGATCTTGGAGCCTGCATGCAGGTTCGGCAGCAATGCCTTGGTTACACGCAGCGGACCCAGTGCATTGACTTCGTACTGCCGGCGCATGCGCTCGAGGTCGAGGTCGTCCAGGGTTTCGCGCGTGAGGATGCCGGCGTTATTGAGCAATATATCGATCGGCTGGCCGGCCAGCTTTTCCGCAAGCAGGCCGATAACCGAATCATCGGCGACGTCGATGCCGTCGATGACGGTGATGCCCGGCTGCTCCAGGTCTGCATTGGGTGAGCGGCAGACGGCAATGACATCGTCCCCGCGGTCGGCATACTGGTGGCAGAGTTCCAGTCCTATGCCGCGATTCGCTCCTGTAATCAGTACGGTTGCCATTCAGACCTCCGGCGGGACCTCTTCGGCGTAGGCTTCCCAGGTTCCTTTGGGCAGCACTTCGGGCCAGTAATCCGGTGCTTCCAGGTATTCGGGCGCGTGCTTCTCTATGTAGGCGAGTACTTTCGGCGGCACGTCGCCCAGGTCCGGCAGACCCTTGTGACTGAACATGCGGCCGAACAGGACTTCGTCCTTGTACTCGTGTTCGCCCATGCGCATCCAGGGCCACCACTGCGACACGCGGCTGAAGCCGGCATTGTAACGGCAGGTCGGCTCCGACCGGTCCATCATCTGGTCCAGCGACATGCTGAAGGTGAAGTGTTCTGAAGGACTGATGCGTTCACCCGTGCAGGCTTTTGGCCATTTATCCTTGCTGACCGGGTTGGTGTAGCCGTGCGCATAGTCCCAGGCCAGCATCAGGTCGTCACCGAAAGTGTCGAAGGGCAGTATGAACGGCACTACCCCTGACTGATCCACGTGCGTGCCTGCGTTCATCAGCGTGGGGTCATCTTTCGAGGCGCCCATCGCGAAACGCGGCATTTGCGCCGTGAGCTTGCCGCCCATATTCGGGTTGTAGAAATTGAAGACTTCGACCGTTTCGCCGGTCCACGGGTTTTCCCAGGTTTCGAGGATGTCGCCGGTCGCCAGGTCGGTGAAATAACCGGTTTCCTTGCCGCGAATCCACATGTTGCCGTCGTCGTCGATTTTCGATTGCATGACGCCGGTACCGGTGTAGCCGAACAGCGGGATCATGCGCGCGTCGCCGATTCGCCCGTACATCAAACCGTGAAAGGCGCCGATTTGCGGCTTGTCGTAGCCGGCCCAGATTTTGCCGAAGGCATACAGATTGTCGTATGGATTCGTGAAGTCGAGACTGGCGACAGCGCCGGCCGAGGACGTGCGGGCCGGGCTGACCCGCGCGGATTGCGAGCGCTCGAGCTGATCAATGGCGGCGGGTTGATGAGCGAGCAGGCCCGCAAGAAACATCGAAGACATATATTTTCCGCTTGTTGGAGTGTTTTGTAACCGACTGGTTACTATTGCTGTTTTTCAGCGCGGGGTCAATATAGCAGCTCGATAGCTCTCCATTGCCGATTCAGGTGATTCCCATTCACTCAGAGGTCTCGCACCGGTCCCGATCTGTCGTGTATCTCCGCTTCGTTTGTCGAGCGATCGTCATCCTTAGCCGTTTCGCGCGCGGCCGTCCCGTGACACACCCCCGCCGTGGTTGTGCACCACGAGACCCCGGCTTGGCGATGAGGGGCGCGGGCACGCCATGATTCCTCCCGACCCTTGCTCGCAGAGCTGCAATTGTGAGACGGCTTGGCTAGGATAGCAGCTGATAATAGCCGGGCCTTTCTCACTATGAGCACTACCATCGCCGATGCCGTGACCCCAGGTGCAGGTAAGCAGGGGCGCGTGTCTAATTGGCTGGGCGCAGGCTGGGGCTTCGGTGCCATGGCGACCGCAACGATGCTGAACGCACCGACCGCGGCGCTGCTCTATTTCCTGGTGACCATCGTCAAGCTCGACCCCTTCGCCGTGGGGGCTTTGATTTTTGCCGGCAAGATTATTGACGTTGTTACCGACCCGCCCGTCGGTTCGTTAAGCGATCGGACGCAGTCACGATTCGGTCGCCGCCGGCCCTGGCTGCTCGGTTCCTCACTGGTGTGCGGAGCGGTTTTTGCGTTGCTGTTTAACGTGCCTGAACTTGGCATTGCCGCGACCTACCTTTATGTGGGTATTGCACTGGCGCTGTTTGCTGTGGCCTACACCGCCTTCCAGGTCCCGTACATGGCGATGCCGACCGAGATGACGGACGACTATCACGAGCGCACCAAGATCATGGCCTGGCGGGTCGTCTTCATGTCGGTCGGCAATGTTGCGGGTGGCGGCGGGTTCGCCGCATTGGCTAAAACTCTGGGTGGCGATCGAGCGGGCTACGGCGAGGCCGCTATTTATTTCGGAGCCTTTATCAGCGTGGCGATGTTTGCCACCTTTCTGTTTACGGCACGCAGCCGCCAGACCACGCCCGTTGCCGGGCACGACCAGATTTCCATCCGCCAGCACTTCGACTGGATGCTGGTTAATCGCCCCGTGCTCAAGCTCGACGAGACGTCGTTTTTCATGGTGTTTCTCGTGCAGATGGTAACGACAATAGCGTTCATGCCGGTCTGCAACTGGCTCTCAAAGCAGATCGGTAAAAAGGCCGCCTATGTGCTATCGCTGACCGGGTTTTGTGTAATGGTCACAAGCTGGCTGTTGGCATCTCCGGGCGAACCCACCGCCTTGCTGCTCACTCGTGCTGTTTTGCTGGGGGCATTCGGAGCCGGGGCCCATTTGTACGGGCAGTCGATGCTGATCGATACGTTTGCGCTCGACTATCGCATCACCGGTCAGCGGCGCGAGGGCGTTTTGGCCGCGGCTTTTAGTTTTGTGGAAAAACTCTGCATGGCGCTCGCCCCGTTCATGGTTGGCGCCCTGCTGGCGACGCTCGGGTTCGACAAGGATCTCGACCCGTCGGCCGATCAGTCAGATTCGGCGGTACTTGCCATCTACCTTGGTTTTGTCGGCATCCCCGTCGTTTGCCAGATTGCGTCTATCTTTTTGCTTAAGTTCTATCATCTGACCGAACACGATCTTGATTCGGCGGCAACCTGATTTTGCCCGAGGTCAACCGGGTATGCTGCTCATGAAACTTTGCAGGGCAGCGACGGTTACCCGCTGTTGTTCCTCGCGTGAAATCGTCGCGGTGACGTCAACGTTGCCGAAGCTGCCGAATTGGTAATGATCGCCGCCCTCGATCGCGACATATTCGGTGTGTGCGGGCAGCCGACTTCGGGATGCGTCAAATTCGGACTTGCTCGTAATTTTGTCCTGCGTGCCGTACAGCATCGCGACGGGCAATTCACTGTCGGCGAGGGGGTGCATGCCGGAGGGATAAGACGCCAGGAAAAACAGCCCCTTTACCCGCCCGGGGTTCTTGTAAACCCAGGCCGCCGCCATCGCTCCACCCATCGAATGCCCGCCGATGATCCAGCGCTTGATATCGGGATAATCCGCCATGATTTTTCCCGCGCGGCTGGCATCCAGCACGGCCAGACGCAGCGGCATATTGGGGATTACAACCAGGGCGCCCGTTGCGGCCAGCGGGCGAAGGACCGGCGCATAAGCCCGCGAATCGCAGCGTCCGCCAGGATAAAAAATAATGCCGGTCTGTGGTGCATTGATGCCGGGGGCCATGACAATGTTTTCGCCCAGCGCCACTGATATTCTGTCGTCTGACGGCAGAGCCGCGAGCGCATGCTCGTCTGCATTGGCTTTGCCCAGCGTAATTTTCAGTCGGGTGTATAGCGAGCTCATATCGATTGCCTGTCCGAAGACGGCAGTATAGCAGTGCTCCGGGCAAACACCGGCGCTGTATAATTGTGGCCACCAAAAATGCTTGGCCGTGCAACTGAGCAGTGCGGGAAGGAGTCAGTCATGAATCAGTCACTGGATATAGAAGTCGTCTCCGATCACGTTTGTCCGTGGTGCTACGTGGGTAAAAAGCGTCTTGAGGCGGCGATCGCGCAGCGGCCCGAGCTGGACATCCGTATTACATGGCAGCCTTTTCAGCTTAGTCCCGACATGCCGCGTGAGGGGCGCAAACGTCTGGACCACTATCGCGAAATTTTCGGTGAGCAGCGGGCAGAGATAATCATGCACAGCATGCAAGATACCGGCAGGGAGGAGGGGATCGCTTTCGGCAGCAGTCCCGATGCTATGTCGCCGAATACCCTATCGGCGCATGTGCTCATGCTCTTGGCGAGGGAAACTGAAGGCGTCGATGCGAACGAAGTGGCCGAAAAACTTTTTCATGCACATCATGTCGCTTGCGAGAACCTGGGCGATCTGGCGGTGCTTGGCCGCATAGCCGGCGAGGCAGGGATGGACGAAGACGCTGTCGCCGCGCGGTTGGCCTCCAGTGAAGACGAACAGCGTGTCATCGAGCAGATCAAGGCTTCAGTCGGTCGCGGAGTGTCGGGCGTGCCGTTTTTTATTATCGAGGGCCGCTACGGACTATCCGGCGCACAACCTGCGGAGATGTTTGTTGCAGCTTTCGATCGAATCGCCGCGGAAAAAGCGTCAGGTCCGATCGATCAAGGAATCAGCTCTGCTTCGACCACAATGGCATGGTTTGCAGCGCGCTCCATGTCGCTCTCTAGCGGTTTACCGTCCCGACCGATCCGCACGTCGTGGTACGCAGCATCCTGCGGGTAGACAGAAAAATAGTGTTCGAGCGCCGTGCGGATTTCTCCCGGCTCGTTTTCTGTTAGCGAGACAGAGTAGCTCCGGGTTTTGCCCGCGACAGTAAGGCTGACACTCCGGGCATCGCGCAGATTCTTCCACCACTGCGTTTCGGTGGTTGAGTAACAGCGAATCTTGTCGCCGACGCGCACATAGCGAGCAGGAGTAACGAACGATTTGCCCGATTTACGGCCCCTGAAATGGACGAGTAGAATGCTGTCGCTGAACAAGCCATGCGCGGGTGACCCGAGCAGGGTAGTCATCACCGGGTTGATGAACGTGAACATCCAATCGGGAGTCTTCATTTCAGCCTCTCGTCTCCGCTCGCCTCAGTGGCTCGTCGGTTTCTCGTCCGTCAGGGCCATGGCCAGTTCCAGCGTCGTAGCCGGGTTATCTGCATAGCCGTCCGCACCCATTACCTTCCAGCTTTCAGGCGCGTCCCGAAAAGCATTGCCGCCCACCATGATGCTGACAGGGTTATCACCGGTAGCACGAATTTCTCTAATGGTATCTGTCAGGCCCGATAGTTGCGAGCTTAATGTCAGCGACAACATTACAAGGTCTGCGTCGAAAAAATGAATAGCAGCAGGCAGGTTGTTGCGCGGCACGTCCGAGCCGAGGTAGATCACCCGCCAGCCATCGAGCTCCATCAAGTACGAGATCGCTCGAATGCCCACCTCGTGAGCATTGCCTGCAATCGATGCAGCAACGACGGTTCTGCCATTCTCGGGAGCACGTCTTGAACGTGCGGCTATTACGGCCATAAGGCGCAGCGTTGTAGATGTAATGAGATGCTCCTCAGCGATGGTTATCTGATCGAGGTGCCACAGATGTCCGACTTCGCGCTGCGCAGCCAAAAGTACTTCCGTAATGGCTGTGCGGGGATTCAAGCCGCCGTCGATCGCATCCAGGACAACCTGCATCGCCTCAATGACATTGCCCTCGAGCGCTGCTTGCATATAGAACAGTGCCAGGCGCTGTTCCGGAATAGCGGGGTCAAGTTCACTGACCTCGGGCTTGGTCACTTCCTGCGAGTAGGATTGGATGGCCTCATCGAGGCACAGCAGAGCCTCTGAAGAATCCTCAGGGGGCAACAATGTCGCAACGACTTCGCGCAGATGCTTGAGGCTCTCTTGCAAATTTACATTTTCGATGTAGCGGGCTGCCATCGCTTGCCGCGACCAAACTACGCGAGAGCTGAACACCTCTGGCTCACCCGCAGCGACCGCTGCCGATAACTCTAGCACTCGCTGCTGAAAGTGATTTGCCCAGCTCTGGTAAATGTCGAAGCCAGCGCGCGTGGTCGCTTCAGGCTGGCCCTTGATAAACAAGCTACAGGCCTCTGAAGCGATGGTCATGGCGTTTGCTTCGATGGTCTTTGCTGCTAGCGGATTTGGTGTAAACATTTTTTTCACTCTTGTCCTTGACCTGCTTCAGGTCTTGCCGACTCCATGTCAATAAAGGTTGCTGGCTGCGTGCCTTGCGGCCGCGCCGCATCGCTACCTGCGCGTATTTCACCGTGTCTATTGGATGTGTTGAGCACCAGCGCAAGGGTAGCCATCAGCGCCACCGCAATTACCGCTTGTGGCTTGCGGTGGCGAACGATCCAAATTGCTCGTTTCAAAGGCGGCATCGCTGCGTCAAAACATCCAGAAGTCCCGCCGAAAACCGTAAATTCGGCGTAACAAGAACTTCAAAGATGCTTTCGTTGCGCAGCAGGTTCCGGATGCGTGCGGACGTGAATGCTGTTATGCAGCAACTCCGTGGCCTTTGGGGTTGGTCAGTGCGAATGCCGCTAGTCGATCAGTTCGTAGCCATAAAAGCTCATTAAATCAGCATGTTCTGTCAGAGCAGAGTTGATGGCATCGATGTCAGCTGGCTTTAGCATGGCGAGTTGTCGGGGGTTTTGGTTGGTTATTTTTTGTACCTTGTAATTTTTCACTTTGACTTTGCCCTGCGGGTCTATACCTTCCAGATCAGGACATGCTTTATTTATTTTGGCAACGCAGCCGGCTGTGTCGGCGCAAAATTGCTCATAGGTAAACCACTCTATGCCGCGCGGCTCGACAAAGTCGCGAATCAAGCGCGTGCGTCTCGCCCAATGACCTGCAATTTGCTTGAATTTTTTATTACGGTAAGAAGCTAGCGAGTTGCGAGGGTCCCAGCGGCGATGAAAAATGCTGGCGCAGCAGGCATAGGGATTGCGGGTAAAACCGAGAAAACTGGCCGTCGGAAAGTTCTCCGCGAACTGTGCCGCGCGCACCAGGTTGGCGGGGCTCTTCTCAATAACGACTCTCAGCTGGTTATTTTGCCGTCTTGCTTCCTGGAAACGTTCGAGCCAGACCGCTCGGACTGACTGCCAATCAACGTACATGTCCTCGTGCCATTTCTCCAGCTGGCGCAGACCAGGCACGAGCCACTGGCCTTCGCCCGAATCATTCAGCGTCATACCGTGCTGACTCGTATCTAAAATTTTCGCCAGTGCAGTAGACCCGCTATAGGGGGTTGTGAGCACGAAAAGAAAAACCGGGTCCGGTTCTCCGCTAAGCTGAGGCCTGGGCCAGAGTTCCGGCTTACCGTTGATAAGTTCGTCGAAGAACCTTCTTATCGGGTTGCCACGTTTTTCCCACTTTGCAGTCAAAACTGGTTCAATTCTCGCAACGTTGATACAGGGGAAGGGAACCTATCAGAAAGGAATCGGCGGGTATAGCGGGCACGGCGTCTGGGTTCTCCTGCCTGCTCTAGAGGTTACACAGCGTGACAATTAGTGAGTTATGTAGTGCTGCAGAGCTTCAATCTCGAACTGCTGTTCAGCGATGGTTTTTTTGACCAGGTCACCTATGGAAACAATGCCGATCAGTTGTTTCTGGTCGATAACCGGCAAATGGCGCGCCCGTTTCTCGCTCATCAGTGCCATGCACTCCTGCACTGTTTGATCCGGTCTGGCGCAGAGCACTTTCGGGGACATGATCTCACTCACCTTAGACTCGCGGGAGGAGCGTCCCTCAAGAGCAACTCGCCGTGCGTAATCACGCTCAGTGATGATGCCGACGATTTTACCGTCGCGCATCACCGGCAGGGCGCCGATACGCTTTTCCGCCATAATTGCCAGTGCATCCAGAATGACCTGGTCCGGTCCGATGGTCCAGACTTCAGAGCCTTTATCACGAAGAATGTCAGCTACGATATACATATCCATCCCCTCCAAGGCATATGTTGTTATGAGATGATTCTATACCGATGCACGGCAGTTTGCGCGGCTCAGCCGAGACTGGTTCTAAGAGTTCGCCGATGTCAGCAACGGAACAGGGTCAAGTATCCAGTTACCCGACGTCCGTCTTCCGGGGCAGGGAATTGCATAGGCGGTATCGCAGCCGGCCTCTCTCAGCGCCTTGCGGTCAATCTGCCAGCCCTTTTGGCGCCACTCTTCGAGATGTTCGCGATAGCGAACCAGGATCACATCGCCTTCAGTGAGCAATTCCTTGTTAGTGGAGTCCGGCGTCCGAATTGGCCAGAGGTTTTCCAGGATCGCGAAGTCTTCCAGCGCAACTTTCTGATTAATTTTCGCTACCTGCTCGTCCAGTTCCGGGTCCAGCATGCAATTCCGCAAGTTCACGAGATAGGTGCGCGTGTTTGTCTCATCGATCGGCGCTTCAAACGCGTACTGGATGAAATTATTGACGCCATTAAACTGGATGTCAGTCACCAGGGTGTTAGGTCCGTAGTACCATGACCCCGCTTTTAGTTGTGCTGGGTCGGAGCGCAGTTCATTGAGCCCGGTCAGCTTGTCGTCAATTTCTCCGAAGCGCGCCATGAACTTGGTGCCATAGGGAAATTCCTCGATCTCCATGCTGCCGTCGATTAGCTGCGGCTTGCCCTGTGAAGGATGCACGAATTCGTTGTGAAAAGGATCCAGACCGTTTTCGATGGCCCGTTCCATATAACAGCCAATTTCATTGACCATCGGCGTGCTTGCGCGCCAGCCTTCCTGCCCCAGCTGAGGAATCTCGTACATGGGTGGGCGTTCATTTTCCGGCAAGTCCCCCAGGAACGCGAAGACGATGCCGTAGCGTTCGACGACCGGATAGGAATCGACCTTGGCCCGCGCCGGTGGTTTGCCCTTTTTTTGAGACGGGATAGTCGCGCATGCTCCGTTGCCTTGATATTCCCACCCGTGATACGGGCATACCAGGCAGTCGTCCTTTATCCAGCCTTTGCTCAAAGAACCGCCACGATGGATGCACGTGTCGGCCAGCACATTCGCAGCGCCGCTACTGTCGCGAAATGCCGCGAATCGCAGGCCGAACAAGGTCACGCGCAAAGGTTTGTCCTGAAGCTCCTCGCCAGTGCAGATCGGATACCAGAAGTTGATGTGCACGATTATTACGCCGAATTTTTACCGGGTATTAGCGGGATGGGATCCAGCACCCAGTTCTTGGATTCGCGGCGGGCCGGGCACGGTATGGCATATGCGACATCGCCGTAATCTTCTGCCATTTTCTTCATGTCGATACGCCAGCCATTTTCTTCCCATGTCTTCAGAGATTCACGGAATTTAACGACGGCAGCATCACCCGGCGTCATAAGTTCCTTGGTTAGGGTGTCCGGCGTGTTTTTTGGCCACAAACCTTCTATTACGACCCGGTCTTCGTCAGCGACCTTCATAAAGGCCGTGTTCATCGCGCTATCAAGCGAAGGGTCGAGGTTGTTATTGCGCATGTTCACAAAAAATATACGGGTGCCA
Organism: Gammaproteobacteria bacterium; assembly: GCA_037387125.1. Lineage (GTDB taxonomy): Bacteria > Pseudomonadota > Gammaproteobacteria > Steroidobacterales. Next base: position 7,281 of record JARRLL010000040.1, on the reverse strand, counting down.
TTCTTGCTTAAAGGCGCTTCGTAAAAATACTGAATGAAGCTGTTGTTCCCGGGAATATGGATCTCGGTGACCAGGGCATTCGGGCCCGTGTGCCAGCTGCCGGCACGCAAATCGCCGGTCGCAGCACGTTCTACCACCTGATCATGTGATTCTTTGTCCGTTAGTTCCCCAAAGGTTGCTACGAACTTGTTGCCCCACTCGCTTGACTCGATAGTCAGCTGGTCTTCATCAAGGCGCGGCGCGCCTTGGGCCGGGTGAACAAATTCATTGTGCACCGGGTCCAGCCCGTTCTCGATAGACCGCTCATAATAAGCTTCGATTTCGAAATCAATCGGGCCGCTGAACTGCCAGCCTTCCTGGTCCAGTTCCCCTACCAGTTGCAGGGGTGGGCGCTCGGATTCTGGCAAGTCGCCGAGGAACGCAAAGACGATGCCGTATTTCTCCTCTACCGGGTAGCTATCAACCTTGGCTCGCGCCGGTGGTGCCTTGCCTTCCATCGAGGGTATTTCGACGCATTTTCCGTCGCCATCGAAGCGCCAGCCGTGATACGGGCAGCGCACGCAGTTGTCGATTACTTTGCCTTTGCTCAGAGATCCGCCGCGATGTATGCACGTATCGGCGAGTACATGCGCATTCCCCGCATCGTCGCGAAATGCTACCAGCCGCACACCCAGCATTTCGATACGGCGCGGGTTTTCCTCATTAAGTTGCTCGGTTGTGCAAATCGGGTACCAGAAATTGATGTACATCGTCTCAAAGCCTTTTAAAGTATTAGGATTACTAAAGTATCTGCTTTCGTAGAGTATTGGTATGCGGTTTTCCGAAAGAGCGCTGTTATCGGAAAATGGCAGGTCGCATTAGTCGGGTGCGCTAGTATAGATGAAGCTTCAGCATTGCTGAAACATTGACTTGTGGTTGGTTCAGCCCGCGCGGCTAAAGTTAATATAAGCTGGTGGCCTCGTCGTTCGGGGCCTTGTGGAGATGACGTACATGACACAGGAACGGCCGCAGGTAGTCATCCCTTTGCTGGCACACCGCGGCTATGCGGCGCGCTATCCGGAAAACACGCGTCCTGCGCTGGCGGCGGCCGTTGAGGCGGGAGCGACAATGCTGGAGTTTGATATCCAGCTAACAGCCGACCGGGTGCCATTCCTCTTGCACGATGAGACCTTTGCCCGCACGGGTGGCGATGCGGCCTGCATATTGGATGTAGATGCGGAGCGCGCCGCGGGCATCGATGTCAGTGAACCGGGGCGCTTCGGTAATGCATACCGCGGCACCTGTGCACCGCGCCTGGCCGATATCGTTGCCGATCTGCTTGAGTGGCCGGGCGTGACAGCTTTCGTCGAATTGAAACGCCAGAGTATCAGTCGTTTCGGAGCTGCCGCTGTCCTCGATGCCGTGTTACCCCTGCTGGCGCCAGTATTCGACCGCTGCGTCATTATTTCCTTTGAGGAGTCCGTTATTCGGTTGGCTCGTGAACGCACCGGTTGCAGGATAGGCTGGGCGTTGCGTGGCTGGGACGATGAGCATCGCGCAAAAGCGCTCGCCATCGAGCCGGATTATCTGTTCTGTAATGTGATGCGTTTGCCCCCGATTGGCGCAAGCTGGTGGTCCGGTCGCTGGACCTGGGTTATCTACGAAATAGTCGACTCAGAGATAGCGCGGGATCTGGTGGCAAGGGGCGCGGGCATCATAGAAACTATGGCTTATGTCGAGCTGGCACATCAACTTGCCCAAGGGGAGGGCGGATGAGCGTTGCAAGTTACGACGTGGTCGTGGTCGGTGGCGGAATAAATGGGGTCGGCGTGGCGCAGGCTGCCGCCGCAGCGGGTTACTCCGTTATGCTGCTGGAGAAGCAGGCTGTCGCGGCGGGTACTTCCAGTAAATCGAGTAAGTTAATCCACGGTGGCTTGCGTTACCTGGAAAGCTATGAGTTTGGTCTGGTGCGCGAGAGTCTGCGTGAACGAGCGCTGTTGCTGAAGCTTGCGCCGGACCTGGTGCAAAAGCAGACATTTATCCTGCCGGTTTATAAGGACATGCGACGCAGCCCGTGGCTCTTGAGGACCGGCCTAAGTCTCTATTACCTGTTGAGCGGCCTTGATGCCGATGCGCGTTTCAGCAAAGTGCCGCGAGCAGCCTGGGGCAGCCTGGAGGGACTCCGCACTGACGGGCTGGAGGCCGTATTCAGGTATATGGACGCGCGGACAGACGATGCTTTGTTGACCGAAGCGGTTATGCGTTCGGCGCAGTCGCTCGGTGCGCAGCTGAGCTGCCCCGGGCACTTTAGCGGAGCGGAAATCCACAATGCCGGGTGTCGTGTGCACTACCGCGTGGGTCAGGCAGAGCGCGAATGTGACGCCCAGGTGATCGTAAACGCTGCCGGCCCCTGGGTGAATGCAGTGGTTGACGGGATTAAGCCGTCGCCGCCTCGAATGGCGATCGAACTCGTGCAGGGAGCGCATATTGTTTTGCCTGTCGCAGGCAGCGAGTTCGAAGGACAAAATTTTTACTACGTCGAAAGTCCGCGCGATGGACGTGCCGTGTTCGTCATGCCGCGCGGCCCTCAGCTGCTGATTGGAACGACGGAAACCCGGGGGCGAAAAGATCCTGAGCAGGTTGCCCCGCTGCCCGCCGAGGAAACGTATCTGCTGGGAATATTGCACCATTACTTTCCGGCGCTGAGACACCTTGGCCGCAATGACTTGCTCGGCTCATGGGCCGGCCTGCGTGTGCTTCCTGGCGGCGAAGGGCATGCGTTTCACCGGTCACGCGAGACCGTTTTACATTGCGATCGCAAGCGCGGTCCGCGCGTACTGACTATTTACGGCGGCAAGCTGACCTCTTACCGGGTAACCGCAGGAAAAGTGATGGATAAGATCCGGGGGTCACTGCCGAATCGCGAAGCCGTTGCCGATACTCGCGAACTGACCCTGAGTCTGGATTGATCTGTGTCTGATTCGAGCCTTTACCTATGTCTTGACCAGGGCGGACATGCTTCACGCGCGATCGTTATAGACGGCAGTGCGAAAATCCATGCCAGTGCGTATCGTGACATTAGCACGCGTCGGGCCGGCGCCCGAGTGGAGCACGATCCGGCAGAACTCGTAAAATCTCTGCGCGAGTCGGCGGCCGAGGCAGTTGGCCAACTAGGTGCAGCGGCTGCGCGCCTGGAGGCGGCGGGGCTGGCTACGCAACGTTCCAGTATCGTTTGCTGGGAGCGTGACAGCGGTGCGGCATTATCGCCGGTTATTTCATGGCAGGACACGCGCGCGGGATCGTGGCTTGAGCAATACGCCGAGCACGAGCCATATGTTCATGAAATTACCGGGCTGGTATTTTCTCCGCATTACGGCGTGAGCAAGTTGCGCTGGTGCCTGGACCATCTGCCGCAAGTCGCGCAGGCTGCGGCCGACGCAAATCTCGCATTCGGGCCGCTGGCGTCTTACCTCGCTAATCGACTGAGTCGAGCGGCGCCGGTAATGGCGGACCCTGCCAACGCCTCGCGGACGTTGCTCTGGGACCGTGAGTCCCGTGCCTGGTCCGCCGAACTGCTTGACCTGTTTGATATTCCGCGCAGCGCGCTGCCGGAGTCGGTGCCCAGCCGTCATGACTGGGGCAGCATCGAAGTCGCCGGTGCGAATGTGCCGTTGCGAATTGTGACGGGCGATCAGTCGGCCGCGTTGTTTGCTTTCGGATTGCCCGACCCAAAAACCGTCTATGCAAACCTCGGCACCGGTGCTTTTGTGCAGCGGCGTGCCGCATTCGGCATAAAAGATTCAGGCCGATTGCTTGCCAGTGTCGTTTATCAGGATGAGTCCGCCGGCATCTCGGTGCTGGAGGGCACCGTCAATGGAGCCGGCAGCGCGATCAGCTGGATTGCCGGCGAGTTAGGGGTTGACGAACAATACGTCAGAGCGAACTCGGCGGGTTGGCTTACCTCGCTCGATGGCGAGCTCGTTTTTCTGAACGGCGTGTCCGGACTGGGTTCACCGTGGTGGCAGGCTGATTTCAAATCCGAATTCGCCGGCGCCCTGCTGGAGACTGCCTCGGTCGAAGAAAAAATTGCCGCCGTCATGGAGAGTGTCGTTTTCATGCTCGCCGTAAACATAAAAGTCATGAATGGTCAGCTGGGCGAACCGCGGCGAGTGTTGCTGACGGGCGGCCTGGGCAGTGTCGATCCGCTGGCGCAAAAACTGGCGAGTCTTACGGGCTTGCCGGTGGAGCGCACGTTAACGGCCGAGGCCACCGCCAGAGGCCTGGCATGCCTACTGGCCGGTTTCCCTGAGAGTTGGCCGCGGCCGGTCGTGGAGCGGCAGTTTTCGCCGCGCGAGGATAGCGGGCTGCAATCGCGTTTTCGTTTTTGGCTGCAGTGTATGCCGCCGGCCACGGCAGCCCAGGCCGGCTGAGCTCGGGCTGCTTTGGGTTATTGAGAGTGCGGCGCGGTTGGCTGACTGCGGCTAGCGTCCGGTCACCGCATCGAAGAATTCCTGGTAATCGTCCGAGACATCGTTTTCCATGAGGTGATTCATGTACATGTTCGGCGCCTGGAATGCTTCCGTGTAAGCAACGTAGCGCCAGCCCTCGTCTTTACGTCTGAACACTGCTGATACCCGGTTATCGGAGCCAAAGGGTTTAGGCTGAAATACGAGCTTCATGTCGGTGCGCATCCAGTAACCAGCAAAGGCGAGGTCCGGCGCCAGCAGTTTCGCCTTGATATCGTAAAAGCGCACTCGAATAGCCTGGGTAATTTTCGGCCCGCCACGCGGATCCAGATAGGCATCAAGCGCGCCCCAGCCGACGAACCAGTTGTCTTGCTCGCCGGCGAGATAAAACGGATCAGGATCTTCCGTGTCCCAGAGCTCTTTCAGGCTGGCGGTATTCTGGCTGTCCCAGCGCTTTTCCGTTTCGCGTAACAGTTCGGTGATCTCGGCCGTGACAGTTTCGTTCGAGCTCGGCGTTGCTGCCGCAACGGTTGCGAGTGCGGTGCCGGTTGCGCCGCCCAGCAGGCTGGCCAGAAAGTTTCGGCGTTTCATTGTTTCACCGACTCATCTGCCGCTATGAGCACGATTGCCTGTGCTTTGCTGAAGTAGGCGTCGTCCGCATCGTCCAGCTTGTTGTAACTGATGATACTGCGGAGGGTTTTCACGTATTCCTGGCCGCGTTCGGAATAGCTGGTCAGTGCTGCCGCGAGCGTGTGTCCGGAAAGCTTTTTGTTGGTCGCCCGAAGCTGTGCCCGCTTGATGCGAAATTCGAGGTAAGCCGGGTGCGTATTGAGGTTGCGCGCATGCGCCTGCACTGACTCTAACGGCGCATCGAAGGCGGCTATCTTGTAGTCACCTTTGCCGTCGCGTTGCTGTGCCGGCCGAATGCCTTTGCCGCCCCAGGTCCATTGGCCGAACAGGGCATTGCCGGCGGCTGCGAAACGTGAGGTGCCCCAACCGCTTTCTTCGGCGGCCTGGGCCAGCACCAGCGAGGGCGGGACCGCATCGACCCTTGGCAGCAACGCCTCTTCGAGTTCATTCGGGTCCGGGTAAGCGGCAACATCGATCCCGTAGTCCGTGCCCAATTGCCTGAGCCATTCCTGCTCTGGCGCCGACAGCCTGTCCTGTTTCGCGAGCAGCGACAGCAGTTTTTCACGATCATCCAGAATCAGTTCATTGCTTCGCAGAGCGAGTGGCCCCAGTCCACGAAAGAAAATCTGCTTTTTCAGTTTTACGTCGATTTCTTGCGTCGTTTTTTTGCTCCACCGGTCCGGGATTCCGGTCAGGTAAGTGCGCGGGATTTCTCGAATTCCGGCCTGCCAGGCGGCGCTCGTGTAGCCCAGCTCATCGAACAGGCTTAATACGTCCTTGTAATCCCTGACCGCAACGACACGCGGGCTCGGCTCGCCGCCGGTCGCGGCCGAGTAATCGGTTGCGTTCACGCAAGCGGCCGCGCTAAGCGCGAGCAGCGATAGGGTGCTGCGGTGTTTATCGAGCCGCGTTCGAGTCGTCTTGGCCACTGCTTAATCTGCTCCGGCTTGTTTCGCGTCTATGTATTTCTTGAACTCGCCCGCGGTGCTGGTCATTTGCGGCCCGTTCCATTCGGTCGGTGCCGTCAGGTATTTGGGGTAGTGTTTTTCGGTGTAATCGAGAATATAGCGGGGCAGGTCGGTTACGCCGCCCAGCAATTTCACGCACTGGCTGTGGAAGGTCATGATGCCGGGGCTGTTGCCCATTTCCATGAACGGCAGCCAGTCTGCGACGCGCGACCACGATAACGAACACTGGCCGGAGGTGATGTCGGGGTTCAGCACATCGCTTTTGCGGCCCTGGATCCCCCAGAGTTCTGCGTGATTGTCCATGTCGCCGGACGAGTAAAGCGGGTAGTCAGCGCGATTCATCGCAGCCGGCTTCGAAATATAGAAGTCCCACTGGAAGGCAATGACGTCACCGCAGGTCACGTAAGGGTAGGGTGGCGACAGCACCGGGCTGCCTTTGCGCGCGAACACGCCGTTAACCGGGTCATTGGCGATGTGAAACACCTCGACTTTTTTTCCGCCCAACAACGGGTTGCTCCATTCATTGAGTATTTCGCCGGTATTCGGGTCGAGGTAATAAAGCACCTCGCGGTTGTATATACGCCAGCCTTCTTCGACTTCCTCGATACGGCCGGCTCCGAGTCCGAAGGTGCGGAAACATCTGAAGTTGCCCTCCTGCGGAATCATGGCCCATGCCTGGCCCGGAAAACCAAAGAAGAAATCCTTGCCACTGGTATCGGCCCGAATTTTCAGCATCGCATTAAAGTTGGTTTCGGGATCGTCGAGATTTAATTCCGGATCCGGTTGTTGCGCGGCATTGGCCGGCAGTTTAAGCATGCGCATCGTCATTGGTTTGATCCTTCTAAATCGCTGAGTAAATCGCTGAGTAAATCGCTGAGTAAATCGCCGAGTAAATCGCCGAGTAAATCGACAAGTAATCTGTGTGCCGTCCGAGACTAGTACCAATGCGGCTTGGTGTCATCCGGCAAGTCAGTCGGAAAACTCTATATCCACCTTTCGGTCGCTTTCCCAGAATTTCCACAAAAACGCGAAGTAGACGCCGGAGGTTGTTTCCGCGGTATACAGAAAGCTGTCCCTGTTGCGCGCGCCCTCATAAAAACCGAAGTTGATGCCCGTGCGGATCGAAAACTCGTCGTTCAGCTCATGTTTCAGGCTGAAGTTGAGTTTCGTGCCTAGGTACCCGCCTTTCGCGGTATAGGCCTCCCGCTCCGAGGTGGCGAACTCCGGCGCGATGCCGT
>JARRLL010000039.1:0-19139 GCA_037387125.1 Gammaproteobacteria bacterium | reverse complement strand
GTCCTGAAGCCGTCCCCGAATGACATTCAGGATCTGTACCTCGGGTCTTTGCGCGCGCTGGGTATCGACACCCTCGTCCTTGATATCCGCTTCGTCGAAGACAACTGGGAGTCGCCGACGCTGGGCGCCTGGGGGCTCGGCTGGGAGGTCTGGCTGAACGGCATGGAAGTCACTCAGTTCACGTACTTTCAGCAAGCCGGCGGGCTCGACTGCAAACCCGTAACCGGCGAAATTACCTACGGGCTCGAACGTATTGCGATGTACCTGCAAAACGTCGAGAGCGTTTACGACCTCGTCTGCGCGGAAGGCCCGCAAGGCATCGTAACCTACGGTGATATTTTTCATCAGAACGAAGTCGAGAACTCACGCTACAACTTTGAGGAAGCAGACACAGCTTTGTTGTTCAGCAGATTCGACCAGGCCGAGGAGCAATGCAATCGCCTTATTGAAAAGAACCTGCCATTGCCTGCCTACGATTTTGTGCTGGAGGCTTCACACACCTTCAATCTGCTGGATGCACGAAATGCTATTTCTGTGTCGGAACGTCAACGCTATATATTAAGGGTCCGCGGCCTGGCTCGCGCGGTTGCGCAGGCCTATTACGCCGGCCGTGAAGAGCTAGGCTTTCCGATGTTGAAGAATACGAACACGGAGCCACGGTCATGACCTCGGTTGCCGATTTTCTTGTCGAGCTCGGCACCGAAGAGTTGCCGCCTAAGGCTTTATTGACCTTGCGCGATGCTTTCCGTGATGGGATCGTCGCCGCGGTGGACGATGCAGGCCTTAGCCACGGGGACGTGCTGGCTTATGCTACCCCGCGGCGCTTAGCGGTCATCGTGAACGGTCTGCAGACAGAACAACCCACTCAGCAAATAGACAGTCGCGGTCCGCCAATTGCCGTTGCGTACAAGGACGGTCAGCCGACAAAGGCCGCGGAAGCGTTCGCAGCCAAGAACGGCGTGACGCTGGCCGAACTGACAACCGTCAAGACCGATAAAGGTGAATGGCTGTATTACAGCGGCAAAATTGCCGGAGCAAAAGCGTCTGACCTGCTGCCCGAGATCGTCGCAACCTCGCTCGCGGCACTGCCCATACCAAAGCGGATGCGCTGGGGTAATAACAGCGTGGAATTTGTTCGGCCGGCTCACTGGCTGGTGATGCTGCTCGGCAAGGACGTGGTCGATGCCGAGATACTCGGCTTATCCGCCGGCCGAGTAACTTTCGGACACCGTTTCCATGCTCCCGACGGCATAACACTGCAATCGCCTGACAAATACCGGGACGCACTTTACGAACACGGCAAAGTCATCGCCGACTTCGACGAACGACGATCGCTTATCGTCGCAGCGGCCAAACAGGCGGCCGAGGAAGTGGGTGGAACTGCGATACTCGAGCCGGCAGTGGTCGATGAAGTCACCGCCCTGGTTGAATGGCCGGTGCCCTGTGTCGGCCAGTTTAACAATGGGTTTTTGCGGCTACCGCCGGAAGTGCTGACTTCCACTTTGCAAGATCACCAGCGTTATTTCCCGGTTGCGGGCGATCAAGGTCTTAAGCCTATGTTTATTGCATTCAGCAATATCGCCAGCAAAGACATGAGCGAGGTGCAACGCGGTAACGAGCGTGTCGTACTGCCGCGGCTGGCAGACGCGGCCTTCTTCTGGGATCAGGATTCCGCGCGGCCGCTGGCCGAGCGCATCGAGGCACTGAAATCGGTTGTTTACCAGAAAGGGCTGGGCTCACTCTACGACAAGTCCCAACGCGTGGCACAACTCGCGGGACTGGTCGCCGGCTACCTGAAAGACGATGTGGGCTGCGTTAACCGTGCGGCTGAGTTATCACGCACGGACCTGCTAACTGCGATGGTCGGCGAATTTCCCGAACTGCAGGGCCGCATGGGTTTTTACTACGCTCTGCATGACGGCGAACCCCAAGCGGTTGCCGTGGCGCTGCAAGAACAGTACATGCCGCGTCATGCAGGCGACGATCTACCGGCTAGTTCGACGGGGCAGGCCTTGAGCCTCGCCGACCGTCTCGACACGCTTGCAGGTATCTTCGCGCTCGGCAAACGCCCGAGCGGTAATAAAGATCCGTTCGGCTTACGCCGGCAGGCCCTCGCCATCGTGCGCATACTCATTGAATGCAATATCGATGTTGATCTCCCTTCCTTGCTCGCGTCGGCCATCGAGTTGCAGCCGGCGGATTGCGATTCGGATGTGGCGGATGAGCTTTACGGTTTTATTATGGACCGTATGCGGACCTGGTATATCGCAGGTCAGGCACCCGATTTTGCGCCCGGCGATGTAACCGCCGAAATGTTTGAAGCCGTGTTGAGCCGAGCGCCCGAGTCGCCGCTCGACTTTCATGCGCGGCTCCTGGCCGTCTATCGTTTCATGGCCCTCGATGAAGCCGTCAGCCTTGCGGCCGCCAACAAGCGTATCGCCAACATTCTGAAAAAAGCCGAGAGCGGCAAGCAGAAAATCGTGGTAGAGGAGCTGTTTGACGGGGCTGCCGAAAAAACGCTGTTCGATGCCGTCCAGAAATTGTTACCGGGACATAAACTCGACCTCGGCAAACGCAACTATCAAAGCGCGCTGAAGAGACTGGCGGAGTTACGCGAACCGGTCGACGGTTACTTCGACGAAGTGATGGTGATGACGGATGACGGCAAACAACGGGCTAACCGCATTGCTCAGCTCGAACAAATCCGACGGCTGTTCCTCGACGTAGCTGATATATCCTGCATACCCGCAGCCAACTGATCAGCCTGCCCCGCGCCATGAAGCACAGCAACAAGCCAGTTATCGTGCTAGATCGCGATGGCGTTATCAACAAGGACTCTGCCGAGTACATCAAAACGCCCGATGAGTGGCAGCCGATACCCGGCAGCCTGGAGGCCATTGCCAAGCTGCGCAAAGCAGGTTTTACGGTGGTGATTGCAACCAATCAATCCGGTGTCGGGCGGGGCTTATTCAGCGTGGACACGCTGTGGGATATCCACCGTAAGATGCTCGCCGAAATAGCGGCTGCGGGGGGCTATATAGAAAGAATTTTTTTCTGCCTGCACGCTCCTGAGGACCAATGCGCTTGCCGTAAGCCGGAGCCAGGCCTGCTATATCAGGCGGCCGAGTATCTTGCATGCGGCCTGCAAAACATGATCGTCATAGGAGACGCCGAACGCGACCTGGCGGCCGCCGAGGCGGTGAATGCGCGCGCGATACTCGTGCGCACGGGTAAAGGTCGATTAACCGAGGAAGGCTTAAGTGATCGCGAGCTTGAGGTCTACAATGATCTCGCGGAAGCAGTGGACCATCTGGTCGCAGAGTTCGGAGCGTAGGCATGTTGGTAGTCCGTTTTGTTGTGTTCAACATCATCACCTGGATAACCGTGGTTATCTGGACTATGGGGGTATTGATTACGTGGCCGTTCGGACACAAATATTCTTATGCGGTGGCGAGAAACTGGACTCAGCTCGTTGCCTGGCTGGTAGAGAAAGTTTGCGGGCTAGGCTATCGGCTGGAAGGCGAAGAGTATTTCCCGGACGAAACCTGCGTGCTGTTTATAAAACATTCGTCGGCATTCGAAACCTACATGCAACTGGTTCTGTTTCCGCGGAACTGCTGGGTACTAAAGCGCGAATTGCTGTGGGTCCCTTTCTTTGGCTGGACGTTGATTCCGTTGAAAGCCATAGCCATCGATCGCAGCAAAGGCGGCGCGGCTGTTAAACAAGTCATCGAGCAGGGCAAGGAACGGCTGCAGGCGGGAATCAACGTTGCAGTTTTTCCGGAGGGCACGCGCGTGCCCGCGGGACAAACGAAACGCTACGGCAAGAGCGGCACGCTGTTGGCGCAGGCAGCCGGCTGCAAAATAATCCCCGTAGCCCATAACGCCGGCTATCACTGGGGTCGCAGGGGGATGATGATTAAACCCGGCACCGTCACTTTTGTGGTCGGCAAACCCGTCGACCCGGCCGGCCGCGACCCGCGCGAACTCAACGAAGAAATACAGAACTGGGTCGAAGACACGATTAAGCGAATCATCGCCCAGGAAGACTGACAGCTTAGCCGAGCTCCGCGCGGCACTAAGCTGGCTGACAGCAGGTCCGTCGAGCCGGCCGAATCAGACGTCGAGGTTAGACACGGTCAGTGCATTACGCTCGATAAACTCGCGGCGCGGTTCTACCTGGTCACCCATTAGCGTCGTAAAGATCTCGTCAGAGCCTACGGCGTCCTCGATGCGGACCTGCATCAGCCTGCGGCTCTCGGGATTGATCGTGGTTTCCCACAACTGGTCCGGGTTCATCTCACCCAAGCCTTTATACCGCTGTATATTCTGACCTTTGCGGGCCGTCGCCATGAGCCAGTCCATCGCCTCGGCAAAGCCTGTGATGTCCTGGCGTTGCTCGCCGCGAATGATGTGGGCACCCTTACCGATAAACCCGTCCAGCTGTTCGCTCAGCGCCGCTATCTGCAGGTATTCGGGTGATTCGAAGAAATGAATGGGCAGTTCGATTGTGTGGATAAGACCATGCTGGCCACGGTGTACCTGCACACCCTCGATGCCGTCCGGACTTTCCTTCACGGTAACCTCCCAGGAACCTCCGTCACCGTTGAGCGTGCCACGTAATGCCTGCTGGAGCGCCTGGGCCCACTTGTCCATTTTTTTCTTATCGTTGATGTCATCCGCCTTGACCGACGGGACAAAGAGCATCTGGCGTAGGACGTTCTCGTCATAACGTGAGGCCAGCCTTTCGATAATGCCTTTCACACTGATTTGTTGCAGCGCCAGCGCTTCGAGTGCGCTGCCAGTCAACGGTGGTGCGTCTTCGGCAACATGCAGGGCTGCCCCCTCAAGGGCAACACTCAGCAGGTAAGCATTAAGTTCGGCATCGTCCTTGACGTAGTATTCCTGCTTGCCGCGCTTAACCTTGTAGAGCGGCGGTTGCGCGATGTAGATGTAACCGCGTTCAATTAACTCCGGCATTTGCCGATAGAAAAAGGTCAGTAGCAAAGTACGAATGTGCGAGCCGTCAACGTCGGCGTCGGTCATGATGATGACGCGATGGTACCGTAGCTTTTCAATATCGAAATCGTCGCGGCCTATGCCGGTGCCCAGCGCCGTAATTAAAGTGCCGACTTCCTGTGAAGACAACATTTTGTCGAAGCGCGCTTTTTCGACATTCAGAATTTTTCCTTTGAGCGGCAGAATTGCCTGAGTACGCCGGTCGCGGCCCTGTTTGGCTGAACCGCCTGCGGAGTCGCCCTCCACTATGAACAACTCGGACAATGCGGGATCTTTTTCCTGACAGTCGGCCAGCTTGCCGGGCAAGCCGGCAATATCGAGCGCACCCTTGCGGCGAGTCATTTCGCGCGCTTTGCGCGCCGCTTCGCGAGCTCGTGCCGCGTCGATTATTTTCGACACCATCGCTTTGGCTTCGGCGGGATGTTCCAGGAGAAACTCTTCCAGCTGCGCACCGACTGTTGTTTCAACGATGCCTTTAACTTCACTGGATACCAGTTTGTCCTTGGTCTGTGAAGAAAATTTCGGATCGGGTACTTTCACCGACAAGACAGCGGTCATGCCTTCGCGAGCGTCATCGCCCGTGGGCGACACCTTGTCTTTTTTAGCGGCAGCTTCTTTTTCGATGTACGAGTTCAACGTGCGGGTCAACGCGCTGCGGAAACCTGCAAGGTGGGTACCGCCATCTCGTTGCGGAATATTGTTCGTAAAACAAAACATGTTTTCCTGGTAACCGTCATTCCACTGAATGGCTGCTTCGACGGTTACGCCGTCCTGCTCCGCCGAAAAATAAACGACTGTCGGATGTATGGGTGTTTTGTTGCGATTCAGATGCTCGACGAAGGCCTTGATACCGCCCTCGAATTCAAACACGTCCTTGTTACCATCGCGCTCGTCTTGCAGGACGATGCGGACACCCGAATTAAGGAATGACAATTCCCTGAGCCGGCTCGCGAGGATGTCGTAGTGATATTCGGTGTCGGTAAAAACCGTCGAGCTCGGCTTGAAGCGAATCGTCGTACCGGTGCGTTGTGTCTTGGCACCCTGTCGAAGCGGCGCCTGCGGCTCGCCCATTTTGTAGGTTTGTTCGTAGGTGTGACCGGAGCGGTGGACGGTCAGCTCGAGCGTTTCAGAAAGCGCGTTAACGACGGAAATACCCACGCCGTGAAGACCGCCCGAAACCTTGTAAGAGTTGTCGTCGAATTTACCGCCGGCATGCAAGACGGTCATGATGACCTCCGCGGCTGAGCGTCCCTCCTCGGCATGCTGATCGACCGGGATACCGCGCCCGTCATCGCTGACCGTAACGGAAGCGTCTGCGTGAATCGTTACGCTAATTTCGCTGCAGTGACCCGCAAGGGCTTCGTCGATAGAGTTATCGACAACTTCAAAAACCATATGATGCAAACCGGTGCCGTCATCAGTGTCACCGATGTACATGCCGGGGCGTTTGCGGACAGCTTCAAGGCCTTTTAAAACCTTGATATTGCTCGAATCGTATGCAGCGTTTTGGGCCATTTGGTCCCCCTAAAGCGAACGCGCAATTATAGCAGAGACGCGAGCCTTCCATGCTCCAGATGAAACATTGTTCCCTGGGTCGACCAAGGTAAATCTTCGGGTTCCAGCGCGGTTACAAACATCTGCGCAGGCATTTCGTGCAGCATCGCAAACAGCCTTTCGCGGTTGTCCCTGTCGAGCTCGGCTGCCGGGTCGTCAACCAGGAAAACCAGTTCGGTCGGAATGTGGGCAGCGACGAACCGGCTCTGCGCTATCACGAGGGTTGCCGCCAACATTTTTTGCTGGCCGCGGGACACTCGATAGCGGGCGCGGCGATCATGGACCTCCAGGGGCAGGTCGGAACGGTGAGGCCCGACCTGCGTGGCACCAAAGGCCCGGTCACGTGCAAGGCTGTCATGCAGCGCTTCTTTTAAGCCGACGTTCGACGACCATCCCCGCTTATAACGACAATTAGAAGTAAATAGAAGATATTCAGAGCTTATAGACGAAAATAAGGGTAGAAATTGCTCCAGAAACTCCTGGCGATCCTGATCGACCTGCTCCCCATGCTCCGCGAGCGGTTCATCCCATATTCTCACGTTACGGTCGGTTTCGCCTTGCCGGAGCGAAGCGTTCCGCTGCCGCAGTGCTTTTTGATAGTTTCGCCAGGTATCCAAAAACGAATGTTTCACGTGAAACACGCCCCAGTCCATGAAACGCCGGCGCAATTCGGGCCCGCCCTGCACTAGTTCATGAACCTCCGGATCGATTACCTGGACAGGCAGTAATTTTGCCAGATCCGCACCAGTCCCCTGCTCGCCGTTTATTCGCACGCTGCGCTGACCGATGGCCACTTCGATACCCGCCTTCTGCGGCCGGCCTTCGTGTTCCAGTTCACCATACAACAAGAAGCCGCCTGAGCCGGTGCGGATAAGTTCGCGGTTACCACTCGACCGAAATGAGCGCCCGCGCCCCAGGTAGAAAATACTTTCCAGAATGCTCGTCTTACCGCTGGCGTTCGGCCCGGTTATAAGATTAAGGCGCGGATCCGGCACGATGTCGGTTTCATCGAGACAACGAAAGCCGGTGGCTTTGAATTTTTTCAGGCCCACCCAGGGTGTCCCGGCATCCCCTGCCTATCGCCGGCGGCGGCTTTACAGCCGCATCGGCATGACGACGTAAAGGCAGGTCTCATCTTTCGGCGCCCGAACGACGCAACTGCTGTTAGGATCGACAAGTCCCACTTCCACCGTATCATTGTCGACCGCCGCCAGCGCGTCGAGCAGGTAATTGACGTTGAAACCGATTTCCATTTGCGGGCCTTTATATTCGACCTCCACCTGGTCTTCGGCTTCTTCCTGGTCCGGGTTGTTTGCCTGAATACGGATGCTGTTCTTATCGAAATCCAGCCTGACGCCCCGGTATTTTTCATTCGATAAAATAGCAGCTCTTTGCAAGGCATGCCGCAGCGCATCTCGGCTGGCTATGACTGCTTCAGCCCCGGTTTTCGGAATCACGCGGTCGTAATCCGGGAACCGGCCGTCGATCAGTTTCGACGTGAACTGAATATCCCCGGCTACCAGCCGAATGTGATTGCTGCCGATTAATAGCTGCACCGCATCATCGCCGCCCAGCAACCGCTGTAACTCAAGAACGCCTTTGCGCGGCACAATGACCTGCGCTTTGTTGCCGTCGCCCCCCTCGAGCGGTATGTCGCAAAGTGCAAGACGGTGTCCGTCCGTCGCGACCGCTCTCAGCTGGTCATTCCCGGTTTCCAGTAACAAGCCATTGAGGTAATAACGCACGTCCTGCTGCGCCATTGAAAAATGCGTCTTCTCGAGCAATCGACTCAGATCGGCCTCATTGATGCTGAGTACTCGATCGGCCTTGATGTCCTCCACCAGAGGAAAATCGCCGGCCGCTAATGTCGATAAAACAAATTTACTCCGCCCGGACTGGATGGTTAGCCTGTCGCCCTTCAAACTGCAATTGACTTTTGCCCCGTCGGGGAGCGCCCTGCAAATATCCAGTAATTTGCGACCTGGCACCGTAATCTCACCCGGCACATCCACACCATCCACCTCGGTGCGGGCCACCAATTCCACCTCAAGATCCGTCGCGGTAACTGACAATGAATTCTTATCAGCTACGAGCAATACATTCGCGAGTATCGGCATGGTCTGCCTGCGCTCAACTACACCTATGACTGCCTGCAAGGGCTTCAAAAGTGACTCACGTGATGTACTGAGTTTCATCCTTCACCTGTCCTTTATTAAATAAAGAATTAGATATATATACCTAACTGTTACTGTTATTAGGGTGCCATGAATCTGTAGATAAAACTTTTTTACCTTTTATTTTCAATGGCTTACAACTTTTTTTACTGTGGGCAAACCCCACGACATCTTACTTATAGACTGTGGATTACCTGTGTGCGGATTGCGGCACGATTTTCTTCACCACCTTATCCACAAGGCATTCAATGCACGCCACACCGGTTAAGCTAATTGCACTTTCTATTTTACGCCTTACGCTGAAAATATTCGTAACAACGATTTGTAATCTTCTTTTACGCGATTGTCCGTATCGCGCAATTCCTTAACTTTGCGACATGCATGCAACACGGTCGTATGGTCTCGACCGCCGAACGCGTCCCCGATTTCAGGCAGACTGTGGTTCGTCAGTTCCTTCGCCAGGCTCATCGCTATCTGCCGCGGTCGCGTAATAGACCGACTCCGACTTTTGGATAACAGGTCACCCACTCGGATCTGGAAATACTCAGCGACTTTTTTCTGAATGTTGTCGATCGTAACCAGCTTCTCTTGCAGCGCCAACAGATCGCGCAGGGCTTCGCGCGCGAACTCTACATTGATGGGTTGACCGGTAAAGCGCGAGTTCGCAATCACCCTGTGCAGCGAGCCTTCAAGTTCCCGCACATTTGACCGAATGCGCTGGGCTATAAACAACGCAACTGATTCGGGCAGATCCACCCCCTGCGCAGCCGCTTTGGTCATGAGGATAGCGGCGCTGGTTTCGACTTCCGGTGGTTCGATCGCCACCGTAAGGCCCCAGCCAAATCGCGACTTAAGCCGCTCCTCAAGACCGGAGACTTCTCGCGGGTAACGGTCGCAGGTCAGGACGACCTGACGCTGACCCTCAAGTAAGTCATTGAACGTATGGAAGAATTCTTCCTGAGATTGCTGCTTGCCGGCAAAAAACTGGATGTCATCGATCAGCAGCGCGTCCAGCGACCGGTAATTTTTCTTGAATTCGTTAATGGCGTTGTGCTGCAGCGCCTTGACCATATCGCTGACGAACTTTTCGGACCGGACGTACGCGACCCGCGCTCCCGGGCGCCGCTGCCTGATGAGGTTGCCGATGCTGTGCATCAGATGGGTCTTGCCCAGGCCGACGCCGCCGGCGATGAACAGTGGGTTGTATGCAAGCCCCGGGTTTTGGCCGACCTGAAAAGCTGCCGCTCGGGCCAGCTGATTGCTTTTGCCCTCGACGTAGCTTTCGAAGGTATAAGACGGATCCAGGTTGCCGCCCGGTACCGGCCTTGCCGCGACTTCGCTGCTCGGCGCTTTCCTCGCCTCGACGGCCGCCACCGGCTGGTTCTTCTGACCGACCTCAATAATGACGGAATCCGCCGGCCAGCCCAAGCTGTCCCCGACCACGCCCTCGATTCGCTGCATGCAATTCGCCCGCACCCAGTCAACGACGAATCGGTTGGGTGCCAGCAGCTTCAGGTGATTCTCCTCCTCTACAGGCTGCAGGGGGCGAATCCACGTATTGATGTCATTTTCGCTGAAATCGGCCTGAAGGGCTTGAATACACTGGTTCCAAATGGAGGTCTGCACCGCAGGAAAATCCCCGACAATTATTGTTATTAGGCCTGAAGGACGGGCAAGTCTATACTGCTTAACCGGAGTTATCCACAGGCACCTTGCTATTGACAAGGCCTAGTCTCACGCGTAACCTTCCGCGCTCTTTTGGGCCTCGCATCCCTTTGTTTCCGGTCGGTTTTCCACGTGCTGTGCTTGACTGACCGCGTTAACCTTTAACAAGAATTTCCAGGCAAATGAAACGTACATATCAACCAAGTCGCATTAAGCGCAAACGCACCCACGGATTCAGGGCCAGAATGGCAACCAAGGGCGGGCGACTGGTTCTTAAACGCCGGCGCCAGAAGCAGCGCGCTCGCTTATCTCACTAGCGGTCCCGCCGGGGGATGCAGCGACGGCCACGCAACATTTAATCTTCAGCCGTCAATACCGACTTTTGTCCGCTGCTGATTTTCAGCGGGTATTTAAAGGGGCTACGCGTTCAGGCGATAAATATTTAACGGTACTTTGGCGTGGCAATGATTTGCAGACAGCACGTATCGGGTTCGCAATTTCCAAGAAACGCATTGCTTCTGCCGTCCGCCGAAATCGTGTCCGGCGCATCGTACGCGAAAGTTTCCGCCACCACCGTAACGAGATTGGCAACGTCGATATAGTTATTATGGCGCAACCAGCAGCACAGCGAGCGAGTAACGCTGACATACACAAGAGCCTTGAACGGCACTGGAATAAAATTCGTTCGGCAGGCGATCAATAACGATGGATAACCAGCGCACAATACTTTGGGTTCTTTTCGCTTCCATGGTTTTTCTGACCTGGACCAAATGGCGAACCGATAATGCCCCGCCAGTCGATGCCGTCGTTTCCAGTGCACAGACGGGAGATGCCGCGCAAGAGCTCATCGTCAGCGATTTACCCGCAGGTCCCGCCGCACCTGTCGATAGTGATTTAGCCAGCCTGCCGGCACCTGACGGGGCCCAGCCCGCGCCGTCGGTCAACGCCGCCAGCCTCGACGACACCATCAAAGTCTCAACCGATGTGCTGGACCTGCATATCAGCAAAACCGGCGGCACCCTGGTAAAGGCTGAGCTGAAAAAATACCCGCTGAACAAAGACGCACCCGATGTTCCCGTCACGCTACTGTCCGCCGATCCCGCCGCGCAATATTTGTTGTTCAGCGGGCTCGTCGATACGAGCCGCGCCGGGCCTACTCATCTTACGGCGCTGCAGTCAGATAAACAGGACTATGTCCTGGGCCCGGGTGACGACTCAATCGAAGTCCCGCTGCGCTGGACCGCGAACGGTGTGACCGTAGAGAAAGTGTTTACTCTGCAACGTGGCCGTTATTACATCGGCGTTACTTATCGCATCCGTAACGAGAGCGATAAAAGCTGGCGCGCACTTAGTTATTTGCAAATCCGCAAACACTATCATCCGCCGGAACGATCGATGTTTGACGTCGATTCTTATTCATTCGATGGTCCGGTTATTTACGATGGCGATAAATACGACAAGCTTGAGCCCGACGATTTCGCTGATGAACCGGTCGACCTGACACTCGCGGGTGGCTGGTTGGCTTCTATCCAGCATCACTTTTTGACTGCTGCAGTGCCTTCACCGGACACCGTGTTCAATTACGACGCCCGGTTCGATAATGACATCGTGACTATACGGGCCAGCAGTGAAACTTTCGATGTGGCCCCCGGCGCCGAGGAGACAGTTAAGGCCACCTTTTTTGTCGGCCCGAAGCTGCAAAGCCAGCTCGACGAAACAGCTCCCGAGCTTTCACTGACGGTCGACTACGGCATACTTGCCCTGCTTGCGAAACCTCTTTTCTGGCTGCTGGAACAAGTCCATTCGCTCGTAAAAAACTGGGGCTGGTCGATCATTATCGTTACCTTCCTCATCAAGCTGGCCTTCTACAAACTGACCGAAGCCAGCGGTCGCTCGATGGCGAAGATGCGCAAACTGCAGCCGCGGCTTAAGGCTCTGCAGGATCGGTACAAGGATGATCGTCAGGCGCTCAGCCAGCACATGATGGAACTGTACAAGCGCGAAAAGGTTAATCCGGCGGCGGGTTGTCTGCCGATGATCGTGCAGATTCCTTTCTTCATCGCGTTCTACTGGGTGTTGCTGGAAAGCGTCGAAATGCGGCAGGCGCCGTTCGCGTTGTGGATCACCGACCTGTCTTCGCGCGATCCGTTTTTTATTCTGCCGTTGCTGATGGGTGTTGCCATGTTCGTGCAGCAAAAACTCAACCCGGCGCCACCCGATCCGGTGCAGGCCAAGGTAATGATGTTTTTGCCTATCATGTTTACCGGTTTCTTCGCGTTTTTCCCTTCCGGCCTGGTGCTTTACTGGCTCACCAACTCGGTGCTCTCGGTTGTCCAGCAGTGGAATATCAACCGCAAAATGGCGGTCGACTAGCAACAGGGTCGAATAACCGCCGCCGAACAGGGTACTGCGATGCCTGACTTTCGAGCCGATGACACTATCGTTGCCCGCGGCACACCGCCCGGCCGCGGCGGTATTGCGGTTATCCGCGTTTCCGGTTCTGCCACGCGGCAGATAGCAGAACAGTTTCTTGGCACCTTGCCCGAACCGCGCCGCGCAACACTGAGCGCTTTTGGCGGTGGCGACGGTGAAGCGATCGATCATGGCATCGCACTGTTCTTTCCGGGCCCACATTCATTTACCGGCGAAGACACCCTCGAGCTGCAGGCGCACGGTAGCCCGGTCGTCGTGGACATGTTGATAGAGCGGTTGTGCGAACTCGGCGCGCGTATCGCCGAGGCCGGCGAATTTTCGCGTCGAGCTTTTATGAACGACAAGCTCGACCTAACCCAGGCAGAGGCCATCGCCGACCTCATCGACAGCTCTTCAAGAAAGGCTGCGCGAGCAGCACAACGGTCGATGCAGGGGCGATTCTCGGAAATGGTTATGGCGCTGAACGAACACGTGACCACACTGCGTGTGCATGTTGAAGCGGCGCTCGATTTTCCCGAAGAAGAAATTGATTTTTTGTCTGACGATGCGTTGCGCGTCCGGCTGGACGCCACGCGAACAATCTTCGACGATGTCGAACGAGCAGTCCGGCAAGGTTGCCTCCTGCGGGAAGGGGTTACGGTCGTGCTGGCCGGGCGCCCCAATGCCGGCAAATCCAGTCTGCTCAACGTGCTGGCCGGATACGATGCCGCCATCGTGACGCATATCGCGGGCACGACCCGCGACCTGGTGCGTGAGCAGATCGAATTGAGCGGCCTGCCGGTGAATATCATCGACACCGCCGGCTTGCGGGCATCAGCGGACGAAGTCGAGGAAGAGGGCATAAAGCGGGCGAGGGCAGAGCTGGATAATGCCGACCATGCGCTCGTTATTTACGATGCCGTAACCGGTACGCCAACCGAGTTGCGCAGTCTGCTGGCCGAGCTACCCGCTTTGCCCGGTTACACTATCGTGCGTAACAAGATCGACCTCACGGATATACCTGCAGGCCGTGACTCGACCGAACCCAGCATGATCAACGTAAGCGCAAAAACCGGCGCGGGCATCGACGACTTGCGTTCTCATCTCGAACGACAACTTGGCTACGAGCCGGCGGGCGAGGGTACCGTGATAGCCAGGCAGCGACACCTCGAGAGTTTGCGCAGGGCGCGGGCGCATTTCGACGCGGCCTGTGAGGTACTCGAAGCAACGGCGGCCGGCGAGCTTATGGCGGAGGAGCTTCTGCAGGTGCAGAATGCTTTGGCCGAAATTACCGGGCAGTTTTCGAGCGACGATCTGCTTGGAGAAATTTTTTCGAGTTTCTGTATCGGAAAATAAAAGGGTTGGCATGCATTCGCTCCGGGCTGACCGTGAATATCGGCTCGAGCGCGCGAGGCTGCTGAACAACTTATAGGGGACATCCACGCTATCCCCGGGTTTGCGGTTAGACTAGACTCTAATACAAAGGAACCAAGAGGGGCTGGGCAATGGTGGAACGTTACCGTTTTTTAATAGCGAGTCTGTTGCTGAGCGTGCCCTTTGCGCTGAGCGCGCAAGTTATCGACGAATACTCGGGCCAGGAAACTTTCATGCGTTACTGCGCCGCGTGTCACGGCGAATCAGGTCAGGGTGATGGTCCCGTTGCGAAAGGCCTGCCGATTAATACACCTGACCTCACTCGGCTGCGCGAACGCAAGGGCGACAAGTTTCCAGAAGAAGTGCTCCGCAAGATTATCGATGGCCGCGAAATCGTGATCGTTCATGGCACCCGGTACATGCCCGTATGGGGTTATGAATTCTGGGTTGAGGAAGGCGCCGATGATGCTGCCCAGGAACGGGTTGTCGTCATCGTCGACAACCTCGTAGAGTACCTGCGGTCGATACAACGTTAGGCTCGCGTCGCCCGGGCGGCGATATTCAAGCAGCGTTCATAGGCGCCGCAGCTATTTGAGTATTCGCAATTTGGGTACGGTGTGCGGCGTGATTTCCTCCGTTCTTTCGCTGCACCGAACCTGGTTACGCCCGTCGCGTTTCGCGCGGTAAAGCGCCTGATCCGCGCGGGTTAGCAGCTGCGGGACGGTTTCGCCGCGCTGGTATTCGGCCACGCCTACTGAGACCGTGATGCTGTAATTTTCCCGAAAGACATGGCCGGAAATAATCACGCGTATTCGTTCTGCGCAACGCTGTGCACCCAGCAAATCAGAGCCTGGCAGCACGGCGATGAACTCCTCGCCTCCATACCGGCCGAAGGCACGCTTGTGATCCGTGGCGTTGACGGTGTCCATACCGCGTAATTCCCCTTTAACCCGGCGCGCGAAGTCAGTCAGTATCTGGTCGCCAACGAGGTGCCCGTAGCGGTCATTGATGCTTTTGAAATGGTCGATATCAAATAGCAGTATCGAAAAGGTTTCGCCTGTCCGGTCGGCGACACCGCGCTCCCGGTTTATTGCATCCATAATGTAGCGGCGGTTGTAGGATTTTGTCAGATGATCCTCTTCCGCGATTTTCGTTACCCGATCGATAACGGACTGCAATTCCTCGTTGCGGCTTTGCAGCTGATAGCGCAGTTCTCGTAACTGGCGGGAATAGAGGTAGCAAGAACCCACAATCGCCGCCAGAACCAGAAAGCGAGTGCTGTCACTCAGGTTGTAGTAGGCATCTGCCTGCGACAGGGTTTTTGCAGTGACGACAAACACGTAACTGGCGAGGCTTGCGGTGCCGAGCTTCAGAAATGTCCAGGTGTCGAGATAGAACACAGCGAACATCAGCGCTGTCATGTGCATGCCCAGTACGAGATCTCCGGCGCCACTGCTGTAATAAAAATAGGCGGTAGTCCAGGCGATTCCCATGACTGTCTGGTAGCTGACCAGCAAGCGCGCAAAATCAGGGCTGCGCTGCCTGGAGTTGCCAACCGAAAGGAAAAAACAATTGGTGCTGACGATACCGCCCAGCAAGAAAAGTGCGCTCCCCAGGGCGATATGCGAATGGCCAATGGCCACGCTTATTGCGGCGAGTGCTGACCAGAGCACGTAAAACCAGACCAGGTTAGGGACGGCAACTTTTGCTTTTTCATCGGAACCGTCCGGCGAGTCGACTGAATGATCGATTTTATAGTTATAGGAATTCATTGGCCGCCGTTTTTATTATCGCTAGCAGCGTTATTGTTGCAGAACCGTCGCGGCTTAACCGTGACCTGCTACCAGTGTTATGTCAGGACGGCAAACGTGGCCCTGGTAGCGCCGGTGCTACAATCTTTCGCCGAGAAAACAGCCGCCGCTGTTCGGTATGGCATGGAGCAAGGAAGTCGGATGCAGTTGGTAATGACCCTGTTGGTGCGTGACGAACAAGACGTGCTGCGCGCGAATATCGATTTTCATCGTGCGCAGGGGGTCGATTTTTTTATTGTCACTGATAACAAATCGGAAGACAGCACACCCGATATCATCCGCGAGTATGAGCGACAGGGTATCGCCAGGTACATCTACGAAGGCGACGACAATTACAACCAGTCTGCATGGGTAACGCGAATGGCCCGCTTGGCTGCGACTGAACACCAGGCCGACTGGGTCATTAACAACGATGCCGACGAATTCTGGTGGCCACGCAGCGGTGACCTGCGCGCTACATTTGGAGGCATTGCGGCGGATAAAAATATCCTGGTAGCCCAACGGCACGATTTCGTTGCGCTGTTCGAAGAGACCGGCTGTTTTTATGACGATATGGTTTACCGGAAAAAAGTATCGCTGAACTCGATCGGCAAACCGCTGCCGCCTAAGGTGGCGCACCGGGCTCACCCTGATGTCGAAGTCGCGCAAGGTAACCATTGGGCCGAGCTGCCGGGCGAGCCGGGCATCGTGGAAGATTTGGTGGACATCTTTCATTTTCCGCTGCGCAGCCTCGCGCAGTTCACGAACAAGATTATCAAGGGCGGGCAGGCTTACGAGCGCAACACCACGCACGATGCGCAGGTTGGCAGTACGTGGCGCAAGCTGTATGAGGAATATCAGCGCAACGGCAGTCTGCAGGCCTATTACCGTAAAGAAAGCCTCTCGGCCGAACAAATCGAAGCCGGGCTGCGCAGCGGCGCATTGATTGCGGACCGGCGGCTGTCGGATTACCTCTATATTCTGGCCAAGACAGGCGCCGGCTAGCGGATGCAGTTCGCGCCGATGGGCTGCGTTAATGTGGCTGCGCCGCGGCAGGGGGCAAGACGTGAGCCGCGCGGCCGGGTAGAATGCGCGACCCCGAACTACCGTGAGCGGTCGAACGTGCCAACGATGGACTGTCACGCGATGAAGAGTAACCGGCGACCCTTAACAGGCAATCATTTTCAGCAATGAGTAAGCAGCAAACATATGACGTGATCGTCGTCGGCGGTGGCCACGCGGGCACCGAAGCGGCCGCCGCTGCCGCGCGCCTCGGCGCGCGCACCCTGCTGCTGACCCAAAACCTGGAAACGCTCGGGCAGATGAGCTGCAATCCTGCCATCGGCGGCATCGGTAAAGGTCATCTGACCAAGGAAATCGATGCGCTTGACGGCATCATGGCCAAAGCGGCTGACAGCGCCGGCATCCATTTTCGTACGCTTAACGCGCGCAAGGGTCCTGCCGTTCGTGCGACCCGCGCGCAGGCAGATCGCGCGCTGTATCGGCGGGCGGTGCGTGCCGCGCTCGAGGCGCAACCCAATCTTGCCTTGTTTCAGCAGGGTGTCGAGGACCTCATTGTCGAGCAGGGTGAAGTCCGTGGTGTCGTTACGGCAATGGGCAGCGAGTACCGCGCGAAAGCTGTCGTCCTGACGGTCGGGACCTTCCTCGACGGCCGCATTCACGTCGGACTAAAGCAATCAGCCGGCGGGCGCGCCGGCGACCCGCCATCGATCGGCCTTGCGCATCGGCTGCGGGAATTGAAGCTGCGCGTCGGACGCCTGAAAACCGGCACGCCCCCGCGCATCGACGGGTCGACCGTCGATTACAGTGCCTTGCAGGAACAGCCGGGCGATGATCCGCGGCCGGTGTTTTCCTTCCTCGGCCGTCTATCGAAGACAAGATCGTGCGTTTTGCCGACCGTGAGAGCCACCAGATTTTTCTCGAGCCCGAAGGTCTGCACACCAACGAACTTTATCCGAACGGCATCTCGACCAGCCTGCCGTTCGACGTGCAGCAGGATTTCGTGCATTCGATGCGCGGACTCGAAAACGCGCGCATCACCCGGCCGGGTTATGCAATCGAATACGACTACTTCGATCCGCGCGACCTGCGCAACACGCTCGAGACCAAAGCTGTTCGTAACCTATGGTTCGCGGGCCAGATCAACGGCACGACCGGTTACGAAGAGGCCGGGGCGCAGGGCATTCTCGCCGGCATCAATGCGGGCCGTCGTGCACTTGGGCATGAAGGCTGGTGCCCGCGTCGCGACGAGGCGTATATCGGCGTGCTGGTCGATGACCTCGTGACCCGCGGTACCCTGGAGCCCTACCGCATGTTTACCAGCCGCGCCGAATATCGGCTGCTGTTGCGCGAAGACAATGCCGACGAGCGTCTGACATCGGTCGGCCGCGAGCTCGGAGTGGTCGGTGACAATCGCTGGCAGGTGTTTAGCGCAAAGCGCGAACGCATCGTCCTCGAGCAGCAGCGGCTCGCAGCAATTACCGTGCAGCCGGCGCACCTGACTGAGGAACAGATAGCAACGCTCGGCGGCGGCCTGTCGCGCGAATTCAAGGCGCTCGAATTGTTACGCCGGCCCGAGGTCAGCCATGCGCTGCTGGAAAGTATCGAGTCGGTCGGGATGCGCCCCAGGCCTGCCGGTGAGTCGGCCGAACTCGGCGAACAGATCCATGCGCAAATAGAAATTCAGGCGCGTTACGAAGGTTACCTGCAGCGCCAGGAACAGGAAATCGAGCGCACGCGCAAACAGGCCGACGCCAGTCTGCCGGAAGACATCGACTATGCGCTGGTTCTCGGCCTTTCCAACGAGGTGCGGCAAAAATTGGCCGAGATACGGCCGGCCACCGTCGGCCAGGCGTCGCGTATACCCGGCATGACGCCGGCCGCCGTCTCGTTATTGCTGGTGCACCTTAAAAAGAGCCGCTTGCGCAGCGCCTGAAGGTTTTACCGTATCCGTTCGTGTAAGCCCGGCAGTTTTCCGGGTCGCTTTTAGCAACAACCCATTTTTTTCGGCATGCCAATTTTCGCGGCCAACCGAGGTTACGAAAAATCACTTCCACGCTTTCTTCAATACTCGATTCACAGATCGCAAAATTTCTCAGTGCGATCTCGATTCCAACGGTTATGATCAGCG
>JARRLL010000038.1:0-26145 GCA_037387125.1 Gammaproteobacteria bacterium | reverse complement strand
TCTTATTCTATGCAAGCGACTAGCGTCAGGACAGCATCTGTTCATGCGGATTGTGCGTATCCGGTCATGTGGATTGTGCTTATTCGGGTTCAGGTTATGTAAAACAAAACCCGGCACTAGGCTGTGTCTGCTATGGGTCGGAAGCAGCCAAACTTATCGGAGCACTATGAACGACTGGTTCCAGGCGAAAAGCAGCCGTTTGCCGAGCGGCTAATTCAGCATGCCGGATTTTTTTGCCTGTCGGCCAATACGCACCACCTAAATGAATTGAGAATCTCCACACTGCGCGAGACGACTCTGACTTCAGATGAATGCCCCAGACAGAGGGTTTAAAATGAGCTTATCAACGGGCTCAATTCGCGAAACCCTAATTAGACAAGGAAACCTGAGCGCATCGCCGGCCCTGTTTTGGTTTTCGCAGCAGGTGCTCTGTACGAATCACTATTTGGCTCATTAGCGGCCTGCGAGCCGAATCGACAGCCATAAAAAAGCCCCGCCATCCCTGGCAGGGCTTAAGGTTGACACGGTGGTTGAGGAACTTGTCGCCCACCATGTCCGGGGGAGAAACTAAAGTCTAGACAAGCTGGGCCACGCGATCTGGTCTTCACATGTCACTCATAGGTCGTTGCGCATCTAGTTTGACCGACTGAAAATAAAAAAATCCCCGCGCTGGGCGGGGAATAGTCAGTGCTCGGACTGTTGGTGGAGGAGTTGTTCGCCGGCGAAGCTCAGAAAACCGGCGGACCGAACACAAACTTCAACAACGTCAGTTAAGCGCGCTGCGATCGAGAAACTGTGGCGCCAATTGCGCCTCAGGCTGCGCTGCACCGCCCGGCTCTGCGAATAGTCGCCTCGCGGCTTGCAGCCCCTGCAAGTAGCCGCTGCACGAAATGGAGGCCGCAGCATCCCGGGCCATTAGCTCGCGCACCGACCGCGCAGCTTCATGGCGTTCCCCTCGCATCAGCGCATAGGCATAGGCCACCAGCGTCGACTCGGTATCGCCAAGACTTAATCGAGCCCGCAGGCCGGCCAGAAATCCGGCCGCAAGCTGGCATTGTTCGGCGTCTGTAACCGGAATCCCCAGAAATCGCTGTTCCATCACCTGCTGGCGAACCCACGTGAATACTGCCCGGCCCATCGCATCGATGTCGCGAATAAATTGGTCAGGGGCTTCGGCACTGTCATCTCGCATGCGCGTATTCTGAGCCTGCCCCCAAATCAGGTCTTGTCATGTGGCGTCAAACGGGATTCAATTCTGGTCAGGTAACCGGAGTTCAACATGCTGCACGAACGAACCACCATCGCCGCCGCGGCCCGCCTGATAGGCGAAACGCTGCGGACACAATACGCGGTTGATCCCGCGCCTGTATTTGTAAAAGCCGGAATAGATGCAACCCGGCTCGATGTTTCCGGCGCCCGGTATCCGTGGGCATCGATGCAGCGCCTTTGGCTCGAAGCAGCGGGCGCCTGCGGCGACCCTTGCTTCGGGCTGAGCGTGGGCCGGAACATACGGCCTACCACCTTCCACGCGCTTGGATTTTCCTGGCTGGCCAGCCGCACCCTGCTCGAGTCGCTCGAGCGACTTGTGCGCTATACGCGCCTGCTAACAACCGCACCGGTTCAACTATCGCTCAAAGAAAGCGACGGCCAATGGACTCTCGCAGACCGTGTCATGCAGCGGGGAATTCCGGGCGCGGACGATATATCGGTCGATGCGTTTCTGATGGCCATTGTCGGTCTGTGTCGGCAGGCCAGCAACAAGCACTTCTGCCCGGCCGAGGTTCATCTGCGCAAAGCAAGTGGCGAGCACGCGGATACCTACATTCGAAGCTTCGAGTGCCCGGTTTATTTCGGGGCGGATGTCGACAGCATCAGTTTCGACAAGAATGCGCTGGAGGCGCCGCTGCCCGGGGACAACCTTGAGTTGGCATTGGTCAACGACCGGATTGCAGAAGAATATATAGAAGCCCTGGACCCAAGCACCGTGTCGACCAGCGTTCGAAAATTGCTGGTCGAATTGCTGCCTTCCGGCGATGCGAATCAACAGGCCATCGCCAAACAAATGAACCGCAGCCTGAGCACATTGCAGCGCCAGCTCGCGGCCGAGGGCACAAACTACAAGGACATTCGCGAGCAAACCCGGCGGGAGCTCGCCGAGCAATACGTGCGGGAGGGGCGCTACTCGCTCAGCCAGATAGCCTACCTGCTAGGGTTTTCGGATCAGAGTAATTTCTCGCGCGCCTTCAGGCGGTGGACCGGCCACAGCCCCGGCAATTACGCACGCGCGCCCCGCACAGGCGCCTGATAGCCTGGAGTTTAGAGCGTGTTGAGGTAGTCGCGCAGGCCGTCCGCCAAATCATCGCGCTTCAGCGCATACGCAATGTTGGCCTTGAGATATCCCAGCTTGTCGCCGCAGTCGTAACGCACGCCCGAAAAAGGCAGTGCGTAAACAGGCTCGTCCTGCATCAGGGCAGCGATACCGTCGGTCAGCTGGATTTCGCCGCCTGACCCGCGACCGGTCGTTTCCAGTTTCGCGAATACAGCCGACGTAAGCAGGTAGCGGCCGACGACGCCCAAATTGGATGGCGCATCCTCCGGTAGCGGTTTCTCGACAATTTCCTGAATGCGATTGCTCCCGTCGACCGCCGCGACCCCGTAACTCGTGGTCTTTTCCGGCGGTATGGTCTCGACTGCCACCGCGCTACCACCCGTTGACTGGTACAGGTCGCTCAATTGCGAAAGGCAACCTTTATCCGCGAGGATCATGTCATCCGGCAAATGCACGAAAAAGGGTTCATCGCCGACGAGCTCCTTGGCACACAGCACGGCATGGCCCAAACCGAGGGGGGCGCCCTGCAGGACGTATTCACACTCAACATTGTCCGGAAGTATGCCGCTCACCGCGGCCAGAATGTCCTGCTTTCCCGAATCCATTAGCGCACTTTCCAGCTCGCGGTGGCTGTCGAAGTGAGACTCGATCGCCCCCTTACTGCTGTGGGTTACGAAAATAAGACGAGTCGCGCCGGCCGCCAACGCCTCCTCCACCGCATACTGGATGAGCGGTTTGTCGACCACCGGCAACATTTCCTTGGGCACCGCTTTCGTCGCTGGTAAAAAGCGGGTACCGCGACCGGCGACGGGGAATACGGCTGTTCTTACTGCTTTCGGCATTGCTTCTCTCTGGTGCGCTAAAACACGATCATGTAAGCGCACTCTTCAGGTGCGCCAATTTCAATATGTAAATAATAACCGCTTTCGAGAGTCGTTATCGAACCCAGTAGACATAAAAAATATCCGGCCGAAGCAGCAAAAATGCTGCGCCGGCCGGATTAGCGTTTCAGCTACTCAGCTATAACAATGTCGGCGCGATTGTCTTCGAGAACCGCAGAGCCTATACCCTTGACGTTAAGCAAATCTTCCGGCGACTCAAATTTGCCGTTTCGGTCCCGATACTCCACGATGGCCTGCGCTTTCTTCATGCCCACCCCTTTCAGCTCTCGGGAAATAGACTCTGCATCCGCCGTATTGATATTGACCGGGCCTGCCAGCGAAGCCAGCGGACCCAGCGCCGCAGTGAGCAGCAAACATCCAAGCATTTTTTTCATAATCCACCTCAATTAACGATTCATCGCCCGCCGTGCCGGGCCGATTCGTAATACTAGAGGGGGCGGCGAATGAAACAGAGCCGCAAAAATGACGTGAACGGCAGGAAAAGGACTTAAGCCGCCTTCGATGAAAAGCTGAAGCGGACCGCGGGTGCAACGCTTTCCCAGGTGCGACAGCTGGGACACTGCCACACAAGCTGACTCGTGGTGTAGCCGCACTCGCTGCAACTGTAGCGGTGGCTTGGCGGAAACAGCCGTGCGAGGCCATTACGAATACGCTGTAGCACCTGGCCGGTTTCGTCAGACGCGCTGCGCCGGAGTTCCTCCACCGGCACCAGGTCCGACAAGATACTGTCACTCAGCACAAAATCGCGCAGGCATCTCAGCGCTGTCGGATTGACAATCTGCGGGTCATAGATGGTCGCCAGTGCAATCGCGCGACTCATGTCCGGCCCGCGCGCCTGGAGTTCTTCCAGGATATCGGTCAGTAATTCCTTAGCATCTCTGGCGCGACAGCTGGCCGCCAGCATAGGCACCACCACGCCGACCAACTGCGGATGGCTGTCGATGATGCTGCGAAAAATACTGATTGCCTCGTCATGCTCGTCCGTCTGTTGCGCGACTGCTGCGAGCACGAGCCGCGACCTCACCGTGCCGGGCTTACTTGCCTCGGCCTGAAGCAAGAGTTCGCGGCCTCCCGCAAAATTGCCGCCGCGCACTGCGTCTTCCGCAAGCTCACAGTAATAGTGGGCAATGCGATCCGCGCCCGCGGTCGCGGGCCGCAACTTTTGCAGCTCGCGGTAAGCATCGATGGCAGGTTCCCAATCCTGGGTTACTTCGTATATCCGGACGAGTTTTTCCAGTGCCTTCTGCCTGAACTCCGGCGATGAACGCAACTCCTGGAACAGGGTTTCGGCGCGATCAAACAGGCCTGCGCTCAGGTAATCTTCGGCTAGCGACACGACGGCGTGCTCGCGATGCATGTCGCTTAAATTCGGCCTGGCGATCAAATTCTGATGCACGCGTATCGCGCGATCGACTTCCCCGCGGCGCCGAAACAGGCTGCCCAGAGCAAAATGGGTTTCCAGCGTTTCATCGTCGACCTCTACCATACGCATGAAGACCTCAAGCGCCTGGTCGGGCTGCTCATTCAGCAGAAAGTTGAGCCCCTTGATGTAGTCTGCATTGAGCCGGCTGGACGGCAAAGGCACGTCGCCCTCTTCGTCATCTCCGAACACTGCGAAAAAGTATCCCAATGCCGCCGCCAGAAACAGCAGGCCCGCCAGCAGAAAGGTCGATTCAGTCGGCATCTTGAAGCGGCATGCTGCGCAGGGACTTCACTTCGGCTTCCGCGAGCCGCAATGCTTTGTTCAATTGCCGCCGCTCTGACAGCACCTTGAGCAGCATAAATCCGGCGCAGAGCATTCCGAAGGCCCAGCCAGCCGCCAAAAAGCCAATCAGGGCCAGTGAAGTTTGGATTTCGAACTCGGCAAAGGCGAGGTCAAGGGTCATTGGAGCCGGGTTGATGGCCGCAAATACGACAGCAACCAGCAACACGATCAGCACGAATATGAAGAAAACAACGATGCGAAGCATTGCAACCTACCCGACGACAACAGCACTTAGTGATTTCAGCGCCGCTTTAAACCAACCGCAGCGCATCACGATTGTAATGCAAACCGCCGGCTAAAATTCAGGGGCCTGCGCTGCTAATCTTTGATGGGAAGCTGGCGACTGGCATTAACGCGCTCGCGCAGCTCTTTGCCTGGCTTGAAGTGCGGCACATGCTTACCAGAAAGCGCCACAGCTTCGCCGGTTTTAGGGTTACGGCCCATTCGGGGCGGACGATAATGCAGGGAAAAACTACCGAAACCACGGATTTCAATGCGCTCACCCTTCGACAGAGCGCCGCTCATTAGCTCAAGCAAATGCTTTACCGCAAGCTCCACGTCTTTTGCAGGCAAATGTTTTTGCTTACGAGCAATGATCTCGATTAATTCAGACTTAGTCATGCCAGGTTGCCACTCCCCTCAGCGTCATCTTTTCGTGGGACCGGGGGTACCGGGGTACCCCACTCATTAATATAGAATGCAGGAGGACGGCTACGAGCCGTTATCCTCGCCCATTTGTTCTTTAAGCAAGTCGCCAAGCGTGGTGCCTGACGTCGGCGCACTGCTGTCCGTCTTGTAGCTCTGCACCGCCTCGGCTTCTTCATGTGCTTCTTTCGCCTTAACCGACAAAGATATAAGCCGGTTCTTGCGATCCATGTTCACGAAACGCGCTTCGACTTCGTCGCCTACGCTCAGAACCGTGCGGGCATCTTCAACGCGGTCACGCGAGAGTTCAGACGCACGTAACTGGCCTTCGATACCGTCGGCAAGCTGCACTGTGGCTCCGCGCGCATCGACTTCGGTTACCGTCCCCTTGACGATGCTGCCTTTGGGATGCTCGGCCAGGAACAACGACAACGGGTCCTGGTCCAGCTGCTTAATTCCCAGCGAAATACGCTCGCGCTCCGGGTCGATCGCCAGCACGGTGGTCTCAAGCTCCTCACCTTTCTTGAAATTACGAACAGCTTCTTCGCCTTCGAGATCCCAGGATATGTCCGAAAGGTGGACCAGACCGTCTATGCCGCCCGGCAGACCGATAAATATACCGAAGTCGGTAATCGATTTGATCGAACCACTGACCTTGTCGCCCTTTTTGAAGGTAGCCGAAAATTCGGCCCACGGATTCGACTGACATTGCTTGATACCGAGTGAAATCCGGCGGCGCTCTTCATCGATTTCGAGCACCATCACTTCCACTTCATCGCCCAGGTTAACCACCTTCGACGGGTTGACGTTTTTATTGGTCCAGTCCATTTCAGAGACGTGGACCAGCCCTTCGACGCCTTCTTCGATTTCTACGAAGCAACCGTAATCAGCGATATTAGTGACCTTGCCAAACAGGCGGGTGGTCGGCGGATAACGACGTGCTATGGCTTCCCACGGATCGGAACCGAGTTGCTTCATACCCAGCGAAACGCGGGTCTTCTCGCGATCGAAGCGCAGCACACGAACCTCGATCTCGTCACCCACGTTAACCACTTCTGATGGATGCTTGACGCGCTTCCAGGCCATGTCAGTGATATGCAACAAACCGTCCACACCACCCAGGTCAACGAACGCACCGTAATCGGTCAGGTTCTTGACCACACCTTTAATCGTCGCACCTTCCTGCAGGTTCGCGAGCAGCTCGTCACGCTCAGCGCTGTATTCGTCTTCAACGACAGCGCGACGCGATACAACCACGTTATTGCGCTTTTGATCCAGTTTGATGACCTTGAATTCGAGCGGCTTGCCTTCGAGATAAGACGGGTCACGGACCGGGCGAACATCGACCAGGGAACCCGGCAGGAACGCACGCACAAAATCGATTTCGACGGTAAAACCGCCTTTGACGCGACCGTTGATAATGCCGGTCACCGACTCGGCTTTTTCGTATGCGGTCTCCAGCGCCTCCCAGGTACGCGCACGCTTGGCACGCTCGCGCGATAAGCGGGTCTCACCGGAACCGTCTTCAACGGCGTCCAGTGCTACTTCGACTTCATCGCCAACCTGGACTTCCAGCTCGCCGTTTTCGTCGCGAAACTGGCTGGCAGGAATAACGGCTTCGGATTTGAGGCCGGCGCTAACGACGACGACCTCAGGAGAAACTTCGATAACGGTGCCGGTAAGAATGGTGCCGGACTTGATGGGGCCGCTAGCAAGACTTTGCTCAAACAGCTCTGCGAAACTTTCTGACATTGATTAATTCCACGGCATTACTGCCGGCCGGACCCTAATCCTTTTCTCCAGGCCGCTTTGTTGCTCTGTGCAGCTGTTTTACAACCGGTAGACGTCGGTGGCCCAAGAAATTATCCTGCTCACCACTTCAGCAATATCCAGATTGGTGGAATCCAGTACCCGTGCATCGTCGCATGCACGCAGCGGCGCAACCGATCGATCTGAATCCCGCCGATCACGCTCTTCCATGTCCCTCGAGAGGGCGGGCAGACTAACATCCATTCCCTTGTCTTTCAACTGCTTATATCGCCTCCGGGCACGCTCCGCGACGCTCGCTGTCAGGAAGATTTTCAAGCCCGCATGCGGGAATACAACGGAGCCCATGTCGCGCCCGTCGGCCACCAACCCGGGCGGCACCGCGAAGCCTCGCTGACGGTCGATCAGGGCCTCGCGCACAGCCGGGTCGGCCGCCACTATTGATGCATTAGTTCCTACTTTTTCTGTTCTAATTAATTTAGTTATATTCTTTTCTTTAAGTATTACCTTAACTTCATCTTCGCCCTCTGCGAAGCGCAGCTCGAGCGCCCGGGCCACGTCAGCCACCGCGCTGCTGTCGCGCAGATCCAGCCCTCGCTGGGCCGCAGCATAAGCCGTCACGCGATAAAGTGACCCGCTGTCGAGCAGATGCCAGCCCAATTCCCGCGCCACGAGGCGGCTGACGGTCCCCTTGCCCGCGCCGCCCGGCCCGTCTATTGCGATGACCGGAACCGGCTTAGCCATGAGTCACGTCCATGCCCAAACCCGCCATCAGTTCGACGAAACCCGGAAAAGAGGTCGCCACATTCGCCGTATCCAGGATGGTGACGGACCCTCTCGCCACCATCGCCAGCACGCTGAACGCCATTGCAATGCGGTGGTCGCCGTGACTGTTGACCGTGCCACCCAGCACAGGACCGCCGTAAATGCTGGCGCCGTCCGCGGTTTCTTCTACGCGGACACCAAGCTCACGCAGACCGGCTGCCATTACAGCTATGCGGTCGCTCTCCTTGTGACGCAATTCGGCGGCACCGGTAATTCGAGTAACGCCTTCCGCGGCTGCGGCCAGCGCAAAGATCAACGGCAGCTCATCTATCGCCAGTGGAATCAGCTCGGTCGGAATTGCGACGCCCTTCAGCCGCGATGGTCGGGCGACCAATCGGGCTACCGGCTCGGCGCCCGCATCCGAGCGACCGCCCAGTTCAATATCGGCACCCATAAGCCTGAGAATATCCAGGACTCCCGTGCGCGTAGGATTAACGCCCACGCCTGCAACGACGACCCCCGCTCCCTCTGCGAGGCATCCTGCGCCGAGCAAAAATGCCGCAGACGAAAGATCGCCGGGCACCACGATGTCACATGCGACCAGCTGCGCCGGCCCGCGGATTGCTGCAACCTGGTCACCGTAGCTTATATGCGCGCCAAAAGACTCGAGCATGCGCTCGGTGTGATCGCGCGTGACTCCGGGTTCCGTGACGCGGGTCTCTCCGTCTGCATACATACCCGCCAGCAATATCGCGGACTTGACCTGAGCGCTCGCCACCGGGCTCCGATAATCAATGGCCTGCAACGCACCACCGCGGATCGTTAGCGGTGGACAACCGGCGACGGTTGTCACGGTCGCTCCCATCTGGCGCAACGGCACAGCGACGCGCTCCATCGGCCGCCGCCGCAGCGATTCATCGCCGGTCAATTCTGTGGTGAACGCCTGCCCCGCCAGCACCCCGGCGAGCAGTCGCAGGCCGGTACCGGAGTTACCCATGTCCAGCGCGTGCCCCGCAGGCTGCAGGCCTCGCAAGCCAACACCGTCCACAACGATGCGACCGAGATCACTGGCATCTATGTTCGCACCGAGCGCTCGCATAGCCGCCATGGTGGCCAGACAGTCTTCGCCGGCGAGGAACCCGCTGATATGGGTACGCCCCTCCGCCAGCGCACCGAGCATCAGTGCCCGATGCGATATCGATTTGTCGCCCGGCACCCGCGCGGCGCCCGCCACAGCGCGACCCGGACTGGCAATAATCTTTTGTTGCTGGCTCATAAGTTTATCGGGTTCCGGATTAGATCAGGCTCGACTCCGCGCTAGCTGCGCGACTCCATGTACGCGGAGACGCCGGCAAGCAAACGGTGGTTCTCGGACTTGTTTCCGATGCTGATGCGCAGGTAGCCATCGAGCCCGTAATTGGCAACGGGCCGCACGATAATCCCTCGCTGCAATAAAAACTCGTTACAGGCCCCCGCATTCGGTATTTCGGCCAGCACGAAGTTGCCTTTCGATGGCGAACAGTGAATGCCCATCCCGGCGAGGCCGGCGATCACGTGCTTCAGCTCCCGATCGTTCTCCGCGCGACATTCTGCCAGCCAGCTTGTCTCGTTCAATGCAGCCAACGCCGCTGCCTGCGCCACCGCATTCACGTTAAAGGGTTGCCGCACTCGGTTCAACAGCTCGGCCATCGCCGGGGAACTCACACCGTAACCGAGCCGCAAGCCGGCAAGACCGTAGGCTTTGGAAAAGGTGCGGGTCACCACCAGGTTGGGAAACTCGACCAGCCAGCTCAAGACGTCAGGCCATTGCTCATCCCGGGCATACTCGTAATAGGCCTCGTCCACCACGGCGACCACATGCGCCGGTAATGCCGCCAGAAACGCATGCAATGCATCGCCATCCAGCCAGGTACCCGTTGGGTTGTTCGGATTGGCGATAAACACCAACCGCGTGTTCGCGTCGACGAGTGCAAGCATCGCATCGAGATCATGGCCGAGCGGCTGCTCGTGGTCGCGCGGCAGCGAGGCTGCAACGCGGGCTTCTGCGCCGGTCGCCTGCACCACCAGACGGTAGACGACAAAAGAATACTGGTCGTAGATCGCATTGACCTGCGGCGTCAGGAAGGTCTCTGCGAGTAGCACCAGCACCTCGTTGGACCCATTGCCCAGCGTGATCGCATCAGGCACAACGCCGAGTTGCTGCGCCAGCGCCCCGCGCAAACTGAAAGCGGCACCGTCGGGATAACGGCTCACGTCGGCGATTGACTCACGAATCGCGGCGCGAACGGCTGCGGGCAGTTCCATGGGGTTTTCGTTGGAAGCAAGCTTGATCGCGTCGCGCACACCGTAGTCGCGCTCGAGTTCCGCAAGTGGTTTGCCTGGCTGGTAAGGCGCGAGTTCGCTCACTGCCGCAGCCGCCAATTCGGTTAGAGACTGGTCACGAGTCATGGCTACGGCGACTGATGCTAAACGACCGCTTTCGGATACGAGCCCAGCACGCGGAACAGCTGCGCATTTTTTTCGAGCAGCTCCAGCGCACGGGCAATGCGTTCCTCATCCGCATGCCCGTCGATGTCGACGAAAAACACGTAGTGCCATTTGCGGCGGCGCGAGGGACGCGATTCGATGCGGGTCATGCTCACATTTTCGTCGGCCAGCGGCTTCAACAACTTGTGCAATGCGCCCGCGTCTTCCGTATCGGCGGTAGACAGCAGCAAACTGGTGCGATCGTCGCCGCTCGGCGGAAACAGCTTTCGGCCGATGACCAGAAAGCGCGTGGTGTTGTCGGGCCGATCTTCGATATCGGCGACCAGCTTGTTCAGGCCATAGACTTCCGCGGCCGCATCACCTGCGATGGCTGCCGTTCCGGCTTCGTCGCGAGCGCGGCGCGCGCCCTCGGCGTTACTGCTGACCGGCTCCAGAGTTGCTTGCGGCAAGTACTCGCGCAGCCAGGCGCGGCACTGAGCCAGCGACTGCGGGTGCGTGGCGACCCTGACAACTTTGGTCAGATCATCCATCGTTCCCAGCAAATGCTGTCGAATGCGCAATTCAACCTCGCCGCAAATCTTCAGCGGCGAACTCAGGAACATGTCCAGCGTATGATTGACGGAACCGCCGGTCGAGTTCTCGATGGGCACAACGCCGAAATCGGCCACGCCGGCCTCGACCTCGTGAAAGACTTCCTCGATCGTAGCGAGCGGTAATGCCCTGACTGAATGCCCGAAATATTTGAATACGGCGGACTGACTGAATGTGCCCTCGGGACCGAGGTAACCGATCTTCAGCGGCTCTTCCTGGGCAAGGCAGGCAGACATGATCTCGCGGAACAGGCGCACGATTTCCTCGTCTTTAAGAGGGCCCTCGTTTCGCGCGATGACACTGCGCAAGACCTGGGCTTCCCGCTCGGGACGGTAATAGTCGATCGGACCACCGGAAGAACCGCCGTTATTTTTAGCGACACCCACCTGCTGGGCGAAACGCGCACGCTCACTGATCAACGCCTGTATTTGGGCGTCGATAGCGTCAATCTTGGCGCGCATCGCGTCGAGCTCTGGTTTCTGGTTGTCGTCTTTGTTCGCCATGGGCGCGAATTGTAGCCGAAACCAGCAGCAACAAGGAGACGAAAGTCCCCGTTTCTTAGGCCTGCGTGGCTAGGATCAGGCTGGCTTGCCCAGATTGCGCACCTTCAATACGCCTTTGATAGCCGCTATCCGCTCGATGACCTCGGCCGGAACTTCGGCGTCGAGATCCACGATGGTGTAGGCAAGATCGCCCCGCGACTTATTGAGCAGATCCTCGATGTTCAGGCCCGCATCGGCCAGGAAAGTCGAGACTTGGCCCACCATATTGGGTACGTTGGCATTGGCCACCGTGATTCGGTGGGCATCGGTGCGCGGCATGACGGCCTCCGGGAAATTCACCGAATAAACCACGTTGCCGTTCTCGAGGTAGTTGCGCATGTTCTCGGCAACCATGATCGCGCAGTTCACCTCAGCCTCGCCCGTAGATGCGCCCAGGTGCGGCAGCGTAATGACCTTGTCATTACCGAGCACTTTACGGGTGGGGAAATCGGTGACGTAGCAACCCAGATCACCCGTCGCGAGCGCTGCCAGGACGGCATCTTCATCGACGATAGGATCACGGG
This sequence comes from Gammaproteobacteria bacterium, assembly GCA_037387125.1. Classification (GTDB taxonomy): domain Bacteria; phylum Pseudomonadota; class Gammaproteobacteria; order Steroidobacterales. The sequence goes on along the minus strand of JARRLL010000038.1, from coordinate 13,828 downwards.
CAAAATTAAGAATAACGGCGCCCTTGGGCAGCCTCGCGATACCGTCAGCGCTGAGCAGGCCGCGCGTGGCATCCATCAGCGGCACGTGCAATGTGACCATATCGGAGCGGGACAGCAAGTCATTCAGACTGATGGCTTGCTCGACGCCGGAGTGCAACTGCCAGGCATTCTCGACGCTGATCTTCGCGTCGAAGCCGACGACTTTCATGCCAAGGTCGAGCGCCGCGTTTGCGACCCGCACGCCTATAGCGCCCAACCCGATAACGCCCAGCGTCCGGCCCGGCAATTCATAGCCAACAAATTTCTTCTTGCCAGCTTCGACTGCCTTCGCAAGTTCATCGCCCTCACCTTCGAGTTGCTGGGTATAAAGCCAGGCCTGCGCCAGATTTCGCGCCGCCATCAGCATGCCGCCAATAACGAGTTCTTTCACAGCATTGGCGTTTGCACCGGGCGCGTTGAATACCGGTACGCCATGCTGGGAAAGTTTGTCGATCGGAATATTGTTGACGCCTGCACCGGCACGCGCCACCGCTTCGAGACTGGCGCCCAGCTCCATGTCATGCATCTTGAAGGAACGGACGAGGATGCCCGCAGGATCGGCCACATCGTCAGATACCTTATAGCTCTCGGCAGGCAGTTTTTTTATGCCTTCCTCGGAAATATTGTTCAGCGTGAGTATGTTGTACATCGTAATTTACCGGTTAAATGAGTGACGAAGCGCCGTCGTCCAAATCAGGCGTGCTTGAGCTCGAATTCCTGCATGAATGCAATCAGGGCATCGATCGCTTCCATCGGCACCGCGTTATAGATGCTGGCGCGCATTCCGCCAACCGACCGATGACCCTTCAGGTTCATCAACCCCGCCTTCTCGGCCTGCGCCAGAAACTCTCCGTCGAGCTCCGGCTTCGCAAGCGTGAACGGGATATTCATCCAGGACCGGTAGTCAATCGCTACCGGATTAGTATAAAACTGGGAAAAGTCGATGGCGTTATACAACTTGGTGGATTTGGCCTTGTTCATAGCGCCCATCTCCTTGAGCCCACCCTTGCTTTTGATCCAGGCGAAAACCAGGCCGGCAACGTACCAGGCGAAGGTCGGCGGCGTATTCATCATGGAACCGCCCTCGGCATGCGCTGCGTAATTCAATATGTCCGATGCGGGCCGACCGCGCTCGATCAGATCCTTGCGAACAATCACTATCGTGAGTCCCGCAGGGCCGATGTTTTTCTGGGCTCCGGCGTAAATCAAGCCAAAGTCGTTCACGTCGATCGGTCGTGACAGAATCGTCGAAGACATATCAGCCACGAGTGGCGCGTCGACCTGCGGCGGCTTGTGAAGTTCAAGACCGCCAATTGTCTCGTTAGCACAATAATGGAAATAGGCGGCATTCGACGTGAGGTTCCATGCGTCGGCAGACGGCACGTCCGTGTAATTCGAGTCGGCTCCATCGGCAACCACGTTAACGTTGCGGAGCGCCTTGCCTTCCTTTAATGCTTTCTTGGACCAGCTGCCGGTTACCAGTTGATCGACCGTCTGCCCTTCGGTAGACAGATTCATCGGTATCAGGGCGAATTGCTGGGTAGCGCCCCCCTGCAGAAATAGCACGGCGTAGTCGTCGCTGATGCCCATCAGCTCGCGCAAGTCTGCCTCGGCCTGCTCCGCGACGGCGATAAAAGCCTTGCTGCGATGGCTGATTTCCATCACTGACATGCCGCTGCCCTGCCAATCGGTAAGACCTGCTTTCGCTTCTTCCAGAACCTCGAGTGGCAACGCTGCCGGACCCGCACTGAAGTTATATACTCGCGCCATTTTTGAACCTATCTAAATGTATGTCTGGAGGCGGCGGGACTATACCCGTGCTCCGGACCGATTTGAAGTGGATGGAATGCCTATCTGTGACCGGAACTGATTGTGCTTATTCGTCTTCGTCGTCCTGAATCTGCTCAATTCGGTCGAGTCCAACCAGGCGATCGCCCTCCGCGACGCGAATGAGGCGAACCCCCTGCGTATTGCGGCCCTGCGTGGAGATGTCGTGTACAGCCGTTCTAACCAGCGTGCCGGATGAACTGATGAGCATGACCTCGTCATCATCGGAAACCTGAATTGCGCCAACCATGTTGCCATTGCGCGCACTGGTTCGAATGGCAATGGAACCCTGCCCGCCGCGGCCTTGCAGGGAAAACTCTGCGACGCTGGTGCGCTTGCCATAGCCATTTTCCGTCGCGGTCAGGATGTCGCCGTCACCCAGTATCAGCAGGGCAATCACCTCATGCCCTTTGCCCAGCTTGATGCCACGAACGCCCGCTGCGCCCCGGCCCATTTCGCGCACGTCTGCTTCGGTGAACCGAATACCCTTCCCAGAACTCGCACACAGCATGATGTCGCGCTGCCCATCGGTCAGCGCCACGTCGACCAGTTTATCGCCATCCCGCAAGTCCACCGCGATGATGCCGTTGGCGCGTGGTCGTGAAAAGGCTTCGAGTGACGTTTTCTTGACCCTGCCGGTACTCGTCGCCATGAACACGTACTGGTCAGCGTCATATTCACGCACCGGCAGCACGGCGTTGATGCGCTCATCTTCCTGCAATGGCAGCAAATTAATAATGGGTTTGCCGCGCGCGCCGCGACTGGCACGGGGAACCTGGTAGACCTTCAGCCAGTAGACCTTGCCACGGCTCGAGAAACACAACAGCGTGTCATGCGTGTTGGCCACGAACAGCTTGTCGATAAAATCCTCATTCTTGACTGTGGTCGCCGAGCGGCCGCGGCCGCCGCGTTTCTGAGCCTGGTAGGTATCCAGCCCCTGCGCCTTCGCATAGCCGCCATGGGACAGCGTCACGACGACGTCTTCCTCGGGAATCAGATCTTCCATCGTCACGTCGGAATGGTCTTCGACGATCTCGGTGCGCCGCTCGTCCGCGTAGTTAGCGCGAATCTCTGCCAGCTCATCCCGAATGACCTTGACCAGCGCATCCGGGTTCCTGAGTATCTCAACTAAATACTTAATTTTTTCAAGTATTTCTTTGTATTCATTAACTATTTTTTCACGCTCAAGGCCGGTCAAACGGTGCAGACGCAGATCCAGGATCGCCTGCGCCTGGGCCGGCGACAACCTGTAGCCGTTCTTCATCAGGCCGTATTCACCGTCGAGGCCCTCAGGCCGTGTGGAGATATCGCCCGCTTTTTTCAACATTTCGACCACGTCGCCCGGCTCCCAGGTCGCGTTGATCAGGCCTTCTTTCGCCTCGGCCGGGTTGGCCGATTTTTTGATGAGCTCGATCACCGGGTCGATATTGGCCAGCGCGACGGCCTGCCCTTCCAGCACGTGGCCGCGCTCGCGGGCTTTCCGCAATTCGAAAATCGTCCTGCGCGTCACCACTTCGCGGCGATGGCGCACGAACGCGTCGAGCATTTCCTTCAGGGTGAGCAGCCGCGGCTGCCCGTCACGCAGCGCGACCATGTTGATGCCAAACACCGACTGAATCGGCGTCTGCTTGTAGAGGTTGTTCAGGATCACATCGCTCAGCGTACCGCGGCGCAATTCGATGACGACCCGCATTCCGTCCTTGTCGGATTCGTCGCGCAACTCGGTAATGCCGTCGATTTTCTTCTCGCGAACCAGCTCGGCAATTTTTTCGATCAGCCTGGCCTTGTTAACCTGGTAGGGCAACTCGGTCAGGATAATTGCTTCCTTGCCCTTGCTGTCGATTTCTTCGATATGGTGGCGGGCACGCATGTACACGCGGCCACGGCCGGTCGTATAAGCGGAATAGATACCCTGCGCGCCGTGAATAATGCCCGCGGTCGGAAAATCAGGGCCGGGAATGATCTCGAGGAGCTCCTGCACAGTGACCTCCGGCTTATCAATGAGCAGCAGCGTCGCATCGATGACTTCGCCCAGGTTGTGCGGCGGAATATTGGTCGCCATGCCGACCGCGATGCCGGAGGACCCGTTGATCAGCAAATTCGGCACTCGCGTCGGCAGCACCGTCGGCTCCGATTCCGAGCCGTCATAGTTCTCCGCAAAGTCGACCGTTTCCTTGTCGATATCGGCCAGCAGTTCGCCCGCCAGCCGGGTCATTCGAACCTCGGTGTAACGCATGGCGGCCGGTGCATCGCCGTCCACCGAACCGAAGTTACCCTGCCCGTCGATCAGCAGGTAGCGTAATGAGAACGGCTGGGCCATACGCACGATCGTGTCGTAGACGGCCGAATCGCCGTGCGGGTGGTACTTACCAATCACGTCACCGACGACACGCGCCGACTTCTTATAGGGCTTGTTGTGGTCGTTACCCAGCTCACGCATGGCATACAGCACACGCCTGTGCACCGGCTTAAGACCGTCGCGAACGTCTGGCAGCGCGCGTCCGACAATTACGCTCATCGCGTAATCGAGATAAGACTGCCGCATCTCGTCTTCGAGATTGACGGGCAATACTTCCTGTGCCACTTCACTCATAGGTGGTATTCGATTATTTCCAGTGGGGTTTTAATGCCGGCCCATGACCCATGGCATGCATGCTACTCAAGCGGTTTTTCCGTTATAAACGGGCACTTGCCAGCGTGCCGCGGGTGCTACTAATAATGTGCCGATTAAGGGTGGAATTCTAGCACAGGCAGGCCCGCTGAACACCGAAATTAGCGTTTTGATCGGCCCTTTTTGGCCACGGGTTGGCCCCCTGTCTCCGCCGACCGAAGCGCGTGTTTCGCGCGACTCCAGCATCAGGCATTATCGCGCCTTCGATTACGCTTCTGGACCGGAAGAAAGGATAGGTAGGCTTGGCCTCAGCAGCCCATTCAACCCGTGACACCTCTGCCGACTTTGTCGTGGCACCGCGCTGGCTGATTCCCGTCGAACCGGCGGACACCGTCCTGACTGATCACGCGGTGGCCGTCATGAACGGCCGAATTGCGGGTATCACCGACCGGGAAACGGCTAAACAACGCTGGCCCGAGGCCGACTGGCTGGAGCGGCCGGATCATGTGCTGATACCCGGCCTGGTCAACACCCACACACACAGCCCGATGAGCCTGCTGCGCGGCTATGCCGACGATCTGCCACTCGAAACCTGGCTGAGCGAATACATCTGGCCAGCAGAGTCGCGCTGGGCCAAGCGTGAGTTTGTCCGCGATGGCGCCGACCTCGCCATCCTTGAAATGATTCGCGGCGGCACGACCTGCTTTCACGATATGTACTTCTTCCCCGACGAAGTGGCCGCCGTCGCAGCCGAACGAGGTATACGAGCGATCACGAGCATGATCGTGATCGAGGTGCCGTCAGCCTGGGCCACGACGGTCGACGAATACCTCGACCGGGGACTCGAAGTACACGACCGCTATCGTGAACATCCGCTCGTGGGCACTTCGTTTGGCCCGCATGCTCCCTACACCGTTAGCAATGCAACCTTCGAGCGCATTGTAACGCTGTCAAATCAACTGGATTTGATTGTCCATATGCACGTCCACGAAACCGCCCTGGAAGTCGAGCAGGCAGTCGCCGCAACAGGCCTGCGTCCGCTAGCCCGGCTCGACACGCTCGGTGCATTGGGTCCCTTGCTGACCGCCGTCCATATGACCGAGCTTAACGAGGCCGAGATAGAGCTGGTTGCTGAACGTGGGGTGTCAGTCGTGCATTGCCCCGAATCCAACATGAAGCTCGCCAGCGGCGTCTGCCCGGTTCCCGCGCTGCTGAGCGCGGGCATCAACGTTGCGCTGGGCACTGACGGGGCAGCGAGCAACAACGACCTCGATATGCTGGGTGAGGTCCGCAGCGCTGCCCTGCTCGCCAAGATCAACTCGCGTAACGCGGCAAGTCTTCCCGCTTTTCAGGCACTGGAAATCGCCACCTTGGGCGGTGCACGTGCTTTGGGGCTTGAGGACGAGACCGGTTCACTCGTGGTGGGCAAATCGGCCGATATGGCCTGCATCGACCTTACGGACCCAGGCTGCCAGCCGGTGCACAATCCCCTGTCACAGGTTGTCTACAGCGCAACCCGCAACCAGGTCAGCGACGTATGGGTAGCAGGCCGGAGGCTCTATGGCGACAACGCATTTCAGACGGCGGATGCCGCCGATGTGCTGCAGCGTGCGGCCGCATGGCTCAAGCGCATGCAAAGCGCCTGACATCCATTACTGGTATATATGTAAGCATGGCATCAGCGAAACAAGACGTGAATACACATGTCGACCTGGCCGAGGTCAGGAAATTTGATGAGCTCGCGAGCCGCTGGTGGGATCCCGACGGCGAGTTCAAACCGCTGCACAAACTAAATCCTATCCGTCTCGACTACGTGGCACAGCGGACCCGGCTGGAGAACCGACAGGTTCTGGACGTAGGCTGTGGCGGCGGAATACTGGCCGAATCCCTCGTGCACCAGGGTGCCATAGTCACCGGCATCGATATGGCTCCCGGACCCTTGAGTGTGGCGCGTATTCATCAGAAGAAGTCGCGACTGCAGAACCTTAACTACCTGGAAAGCTCAGCCGAGTCGCTGGCGGAAGACAGGCCAGGCTGTTTCGATGCCGTAACCTGCATGGAAGTGATCGAACACGTCCCCGACCCTGCCAGTTTAGTCAACGCCTGCAGACGACTGGTGAAACCCGGCGGCGATGTTTTTTTCTCGACGATAAACCGCAACCCCAAAGCCTTTCTGCTCGCTATCGTCGGCGCTGAGTACGTCATGCGCATGCTCCCCAGAGGCACCCACGAATACGCGCGCTTTATCAAGCCTTCGGAGCTTCGCAGCTGGGGACTGCAGGCCGGACTGGAGTTCGGTGATGCGGCCGGTATCGAGTACGCGCCGTTCACCGATCAATTCCGTCTGAGTGACAACCTCGACGTAAATTATTTGATGCATTTTTCCGTGCCCGCATGACGATAGCCAGCACCCGTTTACTGGATCACACGAAAGTCGTGCTGTTCGACCTGGACGGAACGCTACTGGATACAGCACCCGATCTGGTCAATGCGCTGCACAAGGTGTGTGATGAGGCCGGCCAGGCGCGACCGCCCGCGGAACTCGCTGCACGCTACGTCTCCACCGGCGCCATTGGCCTGGTGAAACTCGCCTTTCCCGACCGCGACGCAGATGCAGTGGAACTGCTCCGTCAGCGTCTGGTGACTAGTTATGAAAGCAACATCTGCGAGCACACCCAAATATACGCCGGCATGGCTGATGTGCTCGACGCGCTGGATGCCAGCGGTGCCCGCTGGGGGGTCGTAACCAACAAGTTTAAATACCTTGCCGAACCGATACTCGAGCAACTCGATCTGCTTGGACGTTGCGCCACCGTCGTGGGCGGAGATACGGCCGCACAGAGCAAGCCCCATCCTGCGCCGATACACTTTGCGCTCGCCGAATTGGGTGCGCGCGCGGAAAACGCCGTCTATATCGGCGATGCCGAAAAAGATGTGCAGGCCGGCAAAGCGGCAGGCACGCGCACGGTTGCCGCGACCTGGGGCTACATTATTCCGGGCCATGACCCCCACGAATGGGACGCAGACTATACAATCGACCATCCCACGGATCTGTTAACCCTCTGAGTCGCGCGCGTTTAACAAGCAATGTCCATGAACCTTAGCCCTGACAATTCGCTGTACCTGATTATCGGCATCGCTGTGCTACTTGGTTTCGGCGCTGGCATGCTGATCCAGTTTCTCATCAGTCGCGCAACCCGTATTCGGCTCGAGAGCGAAATAGCGCTGCGTGATGAACGAATCCTGAGCGAGGAAGTTCGCGCCAACGAGCGAGAAGCGGCGCTCACCAGCGCACAGGAAAGCCTGGCTGCCGCGTTCCGTGACCTGGCGCACGAGTCGCTGGAAAAAAACAGCGAAAACTTTCTGCGGCTTGCCGGCCAGAAACTCGAGGTGCATCAGGAAAAGGCCAAGGCCGAACTCAGCGAGCGGCAGAAGGCCGTCGAGACGCTGGTCAAACCCATCCACGACGCACTCGAAAAGGCCCAGCTGCAGATGGGCGAACTGGAGAAAGCGCGCCAGAATGCGTACGGCAGCATCACGCAGCAACTCCAGTCGATGACACAGAGCCAGGAGACGCTGCGTTCCGAAACCAGCAAACTGGTAAGTGCCCTGCGCCGGCCGCAGGTGCGCGGCCAATGGGGTGAGATGACGCTGCGCAGGCTTGCCGAACTGGCCGGCATGGTGCACCACTGCGACTTTGCCGAGCAGGTGCATACCACCGATGACGACAACCGCGGTTACCGGCCCGACATGATCATTCGCCTACCGGAAAAAGGTCAGCTGGTCGTCGATGTCAAAACACCGCTGGATGCCTACCTCGATGCCACCGAAGCAACCGAAGATGCGGTGCGCAAAGAAGCACTGAAACGCCACGCGGCCAATGTCAGCGCGCGGGTAAAAGAATTATCGAGCAAGGCCTACATCGACCAGTTCGACAAAACGCCGGAGTTCGTGATCCTCTTTGTGCCGGGCGACCAGTTTTTAACCGCTGCGCTCGATGAAAAGCCAACGCTTCTGGAAGATGCTCTCGCACAAAAAGTAATGTTGAGCACACCGACCAGCCTGATTGCATTGCTGAAAGTGATCGCCTACGGCTGGATGCAGTTAAGCCTTGCGGAGAATGCAGAAGACATTCGTAAACTGGCCGTGGAAATGCAAGACAGGCTTGGCACGTTTACCGGCCACCTGGCCAATGTCGGTAAACGTCTGGAAGCGAGTGTCGATTCATACAACAAGGCCGTCGCCTCACTGGAGAGCCGCGTCTTGCCGACCACGCGCAAGATCAGGGAACTGGGCGCCGAAACCAAGAAGGAACAGGCAGCCCCGAAAGCGATCGACATTACCGCTCGCGAATTACGACTGATTGCGGATGACCTTAAAGACGACGCCGATGAAGCCGATAAAACCTCCGATCGCACAGGCGGTCAGTTACCTGACATGCGCACGCCCTAGCCGTTAAAAACCGTATCCATACCCCTCGTGAGCGAGCTGCCGACTTGAAACACATTCCCGAAAATTATTCTCCCGCAAACGATGCGCTAACAGACAGAATCATCCTCGTGACAGGTGCAGGCGATGGCATCGGAGCTCAGGCCGCACGTACTTTTGCAGGCCACGGCGCTACAGTCATTCTGGTCGGACGGACGCAGGCCAAACTCGAAGCCGTATACGATGCCATCACAGCCGCGGGCGACCCGGAGCCCGCTATTTTCGTGATGGATTTCTCGAAGGCTCAGGGCGACAACTACCAGAATCTGCACGACGCAATGGAACAGGAGTTCGGCCGGCTCGACGGCCTGCTGCATAACGCGAGCATCCTGGGTGCCCGCAGCCCGATAGAGCACCACGACGTCAAAATATGGCTGGAGACGATTCACGTCAACCTCAACGCCCCGTTCATCCTGACCCAGGCACTGCTGCCGCTGCTGCACAAATCGAAGGACCCTTCGATCGTGTTTACGTCCAGCGGCGTCGGGCGCAAGGGCCGCGCCTTCTGGGGCGCGTACGGGGTGTCCAAGTTCGGCACCGAAGGCCTGATGGAAACTCTCGCAGACGAATGCTCGGACATACGCGTCAACTGCATCAACCCGGGGGCGACCCGCACAGCGATGCGCAAAGCCGCCTACCCGGGCGAAGACCCCACTACCCTTAAAACGCCCGCTGAAATCATGCCGCCCTACCTTTACCTCATCGGCCCCGACAGTCGCGGCGTGACGGGACAAAGCTACGATTGTCAGTAGCATTAAGGCGCCTGGATTACTTAATGCAATAATCAGCATCGCTCGAACTGCGCCCTGGCAGCTGCGTGGCGAAGGTCCTGTGCACCTGAGGGACCGCGTCTGCAACTTCGAGAAAAGCTTTGCGAGTTACCGCAGTAAACTGGCCGGGCTGTTGTCGATATTGAGAATACTGTTGCCGAAAAAATCACCGTGCACCGAAGCGCCATAGTCGCAGTCAGTCCCCTACCGCGAAACATTTCGATGGTCGCCGAAGAACGGTATTGCCGCACTCGACTATTTGTCGGGCGGCACCGCGGTCTATAGCTATGGGCCGGCGGTTTCGGCTGAGGGTAATATCCTCGTCGGAAGATGCTGGCCTTGCCTGCGGCGACACGCTTGCAACGCTGCGGGGCGTCCGGCCGGGCCGATGACACAACATAAACACTTGTTTTGTATACTGATAAAGGAAATTATTGACTAGCAAATTTTCGTGCATTCGAGTACTGTTAGTCTTTAGCGCGCTAGGTGCAGCAAGCGTAATAAACAGGGGTCGCTAAAGAAAAATGATAATTTCCGGGGAGGTAGGTTCAAGTGAAGAAGTCTGCGCTGCCGATGGCGGCTTTAATCTTTGTATCACAGCTAACTTTCGCCGCTATTGAAGATCGAGGTGATTACACGCTCGATACCGAAACCGGCTTCCGCTGGATCGACGCCACTGTTACGCGCGGCCTGAGCTATCAGGAAGGAGCCGACAAAATGAATCCTACCGGCGATTTTGCCGGTTGCCGCTTTGCCAATCCCTCTGAAATAAATTCATTCATAAGTAAGCTGGGCATTCCGACCAACTGTGGAGGTATAGGCGGATTTTTTGGTGATGAACCCGCCTGCCCCGACGGTGAAGCCATCGAAAATGCGATTCGGTTGCTGGGCGATACACAGGATGCGCGCTTCGATGAAATCAATAAGTCCATTGACGTGGCCCCGGACGGTGCAGGCTGGACGAGAGCTATTTATAACGCGAGCGGCGATGGTCTGTATATACGAGACGAAGAGTACGTAGACCGTGCGACCGGCGAACCCTACCGGGATTACCGCGACTACGTGGAAATCCAGCAATCCTTGACAGCTAGCGGTGCTGTCAATGCTGGGCTGGCCATGATTTGCGAAAGCTGGCCAACCAACCCGTTCGAATCCGAAATCATCGATTTCGAGAACGTGCCGGTAGGCACGATGGCTCCGATTTTGTCAAAAGGTTACCAGGTTACCGGCGATGCTGAGGCCGTATCGTGGAACGGTAGTATCGTGATTCAAACCGACATCGACTGCGTGAATTGCGGCGGCACAGCTGATTACACCACCAGCCAGACCATAGCCCGGGCTGACGGGCTGCCCTTTGCTTTTTTCGGCCTGGAGGAGACCACCTTCGGAACTTGGCGATACCTTGGGAACTGCAAGTATTTTGAAGACGGCATTAACGTGACCTACGACGATTGCGCCATCGTTGGCACCACGACGTGGGGCGAAAAAGTCCTGCATCAGCAAGGCTATCCTTACTCCTATCCGACGTCTTTCGGCGAAGGCTATGCCGTCGGGACCGGCCCCTGGCTGAATCTGCAATCTTTGGAGATAAAACTCAGGGCCGTGGGAACGCTGGATATCAATAAAGATTGCGAACCGCCCTGCTCGTTCAATATCGATAACGTGGAAGTCAACGACGCAATGCTGGTCGAGATCGACTACGACCCCTGGAACGACAGCAACATCATTAACCCGACGCTCAACCACCCTGTGACTGTCCAGATTAACACCACCCCGGAGTTCAGCGGTGCAGACGTCGATCTGAACAGCCTGCGGCTGGGCCCGAACAATGCGCCGCTCGCAGCGGCCGTACTGACCGCCGACTACGACGGCGATGGAGACATCGACTACATCTTCGGTTTCAAGATGCAGCAGACCGGTATCACGTGCGTGCATAACCGGATTATCCTGTCCGGGCAAACCAATGACGGGGTGCCGTTCGCCGCATCGGATTCCGTCGAAATGCATCCTGATTGCTTCGCCGCGGTTGAAGTCGACGTAGAGCCCTTCGATCCGCAGAATCGCGTTTATCCGAATGACGAATATGCCCTTCCGGTTATGCTGAAGGTCTGGAATGATTCGTACGGTGACCCCTACGACTTCTATCCCCGCAGCGCCTCGGACCTGCGTCTCGGACCCAACAGGGCAAAACCCGTTTCATACGTGCGATATCAGCAGAACAAAGGCGAATACGATTACCTGGCCGCGTTCCGCATGGAAGATACAGGCATTACCTGCGATGACACCGAGGTAGAGATCGTAGGCCTGCATAACTCTGGCAGCTACAACGGCCCGCCATTCCCTTCTGGCGCACCGGCTTTCAAGGCCACTGTTCCGATAGACACGCAGGATTGCGACACCGGCAGCTGCCATCCGTAGAACTGCCGTTTTTGACCCAACAAAAAAGCCCGCATAAAGCGGGCTTTTTTGTTGGGTCAACCAATTCCGGATGTTATATAGCGTCCCCCTTAATACTTTGCAGCAATTGCTCGAGTTCGCCCTTCGTCAACTCACGATGCTGACCCGCACGCAAATCCCGAGGCAAAGCCAGCGGCCCGAAGCTCACGCGCATGAGCCGGTTAACCCGGCAGCCGGCCTGCTCGAACAGGCGACGCACAATGCGGTTCCGCCCCTCCGACACCTTAACCAGGTACGACTTGTTAGCACCCTCGCCATCCGTGATCAGCAGCGAATCAAATTTCGCCGGACCGTCTTCAAGCTCTACACCACGGGTCAATTGAGCGAGCTGCTGTTCACTCGGCTCACCGAGCGCTCGCACAACGTATTCGCGCTGCAACTGGCTGGAAGGATGCATCAAACGATTCGCCAGCTCGCCGTCTGTCGTTAGAATCAGCAAGCCGGAGGTCTGGAAATCGAGCCGGCCCACGCTGATCCAGCGCGCGCCGAGCACGCGCGGCAGCGAGTGAAAAATAGTTTTCCGGCCTTGCGGATCGGAGCGAGTGCAAATCTCTCCGGGGGGCTTGTGATACATGATGGTTCGCTTACGAACCGGACGCTCCGGTACACGCACCGGCTTGCCGTCTACCTGTATCCTTTCGGTGCCGTCGACTTTAGCCCCGAGGCTCGCAACGTTGCCATCAACGCTGACGCGCCCGGCCTCGATCCAGCGCTCGATTTCGCGGCGCGAACCCAGCCCCTTGTTCGCCAGCCATTTTTGCAAACGTTCAGACACTCTGGTCTCCTGATAAATTAGCGGCAGACAAGGCCAGGCATTTACTAAATAGCCAGGCCTTCTATTTGAACTCGCCGCGAAGTTCTCTGCGTATAAATGCTGAATAAATGTCGTCGGAAACAAACCCGGACAATTTTATCAGGGACTTTGACGCGGGCATCTCAGCCCGGCCTGTTAATAGAGAGCCTAGGATTTTTTAAGCGGGACAACTTCAGCCGACTCGTCCTTTTCGGACCGACTGTCGGCTCCCTCGCCCTTCTGCGCAACCGCAGCCGCACGGGCATCGTCCAGCGATGACACCGTTGCAGGTTCAGGCAGCTCCGTGCCCGGCGGATGCAGGCCCACCAGCGGTGCAACCGCACCCGGCGGAAGATCCGGGCCGGTCTGGTCCGAGCCGGACACAGCATCTTCGGACAGCCCTTTTTGCCAGTATTCTTCTTGCCCGCCTGCTTCCTCGTCTTCGGACTCCGCCTGCGCGCCGGGCAGGACACCCTTGCGCAGCGCATCGATGTCGATTTCAGTCGCGGCTACGGCGGCGGCCAGCTCTTCATCACTGACTGCCTCCTCCTCGTCAAATTCATCGCTATCGAAATCTTCATCGTCAGTATTTTCTTCAGCGGCGCCCTCTTCGGAACCCGGTGCTTCACCACCTTCACCCTCATTCTCGGCGCTCGCAGTCAGCTCGGCATCGGCAACCGGTTCTTCGCCGGCTTGCTCACCGCCCTCTGATTCGGGAAGCTGATCGGCTGTGCCCAGCTCTAGCTGCACCTCGACCGGTTCCATCGAAGCCAGTTCCGCCAGGGGCGGCAGATCGTCAAGCTTTTTCAAACCAAAATAATCGAGGAACTGCCTGGTTGTACC
>JARRLL010000037.1:0-32229 GCA_037387125.1 Gammaproteobacteria bacterium | reverse complement strand
GCCTCCGCCGGGATGGCTCGCTCGCTGGCGCGAGCTCCGCTTTAGTCCTCGGCGGAGCCCCTCGCCGCTCTGGCTTGAACAACTCAGGTCAAATACCCCGACCGCACCACCACGCAGGCACCAAAAAAGTGCACATTTCAGGCCGAATGCACTAGAATGGCGCACTGCTAGACTCCGGTTGATAGCAAAATATAATATAAACAATAACTTATATTCTGCTCATTTTTGGCACGGTTTGTGCAACATAACTTTTCCGTGCCAGAGGTTTTCCGCCGCGAGAACAGCTGCAAAAAAGCAAGGACCTTTGGCAATAATGCCCTGCAGGCATCGCTTGTAAGGCGCAGAAAAAAACCAAGCCGGTCATACCGGTTTTGTGTGGCCATCACATCGCTCCGTGGTAGCCGTGCAACTGTGTAGATTTGTAACTGGAGCAATCACTGGAGGATACGTGATGACACCCGCTGACGTACTCAGCATGCTGAAAGACCAAGAGGTCAAATTTGTAGACCTGCGTTTCGCTGACACCAAGGGTAAGGAACAGCACGTGACTGTGCCTGCCAGCGAAGTCGATGAAAGTTTCTTCGAAGACGGCAAAATGTTCGACGGCTCGTCCGTTGCCGGCTGGAAGGGCATTAACGAGTCCGACATGATTCTTATGCCTGACCCGTCCACCGCGCTGGCTGACGTTTTCACGGAAGACTCCACGGTTAATATCCGCTGCGACATTGTCGAGCCGTCCACGATGCAGGGTTACAACCGCTGCCCGCGTTCCACGGCGCACCGCGCGGAAGAATATCTTGCCTCGACCGGCATTGCCGACACGGCTTACTTTGGCCCGGAAAATGAATTCTTTGTATTCGATGACGTCCGCTACAAAGACGACGTGAACGGCTGCATGTACCGCGTCGACTCATCCGAAGGCGCCTGGAATACCGACACCGTGCACGAAGACGGCAATATCGGCCACCGGCCCGGAATCAAGGGCGGTTATTTCCCGGTTCCTCCGGTCGATTCGCTGCATGACATTCGTTCGGCCATGTGCCTGGCGCTTGAAGAGATGGGCATGAAGGTCGAAGTGCATCATCACGAGGTCGCAACGGCAGGCCAGTGCGAAATCGGTGTTGGCTTTAATTCGTTGGTCAAGAAGGCCGATGAAGTACTGAACCTTAAATACGTCGTGCAAAACGTCGCCCATGCCTACGGCAAAACCGCAACCTTCATGCCGAAGCCGCTGGTAGGCGACAACGGTAGCGGTATGCATGTGCACCAGTCTTTGTCGAAAGGCGGCAAAAACATCTTCACCGGTGACGGCTATGGCGGCCTTTCAGAAACGGCACTGTATTACATCGGCGGTATTATCAAGCACGCACGCGCGCTGAACGCATTCACGAACTCCTCGACCAACAGCTACAAGCGTCTGGTCCCGGGTTTCGAAGCGCCGTGCATTCTGGCGTACTCTGCCCGTAACCGTTCTGCTTCGATCCGGATTCCCTTTATTCCGAATCCGAAGGGCCGTCGTATCGAAGTTCGCTTCCCGGACAGCACGGCGAATCCCTATTTCGCCTTTGCAGCGATGCTGATGGCCGGCCTGGACGGGATTCAGAACAAGATCCACCCGGGCGAAGCGATGGACAAGGATTTGTACGACCTGCCGCCCGAAGAAGAAAAGACGCTCAAGACAGTCTGTTATTCGCTGGATCAGGCGTTGGAATCGCTCGACAACGACCGTGACTTCCTGCTCGCTGGTGATGTGTTCAACAATGACCTGATTGACGGTTTCATCAGTCTGAAGATGGAAGAAGTAACCCGTCTGCGCATGAGCACCCACCCGATCGAGTTGTCGCTGTACTACAGCCTATAGCGCAGGCTGGCATAAAGACTTCAGGGTCTTCCGGTCAGGGTTCCGGGATTACATAAGTCTCGGAACCCTGTACTGGTTCAAAGGCGGGCTAAGGGGTATTCTCTGCGCATGCGTAAGTTAATTCCCTTGCTTTGCCTGCTGTTTATGGCTCCTTCCTTTGCGGAAGGCATATATAAGTGGGTGGATGAAACCGGCCAGGTGCATTATTCCGACGTTCCGCGTGACGGTGCCGAGGAAGTAAACATTGACCTGGTGCAAACCTTCAGCCTCCCGGCGTCGACAGCGTCTCCGGTAAAAGCTGCGAGTGACGAGGCCGACGAAGAAGACGCGGTGATCTACGATTCTTTGGTAATCACCAGTCCAACGATGGAGGAAACCATTTGGAACACCGGGGGCGTAGTTACCGTCGGCGTTTATCTGCAGCCCGGTCTTCAGGTGGGCCATCAGATTCGTTTATACGTCGACGGAACCTTGGTGCCGATGCCGGAGCGGTCGAGCTCGGCAGTTCTGACGGACGTGACCCGCGGCGAACACACAGTCAGTGCGGAGGTGCAGGATCCGAGCGGGAGGAGCCTGATCACAGCCGAACCAATCAAGTTTTTCTATCAGCAGACGTCGGTGAATCGGCGGCCGTAAACGCGCCATCATCTGCAGCTGCGCGCACGCGCGATTCAAGCAACGATCGAGGCGGTATCAGTAAATCTGACTTGATGCCCAAAGACCTTGAAACCACAATTTTTCGCGAGTTGACGACCGGTATCGTTTTTGTCGACGCCGATGCAAATATTTTGTGGCTGAATCCGGCGGCCGAAGATTTACTCGGTGTCAGTTTACAAAGAGCGCTTGGCGCTGCGCTTGACGGGCTTGCTCCGGGAATCGAAACCCTGGTGGCCCTCTGCGAGCGCGCCCGTCATGAACAAAAAAGCTTTGGTCAGACGCTTAATCTTCCGACGCCGCAGCGAGACGGCAGTGAGCAGGAGGTGTCTGCCAGGGTTAGTCTTACCAGCAGTCCCGCAGACAACTTGCTGCTGATCGAACTTTTTGACATTACCCAGCGCCATCAGCTTGATCGCGAAAGTACGCTATTGGCGCAGCATGGCGTAACCCGGCGCATGCTAAGACAACTGGCTCATGAAATTCGTAATCCGCTTGGCGGCCTGCGCGGTGCCGCGCAGTTACTTGAGCGCGAATTGGCCGACCCGGCGTTGCATGAGTTCACGCAAATAATCATTGGTGAAGCCGATCGTCTGGCAACGCTTATGAATAATCTTCTCGGTCCCGGCCAACAACCGAACAAACAATCGATCAATATTCACGAGCTGCTGGAACGCGTTGCCACGATTGTCGAAAGTGAATGGCCGGCGCAGACTGTTCAGCGTGATTACGATCCGAGCCTGCCCGATTTACTGGCCGACCGAAATCAATTGACCCAGGCGCTCCTCAATCTGCTGCGCAACTCTGCACAGGCTACCGATGGCAAGGGCCGAATCATTTTGCGCACCCGTGTATTGACCAACCAGATTTTGAGCAAGCAGAATTTTAAGCTCGTAGCCCTGCTCGAGATCGAGGATAACGGGCCTGGCGTGCCGCAGGACATTGCTGACACGCTGTTTTACCCGCTGGTCAGTGGCCGCGAGGACGGTACCGGTCTGGGTTTACCGCTGGCGCAGGACCTCGTCAACAGGCACGGCGGTCTCATCGAATACGAATCCGAGCCAGGCTGCACTGTATTCAGGGTGCATCTGCCTATACTCCAGTCGTCCGTGGAAGCCCGATGAACGGCGACAAACTTGAAAGTTCTGTTCGCGTCTGGGTGATCGATGATGATGACTCGGTTCGCTGGGTGCTGGAAAAAGCGCTGCAAAGTGAGAACATGGATGTGCGCGGTTTCGACGCACCCGCGGGCGCGCTCGAGGTATTGTCGAATAGCGACAATGACTTACCGGACGTCCTGATTACTGACATACGCATGCCCGGCATGGACGGGCTGGAGTTCGTGCGTCGTTTGGAAAAGCTGGGCATCAATCTGCCGATAATCGTGATTACGGCCCATTCGGACCTCGATAGTGCCGTGGCGGCCTATCAGTCCGGCGCGTTCGAGTACCTGCCGAAACCGTTCGACGTTGACGAAGCAGTTTCACTGGTGCGCCGCGCTGCACGGATCAATGATACAGCCGTCGCAGGCGGCGGCGAGGCGACCCATACAATATCGGGCATGGTCGGTCAGGCACCGGCCATGCAGGAAGTCTTTCGGACGATCGGGCGTTTGTCGCGTGCCAGCATGACCGTGCTGATCACCGGCGAATCGGGTACCGGCAAAGAGCTGGTTGCAAAGGCTCTGCACGAGCACAGCCCCCGGGCCGCCGGCCCCTTCGTCGCACTCAACACGACTGCGATCGCATCGGAATTGCTCGAATCAGAATTATTCGGTCACGAGCGCGGCGCGTTTACCGGCGCTGACCGTCGGCGTATCGGCCGCTTCGAACAGGCCGACGGCGGCACCTTGTTTCTGGATGAAATCGGCGACATGTCTGTCGACCTGCAGACGCGGCTGCTTCGCGTTCTGGCCGAGGGCGAGTTTTACCGCGTCGGCGGTCAGACGGCGATCAACGTCGATGTTCGCATCATTGCGGCAACGAACCAGGACCTGAATCGCGCTGTCGAAGAAGGCCGGTTTCGTGAAGATCTATATCACCGGTTAAATGTCATACGGATTCTGACTCCTCCGTTGCGCGACCGTCGCGAAGACATTCCGTTGCTGCTGGAGCATTACCTTAAGCGGTCGAGCGAGGAATTGGGCATCGAAGCCAAGACGCTTACCGAAGATGCGCGTGACTTGTTGTGCCGCTTCGACTGGCCCGGCAATGTTCGCCAACTCGTAAACGCGACCCGCCGTCTCATGGTCACGGCGCCCGGCAGTGAAATTCGCGTCGAAGATATCCCGGAAGATTTTGGCGGCAGCGCGAATGCACACTATGGTGCCGGCGAATGGACCGAATCCCTGTCGCGCTGGGCTGCCCAGAGGCTTGCTGAGAACGGCGATATGCCGTTATTGGTCCTGGCTCAACCGGAGTTCGAGCGCACACTAATAAAATCAGTCCTGCAAACTGCTCGCGGCAGGAAACAGGAGGCTGCCAAGTTGTTAGGGTGGGGCCGCAACACCCTGACGCGTAAAATTAAAGAGCTGGGTCTCGACGGCTAGAGCAAAGCATGGAGAAGGCTGCAACCGCGCCTTCGCTCATGCGGTTGCAGCTTTATCCTTGTTGTTAGCTCTCGTTAATCGTGACCTTGATCATCGCATCGCCCTGGGCGATTGCATCGACGACGTCCTGCCCGTTCGAAACTTTGCCGAAAACCGTATGCCGTCCATTCAGGTGCGGCTGGGGCCCATGACAGATAAAAAACTGACTGCCGTTAGTGCCCGGTCCCGCATTCGCCATCGACAGCGAACCGGCCTGATGTTCGTGCGGGTTGCCTTCAAATTCATCTTCGAAGCGATATCCCGGGCCGCCCATGCCGCTGCCGGTCGGGTCGCCGCCCTGGATCATGAAATTGTCGATAACCCGATGGAAGGTAACGCCATCGTAAAAGCCCTGGTTCGCAAGAAAAACGAAATTGTTGACGGTTTTGGGCGCCGCATCGGCGAACAAGTCAATGTTGATCGTCCCCTTGGCGGTTTCTATCGCGCAAGAGTATGACTTGCTCGGATCAATTTGCATTTCTGGCGGGTTATCCCATTGCTGACTCATCTTCTGTCCTTTCTGTCCTGTTCGTTATTAAAATTTCAGCCTGAGGCGGCTTCATCGAGTTCATCGTCACTGACGTGCATCGCGCCCACCAGCTCGGAAATATTTTTGAAATTGTGCCGGTCGAGGTATTCGGCGATGCCTGCGTTAATTTGCCTGCAGACCAGGGGGTCATAAAAAAGCGCGGTGCCCACGCCGACCGTGGTGGCGCCCGCGATGATAAACTCCAGCGCATCCCTCGCCGTGCATATGCCGCCCTGACCTATTATCGGTACATTGTGTGGGGCGGCAACCTCGTAGACTTGCTTCACCTTAAGCAATGCGATCGGTTTGATAGCGGGACCGGAAAGCCCCCCCTGGATATTGCCGATGATCGGCTGGCGCTTTTCGACATCGATCGCCATGCCCATCATGGTATTGATCACGGCGAGTCCGTCGCTGCCGGCCTCGATGCATCGGCGGGCATTCTCCTGAATATTTGTCTGGTTGGGCGACAGTTTGGCGATCAGCGGCTTCGACGTATTGGCGCGGCATGCTTCGATTACGCGGGCGGACATATCCGGGTCATTGCCGAACGAAACGCCGCCTTCTTTAATATTAGGGCAGGAAATATTCACTTCTATTGCGTCGATGGGCGAATCGTCAAATCGCTTCGTAACCGCCGCATAATCTTCCACCGTGGAGCCGCATACGTTGGCTATGAAACGGGTTTCAGTGAAATCCAGCGTTGGCAAAATGTTGTCCACCACCTTGTCCATGCCGGGGTTCTGCAGGCCGATGGCATTGAGCATGCCATCAGGAGTCTCGTAGACACGATGCGGTGGGTTGCCAAGCCGCGGCTCACGCGTGGTGCCCTTGAGTACGATGGCACCCGCATCGCGGTTCGAAAACCCGGCCACACGTGTGTACTCTTCGCCAAAGCCCACACAGCCGGATAACAGCACAATAGGCGAGTCGAGCTGTAAACCGCAGTATTCTGTCGCCAGGCTTGCGGGCAGATTGGAAGAGTTGTCGGGCATGGTCACATTACAAGGTGCGTTGTGTTTGAACTGATTCTGTATCAGCCGGAGATTCCGCCCAATACCGGTAATATCATACGCGTTTGCGCCAACACCGGCACGCATCTGCACCTCGTGCACCCACTGGGCTTTAGCCTGGAAGAGAAAAGTCTGCGCCGCGCCGGGCTCGACTACCATGAATTCGTGGCGATACAGGAGCACCAGAGCCTGGGTGAATGCCTGGCGTCGCTCGGCGCACGTCGCCTGTTTGCCGTATCCACCCGCGGTACGCAAAATTACGCCGAGGTCGATTACCGGCCGGGTGATGCCTTTCTGCTCGGCCCGGAAACCCGCGGCCTGCCGCAAGACGTGCTGGACGGTCTGCCGGGCGACCAGGTTTTGCGTATTCCGATGCGCCCGGAAAATCGCAGCCTCAACCTGTCGAATGCAGCGGCTATCCTCGTCTATGAAGCCTGGCGGCAGAACGATTTCGCAGGTGGTGCCTAGCCCCTGGCGTTGCGGGTGCGTAGCCAGCCACCATGAATTTTTGACAACGCCCATTAAATTGACCGAGGGAATTGACCGAGTGAATTGACCAGGTAAATTGACGCGGGTCACAGTCCCGGGGCAGTTTCGGCCGTATATTGAAGGTTCAGCGTGACGGCAGGCCATGGAAGGCGCCCACGCTGTGCTAATTCAGATCGGTGCTCAATCCGATTCAGACTTCACTTCACGCTGCATCAGTGCGGTTATTGCGTCTTTAACAGTGATGTCTTCGTAAAGCAGTCGGTATACCTGTTCGCAAATCGGCATTTCCACACCCAGCTCTGCTGCAGCGGTGCGCACCGATGAGGCAGCTTTCACCCCCTCGACGACCTGGCCGATTTCCTCCGCCACTTCTTCCATAGTCTTGCCGGCTGCGAGCCCCAGACCCATGCGCCGATTGCGTGACTGATTATCGGTGCAGGTCAGCACGAGGTCGCCCATTCCCGACAGGCCCATAAACGTATCGGCCTGCGCGCCCAGCGCGACACCCAGTCGCGTCATTTCAGCCAGGCCGCGGGTGATGAGAGCAACACGCGTATTGGCACCGAACCCCAGACCATCCGACATGCCGGTTGCGATTGCCAGTATGTTTTTCACGGCGCCGCCCACCTCCACGCCGACCATGTCCGTCGATGTGTAGGCGCGAAAATTTTCGCCCGAGAAGCGCCAAGCCAGCTCATCCGCGTAATCGGCATTGGTGGCTGCTACTGTCATGGCCGTCGGCAGGCCGAGTCCTACCTCGGTCGCAAAAGTCGGTCCGGATACAACCGCAAGCGGTACTTCACGGCCGACCGTTTCACGCGCCACCTGGTGCGGTAACTTACCGGTGCTGAGCTCAAAGCCTTTGGTAGCCCAGGCGATGCGGGCCCCATGTGCCAGATTTGGCTTCAGCGTTTCCAGTACCGACCTGAACACATGGCTGGGCACGCAGATAAGCAGGTCGCGGTGGTCATGGGCAACCGCATCAATGTCGCCGCTGATACGCACTGCATCAGGTATTTTTATGTCGGGCAGAAACACGCTGTTGCAGCGCTCGTTTTCGATGGCCGCAATTACCTCCGGCTCGCGCGCCCACAGAGTCGGTTCCTGACCGGCCCGCGCCAGTTGAATTGCGAGCGCCGTGCCCCAGGAGCCTGCCCCGATAACGCCGATTTCCGTTTCTTCGCTATGCATGCGCGCCCCCTGCTCAGGACTGTTGGGCACGCTGCTGCTCCTTAGCCTGGGCGTACAGCGCATCGAAGTTAATAGGCTGCAAAATTAGCGGCGGAAACCCGCCCTTGCTGATCTGCGACGAGATGGTTTCCCTCGCATAGGGAAACAGTGTTGCCGGGCACTGCGTCCCTATAAGCGTATCGAGTTGGTCCGCGCTGTATCCGCTAACGGCAAACAAACCCGCCTGATCCATTTCCATCAGGAAAATAGTTTTATCCGACTTTTTCGCATGGACCTTGATATGCAGGACGACCTCATAAAGGTTTTCGCCGACCGCGACGTGGGAGGTGCGGATATTCAGTTCCGTTTCGGGCTCGATGCCGGATTCCTGAAAAATTTGCGGGGTATTAGGCGCCTCGAATGACAGGTCTTTTATATACAGTTGCTGCAGCATGAATACACGCTTGGTGCCGGTCGATGCGTTGCCGTTACCGCTGCCATTGCCGTTACTTTTGCTGTGGTCGGTTGATTGCTCATCAGTCATGGTTATTCCTCGCCTGCTTTCGGGCTCAATCCAAGCAGCGGATCGAGTTTGCCCGCAGCATCCAGCGCGTAAATGTCATCGTAGCCGCCGATCGGGCGCTCGTCGATAAAGATCTGGGGGACGGTAGTGCGGCCGCTTAGTTCGGCCACTTGCCTGCGCAATGCCGGGTCGGAGCTTACGTCAATTTGCTCGAACTGAATGCCCTTTCCCTTCAGCAACGCGAGCGCAGCGCTGCAGTAGCCGCACCACGGCGTCGTATAGATGCGCACAATCGCCAGACTAGGCATAGGAATCAGCCTGTGCCGTCGCGAACGACCGGCAGATTTTCCTGCTGCCATGCCGCCAGACCGCCTTTGATACTGAAGATATTTTCCTGGCCTTCTTTGCGCAGCTTTGCCACCAATTCAGCGCTGCGTGCGCCCGTGTCGCAGACCAGTACCGTGCCTTTCTTACCTGCTTTAAGTTTGTCGGGACTCTGCAGCAAATCGTTGGCCGGAATATTTCGGGAATCGACGATGTGTCCGCTCGAAAACTTTTCGGCATCTCGTACATCAACGACTGCGCTACCGTCATTGATCAGCCTGACCGCTACCGATGTGCTGACGCTGCCTATATCGCGCGCCTTGAGGCGCAACTCATAAAAAATGACCGCGAGCGCACTCGCGATCAGGCCGGACACCAGCCACGGGTTATCGGTCGTAAATTGAATAATTTCCTGCATGTCCACTCCTGCGAATCGGCGCGGATTATACCTTGATAATTGGCTATCTCGCGCCGGAAGGGCTATCGCCACGCGCGGCCGAATCCCCTAAACTCGCCAGCTCATGAAACGCACACTTTCAGCGCTCTGCCTTATCGCCATGATAGCCACGCCCGCCGGCGCCCAGACTCGGGAAGAGGCGAGTGAGGAGCTCAGGGAAGTCCGTGACCGCATCGATACGCTAAAAAAGGAGCTCGAGAGCGAAGGCCGGCGGCGCAGCCGCGCCGAGCGAGCCCTGGCCGACATCGAAAAATCCGAGCAAAAAGTCCGTGGTGAGCTGGCCGGCGTGCGCATGAAGATGCAGCAGTCACGCCAGCGCCAGGCCGATCTGGAGCGGCAGTCAGACGAGCAAAGGGCCGAGCTTGAAAAGCAACGGCTAGCGCTAGGGCAGCAACTGCGGGTGGCCTATATCAACGGTAACGAGGAATGGTTGCGCGTGGTGCTCAACCAGCAGGATGCGACCAGCCTTGGCAGGCGGATGACCTATTATGGTTATTTATCGCGCCAGCGCCGGGAAACGATTGACAAGGTCGCGGCTGCAATTGCCGAGCTGGAGCAAATACAGGCAGAGATCAGAAGCGAGCTTGCCAGTCTGGCCGAACTGGAATCCGAAGCCGCCGAAAAACTGGCCGAAATAGCTGAAACGCGCGCGGAAAGATCCGAACTCGTAGCGAAAATCAGCGCCGACATCAGTTCTAAAGACAAGGAAATCCAGCGTTTGCAGGCGCAGGCGAAGGAACTGACCGACCTGGTCGAGGCCCTCGCTCGTGTGCTGCCAAAGATGCCGGTATACGACGGCGAGCCTTTTGCCGGCAAAGCGTCCAGTCTTGCCTGGCCGGTCGAGGGGCAAATACTGAAAAAATTTGGCGCTCCCCGCGCCGACGGGATGCTCAAATGGCAAGGCGTGCTGCTTGGCGCTGCGGCGGGGACTCCCGTGCGATCCGTTTACCATGGTCGCGTGGTCTTCGCCGACTGGCTCGACGGCATGGGTCTTCTCGCCATCGTTGATCACGGCGACGGTTACATGAGCCTGTATGGGCACAACCAGGCGCTACTCAAGGATGTCGGCGAGTGGGTCGACCCCGGAGAGTCCATAGCCCAGGTTGGCGATAGCGGCGGTCAGGACCGGCCGGCACTGTATTTTGAGATCCGTAAAGACGGTAAGCCCGTCAATCCGGGGCGCTGGATCCGTTGAGCGGCTTGGGCCGACGCAAAACAGCTTAAAAAATGAGAACTTAGGCCATTTTCAGGTGACGGTGCCCTGTGCTAAGGTAATTTCGCCTCAACGAAATCAGGCCCTAGCCGGATCAATGTAGTTCCAATTTCGCAATTTGTGGTTACTCGCCGCCGGCGTCGTGTTCGGAGCGGCCATCTCTGTTGGCTCCGGCGTATTTGCCCAAAAGGAAGTCGAGCAGGAAACCTTGCCGTGGGATGATGCCCGGCTGCTCGCCGAGGTGTTGGAGCGAGTCCGCCAGGAGTACGTCGAGCCCGTAGCGGATTCCGTGCTTATCGAAAGCGCGGTGCGGGGCATGGTGACCGATCTCGACCCGCACTCGCAGTTTCTGGACAGCAAAGAATATGAAGAGGTTCGCATCTCGACCACCGGAAATTATTCCGGCGTGGGTCTTGAAGTACACCTCGCAGACGACGTGGCGCAGGTTGTCGCCGCGATCGAAGGCACGCCCGCAGCCAAGGCCGGGTTGCGATCGGGCGATATCATAGTCGGCATCGACGACACGCCAATCGATGAGACCAATTACGACGAGGTGATCAACCGTCTGCGCGGCAAAGCGGGTACCGATGTTACGGTCGCTATTCAGCGGGACAGTGAGCCGGAGCCTGTTAGCTACACGCTGACGCGTAACAATGTGCAGTTGAAAAGTGTGCGGCACGAATTGCTGGCACCCGACTACGGTTACATCCGGATCAGCCACTTCAGTGAAACGACCTGGAAGGATACGCGGCGTGCCGTCCGTGATCTGCGCGAGAGCAGCCGCGACGGATTGCGCGGCATCATTATCGATTTGCGTAATAACCCGGGTGGCGTGCTCGATGCGGCCGTCGATGTCTCGGACGGCTTCCTGAATGACGGGCTGATCGTTTCCGCGAGTGGCCGCGTGCCCGACGCAAATTTCTCCTATCAGGCCCATGAAGGTGACATCCTCGACGGTGCGCGGATCGTAGTGCTTGTAAATGAGGGCAGCGCTTCGTCCTCGGAAATACTGGCGGGCGCCCTGCAGGACAACGATCGTGCGGTGATCGCGGGTAAGCAGACGTTCGGGAAGGGTTCGGTTCAGACGGTTATGCCGTTGTCTAACGGTCGAGCAATCAAGTTGACGACGTCACGCTATTACACGCCGTCCGGGTTTTCGATTCATGGCCACGGTATTACGCCTGACGTGGAAATCGGTAGTGATCAGACACTCGATCTGCTGGCAGGCATTGCGGCGCATGAAACCGATGCCGGCGCGGCCTTGTTGCAGGCCGACTCCCAATTGCGCGAAGCGTTCGAGTTGTTGCAACAGGACCGAGTGGTACAGAGCAAAGTCCAGTAGGCAAATCGAATCTCCAGCCCTTCTCGAGTCACTCTCCAGCCCCATCGAGCGGGTCAGCCAAGCCAGCTCCAAGGATGGATGAATGCTTGATCGTCGAGACCCCTTGCTAATTTCCGTGTGCGCTTCGGTGTTGCTGTGCGCCATGTTCCCCCTCGCGACCGGTTTCGCGCTGGAAGTCGTGCCGGAGGGGCAGCGTGAAGTGAACCCGCCACAGTCCGCTCAACCGATGATCGCAATCATCATCGATGACCTTGGTAATCAACGTATACCCGGAATGCGCGTCATCGATCTCGACGGCCCTGTGGTATGTGCAATCATGCCGCACACGGCGCATTCCACTTACCTGGCAACGCGCGCGCACGCTGCAGGGAAAGAGATCATCCTGCATTTGCCTATGCAGCCGGTCGAGATGGCCCGCATCGCCGGGCCGGGCGAAATAAGCCTTGATAACAATCGCGAAGAACTTGCGACTATTCTTGACAGCGATCTGCTGTCCGTCCCGCACTCGGCGGGAATAAGCAACCACATGGGCAGCCTGATAACCCGGCATCCGGGCCACATGCGCTGGCTAATGGAGGAACTGCAGCGCCGCGGCGATTTTTATTTCGTGGACAGTTTTACCACGCCTGACAGCGTCGCCTACGAGATTGCGCTGGAAACCGGTGTACCCGCAGCGCGCCGCACTATTTTTCTCGATAACGAACAGACGCCCGCCGCTCTCGAGCGCCAATTCGACCGTCTGAAAAAAAGGGCTGCGCGCGATGGTTTTGCTATCGGTATCGGCCATCCTTATCCCGTGACCCTCGAGTTTCTGCAAGGCGCCCTGCCCCTGCTCGCCGCCGAGGGCTTTCAGTTGGTGCCGGTATCGCGCATCATCGAAAACGCGCAGCGGCCCGAACCGGAGCTGATGCAGGCGCTGCATTTGCCCCCGGCCGGGCCGCGCGACCCCTGAGCGCTGTACAATCCCGGCAAGCTTGAGCGGTAACTGAATGGAACGCATCTATATCGGACATATCCTGCTGGTCGGTCTCGGCGGTTTCGTCGGCTCGGGGCTGCGCTTTGCCCTCAGCAACTGGGTGCAGCGCGCCATCACATACAGCCAGTTTCCCGTCGGGACGCTGACCGTCAATGTGGTCGGCTGCCTGTTGATTGGTTATCTGGGTGGCATCGCGGAGCAGCGTCAGGCGCTGGATGCAAGCATGCGCCTCTTTCTTTTGGTCGGCGTGCTGGGCGGGTTCACGACCTTCTCCACCTTTGCCTATGAAAGTTTGTCGCTGGCCCAGGATTCGCAGTACTTTAAAATGCTGTTAAACGTGGTGTTACAGGTGGTCATTGGTTTCAGTGCTGCCTGGCTCGGGTTGATCATGGCTCGGTTCACCTGATTTCGCTTGTGCCTGACTTACAGGGTTTCCTTATGCGTACACACAATGCC
The DNA here is from genome assembly GCA_037387125.1 of Gammaproteobacteria bacterium. Taxonomy (GTDB): domain Bacteria; phylum Pseudomonadota; class Gammaproteobacteria; order Steroidobacterales. Next base: position 18,635 of record JARRLL010000037.1, on the reverse strand, counting down.
TGCAGACTCAGAATTTATTCGGATGACAGTGATTTCATCGAAGGCCGGCCTGTATACCAGTGGCTGGTTGAACAGGCGCACAAGAGAGGTCTGCGCGGCGCAACCGTTATGAGAGGCATCATGGGCTTTGGCGGCCACAGCAAAATTCACTCGAGCAAGGTTTTCGCGCTGGCGGCTGACTTGCCGGTCGTAGTCGAGATTATCGATTCACGTGAGCGGATTCATGATTTTGTCGTCGACTTCGATAGCCTTATCAACAAGGGTATGGCGACCGTGGAGGACGTCGATACGGCCTATTTTCAAAAAGGCGACGATCAGCCGGAGGCCTGAGCCGTCGCTTTCAGCGCTGCTCGAATCTTGCCGGCCTGCTCCTCCAGCACTTCAGAATCTTCCATGTCGCCGGTGTGGCGCCGTAATGGCACGCCTTCGTAGCGTGGGATGATATGCACATGGAAATGAAATACCGACTGGCCGGCTGCGGGGCCATTGAGCTGACTAAGCATGATTCCGTCTGCATGAAAAGCCTGCTGCACTGCCCGAGCCACTTTTTGCGCGGTGCCTAAGACAGCGGCACCCGCGTCGAGCTGCAGATCAAACAGGTTTTCGGCCGGCGTTTTCGGGATAACCAGCGTGTGTCCCGGCGATTGTGGCATGACGTCCATAAAAGCAAGGGTGGCCTCGTCTTCATAGACTTTGTAGGCGGGTATCTCGCCGCGAAGAATTTTCGCAAAAATGTTGTCTGAGTCGTAAGCCATAAGCGGTACCCTATCGATCCGAAGTAGTTGCGCTGCTTGGTGCTACATTGCAATTTTAGCGCCTGCGCGGATGATTGCCATAGTCGCCGCCGGCTCACTCGGTGGTAGCATTGGGTAAACCAGCGGCGAAATGAATGACCATGACTGCAAGCAAAAGCCCGCAACGAGCGCGTGACGACGGTAATCATTGTTTCGTCTGTGGCCCCGACAATCCTGCCGGCATGCAAATCCGTTTCGAGATGGACGGCGAGCTATGCCGGGCGGAATACACGCCGAATGCTCACCAATGCGGCTACGATGGCGTCGTCCACGGCGGCATCCTGTTTAGTTTGCTGGATGACGTCATGGCTAACTGGTTGTTCCTGCAGGGTGAGCGAGCCTATACTGCCAAGTGTGAAATCAGGTTTCGCGCGCCGGCTCCGATCGGGGTGCGCCTGCTGCTCGAAGGCCAATTACTGGAACGGCGGGGCCGTCGCGCACGTCTGGCCGGTCGGGTTCGGCTGGCGAGCGATGCCGCCTTGCTGGCCGAGGCCGATGCGGTTTTTATCGTTATTGCTGATGCCGATTCGGGTGATAAAAAAACCCGCTGATGCGGGTTTTTTGCAGGACTTTTATTGCTAACTCGCGGCTGGGGACTCATAGAAAGCGATATGGTACTCACCCGTGCCTTCGCGCAGCGGTTTTATATTGTTCTGGTATTCGTCCCCTTTTACAAACGCCAGCAGGTCTTCCATTGTCGGAAACTTTGCCAGGATCAAAGACCGACCCTCAAAAGCATCACCGTCGAAATTTTCTACGGGGTTGCCTCGGATGAGGTATTCACCGCCGTGTTTCTTGCAAAGCGCGGCAGATTTTTCGGCGTATTCTTTTAGCTGCGGTGTCGGGTTCGTGATTTTGGCGGTGGCCACCATGTAAGCTGCCATTTATTGTTCTCCAATCGTTCTTATTTTGAATTCGGCACATTATCCGAACTCATGTGCGCGCGTCCAGTGCATAAAGAGAGCCGGCATTTTATATCTGCTAGTCGAACCTGTAATTTGCCCGCAGACCGATAACCCGGGGCCGTGGCAGGTTCGCGTAAACATCCTGCGGTAGGTTGGGGCCTGCGAGAATCGCGTTGGGGTTGGTCGGGCCGAGCCCCGGCGCCGTTGCAAAGCCGAATGCGAAGTTAGCATTCGGTATGCCGACCGTCGGACCAGCGGTCCGAATCGTGTCGTCATCCAACACGTTGTCGATGTATAGCAACGCTTCCCAGTTATCCGCAGTCAGGCCCAGCCGTAAGTTGGTTACGCTGTACGATGGCAACTTGGTGATGTTGAACTGTTCGATCCAGCGTGAATCCTGATAGCGGTAACTGGCTTCCCCGAACCATTCCAGACCGGTGTCGAAGAACTCGGCTGTGTAGGTGGCATTCAGCAACCATGCGTGCCGTGGTGAGCGCTCCAGTTCGTTGCCGTTGAAGGAAACGACGCAGCCATACTTGGGATCATTCGGATTGCTGCCGGGAATGACGCCAACCGAGGCACAGCCATCGGGATTCGGCCCCAGAGCTTCCTTGGCAATGGTCGTATTGCTGTTGGTTACCTGTGTGTAGTCGGTGTACTCGCTGTCAAGGAAGGTGTAACCCAGTTGCAGCAGCCAGTTTTCCGTAGCCTGCCAGGTGGCATCGAGTTCCATGCCGCGGATGACCGAGCCGTCGATGTTCTCGGTCACGATGCCGGTGGTGTTACCGATAACCTTTTGCAGGGAAATCTGCTTATCCTTGAAGTCCTGGAAGAATATGGAACCGTTGAGTCTGACCCGGCCGTCGAAAGGCGTACTTTTCAAACCAATCTCCCAGACGTCCAGCCGTTCCGGCTCAAATTCGGCTTCGTCGTAGTTGCCGTCGAGGTTCGGGTCGAGGCCGAAGGCGCCGATGGTCAGGAGGCTGTAACCGCCCGGCTTGATCCCGCGGGACCATGACATATAGGTCATCATGCCGCTGTTCCAGTAGTACTCCACCGTCAATTTCGGTGCCCAGTAGCGGTCGGTGCGCGTTTCGGGTGATCCCTGGAAGCTGTCCATCGGGGCGTAGCCGTATTGCCACCAGCTATACCCGTCAAACCCCTCAGCGGATGCTGCACCGAACGGGCCATTTGCGTAATACAGTGAGCCCGAGACCGGCGAGAGACCGACGTTGTCGCAACGTCCGGTCTGGCCGCAGATGACGACTGTACTGGGCCCGGTTGGTTGTCCGCCGGCGGCCACTATCTCTCGGTTGGGCCTTAGGGCTTGACCATCTTCATCCACGGTTCGGCAACCCCCTTCCGTATTAGCCGCGCTACCGTCGAGGCACGGCGTCATGACCGGCGCCGTTACGCCGTTGTCCTCTCGGCTATAGCGACCTTCCAGCCTGACAGTCAGGTTTTCTGTCATATCCCAGTCGATCGAGGCGTACCAGGAATAATGGTCCGTGCTGCGTTCCTGAACGGTCGGATTGAGACGACGTGCCTCCCATACATCTCCGGCCCAGAACGCTGCGGAAACTGCCGAGCTGCCGCACTTATCAGAAAACTCATCGACCTGTAAAAGCACTCTGCCAACCTCGTCCTGTGACCCGTCTCTAAGAAAAGCCGAGTAGCAGTTGACCCCGCCGGTCACCAGCGTCAGGTTGCGATCCGTCAGTGTCAGGTCCTCTTCCCAGTACTGCAGACCGGTGGTTAGATTCAGATTATCCGTCGCCTGCCATGCGACGCGTACCTCCTGGCTGAATTGCTGGGTCGTAGTCAGGTCATCCTGAATAAATGAGCCCGCAGCATCATTAATCCCGTCGCTACCCGACGGATTGCACCTTGCGAAGCGCCGCAGATCAGTTATGCCCTGGGGCGTACCATTAACAATCGTATCTGCATAGCTGGCGTCTAGGCTGGCGACATCGGCAAAGCAGTCATCGGCATAAAAACGGCCGATATCCTGCTGCACGGTGACGTCGGAATCGGTGAAACCGGTCCAGGAGCTGAATTCGATGTTTTCCGAAATACTCCAGTTAACGACCAGAGAGGTGCGGAAAACTTCCCGATCCGTGCCTTCGTATTCGACCGCGCGCGCCGGATCCAGAGCTCCGGGCCCCCAGGTATAGTTCGGGTTGAGTATGGCGTTGCCACCCAGTGCATCGGCATTCGGAATGCTTCCATAGAAGGTATTAACGACTTGCCGGTTGTACTGGTTGACGAAGGCCACGTTGTCGTCGGTCCAGCGGCCGAGATCAGGGTTATCTCCCGGATTCGGATTTCTGAAATAGATGTCGAGCTGCTCGCTGGCAAAGCAACCGGGATTCGCGACCGGCCCCTCGCCCGGCTGTCCGGATGCGATGAAACAGTTGCTGGAATTAGGCGCCAGGTTGACAGGGCCGAGTAGTGCGTCAGGGTAATTGGAATCGCCGTTGGCATCGTAAAATCCGCCGTTATTGCCTAGGTCGACCCAGCGATTTAAAGGGTTGAGTCCTACCTGTGCGATCGGCTGGCTCTCGTCATCCGTGTATTCAATGCGCAGCTTCAGGTCTATCACGTCGGTGGGTACCCACTTGAATGTCAGCGCGGCACCGGCGCCCTCACCGCCACCCACATATCCCCCGGTTACCGCATTGCGGTAGTAACCCCTGTTATCCCAGACGTAACCGTTTGCCATCATTCCCAGGGTATCCGTCAGCGGAATGCTGACAGAGCCTTTGATTTCCTTGTCTTCCTGATCGTTAGCGTCGACGCTGACGGCGCCGGACAGATAATCAGCAGGATCTTTTGTGATGTACTGAATGGCGCCGGCGAACGCACTACGGCCGTATAATGCACTTTGCGGTCCTTTGACGATTTCAATTTGTGCAATATCCAGTAAGCGCGGATTGATCAATGTCGAACCGCCCGGGTTGCTCACGCCTTCACTGCCTACATCGATGCCGTCGATCAGTGTTGCAACATTGGGTCGGCCGCGCGTCGGCGACAGCCCGCGGATCGTCACGCGCGTGTCGGATGGCGAGAAGCCTTCGTCAAACTGCACACTGGGGTCCTGCTGCGTGATATCACTCAGGCTCCGAATACCCTGCCGATTGATGTCGTCCTCACCCAATGCGGTGATCGCGAGCGGAACCTCTTGCAGGTTTTCGGTAACCTTTCGTGCGACCACAACAATTTCTTCGATTTGCTGGGCGCCCGCTGTTGGCATAAAGGCGATGCTCACGAGAGCGGCGACGAATAAGCGCCTGGCTGGATACTTTTTGTTCACCGGTCTTTCTCCCCTGTTGCTTTCTCATAACCCTGATGCGCCAGCGGTTATGAAAACTTTAATTTTATTGCCGAGTTTTCTCGGCTTCTTTGGGGGCTGTGAAATATGACTAAATTGCTAAGTAATTACCGAGAGCAGCACCTACTGTCCGAATCGGAACTTGGCGTTGATACCAACGATTCGTGGGTTCGGCAGATTGATGTAGATGTCGCTGGGCAGTTTCGGACCCGCGTTAATGCCGGGGCCGCCCGCACCTATTCTAGGCGGCACCGAGAAGCCGAACCCGAAATTACCGGTCGGAATTCCCGGGTTTGCGCCACCGGAAATAACCGCGTCATTGTCAAAGACGTTATTGACGAAGAGCTGCAGATCCCAGGCAGCAGCCTGAATTCCGAAACGCAGATCGGTCAGGCTGTAGGAAGGAAATTGCACGATATTGAAAGCCTCGACGAAGCGGCTGTCCTGATAACGATAGTTCACTTCGCTGTACCATTCTGCGCCGGTGTCGAACAGGTTGTTGGTATAGGTCAGGTTGACCAACCAGGCGTTGCGCGGGGCGCGCTCTAGATCGTTACCGTTGAAACTCATGAGGCAACCCAGCTGGTTTGCATCGCCGCCCGGTAATTGAGCGAGCTCCTGACATTGCTGGTCAGGTTTGCCGGCGTTGATGCGTGAGACATCGCCCGAGCTCTGGGTAACGATCGTGTAGTCAGTGTATTCTGAATCCAGGAAGGTGTAACCGCCCGAAGCCAGCCAGTTCTGAGTGATCTGCCAGGTGAGATCGATTTCGATACCCCTGACCTCCGAACCGGAAATGTTCTCGACCTGGGTGCCGGTGGTGCCCTCCACAACTTTCTGCACCGTGACCTGTTTGTCCTTGAAGTCCTGGAAGAAAGCAGAACCGTTCAATCGAACCCGGCCATCGAACAGGGTTGTTTTGGCACCGATTTCCCATACGTCGAGCCGTTCGGGCTCAAACTCAATCTCATCGTAATTACCGTCGAGGTTGGCATCGAGGCCGAACGCACCCGAGGTCAGCAAGCTGAAACCGCCGGGCTTGATACCGCGGGACCATGACAGATACGTCAGAACGTCGTCCGACCACGTGTACTCGAACGTAGCCTTCGGAGCCCAGAAACGGTCGGTGCGCGGGGGTGGAGTGGCCGCAACCCCAAGCTGCGGGCGGAAGCCGTAAGCCCACCAGGAATCGCCGTTGAAATTAGGCTGACCCAACGGCGGATTGTTACCTGCGTACCAGGGCGAACCGGAGGTGGATGAGATGCCTATCGTATCGCAGGCACCGATCTGGCCGCAGATGATCACCGTGCTTGCCCCGGTGCCCTGTCCGCCGTTGGAGGTTAGGGTACGGTTGATGCCCGGTTGAGTCGCTCGGCACGGTTGCGGTTCGTCAGCGCCTGGCAAAGGCGTACCGGAGCCTTCATACCATTTTTCGGGCAGCGTTCCGTTCAGGCATGGTGTCTGCAAGGTACCCGTGACGCTGTTTTCCTCGGTGACGTAGCGAGCCTCAAAGCGCGTCGTCAACCGGTCGGTAAGGTCCCAGTCCAGAGAAGCATAAGCAGAGTAGTGGTCTGTTTCGCGTTCGGTAACGGCCGGCTGTTCGAGGCGACCCTGGTAAAGGTCATTCATCCAGTAGGCCACCACCAGGCTCGTGCGGCTGCAGCGATCCTGAATCGTGTTGTATTGGCTAAAAGGAAAATTATCGCCAAAATCACCAAACTGCACGGCAGCATCATTGCCAAGAACGAGAGCACATTGATTACCCTGCGCTATGGCACTGCTGTTGATGTCCCACTTGTAGACCTCTTCGGACCAGTACTGCAGACCGCCGGTCAGGTTGAGCGAGTCACTCGCCTGCCAGGCCAGCCTGAACTCCTGACTGATTTGTTTGGTATCAGTCGAGTCGTCCTGAACAAACTGAATAGGCGCATCGTTGATACCATCAGGCGTCATTTTGGTGCAGGGTGCATATTTCTCAAGCTGTTTGCCGTCGGCCAGCAGAGCAGATGCGTAGGCGGGATCCAGTGCCGTGATATCCGGGCTGCATTCGTCGACATAGTATTTGCCGATATCCGTCTGGATTTTGGCATTCGCATCGACGTAACCGGTGTTGGACATAAAATCGAGCGTGTCATTAATCGCCCAGTCCAGCTTCAGTGCGGTTCGGAAAACCTTGCGCTGGGTGCCATCGAAATCCTCGGCTTGCGCCGGATTGATCGCGCCAATGCCGTTGCGGTAATTCGGCGTCAACGAGGCATTAAGGCCGTCCGCGTCGGGAATCGTGCCTTTGAAGAAGCTAACGGCCGTCTTGTCATACTGCTGGAAATCGCGCAGCGTATTGGTGTACTGACCGAGAGTTCCATTCGGGTCTGTGAAGAAGAAATTGGTCAGTTGGTCGGTTTCACTGGTAATCAGCACAGGTGTCGAACCCGGCTCATCGTCGAGAAAATATTTATCGGCGGGCGTGAACGCGGTTACTTCGCCGGTGTTCGGGTCGACCGTGAAATCTCCGCAGATATCATCGAGCGGACCTGGGCCAAGTTGACCCGCAAAATCGCCCTCGACGATCGGGCTGAGATTACAGCTGGACGCGCCCGGTGTGATATCGGACAGATCCAGCAGGGTGTTGCGGTCGTTTAACAGTCTCTGCGCGGCCACATCGAAATTATCATCCGCAAACTCGGTGCGCCATTTGATGCCCACGGTGTCGCTAGGCTCCCATTTGAAGGTTAACGAAGCGCCGGCACCGTCGCCGCCACCGATGTAACTCTGGGTGGCTTCATTCTTGTAGATGCCCCGTTCATCCCAGGCATAGCCGTTTACCAGCACGCCGAGTGTGTCGGTAATAGGGATGCTCACCGAGCCACGTAACTCACGTGCATCCACGCTGTTGGTGGCAACGAAAATATCGCCTTGAAGTGTATCGCCGGGGTCTTTGGTGACGTACTGAACCGCGCCGGCAAAGGCGCTACGGCCGTACAGAGCGCTCTGCGGGCCTTTCACGATTTCGATGCGTTCGACGTCGATGAGCCGGGGGTTGATTAGCGTCGATCCGCCGGCGTTACTGACGGCTTCGCTGGTCACGTCGATGCCGTCGATCAAAGTCGCCGCGTTGGGTCGCCCGCGGGTGGTGGATAAGCCGCGAATCGTAATACGTGTGTCGGAAGGCGTGAAGCCCTCGTCAAACTGAACACTGGTGTCCTGCTGACTGATATCCGAAAGATCCTGCAGGTTAAGTCTTTCGATATCGTCACCGCTGAGTGCTGTAATCGCCAGCGGGACCTCCTGCAGACTTTCAGCCGTCTTACGTGCGGTAACGGTGATTTCTTCCAGCGCCTGCGTATAGCCGGGCGTTGGTGTAAACATGGCAGCGGGTGCAGTCAGCAATACGGCAACAACACCACTGACCGACAGTGTCAGTTTCCTCATTATTTTATATCCCCCGGTAGTCATCTCTGCGGATGACTGCCCTTGTCTATCGTTTTTGAAAACTTTCAACGCGGAAGCATCGAATTCCGCTATATCGCCGGGATGTATCATTCGGCTATAGCTGATGTTACGGGCCATTTCACAGCGTTGCAATTGGCCGCAGGAAAAGCTGACCGCCAGCCGGTTTATTTCGATCTAAAGGAAAAAACCGTTGTCAATGTTCCGATCGGGCGGCGCGGTGCAATGCTGTTGCGCTGATTGTCAACATAATCACGCCGGCGGCAGGGCCAAGCTGCCATGCGAGCGGTGCTGCCAGCACATCACGGTCGCCTGTCACCACTATAGGCACGGCCATCAGGATGCCGACCAGGGCCTCGCCGGTAATGAGCCCGGCGCCGAACAAGACACCGTTACCCGCGGTTGCGGGGCCAATTCGGCGGGTTGTCAGCCATGCGATCAGGCCGCCTATGGCGATCGGCACCGAGAGCTCCAGCGGCAGGTAGATGCCGACCGCAACCGCGAGCACCGGGACCCGCATAGCGGAACCGATTTTCTGCAGCCACGTGTCGATACCAATAATGGCGCAGCCGATGGCACCGCCTAAAGCAATCAGGTCCCAAGGCAGTTGGCCGCCGAGCACGCCGCCCGCGACCGAGGCCATCAGGTTGGCTTGCGGGGCTGCCAGCGAGTTGGGATGCGCTTCGGACGGCGGCCCCATGCCGTAGGCTGTCAGCAGCAGGTTGAGCACCGGTGCCATGATCAGCGCAGCAGATAGCACGCCTATACCCTGCATGACCTGCTGCTTCCAGGGCGTCGCGCCGAGCAGGTAACCGGCCTTGAGATCCTGCATGTTGTCGCCTGCAATCGCGGCCGCACAGCAAACAACAGCGCCTATCAGAATCGCGGCCGCCGCTGATTCGGCGCTGGCGCCGCTGATCCACAGCAGGAGCAGCGAGGCAAACAAGATTGTTGCGATGGTGATCCCGGAAACCGGGTTGTTCGATGAACCGACGAGTCCTGCCATGTAACCGGCGACGGAAGAAAACAGAAAACCCGCGACGATCATGACGAGGGTCATGCCGAGGCCAGCGCCCCAGTTACCCAGAATGTTTTGATAGAGCGCGAATATAGGCAATACAAACAAGACGATCCCTGCCAGCACGAAAGCGATCGGCACGTCGCGTTCGGTAGCGGGGATCGATAGATTGTTTTGGCTCAAATTTCCGCCCGCCCCCCCGGCCCGCAGGCCGCGCGCCAGGCTGGCAAATATGGACTGGCGAATACTGAAAAGCGCCCAGATTCCGCCGACCAGCATCGCGCCCACGCCCAGGTAGCGCATCTTGCTGCTCCAGATCGCAAACGCCAGGTCGATGCCGACCGCGGCACCGAATTCACCCTGCACCATGAACCAGGTGCTGTATACGGGAATTGCCACGGCCCAGGAAATAAGCCCACCCAGGAAAACCAGCGCGGCAACGTTAAACCCTACGATATAACCCACGCTCAGCAACGCCGCCGACAGGTTGGCACCCGCGTAGTAGACCGTTCCTCCGGCGCCTGTCCATGCGGTTTGCGCAACGCCGGGCCACAGGCGCAACCCGGTTTCCGCAAATTTAATGGCCGCGCCCAGGCACGCCGCGATGCTTAGCAACTGCAGACCCCGGCCGGGCGTGTCGCCGGCCCGCAACACGGCGGCCGTCGCAGTGCCTTCCGGGAAAGGCAGCGACTGCTCGATAATCAACGAGCGCCTGAGCGGAATCGTAAACAGGACGCCGAGCAATCCGCCCAAACCGGTAAGCGCGCAGACCCACCAGTAGTCAAACACGTCCCAGTAGCCGAGGAGTATCAGGGCCGGCAACGTAAAGATAGCGCCCGCGGCAACCGATTCACCCGCAGAGGCCGCGGTCTGAACGATATTGTTTTCGAGAATATTGCTTTGTCTGAACAGACGTAACACGCCCATCGAAATGACGGCGGCCGGGATCGAAGCCGACACGGTCATGCCGGCGAACAGGCCGAGGTAGGCATTGGCGCCGGCCAGGATGATGGCCAGCACGATACCCAGCAAAATGGCTTTAATCGTGAGCTGCGGTAACTCAGCAGTCACCTGCATTTACGCCGCGGAGTCCGTGCCCGGCTCTGTTTCGGCGTCTTCTTCGCGGCTCTGCACCACAACCCGCGCCATCACGATGCCCGCCTCGTAGAGCAGATAGATAGGCACGGCCAGCAGTGTCTGCGATATGACATCGGGCGGAGTGAGCAGCATCCCCGCCACGAATGCGCCGAGAAAAACGTAGGCGCGATTCTGACCCAGTTGCTCGACGGTGATTAACCGCGACCAGACCAGCATGACCGTTGCTATCGGGACCTCAAAGGCCAGCCCGAACGCAAAAAATATGACCAGCACGAAGTCGAGATAGTTATTGATGTCCGTCATAACCGTTACGCCCTCCGGCGCGACGGCGCTGAAAAACGCGAACATGAGCGGAAAAACAACCCAGTACGCAAACGCGACTCCGCAATAAAACAGCAGAATGCTGGAGATGACCAGCGGAATCGCAAAACGCTTTTCGCGGCTGTACAGGCCCGGCGCGACGAAAGCCCAGACCTGGTAGATCACGATCGGCATCGCGATAAACAGGGCCACCCACAAGGTCGTTTTGAATGGCGTCAAAAACGGCGAGGCCACCTGGGTGGCGATCATGCTGGAGCCTTCGGGCAGGACGTCGATGAGCGGTTGGGCAACGAGCGTGAAAACCTGCTCGGCAAATGGCACCAGGCATATAAATACCGCGAGAATAGAGAGCGACAATCGAATCAGCCGGTTACGCAATTCGACGAGATGCGAAATCAGACTGCTCTCTTCGAGAACTTCCTCCTGCTCCTCCGTATGCGGTGCGTTGTCGCTCATGCCGGGTCGCCCGGCTTGGCGGACGTATCCACCGCGTGTTGGTTTTTATCCGTACTCGAATCTGGATCGGCCGGCTCGCCGGAATCGCCCTGATCGTCGGGTTGCGTGCTCGTTTCCTGGCCGATGTCTTCGCCTACGTCCGGCCGCCGTTTGGAGAAGTCCTTGTCGAATTCTTCGCCCATATTTTTGCGCATGGCCTGATCGGCCGAGCGAATGGATGTTTCTACAGGTTCGATCTCATCGCGCAGTTGCTGGCTGAGACTGCGGGCCATTTGCCTCGCCTGGCCGGCCCAGCGGCCCAGCTTGGCCGCGACCTTGGGCATGCGCTCCGGACCGAGGACCATGAGGCCAAGGCCGAACAGGATAACAAGCTCCCAGAAGCCAATATCGAACATGTGTGTGCTGCTTGCTGACGCGTCAGCTGTTTGCGTTGTTGTCGCTGCCCGTCGCAGACGCCTTTTCAGCGTTGCCGGAGGAGGACTCGTTGAACTGCGCATCCGGCTTGTCGATTTTCTCCGGTTCGGCGTCTTTCTCTGAGTCGCTCATGGCTTTGCGAAAGCCCTTCACCGCGCCGCCGAGATCCGAACCGAGGCTGCTCAGCCGCTTGGTGCCGAAAATCACAATAACGATCAGCAATACGATAAGTAATTGCCAGAGGCTTATGCCGCCTAATCCCATCTTCCAACTCCCACCGGGCGTACCCGGCTTATATAAACGATTGCCTCAATGATAAAGCAAAATCGGGTGCCTGCCGTCGGCAAATACACCCGCGCTCAAATGCTGACCTTAATTATGCCCCTTTGCTGCCGGCGGCGCTGACGGAGAGACTTATGGTGACCGGGCCGTCATTGCAGAGTCGAACCTGCATGTCAGCACCGAACCGGCCCGTCGCGACGGGCAGAGCGGACTGCTGCACGGCATTTACGAGGCGCGTGAACAGCCTGCTGCCCGTGGCGGGGTCTGCGGCGCGGCTGAAGCCTGGCCGGTTCCCCTGCTCGGTATCCGCTACCAGCGTGAATTGCGGCACCAGCAATAATCCGCCCTTTACCTGTGCCACGTTCAGATTCATGCGCCCCTGTTCGTCGGCAAATACACGGTAATTGAGCAAGCGCTGCGCAAGCCGTTCAGCCTCCGCTTCCGTATCGCTTTTTTCTACGCCGACGAGCACGAGTAAACCCCGGTCTATAGCACCGACGATTTCGCCGGCGATGGAGACATTTGCCTCGCTGACTCTTTGCAGTAGTCCGATCATGTCGTGAGTCTGTCTCAGCAGAGATGCCGGAACAAGCGTCACAGGCAACGGGTCAGGTTTCGACATTGGAAAGTCGGTTCCCGCAGACTAAGATGGCAGCGGGTTGTTGCCGACTGGGGGGCCGAATGTCGAGTTGGCCGAGGTGGAGTTTTTAGATGAAAAGACGGGATGTACTAACAGGCGCCGGCGCGCTTGCGCTCGCGGGCTGCGCGCAGGATCAGGCATGCGACTCAGCCGGCGCCGGCGCGAGTTTTTCCTGGAAAATGGTGACGACCTGGCCGCCTAATTTCCCGGGCATGGGCACCGGCGTCGCCCGCATGGTTAAACAGATCGAAACGGCGTCCGGCGGGCGCCTCAAAATCAAGGTCTATGCAGCGGGTGAACTCGTGCCGGCTATGGAAGTATTCGACACCGTCTCCCGCGGCACGGTGGAAATGGGCCATGGCGCGGCCTATTACTGGAAAGGTAAATCGGAAGCGACCCAGTTCTTCACCGCCATCCCGTTTGGCATGACGGTGATGGAAATGAACGGCTGGCTCTATTACGGCGGTGGCCTGGAACTTTACCGCGAACTCTACGCCAACTTTAACCTCGTGCCCTTTCCCGCGGGCAATACGGGCGTGCAAATGGGCGGCTGGTTCAATCGCGAAATCAACAGCGTCGAAGATCTGAAAGGACTGGTCATGCGTATACCGGGGCTTGGTGGCGCGGTGCTCGAACGCGCCGGCGGCACGCCGGTTACTCTGCCCGGCGGGGAGATTTTCACTTCACTGCAGACCGGCGCCATCGATGCCACTGAGTGGGTCGGGCCCTACAACGACATGATCATGGGGCTGCACGATGCGGCGCGCTTTTACTATTACCCAGGCTGGCAGGAACCGGGCCCGTCGCTGGAATGCATGATCAACCAGGAGGCCTGGGCGGCGCTGCCGAAAGATTTGCAGACCATCGTCGAGCTCGCATGCGCAGCCTTGAACGACCAGATGACGGCCGAGTTCTCTGCCCGTAATGCCGAGTACCTGGCCGAACTCGAGCAGGAACCCGGCGTCGAAATCCGCCGCTTCCCGGCCGAGGTGTTAAAAGAGTTAAAACAGTACGCGGATGAGTTAATCGCCGAACTGGTTGAGCGCGACGCCGCCGCGAGAAAAATATACGCATCCTTTAGCGCGTATAAACAGAGAGCAGAGCGCTGGTCGGCCATCTCCGAGCAGGCCTACCTGAACAGCCGGGAAATCTGAACGACTTTGTTGATCTCAGTGACACGCTTGTCCGCACGACTTGGTTACTGCTGCATCCTGCTTGCGACGGCCGCCCTGCTCGAGTCATGCGCCGACCGCGACGGGGAGCAGCCCGCACAGCCAGGCGGCAAGGTCTTTCGGTATTCGCTGGATTCCGCGCCGACCAGCCTCGACCCGGTGCGAGCATCGACGCTTTATGCCAATCAGCTGGTCGTCATACTCTACGACACGCTCTACGTTTATAAATATTTAAAGCGTCCCTACGAGTTAAGGCCTTCGCTTGCCGCGGCCATGCCGGAAATATCAGAGGACAAACTCGTTTACACGATCACGTTGCGATCCGGCGTGCGTTTTGCGGACGATCCGGCCTTTCCGGACGGCAAAGGCCGCGAGTTGGTTGCGGAGGATTTCATTTATTCGCTGAAACGGCATTTCGATCCCGCGACCCGGCCCGCCGGCGCATGGCTCTGGCAGGGTCGCATCGAAGGTCTGGATGACTGGAAGCAGGCGGGCTCTGACTACTCTGCCGAGGTAAGCGGGTTGCGCGCACTCGACCGTTATACGGTCCAGATACGATTGCTGCGACCCTACCCGCAGCTTATCTACACGCTGGCGATGGGCTTTAGCAGCATCGTGCCGCGTGAAGCCGTCGAGTACTACGGGCGTGAGTTTTCCATTAACCCGGTCGGCTCCGGTCCGTTCCGCCTGCTCTCCTACGACACGACTAAAGCCGTGCTGGAACCCAACCCGAATTCGGTGCAGCCGCCGGTCGATCTGGACTACGAGGGTTATGACCCGGCCGTGCAGGGCGGCTATGGCCTGGAAAAAATTGCGGGCCGCACGCCGCCCTTTATCGACCGGCTGGAAATCGATTTCATCAAAGAGGGTTCGGCGCGCTGGAGTTCGTTCACCAAGGGCAATGAAATCCAGTACACCGGCCTGCCGACGGAGCAGACCGAGCGCGTCCTGGCATCGACTGATCCCGTGTTGCTCAAGCCCGAATACGCTGCGAAATATCACATGCGTTCGGAAATGGAAGCAGGCTTCGTGTTCAATGCCATCAATATGGATTTCCCCGAGTTCGGTTACAACGACGACCCTGAACGCGAACGACGCAACCACGCATTACGTTGTGCGATGATCCGTGGCTTCGACTGGCAGTCCCGCAATGAAAGCTGGTATGCAGGGCTCGGCAGCATCTTTCCCGGGGTCATCCCGCCCATGCTGCCCGAATACGACCCCGACCTGTCCGACGCAAGCATCACCTATGACCCGGACTATGCGCGCAGTTTGCTCGCGGAAAATGGCTGGAATGCTGAAACCATCCCTGAACTGGTTTATGGCACGACGCCGGGCCCGACCTCACGGCTGTTTTTCGAGCAGTTTCGTGCCTGGATGATGCGCATAGGCTACCCGGCTGAGAAGATCGTGCTTAAGACCTATGCAACTTTCGGCGATATAGCCAAGGCCTGGCGTAACAGTGAGTTGCCGCTGATAGCCAAGGGCTGGGGGCTCGATTACCCTGACGCCGAAAACACGCTGCAGCTTTTTTATGGCCCCAACGCCTCGCCCGGTTCTAACGACGGCAATTACCGTAACCCCGAATACGACGAACTGTTTCGCCAGGCTGCCGTGATGCTGCCATCGGCTGAACGAACGGAACTCTATCGGCGTATGAACCAGATGATCATCGATGACTGCGTCGCCTTTACCGGCTTGTCGCGGGTGGGTATTTATTTGTGGCACCGGAACATCGTGGCCTTTCCCGATCGCAGTTTCATCGGCGGCCGCTTTCTGAACTACGTGGATGTATTAAGTGCTGATGCTTCGGCGGGCCTGGCTGGCGTGGAGTCGAACTAAGCGACATGGAAGTACGGCAGAAGAAATCGCAGAAGTCCGCAATCAGCTGGGCTACGACCGTCCGTTTGTCACGCGCTATCTCGAATACCTGCGCGAAATAGTCACGCTGGATTTCGGCAACTCGGAATCGACCGATGAAAAAGTCAGCAGCATCCTGCTACGCACGATCCCGGTGTCTCTCGCGTTGTCGATCCCGGGCTTCGTGCTCGGGAACCTGCTGGGGGTCGGGCTCGCACTGCTGGCCGCCTATTACCGGGGGCGCTGGCCGGACAAGTTCATCATGGGTTTCGCCGCGGTCGGCATGTCGATCAGTTTCCTGATCGCCATCATCGGCTTTCAGATTCTCTTGTCGTCCAGTGACGGACTGGATTTGTTTCCGGTGCGCGGCTGGGACACCAGCACGCTGGGCAATTACCTCAGCTACGTGACGGTGCCGACGCTGGCGACGGTCTTCGTGGCGCTCGGCTATAACACGCGTTTCTATCGCGCCGTGATCGTGGAAGAAATGACCCGTGATCACGTGCGCACCGCCCGGGCCTTTGGTATTCCGCCGGCGCAGATGTTTTATAAAAACATCCTCAAGAACAGCATGATTCCTATCGTCACGCGCGTGGTTTTTTCGATTCCCCTGATCGTGATCAGCGGCAGTCTGTTGCTGGAGAGCTATTTCGGTATTCCCGGTATCGGCAAGGTGACCTATGACGCAATCGTGACCGGAGACCAGCCGGTGCTCAAAGCCGTCGTTGCGCTCACGGCGGTGCTGTTCGTGGTTGCGCAATTGTTGACGGATATTTGCTACCGAATCGTTGATCCGCGGGTGTCGCTGAAATGAGCGTATCGATGACGGAGCAGAACAGCGGAGCGGCGCACGGTGATTCACTGTGGTTGAAGGCGCTGCGCAAGTTCCGTCGTGATCGGGTGGGCATGTGGTCGTTTGCGGTCGTGCTGCTATACGCGCTGGTTGCTGTTGGCGTCGTGCTGGGTCTTTGGGGCTCGGACTGGGCGGCGGTGACGGGCCCGAAGTGGGCGCCGGCTTCGGCGGAATACTGGTTCGGTACTAACATCATCGGACAGGATATCTTTGCGCGCTCTTTGTACAGCACCCGCACGGCGTTCGAGGTGGGTTTTGTCGTCGCACTGGGCGCTACCTTGCTTGGTGCGATCCTGGGCGCAGTCGCCGGGTTTTTCAGCGCCACCTGGATCGACGAGGTCGTTATCTGGCTGATGGGCGTGCTCGATTCGGTGCCGTTCATACTGCTCGTCGCGGCGATTGCCTACAGCCTGCAGGGCAGCCCGTGGGCAATGCACATCGCGATGATCGCGACCTTCTGGATTACGACGGCCAGGCTCGTGCGCGGTGAAGTGATCAAACTAAAGGGCCTCGAATTCGTGGAGGCGGCCCATGCGATCGGCCTCGGCCGCGGGCTGATTATCTTTCGCCACATCCTGCCCAACACCTTCCATATTTTGCTGGTGCAGGCAACGATCAGTTTTGTTGCCGCCATCAAGTCCGAAGTGATCCTCAGCTTTCTGGGCTTGGGCGTGAAAGACGGAATGAGCTGGGGGCTCATGATTTCGGAAAGTACCTTCGAAGTGCTTGCAGGCTTTTTCAATAATTTTATTGCCGCCTCGGTGCTGATGTTCGGGCTGGTCATGGCATTCAATATGTTTTCCGATGCACTGCAGGACGCGCTCGATCCGCGTACGGTGAAGAAATCGTGAGCGCGGAGCCAGGCAGAGACCCCTTGCTGAAAGTCAGCGATCTCGTGGTCGAGTTTGCGACGGACCAGGGAATCATCCGGGCCGTCGACGGCGTCAGTTTCGAGTTGCACGCCGGTGACACACTCGGACTCGTGGGCGAGTCGGGGTGCGGCAAGACGGTGACCGGCCTCGCGCTGCTCGGGTTGATCCCCTCTCCGCCGGGGCGCATCGTCAGCGGCAGCATAGCGTTCGGCGGCCGCGAGCTCGCGACGATGCCGGAAGATGAGATGCGGAGTGTGCGTGGCAGCGAAATTTCCATGATCTTTCAGGAGCCGATGACCGCGCTCAATCCAGTGTTTCGAATCGGCAACCAGATGGTCGATGTGCTGCGGCTGCATCAGGGGCTTAGCCGGCGGCAGGCGCGTGCGGCCGCGATCGAGATGCTTGCCAAGGTCGGCATCCCGGCGCCGGAGAAACGCATCGACGAATACCCGCACCAGTTGTCGGGTGGGATGCGCCAGCGCGTCATGATTGCGATGGCCTTGTCCTGTGGCCCCAAGCTGCTGATCGCGGACGAGCCGACCACGGCGCTGGACGTTACGACCCAGGCGCAGGTGCTGGAGCAGATCATCAAGCTGCAGCACGAGTTCGGTATGGCGATGATCCTGGTGACTCACGATCTGGGTGTCGTTGCCGAAACCTGCCAGCGTGCGCTGGTCATGTATTGCGGCCAAATCGTAGAGAGCAGTGAGATAAACGCGCTGTTTGCGCATCCCCGGCACCCCTACACGACCGGGCTGCTTGCCTCCATACCGCGCCTGCGCGAGGAACGGCTGCCCGAGCTGCCGATCATACCCGGCATGGTGCCCGACCTGCTGCACCTCCCGGCCGGTTGCCGTTTCGCGGACCGTTGCCCGAAGGTTCACGCGCAGTGCAGGCAGTCACCACCGCCGCTGGCGTCGCTCGCGGCTGAAGACAAACGTTCCGTAAGCCAGGTGGCCTGCTATGACCCGAACTGACAGTCGCAGCCGACAGGAACGCGGCGAGCCACTGCTCGAGGTCCGGAACCTCGAGAAACATTTTCCGGTCCGGGACGGCTGGTTCGGTCGCGCCGTCCAGCACGTGCGCGCGGTCGATGGTGTGAGCTTTAACCTGCATAAAGGCGAAACGCTGGGTCTGGTGGGCGAATCCGGCTGCGGCAAATCAACCCTGGG
>JARRLL010000036.1:0-20169 GCA_037387125.1 Gammaproteobacteria bacterium | reverse complement strand
CCGCGCCTCGACGATCCGGATTGGGATGCGGTCATGATGCCGGTGAAGGCCCAGCTCGATGAGCGCGCGCAGATGGACAACCCGATTGCCGTGGTGACATCCGGCGAAGAGCGGGCAACCCGCGAGCCGTTCTGGGCCGGCGGCAAATGGCGCATGGTCGAACGGGTGAAGTGGTGGGAACACTACGATGAAGATGTGCCGGTGATTTTCGGTCACTACTGGCGGC
Organism: Gammaproteobacteria bacterium; assembly: GCA_037387125.1. Taxonomy (GTDB): domain Bacteria; phylum Pseudomonadota; class Gammaproteobacteria; order Steroidobacterales. The sequence continues at coordinate 19,943 of JARRLL010000036.1, read as the reverse complement.
GTTTCAGTGAAGCCCAAATCGCGCTATGCGAGAAGTACGGCCCTGACCTGTTTGCCGGCATCGAACCGCATCACTGGATGGGTAAGCGCAAGAACCTGTATTGCGTCGATTTCAGCGTGGGCGCGCGTGCCGGTCAGCGGGCCGCGAATGAACCCCTGGCCGTTTGCAAGCTCGCTGCCGTGCGGGTGCCGGAGTGGGAGGTGATGCATGACGATGGCGAGCGGGCCGTGCTGGAGTGACGAATAGTTGCGCTCAACGATAAAAGATATGTTTCCCGATGCGGGCCGTCCGTTGCCGGCGCCACGGGCTTTTTATTGAGTCGGCATGGTAGAACAGCGCGCCGTCGGTCGGGTCTTCCGGGCTAATGGCCAGGTAGTCATAGGCGAGGCTGTTGATCTCCCACCATTTCGCCTGATTCTTCGGCTGGTCACTTTTGCCGTCGCACCACCATGAAAACTGGCAGGGCGGCGTTTCGCCGCCGTCGTAGATGACATCGCAGACACTGTCGGGAAAGCGTTCGTCCTCAACGCGATTGAAGATGACGGAAGCGACGGCAAGCATGCCGTCCTCGCCTTCGCCCCGGGCTTCCCAGTAAAGGGCCTGCGCCAGGCATTGTTGCTCGTCGGCATCGACCGGCTTGCGTTGCGGCGGCGCCTGGAATGTTGGCTTGCGGGGTTGTGCGGGTGTCGCGGCAGTGGGTTCAGTCATCTGGGGCAGGTCGGCAACCGTAGCTTCGCTCTCAAGATTCTGCTCGACGGCCTGCGAACTGCTATCGACCTCGACCTTTGGTTGCGGCCCCGCCGCACAGCCGGTAAGCAATGCGGTCAGGGTGAGGATTCTAATTCTGTTCACGCAATCATCCCGTTCTACCGACGCAGATCTTAGCCAAGCGTGCAGGACCGGCCTGTGACCGGCATCACACCCGGGTCTGCGGGTGGGGCGCTGCCGACTAAGATCGCGCTTTATAGCGCAAATTTGCGCCGGTGTCAGATTCAATAACCAGGTTCATAGCAGACATAAGGGGTTTGGCGCCGAGCCACTTCAATGAGGTTACGGAAACCCCGCATACCCCTGTAGCGGTAATTAACTAGTATTATTGTCATGCGCAACGCGTAAGGGTTATTGCGCGTCTTGTTTCCGGTTATTCGAAACCCGGTTAACTAAAACCCGGTTAAAAAGGAGCAGTTGCCCTGGGCACCCTGCTACGCAATCTGCTTGGTAACGTAAAGGACCTCGCGCCGCTGGTCGTCGTGATAGCGTTCTTCGAGCTGGTCGTCCTGCGCCAGCCGATCCCCAACCTGTTCCAGCTGCTGATGGGTTTCCTGATGGTGCTGGCGGGCCTCACGCTCTTCATTCAGGGGCTCGAGCTGGGCCTGTTCCCGCTCGGCGAAGGCATGGCCCATGCGTTCGCACGGAAGGGTTCCGTGTTCTGGCTGATCGTGTTCGCATTCTCGCTGGGCTTCGGCACCACCGTGGCCGAGCCGGCGCTGATCGCAATCGCCGCCGAGGCCGCTGAGATCGCCGCCGAGGCGGGCGTGGTGAAGAAGAACGAAGAAGCGATGGATTCCTATGCGCTGGGCCTGCGGTTCACGGTCGCGCTGTCGGTCGGCTTCGCGATCGTTCTGGGCGTGATCCGTATCCTCAAGGGCTGGCCGATCCACGTCATGATCGCCTGCGGCTATGTGCTGGTCGTGATCATGACCGCAATTGCACCGCGCGAGATCATCGGCCTCGCTTATGACTCCGGCGGCGTGACCACGTCGACCATCACCGTGCCGCTGGTCACGGCACTCGGCGTCGGGCTGGCCTCGTCGATCAAGGGGCGCAACCCGATGCTCGACGGCTTCGGGCTGATTGCATTTGCCTCGCTCACACCGATGATCTTCGTCATGGCCTACGGGATGGTGATCTGATGCCGAGCTTCGCAGAATTCATCGACGTGTTTCTCGCGACAACGCGCGACGTGCTGCCGATCGTGACGATCCTCGTGTTCTTCCAGTTTGCCATCCTGCGCCAGCCGTTGCCGAACCCGCGTAAATTAATTGCCGGCTTTGGCTTCGTGCTGCTTGGTCTCGTGCTGTTTCTGATCGGGCTGGAGCAAGCGCTGTTCCCGATAGGGCGGCTCATGGCGTCGCAGTTCAGCGACCCGGCTTTCGTCGGCGCGGCGCCGGGCGAGGCCGTCGACTGGACGAGCTACTACTGGGTGTATGCGTTCGCATTTTGCGTCGGCTTCGCCACGACCGTCGCCGAACCTTCGTTGATCGCTGTCGCGATCAAGGCGACCGAGTTATCGAACGGCGCCATCGGTTCGTGGGGCCTGCGGATTGCGGTCGCACTCGGGGTCGCCATCGGGATCGCGCTGGGCTGCTATCGCATCGTCACCGGCATCCCGATTCACTACTTTATTATCAGCGGTTACGTGGTCGTGGTGGTACAGACGGTGTTCGCGCCGCGCATGATCGTCCCGCTCGCCTACGACTCGGGCGGCGTGACGACCTCGACGGTCACCGTGCCGCTGGTGGCCGCGCTGGGTTTCGGCCTGGCCGAGAGTGTGCCCGGCCGCAGCACCCTGATTGATGGTTTCGGCCTGATCGCATTCGCGAGTTTATTCCCGATAATGTCGGTCATGGCTTACGCGCAACTGGCGGAGTGGCAGGCGAAGCGCGCCCGCGCGCGCCGAGCTGCGGCACAAAAAAATGCACCCGGAAAAAGTACACCCGGAAAAAATACACCAGCAAACGATGGCCCCGGAGAAGATGTCCCAGGAGAAGCAACATGAGATTCAAACTGATCGTGGTCTTTGTGGAAGACTCGCACACCGAAAAGGTCGCAGCAGCCGCCAAGCAGGCCGGGGCGACGGGCTGCACCCGTATCTATAGCGCCAGCGGCGAGGGCCTCAATCCGGCCGATACGTTTTTCGGCCTGACGCTCGAGACCCAGCGGGACGTGCTCTTGCTGCTGGTCGAGGAGCATCGGGCGCGGCATATTCTCGAAGCGATCGGCGAGGCCGGTGAGTTCGACGAGACTTCCGGCACCGGCATCGCGTTTCAGGTCGACGTCGAGGATGCCATCGGCGTTGCACACCAGTCAGAAGTTATCAAGCCGTCGTTAAAGGAGGCGGAGCTATGAACGACAATTCAAATCGCAAGAGCCCCACTGTCGCGGATGTCATGAGCACGGAATACCTGCTCCTCCCCGGCGTCGCGACCGTCGCCGAGGCGCTCACTGAAATGAAGGCGGCCAGCGCGCACTCGGTGCTGATCGACAAACGCACCGAAGACGACGAGTACGGCATCGTGTTGACGTCCGACATCGCCAAGCAGGTGCTGGCCAAGGACCGCTCACCCGAGCGCGTGAACCTCTACGAGATCATGACCAAGCCGGTGCTGAAAGTGGAGCCTGCGATGCACATTCGTTATTGTGCCCGCATGCTCGAGCATTTCGGCATCTCGACCGCTCCGGTCGTCGAGAATGGCGTGATCAGGGGGATCGTGACCTACGATGTGCTGGTGCTGAAGGGGTTGGCGCCGAGTTGATCCCAGGCAACATTTTTGAGGCTCTGCAATGATTCACGGACTGCACCACAACGCGTACCGCTGCCGCGACTCCGAGGAGACGCGCCGCTTCTATGAGGACTTTCTCGGCCTGCGCCTGGCCGGTTCGCTGGAAATCGGCAAGACCATGACGGGCCGCAAGACCGAGGTGTTGCACACCTTTTACGAGATGGATAACGGTTCTTACCTTGCATTCTTCGAGGATCCCGGCACGCCGTTCGACTTCAAGGAGCAGCGCGACTTCGACCTGCATATCGCGCTCGAAGTCGAGCACGCTGTCCTCGAGCCGATGCTCGAGAAAGGCCGCGCAGCGGGTATCGAGTCACGCGGCATCGCGGACCATCGATTTATCCAGTCGATTTACTTCCGCGATCCGAACGGTTACGTGATCGAACTGACCGCGCGCATGCCCAATCACGATGCCGCGATGAATCCTGCGACCAACGGCGCGCGCGACATCCTCGATCGCTGGCAGGCGAGCAAGGGCGCGCAGTCATGAAGGTCACTCGAATCTTCGCCGATGCCGCGGGCGAGTCGCATTTCGCTACCGTCGAGATCGAGCTCGAGGATCACGGCGAGATCGGCCGGCTGTCGCAACGCCACCCGGTTGGCAGCATCATCTTTCGGGAGAACGACGCCGACTACGATTTCGACTGGCACAACGCACCCCAGCGCCAGTACATCGTGTTGCTCGACGGGGAGATCGAGATCGAGACCAGCGACGGCGAGAAACGCCGCTTCAGCGGTGGCGACATTCTGCGCGTCGAAGACGTCGACGGCCGCGGCCACCGCACGCGCACCGTGAATGATCAGCCGCGGCGATCGTTGTTTCTACCGCTCGACTGAATTCCGGGGACAGTTTACTTATTTATAAATAAGTAAACTGTCCCCCTGTTTCACTGCTGTTTTCTCAGCTATCAGACACTAACGGAAACCAGCGCGCCAATGTCTCCGCCGTTTTCTTTTTGACGCCGCGATCCACATAACAGCTGATCGTGGTCAAGGCGAACGTGAGCACCGCGAGGTCGTCCGAGTAGCCGGCGATCGGCAAGAAGTCGGCGACTATATCGGCAGGCAGTACAAAGTAGGCCAGCGAACCGTACACTGTCGCCTTTGCCCATTTCGGAGTTTCCGCGCGGTCGGCGGCGTAATACAGCCAGAGTGCTTTCTCCACCATTTCGTAACCTGCGAGGCGGCTGAACTGGGTCAGCTTATCCCAGAAGGAGAACTCTGAATATTGGTCTGAATAATCTTCCGGCGAAAATGATCTGATGACTTCGCGCATAAGGCACCTCGCGGCTCAGGAAAACTTCATTCACACTCTGCGGACAACGCCTTCATGGTACTGCTATCGACATACGGCGGCTAGTACCTTCATCGCTCACGCCTGGCCGGCGATGTTGCCGGCGCGGTCCGCCAGTCTGCCCCTAAAGCCTTTGTAATCATGTCTTTATGATCGCCTGCAATGCCTGCTTGAGCGAGGCATTCTGCTGCGAACGCAACAAATTCCGGATCGCTGTCCACCTGCGCGGTGCCCTTGTCTGCTTTGCGCCAGCGATGCGCCCAGCCACGGATGTGCCCGCGAACGACAAAGATCTGTTCGGCTGCCGCACCGTCCGGACCAAGCCAGGTTGCCACCATGCGGGTGGCGCGGGCCAGTTTCTTGAGCTGCTGGGTCTGCGCTTCGATGGCGTCATCGACCCATTGGCCGCTAGCTGCGAAACCGCTGTCGGCCGTGTGGAGCAGATGCCGCGTTTCGGTCGGCAGCGCCGCAAGCTTGTCATGCATGGCCGCAGCCAGCTCCGCAATCGCGCGCGCTTCTTCCGGCGTTGTTACATCGCTGCTATGTGGTGTGAGTTGCTCCAGCCCGGCAGTGAGCCGGCGGGCGAGTTCTCGATGACTATCCATGACCATAAAATAATTCCGGGGACAGTTTACTTATTTATAGATAAGTAAACTGTCCCCGGAATTGATATTTATCGCCCATCGATTAATTGAGCTGCATTTCTTCCATCGGCTCTTCAGGGCCTGCCGGTTTCACGATCGTTGGTTCTGCTTCTGGTTCGTGTTCTGTTTCTGATGCTGTTTCAGGTTCCGGTGACGCCGGGTCGAAATTGGCCAGCCGGTCGACATTCTGCACCTGCTTCACCACATACTGATTAACTTCGCCGACGGCCTCGCCGACACCGTCGTAAATACGATCCAGTACCTGCCGGTGAATATATTTGAGCGCGTCGGAGGTCTGTTTTGGCAGGCCGAGCTCCTGGCCGACATCGAGCGGAATCTCGGCCATTGTTTGATGGACTTCCTTAACCGCATCCAATGTGTTTTCCAGCGATGTCTGTGAGAACTCCATCACCCGGGTGGTCCAGTCCAGAGGGCTCATTTTGAGAATGCCCATGTTGTCTTGCTCCTTAATCGTGTCACTGCGCCGCGCTGGCGCGTCCTTTGCCTAATGATACGGCAATAATCGGGGGATGAATGCGGTCAGGTTAATATTTCCGGCCGAATTTATTCTGCGCAGTTGATGCAACGGGTAATTGCGGGGGTGAGTTCCAGTCGCTGCGGGTTAATCGGTTCGTCGCATATCTTGCAGTAACCGTAGCTGCCGTCATCGCAGCGGCGCAGTGCCGCAGCGATCAGCCGCAAGCGGGCTGCGGCGCGCTCGTTAACGCTCTTGGCCATGGCCTGTTGCTGAAGCGCGTCCATCCGGGATAACCGGCCGACGCTCGACTGATCGAGCTGCACCGTGGCGGCTGCGTCATCGCGGGCGTCGGCCGTGGCCTCGATGGCGCGCCGCTCTTCGATGAGGCGCGCGCGGAAGTGCTCGATGTCGATCTCGTCGGTCATGGCGAGAATGTACCATGTGTATTGGGATGTCTCCGTTCCTTTAGCACTCGATGCTACTCATGCTTTGAGCTGTTCCGGGGCTTAATTTCGCTATAAGCATCGCTGCTGTTAGTTAACATAAAAACCATCGGTCATTGCCCGCAGGGTGGTGTTCTGCTAATTTCCAAAGATATACAGGGGACATAGATAAAGGGGATCAGTATGAATCGCGTAATAGCAATAACATTGGTTGCAGTTGCTGGTGTTCTTTCTGCAGGTGCTCAGGCTGCACCGGTCACAATTGATTTTGAAGAGTTTAATGTCGGCGACGGAGGAGGCTCCGTATACGATACGCCTGTCCTGACGTCACAGGGGTATGAGTTGACAGGCTACGGAGGTCCAGGCGGGCCTTATACGTCTACAGAAGTCCTTATAGGCACCAACACCGGTGGCACCAATGCTTACGGGGGCTCAATTTCCGGATTCGGGCAGGATGGGTTTGGGATTGGTACAGGCGTACGTTTTGAGCGTGCTGATGGCGGAGCATTTGCCATTCATAGCTTGGACATGTTTCTCGACTCAGACATCGACGGCTTCGCAAGCATGACCGGCGTAGTAGGTGGGTTTTCTCGCGTAGCAGACCTGTCTGTGCCAGTAGGCACCGGGGACTGGTTAAACCTTCAATATATACGCTGGGATGCTGAAGGGAATGGGTTTGGCCTCGGTTACGCTACGGTTGAAATCGATAATCTTGTTGTCAGTGCGGTCCCCATCCCTGCGGCTGCCTGGCTGTTCGGTTCGGCACTCGCAGGATTGGGGTGGTTAAGGCGAAAACAAGCCGCATAGCCCAAGCTGCAATCAGCTTAAAAACCCGGCCTTGAGTCGGGTTTTTTATGCTTCACGAAGTTCCGGGGACAGTTTACTTATCTATAGATAAGTAAACTGTCCCCGCATTAATTTGCTGATCTGATTGTGTCTGGGCAAACAATATCTTGCCGTATCGTATACATGCAGATACGGTGCGGCAGAAAGCATGTTTAGCCAATTGACAAACTTATCAGCGGGGTGCGCAAGGCAGGTGCTGTTGGTACCGGTGAGCCTGTTCGTTGTGGCCTGTGCCGGGCGTTCCGCCTTTGTTGCACCTGATCCCTATGCAGAGGTTCCCGCCAGCGCTGATCTGCTAGGGCCGCCTGAGCCGACGCGCAAGGAGCGCATAGCTGCGTCAAGGGATTGGCGGGCGAAGCAATTGGCTTATGCAGGCGAGGATGAAGTCGGGCCGGTCGAAACAACGGACTCGTTGCTCGTTGCGCCCCATAGTGAGCTATTGTCTGCGGCAGAAACCGGCCCCCCTGCTGAACTGCGCCTGCCAGATGACCCCTGCCGGCAGATGGATGACGAGTATGAGTCCTGGCTCGATCAAAACCAGGTGCGCGTCTATCGTACCGTCTGTGGCACTGCCGCCTGGTTTGACAGCTTTTTTGGTAATCGCCGCTATGATGCGGCAACAGGTGAGACCTATGGCCGGATGCGGTTCGGTTCGTACTGGGATGAGTATGACGGTTGGGATACCAAGTTTCGGTTTAGTGGCCGTTATGCCATGCCTGCTCTGCACAAGTTTGGCTCATTCTTTATTGGTCGAGGTGACGAGCAGGAGCTTGTTGAGGGGCGCGAAGGCATTGCAGCGGCGCCGATTCCAGGCGCGGGTGTCAACGAGGAAGACTCCACATTTGTCGGGTTTAGCCTTGATAAATTCAACCGTTTCGCCAGTGGTGTGCGGTTAAGTGTGGGTGCCAAACTAAGGGTGCCGCCGGAGCCATACGTCAAGCTCAAATACCGGCATACCTGGCAACTTACGGAGCGAGATTTGATTCGTTTACGCCCGGTTTTGTACTGGAAGTCAGAGGAAGGTTACGGGACGACCGTAAATCTCGATTACGACCGTGTCCTTGCTGAAAATTTGCTTTTCCGTTGGGCTAACTTTGGGCAGGTTGCCGAAGATGAAGCGGTACAAGGTCTTAGTTGGGGTACGACGTTCTACCTGTTTCAGGCATTGTCCGACAAACGTTCATTTAACTACAGTGTGTTTACTCGGGGCAGCACCGATGCCCCGGTGACATTCAGGAACGCAGGTTTTGAGGTTCGTTTCCGCCATAATTTTCTGCGTGAGTGGTTGTTTGTCGAATACATTAGCGGTTTGAGTTGGCCACGGGAATTGCCGGAAGAGCGCCGCAAAACGAATTTTGGTGTGGGTATGTTTCTGGAGGTCTATTTCGGCCCGGCGCCCGAAGAATATATGCATCCACGTTTGTAATTCCGGGGACAGTTTACTTAATTGAATAAAGTAAACTGTCCCCTTATTTCCTTATTTCCAGAGGGACATACGGTGAACAAAATCGCAATCAAACTGCTTGCAGTGCTGGCCATTTTTGCAACGGCGGCCTGCAGTTCCACGGCGAACGCGCCGGACGCGGAGCTCGTGCTGGTGGCGGGCGCCACGGGCAGGACCGGTCAGCACGTGGTGCAACAGCTGGTCGACCAGGGCTATGCGGTGCGCGCACTCACGCGCGATGCCGACAAGGCGAGGGCGATGTTCGGCGAGTCGGTCGACGTTGCGGTCGGCGACGTATCCGACCCGGCGAGCCTGGTGACCGCGTTTGCGGGCGTGACCCGCGTCGTCAGTGCCATCGGTTCCTCGTCGAAGGAAGGGCCGGGGTCGCCTGAGAACATCGATTATCGCGGCAACAATAACCTGGTCGATGCCGCCGTCGCCGCGAATGCGCAGCAGTTTGTGCTGGTGTCGTCGATGGGGGTTACGCACGACGACCACCCGCTCAACAAAATGCTCAACAACGTGCTGATCTGGAAGTTCCGCAACGAGGAGTACCTGCGGGCCAGCGGACTGACCTACACGATCGTGCGGCCCGGTGGCCTGCACGACAAGCCGGGCGGCGAGCAGTACATCGTGCTCGAGCAGGGCGATACGGTGAAAGTCGTGGCCATCTCACGGGCTGACGTGGCTGCCGTGTGTGTCGCGGCCCTGCAGTACGCCGAGGCGCGCAACAAGACCTTCGAAACGTATACGGTCAAGGAAGAGCCCGCACTGAACTGGCAGGAGAAATTTGCGGCACTGGATTAGTGCTAAAAGTTGCCGGGGTCTGACCCCGTCTACCGGAGGCATGGAGTCAGAGTAAAAACTGGCCGGCAACGTGCAGCTCATATTTTCTCTGATCGAATCCATCACAACAGCTTGCGAACAGCTGCCGCCAGTTGCAAGCCACTAAGGTAAGCCGCCTCGACACGGCCGTGGATCAGCCAGTCGCCACATGCCGCAAGTTTTTGCTCCGAGTCGAGCAGGGTCGGCCCAGCCGCTTGTCGCGGAGTGTTGGCGTAGCGCCACCGGTGCAATGTGCAGTGGTCGGCCGTCTCCGCATCGATACCGGTCACCAGCCTTAATTCCTTTACCAGGTGCGCCTGCAGGACTGCCGAATCGGTTTGCAGGTGCGCCTCAGCAAACCCATTGGTGGAATGCACCACCATCGAGAATGCCGCTGCGCGATCGGGCTTGCTGCTGTTAACGGCTGCCCAGCTGATGTCCGCCTCCCCTATACGCGCCGCTTGCCAGTCAATTTGCGGGATCGCCGTTGCGGGAAAACCCAGCAGCAATGCATAGCAGCCGAGCATCTGTGGTTTCTCTACCGCAGGTTTGAACAAGCAGTCAGGCAAAAGCTCGGCCGTCTGCGGGGCCGGCGCGGTTGATATCACCCAGTCATAGCGGCCAAGTTCGTCGCCGCGGTCATTGCACAGTTGCCAGTCATTCCCGGAACGTTGCAGGGGCACGACTCGAGTGTTCAGTTGCACATCCACGTCTTTCGCAAGGTGCTTGCTGATGTGCTTCATCCCCGGTACGCCGACGTAGTGAGGCCGACTCTCGTCCCAGTCACGTGCAGCCACCATCCTGTTGCGTTCAAATTCAGCAAAGCGAACATTCCAGGAGCGGACGATGCCCTGCCGAAGCCACTCCGCAACCTCAGCCTGAAATGCTTGCGACTTGGCGGTAAAGAATTGTGCGCCGTGGTCAAAGGCATACGGTGGGGCGGACCGGGTCGCCATGCGGCCGCCGGTGCCGCGTGATTTTTCAAACACCGTCACATGCGCATGGTCAGCCAGTTGGCGGGCGAGGGTGAGGCCGGCGATGCCCGCGCCGATGATCGCAATCCGCGTCATGACAAACCGACAGTCAGAGCCAGCAGGGCAACGACGATGAGCGTGACATTGCGACGCAGAGCGAGATAGGCCGGCGTAATCAGTCCCGCTTTGGCCAGCCGGTAATCAACCAATAACAGCACCATAAAAGCAGGCCCGGTCGTCGTCAGGCGCACGGTCGTCGGCGCCAGGACAAATGCCGGCCGCACGACAACGGTGATGGCGTTACTTGTCACCAACGAATTTAGCGCGTTGTGCTGAGGCTGGTGCAGGTGGATTCCCCGGCTATTCCTAGAACTTAATCACTGGCGGGTTGTTCACAAAGCTCCAGATATCGAAGGGCACGATCGCACTGGCGAACGGGTCCGAGAACAACTGGTCGATAAGCCACTGCCGTCGCATGTCGTCCTGCGCCTTGATGTCGGCGGCCGTGAACGGGTCATCGGCGCGTTCCTCGACGCTGGCCATGTAGGCGCCGACAAATTCGTCGAACATCCCGGCAATGAATTTAATGCTGGCCTCGGGGTCACCCTGGTAAACCGGCGGCCCGTAAAAGCTCACACCGGAACAGGCGGGTTTGCGGCGGAACTCGGCACGCGTCTCGTGCGTGCCCTTGCAGATTAGCTTGCGGTATAGCGTCGGGTCCTTATCGTGCGCGGCGAAGTAGTCGTCGGTGACCTGTTTCAGCAGTGCCAGGTCTGCCTCGATCCTCGTCCCGGGCATCACGCCCAGCCAGCCACCGGTGCCCACCGAGCCATCCTCGTACATCTGCAAAACAATGGTTGCATGCAGCATGCCCACAAGCGGTGTCTTCGGATGCATGTCCAGCGAATAGAAGCGCCCCCAGGTCAGTACACCGCCACCCCGGCCGGGCGGGGCTAGCTTGCCGTCTGACAGCATCCTGCCCGCTTTCTCCATCACGTCGCCGCGCGCCACGCGCAGTTCGAAGTCGGAGTATTCGGTGCTGGCGGTGCGGTCCTCGAACTCGATGCCGCCATTCATGGCCTCGACCTGACCGAAATACTTTTCGTCCATACCGGCCACGAACTCATTGAAGAATGTACTCAGCGCGACGCGGTCTTCGTCGCTCAGCGTGCCGGCTGAACCGCTGTGCGCGCCGGCCTTAACCAGCACGGGTGCGCTCCACAGAAGGGCGATAACGATTAACCTGCGAAATCCTGCTTTGCTATACATATTCAACCTCCGGCCAGACAGTCATTGTTATAGGCCCCTTCGCCGGGCGCAGCAACTGCAGCGATTGCTGGAACCGGAGTACGGGCGTGCCGGATTAAGCGTATGCTGGAGTTCGCAGGCTTTCCAGATACTCCCTGCTCAGAACCGGAGCACTCTCATGTCGAAAGAACGCAAGTCAAATCGCGAAGCGAAAAAGCAACCGTTGTTAACAGCAAAAGAACGTAAGGCGGCAAAGAAGGCCAGGAAAGACGCAAAGCCGTTTATGGTCAAAGAATAACTGCGCATAAAGTAAGTCGGCCCCACTCACGCAGAGCCGACGACTAATTCCGAACCGGAACGAGGCTGCTTTAGCCAAAAGCATGCCGTTTGGCATGGCGCAGCAGACAATGGCGCGCATGCAAATTGCTGTATATCTGCTGCACTGCGAATATTCTGCAATGAAGCGTACGGTGCGGCTTCGATCGGCGTATGCTGTACTCTCTTTTGGTTACTGCAGCAGAGTTGGTTTGCATGGTGCATGCACACTCCGCTCCCGCAGTTCATTACACGGAAGTACTTTTGTGAAAAACACGCTTTTTCGCGCGATATTGTGCGCTCTGCTTTATTGATTAGTTCACCTTACAGTTCATTGGCCTACTGCTCGGTTATGGCCGCCTACGCACTGATAATAACTTTGGCTATTTACGTTTTGGTCATGTAGGGGTTTCGCGCCGGGGTGAAAAAACCACAGGTCTGACCCCTGTAATTGCTTTGCTCCTAGCTTGGTTGCAGCCAGTAAGGCTGAGCTGAGCGCAGGCCAACGCCTTGGCCATTGGGGCTACTCCGCGCGTTACCTTTTATACACGCTGACGTCTTCCTTGATGGTCTCGACCACCTCGATGTCGTCGAGCTGGTCGTCCGGCACCTCGAGCGGGTTGGCCGACAGGATCACGAAGTCGGCCAGCTTGCCTTGCTCAATGGAACCTTTCTCGTTTTCTTCGAAATGCTGCCAGGCCGGCCACAGCGTCATGGCTTTGAGCGCGGTCGCAACCGGCACACGCTGTTGCGGCCCGAGGATCTCGCCGCTGCGTGTGCGCCGGGTGACGGTCGCGGACAGCACGCGCATCGAGTCGGGCAGGGCGACCGGGGCATCGTGATGTGTGCCGAAAATCATGTCGCGTTCTATGAGCCAGCCGGTCGGCGAAATGTTCGGCGCGCGTTCAGGCCCGAGTACCGAGTCGCGGTGCCAGTCGCCCCAGTAAAACGTGTGCATCGGAAACAGCGACGGAAAAATACCGAGTTCCTGCAATTCAGGCACCTGGTCTGCACGCAGGGTCTGGCCGTGAATCAGTACCGGGCGCAGGTTGGGCGCGTCGGGGTGACTCGCCTGCGCCGCGCGCACGGCTTCGAGCATCGAGTCGATGGCGGCGTCGCCGTTCGCATGGACGAGTATCTGCCAGCCGTTGTCATACGCTTTGCTAACGGCTGCGTTGGCAGTGGCCTGGTCGATGGCCGGATAGCCGCGGTAATCTTCCGGCTGGCCTTCGGGCACCACGAAATAGGGTTCGGTCAGCCACGCGGTCTTGCCCTGGGGTGAACCGTCGATCGTGAGTTTGGCGCCGCCGATGCGGAGGTGGTTACTGTAGTCACGCGTGGGTTGAATGTCGGCTACCTCGAGGATGTCGGGGTAGACCACCAGGTCAACGGCGAGCGCCCCGCTGTCGGCGACGCGCCGCATGGCATCGACGGCGGGGCCGATCGCGCGGCCTTCCTGCACCGTGGTGTAACCGAACGAGGCGGCGAGTGCCGTGCCGGCAGCAACGAAGTTGTCATTCACAGTGTCATCGAAGTTGGTTGCCAGCGCGCCGAGCAGCGCAAAGAACGCGTATTCTTCCGCGACGCCGTTCGGCGTGACCCCGTCACTTTCGCGGCGAAACGCGCCGCCTTTCGGGTCGGGTGTGTCGGCATTGATGCCGGCGAGTTCGAGTGCCTTGCTGTTCCCAACGCCGAGATGCCCGGACTGGTGAATGATCACCACCGGCAATTCACTGGATACCTCGTCCAGTTCGATCCGCGTAGGATGACGCTGTTCTTCGAGTTGCGAATCGTCGTAACCGAAGCCGACGATCCAGCCGACTTTTTCGATCGCCGCCGGGTTGGCTGCCGTCCAGTCGCGCAACAACCGCTGCAGGTCGGCGATGCTGTTGCCGCTACCGTCTGGTGCCGGCAACAAATTGGCGCTGCGCGCCTGCAGGCCCATCACGTAGGCATGACCGTGTGAATCGACGAAGCCGGGCAGCATGGTTTGTCCCGCCAGATCGACGCGCCGAGTGGCCTCATCGGCGGTTGCCATGACTTCGTCGGCGGCGCCGACCGCGAGTATGCGTCCGTCTTTCACGGCCACCGCTTCGACGAGCGGCTGGTTGTCGTCGATGGTAATGATTGGCCCGCCGAAGTAGATCGTGTCTGCGGCATTCGCAGGCTCTGCCGCCTGGTTTGCGTCGATTTCACTTTCACTGTTGCGGTTGCCGTCGCAACCGGCGAGCACGGTCACGATTGCAGCCAGAGCGAGGCTGATACCAGCCAGCGGGTTGCTTCTTGTTCTTGTCATTGTCGCACTCCTGCCTGAGGGCTTAACTTATCCCATTGTTGCGACCGCCGCGACCCCGCCGCCTCCTGCGTGCGGGTCATGCAGGTGTTTCGGCGCCGGGCCGAAAAACTGTTGGGGCCTGTCCCCTGATTGCCGGCGACGCTCAGCCTTCCAGGGTGTGGTTCGGCGTGTCCGGGCTGATAGTCGACGTTTCAGCACCGTGAATATTGCCGTTGCGTATATCGGTGAAGGTCTGTTCGACAATCTCTTCGCCACCTTTGCCGGCATGGTAGATGTTCGACAAAAAATAGAGCGTACGTATCGCCGCATCCCGCATGACAAACCGGCAGTCAATAAATTCATTGTCCTGAAATGTCGGTGACGGCTCGCCGCGGTACACAAGTTCGCAGTTGCTAAAGGTGCAACCGTGAAAACGGCTGCCGCTGAGTTCCACACGCTGGTTCTCGAAACGTTCATTCTTGTAGTTGTTCATTATCGTGCCCTCGCGTTTTGTGTCTATTTTAGCAAGACCCGCGTATCGCTGGTCCAATAGCTAATGTCGGGGTCTCGCCCCAAGATATATTGACGAGTTGAGATGAGGAAAAATTCTGACGGCGTTGGCACCAAAAATAAGTCTTGTCTTTTACTGGTTTGCCGGCCGGTGCCCGAGCCCATCCGTTATTCAGGCAGCCGGTCAACTTCAACCAGCACTTCGTTTCGGCGCAGAAAAGGCGGGGTGGAGGGCGGAGCGTATTGGGCGCTCTGCACTTCGCCCACTGGTGTGACGGCGGCCTGTGCAAGCGCCTGCAGCAGTGCCGCTCGTTTCTCGGCATAGTTGGCTTCCGTCCAGCGACCGGAGTAACGCAATACCGCTGTCAACCTGCCGGGTATTGCGCGAACCCGCACCCGTTCATCGGTGGGCTGCGGCGCGGTCTCGAGCGTGTATTCGGTCGGCAGCATGAACGCAACGCGCCAGCCTTGCGCGGCCTCGGTCTGCTGGACCGGCGCCGTCATGGCGATCTTCTGGCTGCTCTCGGTTTGTGCGACCGGCACGGTCATGGAGATTTTGGTCTGGGCGGTGTTGGCACCACTGATGTAGCGAAACAGGCGACGAAAACCCTCGTTACCCGCCGCCTTGTAGTCGCGGGCGCCTTCGATCAGCGTCTCCGAGACCAGGTACGGTTCGTACTGCCGATACTCGATGTCACCGCTCTTATAGACGACACGATAACCGGGTTTTTCCAGGCTAAGCACACTGAAGACTGCATACGCCACGGCTGCGAGCACTAATACACCGATGATTGCCAGGCCCTTGATAAGCACGCTCACGATGCGCCTCCCAAGGGGCGCCGCTGCGCCGTGGGTGCCAGTGCTGGTTTGTGCTTGCAACGCTGCGCTGCAATGACCTTCATCGCCTTGTTCCTCAATTGCTAGCTCTATCCTACGCCTTTTTCCCTGCGCCTTTTTCGTTTAGTAATGCGGCTAAGCTAAGCTTGCCCGGGTCTGACCCCCAGTCTCCTCGGTGTTCGGCACCACCGGCATTACTATCGAATCTCTTTCGTTGTGCGCCACGAAAGCTTGAACACTGCGCTGCATTGCCAGCTTCGCCCAACCGGGAGCCGCTCATGACCGACACCACTGACTACACACCGCCCGCCGTCTGGACCTGGGAAAAAGAAAGCGGCGGCCGGTTTGCCGGCATTAACCGTCCGGTCGCCGGAGCCAAGTTCGACCGGGACCTGCCTGTCGGGGAGCACTCGCTGCAACTCTATTCACAGGGCACGCCCAACGGCGTGAAGGTGACGGTCCTGCTCGAAGAACTGCTGGCAGCAGGGCACAAGGGCGCCGAATACGACGCCTGGCTGATCGACATCTTCGCAGGCGAGCAGTTTTCCACCGGTTTTGTCGCAATCAATCCCAACTCGAAGATCCCTGCAATGGTCGACCGCAGCGGCGACACCCCAATCCGCCTGTTTGAGTCGGGTTCGATCGCGCTGTACCTGGCCGAAAAGTTCGGCGCGTTTCTTGCCAGTGACCCGGCCGCTCGTGCCGAGACACTGAACTGGGTGTTCTGGCAAGCCGGTGCCGGGCCGTTTCTGGGTGGTGGCTTCGGCCACTTTTACAACTACGCGCCTACCAAGATCGAGTACGCTATCGACCGCTACGCGATGGAGACCAAGCGCCAGCTCGACGTGCTCGACCGCCGGCTGGGTGAATGCGAGTACCTGGCCGGTGATGACTACAGCATCGCCGACATCGTCAACTGGCCCTGGTACGGGGCGCTGGCATTGGGCCGACTGTACGATGCCGCGGAGTTCCTGCAGGTGCAGGAATACCGAAACCTGCAGCGCTGGGCGCACGCTATTGACAACCGCCCGGCCGTGCAACGCGGTCGCAAGGTAAATCGCACCTGGGGCGAAGCAGAGATGCAGGTTCGGGAGCGCCATTCTTCCAGCGACCTGGATTGACGGCTGTCCGCCTCAACCACCCACCGCAGTCGCCAGCAGCGTGATTCCGACTCCAGCGATGGTGCAGCCGTTGGGCCGCTCAGCGGTCCACTTGTGCGCAAAAAGCCTGGCAGCCGCTGCCCGCCTGGAAACCTCTGTGCTAACGTTGTCGCATTGTGGGCCAATCCCAATATAAGTGGGGCGGCGTTGTAAGCGGTATTCACACCGGGCCCGAACGAATGCGTGAAGGTCAATTTATTCGGGTGTTGGGTCGGCGTGATGCTCTCGCGCTGGCCTTCGGCGCCATTATCGGCTGGTCCTGGGTGCTGCTCACGGGCCAGTGGATCCTGACCGCCGGGTCGATCGGTGCGCTCATCGCATTTGCGATTGGTGGCCTCGCCATGTTGTTCATCGGGCTCAACTATGCCGAGTTGGCCGCGGCGATGCCGCAAGCCGGTGGCGAGCATGCGTACAGCTACCGAGCACTCGGCTACGGCGCCTCGTTTGTATGCACTTGGGCACTGGTGCTCGCCTACGTGACGGTTGTGGCGTTCGAGGCCGTCGCACTCGCCACCGCGCTGGAGTACCTGGCGCCGCAACTCGAGGCCGGCCGGCTGTGGTCCGTGGCCGGTGAAGACGTGCACCTGAGCTGGTTGTTGATCAGCTTCGTCGCCGCGCTGGTTATGATCGCCGTGAACGTCATTGGTGTGAAGCCGGCGGCTGTCCTGCAGAGCATCGTCACGGTGGTGATTCTCTCGGCGGGCTTCATGTTTGCCGGCGGTGTTCTCGGGGCGGGCAGCACAGAGAATCTCACGCCCTTGTTCGTCGACGGAACCAGTGGCGTGATGAAAGTGCTGATCATGGTGCCGATGATGTTCATCGGTTTCGATGTCATTCCGCAGGCGGCGGAAGAAATCGACCTGCCATTTCGTGCCATCGGCGCCGTCGTCATTGTCTCTGTCGTGATGGCACTGGTGTGGTACCTGACGATGATCACCGGGGTTGCGGTGATGTTTCCGGTCAACGAGCTGCCCGACCGCTTCATGGCGACCGCCGATGCGAATGCCGCGGCGTGGGGCGGGGGATGGGCCGGCAACGTCATGGTGCTGGGCGGCATTGCCGGCATTCTCACCAGCTGGAATGCGTTCATCGTCGGCGCGAGTCGCGCAGTTTATGCGATGGCGCGTTCAGGCATGCTGCCGGACTGGTTGGGTCACCTGCACCCGAAGTACAACACGCCGCATCGCGCGGTCATCCTGATTGGCGGCACGGCGCTGATTTCGCCGCTGTTCGGCCGCCAGGTGCTGATCTGGCTGATCGATGCCGGCGGCTTCGCGGTGATTATTGCGTTCGCGCTGGTGGCGCTGTCGTTTCTTGCGCTGCGCAGAAACGACCCGGCGCTCGCGCGACCGTTTCGGGCCGGGCGGGGTAACTTTGTCGGTGTGGCAGCGCTGGTCTTGTCGGTCGCCCTGTTTTTCGTTTATCTGCCGGGCAGCCCTGCCGCGCTGGTCTGGCCCTACGAGTGGTTGATCGTATTGCTCTGGGCACTGATTGGCGCGGTGTTTTATGGTTGGGCACGGCGAAAAAACAAATCGAACGGCCAATGAAAAAATACATTTTAGTCAGCCTTGTTCTGCTCGCGACGAGTACCTTTGCACAGGAACTAACGGTCGTTTTGCCGCATGCCAAAGCCGTGAGTTACACCGTCGAAAACCTGCGGGCGGAGTTGCCCGAAGTCGAGGTGTCGGTCAACGACCCGGTGTTTAAAAAGACCCTGATCTTTCAGGGCTTCGAACTTGCCAGGGTTCTGCAGCTGGCGGGCTGGAATGCGTCAATGGCCGGCGACGAAATTGCCTTTATTACCCGGGACGGCTACGCGCCGACCACACGACTGGAAAACCTGCAGCGGCGTGCGGCCTATGTTGTTTACAAAGAAAAGGGCCAAGCGGGCTTGGGAAAAGTGTACAAGGGCAAAGTGCTGGTCGATGCGGGGCCGCTGTATGTCGTCTGGGAGAATCAACCCGCCGGCGATATTGAAGTGCCGTGGCCGTATCAACTGGCGACGATAGAGATCATCGACTTTAAGTCGAAGTACAACTTGATGATGCCGGCCGGTGCGGGGGCGGACTCGCCCGAGCAGCAGGGGTTTGAGCTCTTTAAAAATCATTGCATGCGCTGTCATTCCATCAATCTGCAGGGCGGCGATTTGGGCCCCGAGCTGAACGTGCCCCGCAACGTCACCGAATACTGGTCCGAGCAAAACCTGCGTGCGTTTATCAAGGATGCCTCCAGTTTTCATGCGCGCAGTAAAATGCCAGCCTTTCTGTATTTCACGTGGGCACTCGATATTGCCGATTACGAGCTGGTCGATTTGACCCATCCCTACAACGAAGACACGATTTACTGGCCGACGTCACCGTCGACTTTCAGTAAAGAGACACTGGCCGCAGGGGACACTCCCGGC
This sequence comes from Gammaproteobacteria bacterium, assembly GCA_037387125.1. Lineage (GTDB taxonomy): Bacteria > Pseudomonadota > Gammaproteobacteria > Steroidobacterales. The sequence goes on along the minus strand of JARRLL010000036.1, from coordinate 683 downwards.
GGCTGGTACTACTCGGCCTACGCCGTGTGCACACCCGAACACGGCGGCACACACCTCGATGCGCCCGTGCACTTCGATGCTGACGGTGCGAGCACCGATGAACTGCCGCTCGCGGACCTGATCGCCCCTGCGGTGGTGATCGACGTGACAGCGCAGACTGAAAAAGACCGCAACTATGCACTGACCGTAGCCGATGTGCAGGCCTTCGAAGCCAGACACGGGCGGATTGCCGCCGGCACGATCGTGTTATTGAAGACTGGCTGGAGCCGTTACTGGGCGAATGCGCTTGCTTACCTCGGCGATGACACGCCGGGCGATGCCAGCCGCTTGTCGTTTCCGAGCTTCGGCGCGGAGGCCGCTCAGCTGCTCGTCGAGGAGCGGGGGGCGGCGGTGCTCGGCGTCGACACAGCGTCCATCGATATCGGCGTCTCCAAAGACTTTCCGGTGCACCGGGTTGCCGGCGCCGGCAACGTACCCGGACTCGAGAACCTGATGAACCTCGACACCTTGCCCGCCACCGGCGCGCTGGTCATCGCACTGCCGATGAAAATCGAGGGGGGTTCGGGCGGGCCGGCCCGGGTTGTGGGGCTGGTGCCTAAATAGTTCCGCGGTCAGCCCCGAAACCTGGCTGCGGCAATGCGAACACCCCATGGACATCGAGATGCTGAGGCGTATCGAACTTA
>JARRLL010000035.1:20665-22526 GCA_037387125.1 Gammaproteobacteria bacterium | reverse complement strand
CTGCCCGCTTTTCACAGTCCTCGAACAAATTAAAAAGCCTATTCAGCCTGATCGGTAACGGGGCTTTAATTGGGTGCCTGACAGGGTCCTGCGACTCGCAAGACCGGCTCGCAGATACCTATTACGGGGAACGCAGGTGCCGATCGAACGATGGCGGCTGTTCGAAAACACCATAAGGCCGCATAGCTCGATTGGCCACCGAGCACCTGCACCGGAAAGCTTATCAACCAAGGAGCAGATGCCCATTCAACGAAGAGCTAGTAAACTGGTATTCAACCTAATCTAGGTAGTGCAATTGTGTCAGCGATTATGAGTAATAAATTCACTTACGAAAAAGACGAGAAGTCCAGCATTCTTGCGGAGATTAAATTTGATCGCCACTCAGCGATTCAAAGAAGATTCAAGCGCTTAAAGAAAAAAACATTTGACCATTATCCTGAAAGGAAACAGATGGCTGTTTTTGCGGATGACTATGTCAGTAACAAGGTATTGGCGCATGGTGTTTATGAGAAAAATCAACTTGAAATACTCGTGGACTGGATAATGAGCCGAAATACAGTAGCCAATAATATTGTTCTTGATATTGGCGCTAATATCGGGAATCACAGTCTCTTTCTTGCATCACACTTTAAGAAATGCATCAGTTTCGAAGCTAATCCACGCACTTTTGCCTTATTAAAATTTAACTCCGGGTTGGCAGCTAATGTCGTTCCGCACAACGTTGGTTTGTCAGACAGAAGTGGTGAGGCTCAGCTTTATACGAATTTTGCAAATGCCGGAGCGTCATCATTATCCAGCAAATGGAATCGTTCTTTCGACCAGAGCCACAAGATAAAGCTGGAAAGGCTCGATGATTTTCTCGCAGAAGAAACTGGAAAAATAGACTTGATTAAAATTGATGTCGAAGGGCATGAATGGTTTGTGCTAAAAGGATCGGAAAAAATTATTAGGGATAATCGTCCCGCTATTGTTTTTGAATACAGCCCATCATCAATGGGCACTGAAGCAGCAGAAAAGGATTTAATCAAACTTCTCAACGAATATGGCTATACAAGTTTTCTGGAAATAAAGGATGGATGGGAAGTGCTGAATGTAAAATTACGTCGGCTCCCTAAAATACTCAGGCCACTTGCCAAATACATATATGTATTATTCAGCGGCAAAGTTGTACACAAGATTGAGCCGATAACGGATTTTGAGGAGAGGCAATACTTGATGGTAATTGCGCAGCCTGACTAGCAGATGCACTGGTTAAGCAGCATCTAACCGCCGTATCCGTCTGCAAAAGATTTTGAATTTGGCTTTGAATTGACCATTGCGTTGGGTGCTGGACGGGATTACGGCTAGAATTACTCCCATGGCGGAGTGCTTCGACACGCCTTTGTCGTTCCGCCGGTTGGATTGTTCTGGTTTATTGGCTGGCTTTTTTCTGTCAGCGTGTTGTTTCCGTCAGTTTCTGGAAATAAGTAATCATCTGTTCGGCGGTTCGTCCTGAGCTGAACTCATTCTGTATACGGTGCTTGGCGTCTGAAGACATTCTCGAAAGCAATGCCCGGTCGTTGTAAAGAGCCACGACTCGATTGCAGATAGCATCCGGATCTTTAACCGGGACAACAAATCCGGATTTTCCGTCCACAACGACTTCCTTTCCTCCACCAGTATCTGTAATGACTACGGTCGTACCATAGCTCATAGCCTCCATAACTGCGCGCGGCAAACCCTCACCGCTGATCGATGGCTGCACCAGCACGTCGCTGGCTGCGATCAGTTCAGGTGCATCGGTTCGAAAGCCGGCAACGTGTATCCGGTCGCGCAGTCGATTTTCTTCGATTAGCCTTTTGTACGGCTCTTTATCCATCCC
>JARRLL010000035.1:0-20659 GCA_037387125.1 Gammaproteobacteria bacterium | reverse complement strand
CCTTTTCCAGCCAGGATAAGGTGCAGGTTCGGCAGCTCGGCCAGTCTATTTGCAGCCTCAAGCATGACGTCAATTCCCTTGCTCGGACGGACGTTGACAGCGCAGATAATGACGAAATCGTCATGGGAGATGCCGAATTCACTCAGATCGGCGGGCTCTGCGCTGTACCACTGCAGGTCATGGCCCTTGTGGATGGTTACGACAGCCTCCTTGTTTTTCCAAACCTGTTTTTTAATTTCCTCTTTAACAGCATCCGACACGCAAATGACGCCGTTCACACGCGGATGCAGAATCGTCAGATAGGCCGTTGGGTCATGCCGGTAGAGGCCGCCAGTAGTGCCACGGTAGGCAACGACTCGGGCGGGAAACCCGAGCGCCGCGAAAGCGGCATTCGGTATGGTTTTGGAGGTCGTGGCATAAATGATGTCGTAGCGGTGCTGTCGTAGCTCCGCGCGAAGTTCTTTTATGGCGGCCAGGTCAATTTTCTTTTCAGGATAGCAATGGATCATGCGTATCCCCACTTCACGGAGGCGCGGCACGTAAGGAGAATCCTCGTGAATAACCACGGTGAGGAAATGACCATTGTTCGCGATCTTGATGAATGCTTCGTATTCAGGGCGAAGCTGATTAAAGGTGGAGCGGGAGCCCGCGAGTATAAGAATATTCATTAATTTAAGTGGACTGTAGCTCTTAGGGCTTCGGCTCTTTTGCCAGCTTTTCCATCCGTGTCAGAGTCCATAGTCCCGCGTACTTGTTGAAATTATTTTGCGCGTAATTAACAGCCGTCAGGAAGCCGACCGAGCCGTCGAGGAATCCCAGACGGACAAAGTATATGAGTATAAAGGTCCATACAGACCGTATCGTAGCGCTCAGCAAGCTGTTGCAGCGTCGCCCCTTACGAAAATATTTTTGGCTGCCCAGCCAGGCGTATTGGGCATTCTTCTGCATCGCATGTCCGTAGTCCCGATGGGTAAAATGCAGCAGACGACCTTTGAGTGTCACTGTCTCGCCTGGCTGATGGACCAGTGTTTCATGAACTTCCGCATCGGTGAAGCGCGCGCCTTCGCGCCAGACCATTCGCAACGGAGCGCGGCCACTGCGGCCGTAGTCAAGACGTTTGCCATAGATGGTGACAGCCCAGGGCATTTTGACACCAACGATGTTGCCGCGGTTATTTCGCAGTAGCTCCCGGACCGATGCCTGGAGCGTTTCGTCCAGTGCTTCGTCAGCGTCGATTGCGAGGACCCAGTCGCCCGTGGCCTGATCGAGGGCACGTTGCTTCTGTTTGCCGTACCCGGGCCAGTCCGTTTCCCATACCTTGTCCGTATATTGCCGGACGATGTCGAGTGTGGAATCGGTACTGCCACTGTCAAATACTATGATTTCATCGGCGAGATCTTTAACTGATTCCAGACACCGCGTAATCCTGTCGGCTTCATTTTTGGTAATAATTGTTACGGAGAGGCGGTATTTCTTGTCCATGATTACCAAAACTTGTAGTAGTTGAGTTGTCGGCGCATTTTAAGGTTACGCCATATATTTGCAGGTTTTCGATCCGTCCAGCCTGAATCCAGCATCGCCTCGGTCGCCGCGAGCACCCTCTGCGCGGAAGCACCGTCCAGCCAGGGTGTAATCGATGGCCCGTAGGCACGAATGGACTCCAGAAGCCTGTCGTTCGGCGCGAGCGCCTTGCCGATGGCGTCAGCGAGCTGGCTGGGGTCCGTGATGTTAATCATGCAGTCAAGTGGCGCCCGGTTTTTGAAGGTAACGACGGGTTTCTTCAGGATCAGGAACTCCTGCAGCACGGAGGAGTTGTCGCTAACCATGATATCGGCCCGGTGCAGCAGCGGTATCAATTCGCCGGAGCCGAAAAAAATGAGGTTATCGTTCTGCAGTGCCCGGTACTTGGCTACCGTTGCAGGTGCCATCTTCGGGTGGAGCGTTATCAGCCACTGCCATTCGGTGGACCGGCTCAGGCGCTGAATTTCCGAGTGCAAGGCTTCCGCAGACGAAAGACTGGGGGTGAAGGTCGATGCGAACAGAATTTGGGGGCGGTCAAAAGTGGCCGCCTTGTTCGGGTAGTTGAGGATAGAATCGAGTTTAAGCCAGCCTGTTTCGACCACACTAAAGTAACCGTTTTCCTTTGCAAGCGGTTTAAGCATTGCGGTTCGTGCAGGCCCTTCCGTGCAGTAAAGGTCAAATAAACCGCGCTCGGGATACGTTTTACCCCGCTTATCTTCGTTGATGCCATGAAACACCTGAACCTTGAGGCCCGGGACGAATGACGGGACGCGGTCTCCGGGCGCGAACACGGCATGCGGCTTGAATCGAATGGCTTCCTCAGCCCCGCCGAGCCTCAGCTCATCGTGTTTAAGCAATTCTGCCGAAGCGCCCTCTAGCAGGAGCCAGCGCACATCATGCCCTTGCTTCCTTGCATGTTCCTGCAAAGGGCGCAGCACATCAAACGAATAGTCTTGTTCTACGTAGAACAACAGGCGGCGGGCTTTATGGTTCCGTGTAAGAATGATCGCTGGCTCGTTAGAGATTAGGTACTGGTCATAGCAGTCCGTTTACGCGAGTAAGATACTATAAACTTCGGCAGAGGGTTTGCGGCAAAGTATCGGGAGCACCAAGGCGCGATTTCTCAGCGGTTACTCGTGCAGGTGATTCCGGGGTCCCGGTCGTGGCAGACTAAGGCCCGGTCCGCGAACCCGACACAAATTCGCACGCTGTGGTTTGGGGGCCCGTAACGGTAAGCTTTTAGATCCGGGCATAGACAGGGGTATACAAATTGGCACATGCCGTATTCAGGGTTGATGCGTCGGTAGACATCGGGTCCGGCCACTTCATGCGTTGCCTGTCATTGGCGAGGACAATGGTTGCGGCAGGCATCCATTGCCGGTTTGTTTGCAGAGATTTGCCCGGGCATATGGCTGAGCATATTCGTGCCCGGAAAATCGACGTGGTGATGCTGCCGTTGTTGGCGCCATACACCAAACCGAAGTCGAGTGAGGATTATGCCGGCTGGCTGCAGGTGCAGCAGGAGCAGGATGCTGCGGAGTTTATTGCGCATTTGCCGGCCAATTGCGATTTGGTAATCGTTGATCATTACGCGCTCGACGAAACCTGGGAGCGCAAGGTTATTGATCATTGCGATCGGCTTGTCGTCATAGATGACCTGTGCCGACCGCATATCGGGGATTTTTTGATCGACCAGACATTTGGCCGCGATGGAACGGCGTATCGCCAGAGTAAGGTCAAATCGATATTAGCGGGCGAGCAATACGCACTGCTAAGACCCGAATACTATAAATTTCATGAGACCAGTATCGATAAGCAGGCGCCAGCCAGACACCGGTTGTTGATAAGCGTGGGTGGGTATGACGCGCTGAACATTACCGGTGCCGTCCTGGATTTGTTGGCGAGATCGTCGGTGGACTGGCTCGAAGCTGTAGATGTTGTGTTGACCGTGTCGGCGCCCCACTACAAGGAGGTGCGCAAGAGGGTCGAGCAAGCAAGCTCAACCTGGATGCTGCATGATTTCGTGAGGGATTTCGGGCAACTCATTATGAGGTCGACTTTGGCGATCGGTGCTGCCGGCACTACAACCTGGGAGCGGGCTGCGTGCGGCCTGCCAGCGATCATAGTGCCGGTTGCAGAAAATCAGGCCGCGACGGCGTCAGCGATGAGCAACGCTAAGGCAGCAATCGTCATTAAGCCCGAAGAACTGGAAGGACAATTCGACGCTGCGTTGATCAAATTGCGCGATAACTGGGGCGAGTTTGTTCGTGCAAATTTGCTGATAACTGACGGGCTTGGTTGTCGCAGGGTTTTACAGCGCCTCCTCCCGCTGCTCAGTGAAGGCGAAAAGCCCGTATGGCTTGATCTCGCAACCGATGCCGATATTCGGCCTATATTCGAGTGGCTGGCTACCCCTGAGGCAGGGTGGAAAGCGCATGGCTATGAACTGGTTGACTGGGCCAGTCATCAGCGGTGGATGCAGTCGGCTCTGCATGATCCTGAATGCTATTTCTATATTCTGCGTGAGGCGGACGTTGCCGTAGGCTTTGTCATGCTAAACAGGCGGGGCCCAGGTGAGTACGAGGTAGCTGCTTTACTTGCAGCCGACGTTTACGGCCACGGTCTAAGCTTGCAGGCGTTGCAGTTGCTAAGTCAGCTACATCGGGGCGTCACCATCCGTGCAACGGTGTCACCGGCCGATGCTGCATCATCGCGTCTTTTTTCAGCAGCAGGTTATAAGCGAGAATCGTCGACAGAGTTTGTCTTGCGGCGAAAATCATGAACGAGGCCTTCAGCATTAGTGGGCCTGAGCTACGATAAGCACCTGCCGTGCATTCGTGCCTGTTGGTATGCAGTGCTTGCACAATTCGCAACGATGACTGGATTATAACGATGAGCATCAGCTTCGGCGCCCCGATTCCACAGGTGTTTCCCGCCGGCCAGGTGGACCTGGGGCTGATCAGGGAAAGCTTGCAACTGGCTGAGGAGAATGGTTTTGAGGGCGTCTGGACGCAGGATCAGGTCATCGGCGACGTGCCTCTCATGGAATGCCTCAGCTTGCTGACGTTTGCCGCTGCGGTCACGCAGCGAGTCAGGCTCGGGGTGTCCGTGATCGTGTTTCCGGTCCGCGACCCGGTGCTCCTGGCCAAGCAGGTCGGCACACTGGATCACCTGAGCGGCGGGCGGGTCGACCTTGGGCTCGGCCTCGGGCCGCCGTCAGTCGCTGAAAATTTCTATCGCAGTTTCGGTGCCGCGTATAACCAGCGCGTCCGGCGTTTCATCGACGGGGTGCAGATCATGCAGTCGCTCTGGAGCGAGGGTCCTGCAAGCCACGCGGGTGTCTTTCAGCAGCTTCAAGGCACGCACATGGAGCCTAAACCGCTGCAGCGGCCGCATCCGCCGCTCATTTTTGGCGGCCAGCATGAGCAGGCGCTGCGCCGCGCCGCCAGGTTTGCCGACGGTTACATGGGGGCAGGCCCGACGACGACTGCCGAGTTCAGTGGTCATGTTCATTCGTTGCGAGGCTATTTGCAGGAGGCAAATCGCAGCGCGGACGACTTTCCGGTTTCAAAGCGGGTTTACCTGCATGTAGACGACGATGCAGCCAAGGCCAAACGCATACTCGATGAGTTTTTCAGCGCGCGCTATCCCTGGATGATTAAAAGCAACCCGAACTTTGTGGCCGACATCTGCGTCTGGGGTCCGCCCGAACAGTGCATTGCTGGCCTTGGCGCTGTCGTTTCGGCGGGTGCGGAAATGATCGTGTTGAATCCGATTTGCGATTTCGTACCGCAGTTGGAGCGGCTTGCGCGCGAGGTTATGCCGGAATTCGAATAAAATTCGGCGGTGCCGTTGATCAAGCCGCAAAGGCTCGGCGCCAACTTTATGATTGACCGACTAGCGATGGGCCATCGTCAATCGCGGCTTGCGAAAGCCGGCCTGCCGCTTGCTTCGGCCGAGTTGCGATAGCCGTCCGGTGGAGATTCGAAACGTGGATATAGACCTGATCCTTGATGCCAGAGCCGACGCCGCAGAACTGGCAGAACTCGGCGCATTGGCCGAGCAACTGGGCTTCAGCGGCATCTGGGTTTCCAGTCTCCTTGACGGCCGCGACCCGTTTGCCAACCTGATGCCGCTCGCGCAGGCGACCGGCCGCATCGCGCTGGGGCCGGTCGCCGTTAATCCATGGGACATGCACCCGGTAAAAATTTCCGGTGCGTTGCATACGCTCAACGAATACAGCGGCGGCCGGGCGCGCATCGTCATCGGCGGCGGGGGAGAGGCGCTGGCCTCGCTCGGCCTGAAACCGGACCGCCGTGTGCGCGCCGTGCGCGAGTGCGTGGAGATATTGCGCACGGCGTCGCGCGGTGAGCGCTTTGATTATCAGGGTGAGCTTTACCAGGCGCGCGGCTACGGCCTTGGCTGGCTGCGGGCTTCACCGCCCAAGGTTTACGTGGGCGCCAACATGGAGCAGATGTTGCGAATGGCGGGGCGCGTGTCAAACGGCGTCATGCTCAGCGATTTGCCGGCAGATCTTGCCCGTAAGGCCATGCAGACCGCCCGGGATTCGGCTGTCGCAAAGGGCAATAATCCCGCTGAACTCTGGTTCAGCAGCTTCACGGCATGGCACGTCTATGAGGATGCGCAGCGAGCGCGCAACGAAGCAAAGCGCTGGTTGCTTTTGCGCGGCCTGTTTCGGCCCTGGGTGCTGCGGGAGTTTCTGGAGCCATCGGAGATTGATTTGATCATGTCCAGTCAGCGGGCTTTCGTTAATGCGTTCGTGGCAGGCAGTCATGTCATCGAGGGCATCCCCGCCAGTCTGACTGACAAGCTGGTGGATGAACTCACGCTGACGGCCTCGCTCGACAATATCGACGGATTAATCGATGTGCTGCAGACTTATCGTGATGTTGGTTTGTCTTCGGTCAGTTTGCGCCTGTACGAGCAACCGTCTAAGTCCATCCAGATGCTCGCAAAGTCTGTTTTGCCAGCGCTAACATGAACGGTTTCCTCTGCAATTCTGCATAAGTTGCACAATAATGGCCGGCGACCTCTGCATGAGTGCAGCTAAAATTCGTAACCCAACGAGGTGATGACGCCATAGTCTTCCTTGGCCTCGGCACCTTGGAGCGGCTGATTGTCATAGTCGAGGTAGGTCCTGAGCTCCCAGAACAGGTCGTTGACGATTTCCTGGCGCAGATTAATGTTGGCGGTGCCGCGTAGGCGCCCTGACTGGGAGATGCCCGGAAATACTGTCGTATTGAAGTCTACTCGGCTCTTCGGCGTGTAGAGTCGAAAGAAGGTCCAGTTGAAGGAAATGACGCCTTCGAAATTGGCGCCGCCCTCATTCAAATCCGATGGCTCGGTGCCGCTTGAGCCGGTCGTCTGTTCCTTGTTAGCCGAGAGGCCCGCTGCCAGGTAGAGCTCGGACTTCTGGCTTTGCTTCAGATAGCGACCACTGCCGCCCGTCGCGAAGATTCGACTTTCAAGTCCGAGTTCGTCGTTGCGTTGCGCGCCGGCGGTTGAGAACAGAAACCAACGGTTTTGGAGCGGCCACTGGCGCCCGAGGCGCGCATCATAGCGTCGCGTATCTGTGCCTTCGTCCTGCTGATCCCCCTTGCGCGTAAGTGTTGAGTCCAGCGACAGCGTTGTCAGGTGTTTGCGCGTGCGGTACTCCGCGCTGGCATTCGTGTTCCAAGTCAGTATGTCACTCGACTTGGTGTAGTTCAGGCCGAGGCTCACGTAGCCTGCCAGTCGTGTCCAGAACGAATCATTGACTCGAATCTGCTCTGCTCTGACTATGGTGTCCATCGCAAGGGGAACGCTTGACTCTTTCAGTGTTTGCATCTCTATCATGCGATCCCGGTTCGCGTCACTGGCAGGAACAGTCCCGAAGAGGCGCTGGCCGTCGGCGAGCTCGAAGTCGATGTATTTGTCACTAACCAGGTGGTCGATGGCCGCCCACTTGATATAAATCGTTCCCATGTCGCTGGTCGAAAGCTTCACTTCACCTTGCAGGAATTCCTTGAATTCGCCGGTGATGCGGTCACCGTTTTTGAGGTAGATGATGTCCGTTTTGCGGTTCTCGGCTGCGGTGGTGTCGGCAGGCGGGCAAAGCAGTGCCAGCGGCAGTAAAAGACGCAGCAACGCTCGGCTGCCAAAAACTGTCCAGTACGGTAGGTTCATCATGATATTGCGGCTCGTTTGCATGGAACGATACCGGCCAAAGCTGCTTTGGCCGCTGTTTAAGTGTGTTAGCCGATTATTTTAGCCGGACTGCGGGGCAGGAAAGTAATGGGCCCGCTTCAGGATGCGATTTTCAGTTCGCGGGCCGGACGGTTGTGCATCTCGGCCAATGGTGCCGCCGCGTAGGAGCGGGCGACCTGGCTGCTGTCAGCCGCCTGGTATAGCGTCCCGCGTTGTTCAGGCTTTCTGGCGATAGAGTCGATCAGGCCATCCATTGCCGCGGGGGACAACTCCTGACCTATATCGGCCCCGGCAGCACGTGAGATCGACTCATTCATCAGTGTGCCACCCAGGTCATTGGCCCCGGCATCGAGGCATGCTGCCGAGCCCTGCTGTCCCAGCTTGACCCACGATACCTGGATGTTGGGAATGAGCGGGTGCAGTGTGAGCCGGGCGACGGCATGCATCAGCACCACTTCACGCCAGGTCGGCCCGGGACGCGCCGCACCTTTCAGGTAAATCGGCGCCTCCATGTGGACGAAAGGCAACGGAACGAATTCCGTAATGCCGCCTGTTCGCTGCTGCAAGTGGCGCAGTGCGAGCAGATGCCGTGCCCAGCTTGCCGGCGTCTCGATATGACCGAACATAATGGTTGACGTGGTGCGGATGCCCTTGCGGTGCGCCGTCTCGATGACTTCGACCCACTCCGCTGTGTTCAGCTTGTCTGCGCACAATTGCGCGCGCACCGGGTCGTCGAGGATTTCCGCGGCGGTGCCGGGGAGGGTGCCCAAACCGGCGTCCTGCAGTCTGCCGAGATAATTTTCCAGCGAGAGCCCCAGTGTGCGGGCACCGTGCGCGATTTCCAGCGCCGAAAATGCGTGCACATGCATGTCCGGCACCGCTTCCTTAACCGTTCGGCAAATTTCGATGTAGGTGTCGCCGGTAAACGACGGATGGATGCCGCCTTGCAGGCAGACTTCGGTTGCGCCGCGCGTCCAGGCTTCCGCCGTGCGTCGCGCGATTTCATCCATGTCCAGCAAATACGGGTCGCCGCGCAGACTGTTACTGCCCTTGCCTTTCGAGAAGGCGCAGAACTGGCAACGGTACGTGCACATGTTCGTGTAATTGATATTGCGGTTGACCACGTAGGTGACGGTGTCGCCGGAAACCTCACGGCGTAATTCATCGGCCGCCCGGCAGACGTGCTCGAAGTCTTTGCCGCGCGCGTCGAACAGCGCGGCGATTTCTATTTCGCTGAGTTCTCTGCCGCTGCGTGCCTTGTCGGCGATACCTTTGATGCGGTCGGTTGCCCGGGCGTGGCTCTGACGGTTCGAGTCTGGCGTGTCGCCATTCAGCGCAAGTGCGCTGCCGGCGACCCAGTCCCCGTCGCGCGCCATGCCGGCGCTGTCGGCATGCTGCAGTACCGACCGCGTGAGTGCCGGGTCGAGCCATTCGCCGCGGCGTTCGATGAACTGCGGGTAGATCGTGAGCCTCTCGGTCAGCAGGTGGCCGGCTTTGGCGGTCTCGTCCGCCAGTCGTTGCAGTTCGGGCCATGGCGACTCGGGGTTCACATGATCCGGAGTTACCGGCGACACGCCGCCCCAGTCATTGATGCCGGCGCCCAGCAATTCACTGAGCCGTCCTTCGTTAAGGTTGGGCGGCACCTGAATGCTCATCGACGGCCCGAAAATGATGCGTGCCGCTGCGATCGTCCAGAGCAATTCCTCGAAACTCGGCGCGCTCGCCGACATCATTTTCGTGCCGGGCTTGGGCACGAAGTTCTGGATGATGATTTCCTGAATGTGATTGTAAAGCTGATGCTGGGCTTCTATCGCCAGCAGACTTTCCAGGCGCTCTTCACGCGTCTCGCCGATGCCGATCAGGATGCCGGTAGTCAGCGGAACTTTGGCCCGGCCTGCATCCCCGATGGCTTCGATGCGCACGAGCGGATCTTTATCGGGCGAACCGAAATGCGGCTGGCCGCGCTCACACAGCCGCGCAGCTGCAGATTCCAGCATGATGCCCATCGAAGGTGCAACGCTGCGCAGGTCAAGGTAGTTTTCGAGTGTCAGCACGCCCGGGTTCAGATGCGGCAGCAGGCCCGTTTCATCCAGCACGAGTTTAGCCATGGCCTTGAGGTAGGCGAGGGTGCTGTCGTAGCCGAGTTCGGTCAGCGCTTCGCGCGCGGCACCGTAACGCAATTCAGGTTTGTCGCCCAGTGTAAACAGCGCCTCTCTGCAACCCTGCTCTTTGCCCGCGCGTGCGATGTTCAACACCTGTTCCGGCGTCAGGTAGGCGCGCGAGATTTTTTTCGGGGTTTTAGCGTAGGTGCAATAGTGGCAAACGTCACGGCACAGTTCCGTAAGGGGAATAAAAACCTTGCGCGAGTAGGAGACCTGGTTGCCCCAGCCCTGGTCACGCAGGCCTGCCGCAGTGTCCAGCAGGTCTTTCAGTGGCATGGACTTCAATTGCTGAGGAATGCCGCTTCGAGTCATGCAGATGCACCCGACAGCCCGGGCTTAAGGCGGGCATTAATGCCCGAACGCTGCAGAAAGCGGCTGGTGTTACCGCCGACTCCCTGACGTGCCAGCCAGCTCAGATCTTCCGGTGTATCGATGTCACGAAAAAAGGCATGCATCGGCAGCCGGTTTGTTTTGATGCCGCTTATTTCCGCGAGTTCGAGGTGCTTGCGTGCGCTGTCCTGGCCGAACTGAAAAGGCAGCGCGTCGGGGGGCGAGCAGAGCAACGCATTGGTGCCGCCGTCACGTATCGCCGGGCAGAGGCTCAATCCGCCTTCGTGCTTCGCCAGCAGGCTTTCGATATCTGCAGCGGTGACGGTGGGCAGATCGCCCGGCAGAATGAGCACGCCGTCAGCGCCGAGTTCTGCCAGTTGTTTTGCCGCCGCGTTCAGACCGTCACAGAGCTCGCCTTCGGACTGGTCAGCAATAACGAGATGACCCAGCTGCGATGCGAGGCCGGCAACATCTTCATCGTTCGTCAATACGGCGATATTGCTGATGCCTTCTGCGTCGTTCAGCGCATCGAGAACGTCCATGAACATTGCCCGACTCAGCATGGCGCATTCCTGCGGGTCCAGCACCGAATTGAGCCTCGATTTCGAACGCTCAAGTGATTTAACGGGTACCAGCGCCCAGACATCGTTCATGCGTTCCTCGCCTCCGCCAGCCGGTTGGCCAGCGCGACCACCGTTTCTGCCAGCGCTATTTTGTCCTGAGTGTTACGCATAATCGTGTTGCTTATTTCCACCGTTATACCCGTTTCTTCTATTGCGCCCCGCAAGCCGGCGTCCTGTTCGTCTATTACCAGCCCGTCGAGCAGATCGGCATAGTGTTGAGCGATGCTGAGGGCAGAGGGTTTGATGCCGATTTCAGCCATCAGTTTTGCTGTAGGACCCTTGATCGCTTTGCCACCGACGATGGGTGAGACACCGACCACCGGCATGCTCGTATTCTTTATCTTGGATTTAATGTCGCTCAGCGACAGTATTGGGTCAATACTTAGCCACGGGTTGGACGGAGTAATAATAACGGCGCCAAGAGCCGAGTCGCTGAGCGCTTCCAGTGCGGCCGGCGCCGCCGCTGCGGTGTCGCATCCCGCATAGGCGACCGCGCGCATCGCCGGTCGTGCCTGCTGGCGCACGAAATAGTCCTGAAAGTCGAGTGTACCCGCATCCGTGACGATGCGGGTGCGCACCGGCTGGTCTGACATCGGCCATATTTCAGGTAGCACATCCATGGAGCGGCGCAGTTCGCAGCAGACCTCGCTCAGGCTTTTGCCGCCGGTCAGCCATTCCGTCCGCAGCAGGTGGGTCGCGAGATCGCGGTCGCCGAGCCGAAACCAGGTCGGGCCGCCCAGCTTTTCCAGCTGCGCCATTAATTGCCAGCTTTCGCCGGCCAGGCCCCAGCCACGCTCGGGGTCAGCCGTGCCGGCCAGCGTGTAGAGCAGGGTGTCTATGTCGGGGCAAATGCGGAGTCCGAGGTGGTCGAAATCGTCGCCGGTATTGGCGATCACTTTAAGCTGGCTTGGTTCGAGTACATGCTGCAACCCCAGCACCAGCTTGGCGCCGCCCACGCCGCCTGAAAGCACTGTATATGTTGGCCTGCCGCTCATCGCCTGACTTCGCTCCGGCTAGCGCCTCAGCGAAACATGTCCTCGTCGGCAGGGCGCAGCAATACGTGGGCGTTCTGGTCGGAATGGCCCTGGTCGAGGCCGCGCACAATGACGACCGGGGTCGCCTCGTCCGCTTCACCCATTAACAGTTCGGCTGCCGACGCTATCGAGTCTGCAACCGCGTGTTCACTGACCTGCAGGATGCGCCCGAACATGTCCGTGCGCCCGCGCAGGTTTGCCAATGCCTCGACTCCCGCGCAGCCGAGGGTCATGCCCGTCGTACCCATGCGCCAGGCCCGGCCGACGCTGTCCGCGATAATGACGCCGACGCTAACGCCCAGTGCGTCGCTAAAACTGTCTCGGAGCTGCGAGGCAGACTGGTCAGCGTCGGCGGGCAGCAGCAGAACGCGGTCGCTGTCGGGCTCGACGTTGGAACGGTCGATGCCGGCATTGGCGAGCACGCAGCCGGAGTGGTGCTCGGCAATGATGACGCCGGGCCGCTGGCGCAGTATCTGCTTCGATTCATCGAGTATGAGCTGGGTAATCTGGGGTTCTTTGTCGGTGGCTTCGGCCAGCTCGATGGCCTCCTGCGATGGAGTGACCGAGCTCAGCGCGACCGTGCGGCCTTCCGCTTTTGACACCAGCTTCTGGGCAATGACGACCACGTCGCCGTCCTGCAGTTCGAGTCCTGCGGTGCTCAGGCTGCCGCCAATCAGCGCGACGAGGTCGTCGCCCCGGTTGACCAGCGGAATGCCCGGTACCGTGAACAGGCTGAGCTTTTTTGCCTGCATATTATTTTAGGAATATATTATAAATTATTGTTTTTATTTATTATTAACTTATGCCGGTAATTCGAATGCCGGCGTGATCGCTCGCGTATTTTTTGTTCATGAATATCAGCAATGATGTCAGGGCCTCGGCCGCCGCCGAGTTTTCCAGCGGCCCGGCGTGCCAGGCCTGAAAGCCGGCCGCCTTGGCGAGTTCGATCACGGTCTCGCGGGCCTCGGGGCTGGCGCCGGTTACGAGCACATCGCATTCGGTTTCGCCGTCGCTCGTGAGCGAGGCGGCCGACACGTTCTGGAATGCCGAAACCACCTGCACTCCGTCACCCAGCAGCTGCTGCGCGATTACTGCAGCAGAGCCTTCGCTGGGTAGCTGCACCCGCGCAACCTTAGGCGGCACGAGCGGCACCGTTGTGTCCACCAGGATTTTGCCCTGCAGCGCATCCCTCAGCTCGTTCAGGGTCGCGGCCTGATGGCTGAATTTAACCGTCAGCACGACGATGTCACCGGCGGCGGCCGCGGCCGCATTGTCCATGCCACGCGCCAGTTCGTTGCCTGCCGCCGCGTTCAGGTCTTTTGCCACCTGTGCCGCGCGATCCGCGTCGCG
The DNA here is from genome assembly GCA_037387125.1 of Gammaproteobacteria bacterium. Taxonomy (GTDB): domain Bacteria; phylum Pseudomonadota; class Gammaproteobacteria; order Steroidobacterales. The sequence continues at coordinate 7,432 of JARRLL010000035.1, read as the reverse complement.
TGAACCGATAATGACCGGGAGTCCGGCTTTGGCCCAGCGCAGGGCCAATCCACCGCCCAGTTCGCCGCTGCCGCCTATGATGCTGATCGTCTGCATTGCTTGTTATTCCTTAGTTTTTACCAGCCCGTCGACCGATCCCGGGCAGAGGCCGGTCACGGGGCGCAGGGCGGGGTGTCCTGCCGGCATCTAACGGAAGATGCGGCAGCGGTCGTTGAAAGCCGGTCAGTATAACATTCACCGCCGCAGGGTGGCCGCCCCGAATAGAGCCGATAATCCGGCCCTGTTTTAGTAACCTGCTTATTAATGTGTAAAAATTCATCTCCCGGGAGCAATCGTCTGCAATTGGCTGCAACCGGAGAAAAAAGTGAGGGCAGCGAGGCCCGAGCGAAAATGCCCGGTCGATGATTCGGGCAGCAAAAGAGGGCCGCAGGGTCCAAGAATAAGACCAAGCGGACCGGACGAATGACCGGGCAGAAAAGCCCGGCATGATGACCCGGCAGATAAGGAACGCAGAGGTAGCTTAGGGAATGGGAGACGCCGCGGATTCGGCTGCCGCACAGCGAGAGCAATTCATGCGCGCAGCGCTCGAGATGGCCCGGCGGGGCATGGCCGCCGGGGGCGCGCCGGTGGGTGCGTGTATCGCGTGCGGTGACGAACTCATCGTGACCAGCCACAACGAGGTCGTCAGTTCGCTGGACGCCACCGCGCACGCGGAGATCGTCGCCATTCGCGAGGCCTGCCGCAAATCGCGCAGGCTGCAGCTCGACGGTTGTGCGCTTTACGTAACGGTCGAGCCCTGTCCGATGTGCCTCGCTGCGTGTCACTACGCCGGCATTCGCGAAATTTATTTTGCAGCGCCGATCCAGAAAATGCAGGCGATCACCGGCACCGAATTGTGCGTGGCTCCGGGCGAGTTGTTTGCCGGCCGCGCAGAGCAACCCTTGATCAGTGGCGGCGTCCTCGCCGCCGAAAGTGAGGCGCTGCTCGACACCTGGGGCTCAGCGCGCGGCGGTGCAAACTGATGGCGGCGCAATACGATGCCATCGCGCGCGAATACCAGCGTACCAAGGAGTCGCCGCTGCGGCGCTATGTCGAGGCTTACAGTTTCATGCAGATGGCAGGCGATGTTGCCGGTCGCCGAGTGCTCGACCTGGCCTGCGGCGAAGGGTTTTATTCGCGCCTGTTGAAAAGAGCGGGTGCTGCAACGGTCACGGGTGTCGACATCTCGGCCGGGATGATCGACCTCGCAGAACAGCTCGAGCGCGACGAGCCGCTGGGGATCGACTACCTCTGCCGTGACGTTGCGCAGCTCGACGAACCGGGCGCGCTCGGCCGCTATGATCTCGTGACGGCGGCTTACCTGCTTCACTACGCGCCGAATACAAACCAGTTGCAGCGAATGTGCGACAACATCGCGCGGCACCTCGCGCCCGGTGGCCGCTTCCTGGCCATCAACGAAAACCCGGAGCAGACCGTCGCCGATTACCAGGGTTATACCCAGTACGGTTTCAACAAGTCGGTAACCGGCGAGCGATATGACGGGACGCCGATTCATTACGCGATGGTCAGCGGCCGGTCCATGATTCGCTTCGATGCCTACTACTACAGCGCCGAGACATACGAGCGCGCGCTGCGCAAGGCCGGATTCGCGTCGATTAGCTGGCGCCCGTTGCAACTCGATTCGGCGGGGGAGGCGGAGTGCGGGAACGACTACTGGCAGGAGTACCTGGCCAACCCGCCGGTTACCGGCCTGGAGTGCAGCTTGTGATTGCTATAGGCGGTAACGACTGATGGCAGGCGGCGCGGATCCGCGGATTGTTAGCGAAGACCTTGCCGGGCAGGTCGGCGTCGAACTGTTGCCACGGCGTTTCGAGCACTGGGTTGCGCGGACACCGGCGGCTGTTGCGGTGAGTTGCGGCGCGGAACGCCTGAGCTACGCGGAGCTTAATGAACGCGCGAACCGGATTGCGCATGCCTTGTTGGAGGGCGGTGGCGTGGCCGGCGCCAGCACTCCGAGAGTCGCCGTCATGCTTGACCCGTCCGTCGATCTCGTCGCAGCCTTGCTGGGCATCGCGAAAGCCGGTGCCGCCTGGGTGCCTTTAGACCCGGCATATCCCGACGAACGACTGAGAGCGATCAGTCGGCAGGTGCAACCGGACGCGATTGTCAGTAGCGCAGCGCTGCAAAGTCGCGCGGCGGACCATGCCGGCTTAAGCATACTCGCCGCCGAACTCGCCGCCGTATCGTCAGTGGCTACCGCGAACCCTGCGCAAAGCTTGCAGCCGGACAGCCTGGCCTACCTGATGTTCACGTCCGGTTCGAGCGGTGCACCGAAGGGTGTTGAAGTGAGTCACGGAAATATCGCGGGGCTGTTCGAGGCGGTGCAGTCCGAACTGGGTTTTGTGCCGGGCGACCGCTGGTCATCCATGCACTCCTTTGCGTTCGGTTTTTCAGTCTGGGAGATCTGGGGTGCTTTAACCACGGGCGCCGAATTGTGCATTGTGCCGGGCGCCATGCGGGGCGATCCGCAACAGTGGGCGCGGCTCGTGGTCGAGCGGGAAGTTTCCGTGCTCAGTATTACGCCGTCGGCATTCCGGCAGTGGCTTTTGAGCGACCAGTTGCCGACGGCCGAAGAACTGGCCGCGCTGAAGTTGATCGTGTTCAGCGGTGAAGCAGTGCGCAGTGATGATCTGGATCAATGGTTTGGGCGTTACGGTGAAGGCGGGCCGCGCCTGGTCAATACCTATGCGCTGACCGAGACAGCAGGGCGCGTCACGACTTGCCTGTACGAGCCTGGTGCAGTGCCGGAATCGGGTGATATCGGTCGACCCGCGCCCGACGCCGAAATTTTTCTGCTGGATCCGGACACGGGCCTCGAGGTGGGGCCGGGCGAAACCGGCGAGCTGTATATCGGCGGGCCTATGGTGGCGCAGGGTTATTTGCATGACCCGGAACTGACGGCTGCGCGCTTCGTTACGATCGATCCGGGCGACGGAGTATTCCGCCGTTGTTACCGCACCGGCGATCGCGCGACCCGGGGCGCAGCGGGAGAGCTGCGTTTCGTTGGGCGCGCCGACGACCAGGTAAAGCTGCGGGGTTACCGCATCGAGCTGCAGGACATCGAAAATGTCTTGCGGCGGCATTCGCAGGTCGCCGACGTGGCCGTCGTGCTGACCGACGGTCCCGCGCCTCAGCTGGTGGCCTGGGTGCAGCCCGCCGCAGGCGATGAGGCCCTCGAGTTCTGGCCGTCGCTCGGTGAATACCAGGTCTACGACGATCTGCTTTACGACTTCATGTCTGCGGATGAAGTGCGCGTCGCGAGTTATGCGCGGGCCTTTGCCGCCGAGGTGCAGGGCAAGGCCGTGCTCGATATTGGCACCGGTAAGGATGCGGTCCTTGCGCGCCTGTGCGCTGCCGCCGGTGCACGCAAGGTTTATGCGGTCGAGGTGCTCGAGGATGCGGCACGCAAGGCACGCAGGCTCATCGAAGAACTCGGGCTTGCCGACCGCATCGAAGTTATTCAGGGTGATATGCAAAGTATCGCGCTGCCTGAAGCTATCGATGTTTGCACGCAGGGCATCGTGGGGAATATCGGCAGCTCCGACGGTATCGCGCCTATCTGGAATGCTGCGCGGCCTTTTTTCGCCGATAACTGCGTGGCCATTCCCTCTCGCTGTGAAACGCTTATCGCGCCGGCACAACTACCGAAGGGCGCGCGCTCCGACGCCGCCTTCGGGTCGCTGGCCGCGCAGTACGTGGAACAGATTTTCAGGGAGCACGGCCGGCCCTTCGACGTTCGACTCTGCGTGCGCAATTTTCCGCGCGAGGGGGTGCTTGCCACGCCGGCCGTCTTCGAAGACCTCGATTTTAGCGGCGAGCTGCCGACGGCTTACACCGGGGAACGCCATTTCGTGGTCGAGCGCGACGGCTGTTTCGATGGTTTCCTGCTCTGGACCCGTATTCGCAACGGCGCGGAGGAAACGGTGGACTTCCTCGACCATCAGCAGGCCTGGTTGCCGGTCTGGTTTCCGGTCGCCGATGAGCCGCTCAGTGTCGCGCAAGGGCAAACGATAGAAGCCCGTTGGTGGTGCGAGACGCCTGCCGAACAGATATTCCCGGATTACCGAATCGAGGTGCGCATCGGGAGCCGGGCGCAAAACGAATCTATAGAAGAGGAAGGCATCGAAAAGGTTCAGCCGCTCGTGCTTTGTTATGAGTCCAGACATTTCGAATCCGCTTTTTGCCAGACAGCTCTGCATCGTTCTTTGCATGCAGCGCGGGCGGAGACAGAAACCGATCAGGCGCGGGCACAACTGCGTGCCTGGGCGGCCGGGCAGCTACCCCCGCAGATGCTGCCCGCTCGCTGGGAGTTCATTGCCAGGCTGCCGCTGAACAGAAGCGGCAAGCTGGACCGGCGGGCGCTCATCGTTAAGAGCGAGTCGCAAGCCGAGAGAAACGCTTCAGTCGATACTCAGTTATTGAGCCCGTTCCAACGCGATATTGCGGCCATCTGGTGCAAGGTGCTCGGGCTCGAAAGCATCTCGCCGCAGCAGGATTTTTTCGAAGCGGGCGGTGATTCGATTCTGGCGGTGCGGTTGACGACCGAGGTCCAGCGTTATCTGGATGACACGGTGTTCCTCGCGGCGCTATTCGATGCGCCGACCGTCGAATCCTATGCCGTATGGCTCGAGGAACATCATCCGGCAGCGTTGTCCAGGCGGCAGCATAACGACGCGGACGACCGCAGCAAAACCGCCGGCCAGGATGACGGGCCTGCCGCTGGTGATCCTAACTATGAGGTCGCTTCTTCGGAGGCTGGCAATGCAATTCACGGGCAACTGGCGCCGCTCCAGCACAGCCTGTGGTTGATGCAGCAGCTGTATTCGAAGAACACCGGCGCGAACGAGCAGTTCCTGGTTCGAGTACTGGGTCGCGCGAATCCGGAGCGATTGCGCAGCGCCTGGCATGCGGTGGTGGGGCAGCACGCTATTTTGCGTGCGTGTTACAGCGGCGTCGCGGGCGTGCCGCGGCAGGCAATCGCTGCGCTCGAAGACTGTGTCGCGACCGATGGCGCGGCGCTGGTCGATCTGGCCGGAATGGATGCGGCCGCTGCCGATCAGCGGCTTCGATCCGACGCGGCGACGGCCATTGGTGAACCCTTCGACCTCGCGATGGCGCCTTTATGGCGCGTTAGCCTTTATGCCATGCCGGGCGATGCAACCGTCCTGCTGATCACGGTGCATCACATTATTGCGGACGGGTTGTGTGTCGAGTTGATCCGCGATGCGATCGCCCGTGCCTATGTGAATCCGGATCAACCGGCTCCGCGCTACCAGTATGCTGATTTCGTTGCCGCGCAAAGCCGCCAACTGGCCGGGCCGCAGGCCGGGCGTGAGCTGGACTGGTGGCGGGCCCGCCTGGCCGGTCACGACGGCAGGCCCGCGGCCGGAATCGGCGAGTCGGTTCAGGCGCAGGCGCCCGAAAAGCGTTTTGCTTTTGAAATTCCGGCCGACCTTGCAGACAAGCTGCGAGCCCTGGCCGACGCTGAAGCGACGACATTGTTTACCGTGCTGGTCGCGGCCTGGCGCATCTGGTTGCAACGCTGCCTGCAGAACGATGATCTGCTGATCGGCACGCCCGTCACTTTGCGGCGTGACGAGGCTACGGCCGAAATGCTCGGCTGCATGGTCAACAATATTGTGTTGCGCAATCCGGTCGACGGGGAACAAAGCTTTGCCGAAGTATTGGTTGCGGAACGGGACGGAGCCCTCACGGCGCTCGATAACAGCACGGTGCCTTTCGATCGTGTGCTCGAGGCCGTGGATCCGCAGCGCTTCCCGGGGCGCCATCCGTTGTTTCAGCTGATGTTCCAGTTTGCGGACCGCTCGGCACCGCCCGTCGAGGCGGCCGGGTTGAGTTTTGCCGTCGATGTCTTGCCCGTCGACCGCTCCAGTTATTGGGATCTCGAATTGTCGGTTAGCGATTTTGGGCGGGGCTCCCCGCTCGGCGCGTTTCTGGGCGTGCGCACAGACCTGTTCGACGCCGAGGCGCTCTCCACCTGGACCGATGGCCTCGTCGCGATGCTGGCGGCCCTCGTCGCGCAACCCCGGACGCCGGTGAAAGTTTTGCCGTTGCTGAGTGAGGCGCAAGAGCGCCGCATGCTGCGTGACTGGAATTCGCTTTCACTGCCGATCGGCAGCGAGCAAACCCTGCACGGCCTGTTTGCGGAGCAGGCCGATCGCACGCCCGGCGCACCGGCTGTCACGGATGGCGAAGGAACTCTGAGTTATGCGGAACTCGGTGCGCGGGCGGCGCAATACGCATCCGCGCTGGCATCGCTGGGTGTGGCACCCGGGGATCGCGTCGGCGTGTGCATGGATCGTGGCGCCGACTGCATCGCTCTCTTGCTCGCCGTGCTCAAGCGCGGTGCTGCCTGGCTGCCGCTCGACCCGGCGTATCCGGGCGATCGGCTCGCGCAGTTGGTGGCGGATGCGACACCGGCGCTCCTTGTCACTGACGGCCGTGCTGTTTTGCCCCCGGTCAGGACAGTCAATCTCGACGAGTTGCGGGCGGCGGGCAACTCGTTAGGCATTGCGGAAGATGCCGTCGTGCGCTCTGTTGATGCCGCGTTTCTGTTGTTTACATCGGGTTCGACCGGGCGCCCCAAGGGTGTGGTTGCAAAGCATGCGGGCGCTGTCAGCCGGTGCCTCTGGATGTGGCAGGCCTACGATTTTTCATCGAGCGACGTTTTCGCGCAGCGCACGAGCCTGAACTTTGTCGACTCGGTGTGGGAGATCTTCGGCGCGTTAATCCACGGCGCCCGTGTTGCGGTATTGCCAGCCCGTTACGAGCCCGATCCGGATGGCATGACGGGCTGGTTTGTTGAGCAAAAAATCACGCATCTGGTCGCGGTGCCGGCGCTGTTAAGAGCGCTGCTCGATGCCGACCAGAGCAAGCTCCTCGCGCGCCGGTTGCGTGCGGTGATCAGCAGCGGTGAAAGTCTGCCGCCGGCGCTTGTCAGACGGTTTCGGTCGAGCTGGCCCCAGGCGCGCCTGCTGAATACCTACGGCACATCGGAGACCTGGGACGCGAGTTGCTACCAGGTTCTGCAAGACAGTGAGTACGGTTTCGGCGGGGTGCCGGTCGGGAAGCCGGTCGCCAACGCACGCGTCTATGTCCTCGACCGCAACTGTGAACCGTTGCCGTGCGGTGCGGTTGGTGAGTTGTATGTTGGCGGCATGGCGGTGGCCGATGGCTATATCAAAGATCCGGAACTGACGCGCAGGAAATTCGTGTCGAATCCGTTTAGCGAGGATGCTTCCCTCATCTATGCTACCGGCGACCGGGCGCGTTTTCTGCGCGACGGCACCGTCGTGCTTGAAGGGCGCGCCGACCGACAAATTAAATTGCGCGGCTTGCGCGTCGAAGTCGG
>JARRLL010000034.1:23013-33760 GCA_037387125.1 Gammaproteobacteria bacterium | reverse complement strand
GGTCATGCGCCGGGTTTTTCTTATAAGTGAATGTCCGCTGCTGGCCGATTGCTGCCTGATGTCAACAGCAAATCCAAAACAAATTTATGGCTCCTAACCAACCGTTAGCGGACGGTCGCGCCACTAGTTCCGCGTATACGGTGTTGCAGCATCACCGGAGACCATTTAAAACCAGTAAAAACATTTAGGGGCCCCGATAGGGACCCCTGGATGTTTGGTAGTGATGGGTGGACTTGAACCACCGACCTCGGCATTATGAGTGCCGCGCTCTAACCAGCTGAGCTACATCACCACGGTTTGAACTATTCCCGATCGGTTCGCGACGGCCGACAGGGCTGCGAATTGTCCGTATCGGGCCTTCGGCTGTCAACCGCGCAGCGCGCTAAATAGCTGGTTTTCGGGCCAATTCCTCAGTTTAGCTTTGCCTCGAGCGCCGCAATGTCCTTTTGGGTCCGCAGCATCTGCGCTTCCAGCTTTTTCTTCTTCAGGCTGAGCGGCTGCCGTTCGTCTCCCGGACCCGCATCCTTAAGTTCCTGCTCAATCGTGATGAGGTCCTGGCTCATCGTTGTGTACTCCTTTTTCAACTTGCTCAGGGCTTCGGCCTGGGCAGCCTTGTCGAAGACCACGGCATCGGGGTCCGACTTATCGTCATCCGGCTTGACCGCCACCTGTTCGCTGGGTGCCGCACGCGCGCCTGCACTGAGCGCCCGGGTATTCATATAGGTAGGCGAGACGATCTCGATGCCGGCCGCATGCAGCGCGTCGAGCACCGCCGCTCGCAGCTTCCTGCGCGTGCCGATCAGGTGCTCTATCTGGGTCAGCATTCCGGACACCTGGTAACTGACGGAAAAGTCGTTGAGTGACAATATCTGCACGAAAGGTTTTTCGAGGCCGGTGGCTTCTGCGGCCGCCAACATGGCCGCTTCAATGCGCTGGCGGGGAATTTCATAACCGAGCGACACGGCAACATGCAAAATCGTACCGGATGAACGCAGGACCCTGACGGGGTTGGTGACGAGGTAAAGATTCGGCAGGGCCGTCAGGTCGCGGTCTTCGGTTTGAATTTCCACGTGCAGCAAATCCATATTGGAGACACGGCCAAAATGCTCACCGACGAATATGTAATCCCCCGGGCGAATGTTACGCAGTGACTTGATCATCAGACCGGCCATCGCATTGCCGACGAGCGTGGTACTGGACAGCGCGATGGTCGCACTCAACAGAATCCCCAGGAAACTCAGCAACTGACCCTGGGTCAGGTCACTGACCGGCATCAGGATAATCGCCAGAATGGCGATAGCGATCCAAATGCAGACCATGACCAGCTGGCGATAATGCTGCTGACCCGGCTTGTCAGAATAAAACGCAAGCAAGCGGCGGTGCACAAAATAGACGACGATGCCGAGCCCGGCCAGCACGCCAGCCGAAAGCCCGAAGGTCGTAAGCTCGCTGATCAGGCTGTCTGTCGTTTCCACACGGAATCCCCTTTGTGTGCTTTATAGCAGATTAGGCCGGCTCATTTGGTGCCGTTGCTGACCCCATGGGCGCAGTTCGTGACGAGCGGCCTCGGCCTGGCGGAGTGGGCGCGGCCCGGGCAATGGCCCGACCGGCAAGCGCTAAGGTTAGTGCATCCTGCCGCTAGACGTTAAACCGGAAGTGCAGCACATCGCCTTCCTGCACGATGTATTCCTTGCCTTCGAGCCGGAGGCGCCCCGCTTCCTTGGCGCCGTGCTCACCCTGGTGAGCAATAAAATCATCAAAGGACACTGTTTCGGCGCGGATAAAACCTTTTTCGAAATCGGTATGGATAACGCCTGCCGCTTGCGGCGCCGTGGCTCCCTTGCGGAAAGTCCAGGCCCGCACTTCCTTTTCGCCGGCGGTGAAATAAGTCTGCAGTCCGAGCAACTCGTAACCGGCTCTAATTACCCGGTTCAGTCCCGGCTCTTCCAGCCCGAGATCGTCCAGAAACGCCTGCTTGTCCTCGTCATCGAGTTCGGCGATTTCGCTTTCCATCGCGGCGCAAACCACGACGACGCTGGCCCCCTCGGCCTGCGCCAGCGCCCGGACCTGCTCCACGTAGTCATTGCCGCCGATGCCGCTCTCGTCCACATTCGCAATGTACATGACCGGTTTGGCCGTGATCAGGTGCAACTCGTTTAATGACGTCCGTTCTTCCGGGGTCGCGGACAAGGTCCTGACGGGCTGGCCGCTGTCCAGGTGCTCGGACAACCTTTTCAGCAAATCGCGCCAGGCGATGGCCGATTTGTCGCCGGTCTTCGCTGCCCGCTCTGCCCGGTCCAGCGTTTTGGCCACGGTCTCCAGATCCGCCAGCATCAGCTCGGTATTGATGACCTCGATATCTCGCACCGGATCGATACTGGTCGACACATGCGTAATATCGTCGTTCTCGAAACAACGCACCACGTGCGCGATGGCATGGGTCTCGCGAATGTTGCCGAGGAACTTGTTGCCGAGCCCTTCTCCCTTGGACGCGCCCGCAACCAGCCCTGCAATATCGACGAACTCGACGGTAGCCGGTAGCACCCGCTGCGGCTTCACGATGTCGGCCAGCTGCTGCAGCCGCGGGTCAGGCACCGTGACGACGCCGACATTGGGGTCGATCGTGCAGAACGGATAATTTTCCGCGGCAATGCCTGCAGCGGTGAGCGCATTGAACAGGGTGGACTTACCGACGTTCGGTAAACCGACGATGCCGCATTGTATGGCCATAATTGACTTGGGCTGGGCCCGCACGACTGTTAACAGGGCGCGCATTCTATCTAATCGCCGCGGCAAATGGGGTATTAATAGCGGGGCAGCCGTGGCGGGCCTCCGGGCTAATACCTCCATGTCCGACAAACGGGTTCCTGGCAGATTTTTGCGGCCGACAAAACGCAGCCCTGCTAGCATCGACAAATTAACCAGCACTTTAGCGGAGATCAGCATGTTCGAAACCACCATCGCAGGCAGCCTGCCAAGACCCGAATGGCTAGCGGAGCCCGAAAAACTCAAGGGCGGCTGGAAACTCAGCGGCCAGGAGCTGCAAGAAGGCAAGCAACGCGCCTGCGCGGAGTGGATCAAACACCAGGAAGAAGCCGGCATCGACATCCTGACGGATGGCGAAGTCTTCCGTACCCATTTCGTCCACAGTTTCCTGGAAAAAATCGACGGCATCGACCAGAACAAAAAGACCCTGATGGGCATACGAGACAACCGCTACAACCTCGAAGTACCGACAGTCACCGGTAAAGTGTCGCGCCCTGCTCCCGTGTTCCTCGACGACTTCAAGTACACGCGCGGGCTCACCAAGCACAAACTGAAAATCACCCTGCCGGGGCCGATGACGATCTGCGACACGATTGCGGATGCGCATTACGGTAGCCGCCCGGAAATGGCGATGGCCTTTGCGGAATTGCTGAACGAAGAAGCGAAAGAGCTGGAAGCGGCAGGCGCCGATGTCGTTCAGTTCGATGAGCCGGCGTTCAATGTGTTCATGGACGACGTCAAAGAATGGGGCATAGACACACTGAACAGGGCAGTCGAAGGCCTGCAGTGCGCCAAAGCGGTGCACATCTGTTACGGCTATGGCATCGAGGAAAATATCCGGTGGAAAGAAACGCTGGGTGAGGAGTGGCGCCAGTACGATGAAATTTTTCCCGCGCTGAACAAGAGCAACGTCGACCAGGTATCGCTTGAGTGCGCCAGTTCGCATGTGCCGCTGTCTGTCATGCGCCACCTCAGCGACAAGCAACTGATGGTGGGCTGCGTCGCCGTCACGCCGGATCATATCGAGACACCGGAGGAAGTCGCGGCCACAATCAAGGAAGCCATGAAGTACGTCGATGCGGAACGCATCCTGCCGTGCACCAACTGCGGCATGACGCCTATTGCTTACGATATAGCGCTGGCCAAGCTCAGGTCGCTGGCGGCCGGAGCGGCTCTGGCGCGCAAGCGGCTGTAAAAGCCGGGTGCCGCGGGCGGCTGTGTACCGCGTGACCGCTGCTGGGTTATGCTCTTCAGGCTCTGAATTTACGAGCAGGGAGAAGTCGCATGTATAAAAAGAATCTGATGCTGCTGGTAACGGCTTTTATCACGGCGTTCATTAGCATTCCTGCCGGCGCGCAGAATCTCAGCTTTCTGCGCGAGTCGCCTATTGCCTGGCTCGACGACAACGACGAGGCCATTCTTCGCGCGACGATAGATGCTGTGCTGGAGGCGCCGGACGGCACCACAACTGACTGGCAGAATCCGGAAACAGGGGCCAATGGCAGGGTTCAGGTCCTCGACACGGAAGAAGCCTTCGGCACGACATGCCGGCGCATAAAAATGCGTAACGAAGCCAAAGGCCGAAAAGGCGGCGGAACTTACCGACTGTGCCTGGCGGCGGACGGGCGCTGGAAATTTGCGCCCAACGATGATCCGGCACCCGCCGCGCAAAACTAAAACCAGCTGAATTCATGCCGCAAAAGAAAGAGCGATTCGGATATCTGCTGGTCGGCCTGATTGCCTACCTGCTGCTGGGTCCGATAGCGCGGGAAATATTGGGCGATATGGACGGCCTGATCCTGCTGATCGCGCTATGCTCTGTCCTGGTCATCGGTATTTTCAGCCTGCAAGAATCGCGCCTTTTATTCACCATCGGTCTATGCATGGCAATCGCCGCAATCCTGCTCGTCGTGCTCGATTCATTCCAGGACAACCATATTCTAAAACTGCTGGCACTCGCTGATATTTTCCTGTTTTTCGCCATGAGCATCTGGCTGGCATTTCGCCACCTTTTCGACGCCGGCCCGATCGACATTCATAAATTAACGGGGGGAGTCTGTATCTACCTGCTGTTGGGACTGTGCTGGAGCATTTTATATATGTACCTTATTTGGTGGCAGCCCGAAGCCTTCACAGGAATAATGCTCGACAAACCCGACAACCCCATCTACTGGGACATGGTCTATTTCAGCTTTGTAACGCTAACGACGCTGGGCTACGGCGACATCACGCCAGCCACGACGATGGCACGGGTACTGGCATATACTGAAGCCGTAACGGGCCAACTCTACATCGCAATATTGATCGGCACTTTGGTAGGCAATATTGCCGGCCGGTTCCGTCGCTGAAACACTGGGCGCAACGAGAAATGGGCGCGAACAAACGGCCGCCCGGAAAAATACGACAAGTCTCAATTTTACAAACCAGACAATGTAAGGACACAAGCAATGCGAAATTTTTACAAAGGTTTTTTAGCGGCAGCACTGGGCGCGTTCGTTTCGCTCAACGCCAGCGCACAAGTCAACGAACAGATGTCGGACTTCACAACCGAAATCGAAGCGCTTCGCACGGTGATGCAAACAGAAATGAAGGTCCTGATCATGCGCGAAATGGTGCTTACCGATGAAGAGGCACAAAATTTCTGGCCTTTGTACGATGAATACAGTGCGGCTGTTAAGGAAGTCGGCAATCTGCGCGTCAAAGTGATCACAGATTACGCAGCGAATTACGAAAACATGACTGACGAAATTGCGCGGCAGCTGCTAGACGATGCGGTCAAGTACGAAGAGCAAAAAACCAAGCTGAAGAAAAAATACATCAAGAAGTTCCGAAAAATCCTGCCGAACGTGAAAGTTACCCGCTTTTTTCAGCTCGAAAACAAACTGAATGCCGTGGTCGACTTCGATCTGGCAGCAGAAATCCCGTTGATGGAATAGCCCGCTTAAGGCGAGCCCATGCGTTTGAGAAAGCCGCGCCACTGTCAGTGGCGCGGCTTTTTTACACATGCCCCAGTTGCCGCGTCATGTAATCCAGCTTTTATGACTATTAAGTATTAAACTAACCGCGGGTCATCCGGACAAGGAAATTGCAGCCGAATAACAACAATCCAGACGGCACCGCGAACACGGTTTCTGGCAAAATCCGCCCGGGTCGCATAGCGCTGCTAATTGCGGCAACGATTATCCTGGTAATCGGCGCCACCATTACATGGTTCATCAACGACACCGACCGTATCAGGCGGCTAGCCGAAGGGCTCGTCACCAACCTGACTGATCGCCCCTTTCATATACGGGGTGACTTCGACTTCCACCTTGGTAGCGACATCACGATCTACGCAACCGATGTTGAATGGATAAATGCGCCGTGGAGCTCCCAGTCAACCATGCTATCGGTGAGCCGGGCTGAAGCATCGGTCAACGTGCGAAGTTTAATTTTCCCGCCAATCATTATCAGCAACGCTATGGCCAGCGATGCAAGGCTGGATTTCGAATGGGATCAGGATGGGGTCTCGAACTGGCTGCTGGTGGATCCAAACAGGCCGCCACGCGAGGAGCCACTGCATCCGTTGCCGCTGCTACTGGACAAAGCAGATCTGAAAAACGTCGAAATTCACTTCAAGCACCCCGGGCTTACAAACGAGCTGATTGTTCTCGTTAATAATGCGACTCAGCAGCAGGATGAGAGTAACCGGCTCGTTCTTAGCATTGACTCGACCGTCGAAGATCGCAATTTCACAATCGATGGGAGAATCGGGCCGTTCCCGGAACTGGTGATAGCGGGCGCAGTCGACTTCGATCTGGCGGCCGTGGGACCCAACGCGATTCTCAATGCTGCCGGCTCGGTGGGCAATCTCGCCGGACTAAAGGACCTTTCGCTGGACGCTGATTTTTCCGCGCCGGAGATTGCAGCTGTCCTCGATACTTTGAACCTGCCAGAAGTGACGCGCGGAAAGGCGGCGCTAAGCGGCAAGCTAACGACCGGTGAAGATACGGCCGCGGGCGAACTAACCGGCAGCGTTGGCGAATTCGATGTGGACGGCCAGTTCCAGGTCGCGAGCCTGCAAAATCTCGACGGCATTACCGCGAAACTGCTCTCGCAAGGACCCAGTGCCAATGCCGCCTTCAACATTGTTGGCCTCACCGGCATGCCGCGCGAACCCTACCGCATCGAAATAGATCTCGAGGATAAGGATGCGGGGCTGCGGATAGACTCGCTCGCCTTTGAGTCGGCCGGCGCAACTGTCACGGGTTCGGGCCTTATCAAAGATTTCCCTGCGCTGCGAAACATGGACCTTGAAGTAGAGATTCAAGCCGAGGATATCGCCCGCTACAAGGATTTATTGCCCACAAAAACGGTGCCGAATGTCCCGCTTAACCTGAATGCCAGGATAGAAAGCAACGTTGAAGACTCCAAAGACAAGGTCGTCGCCGAAGCGCGCCTTGGCAGGCTGACCGCAGGGACAACCGGCATACTGACCGAGGAAACTGGTTTCGCCGGCTCGACTTTTGATTTCACACTCGCCATTCCCGATGCGACCGATGCGGCTGGTTTGTTGGGAGTAACGCTCTCACGTCCAGAAAATATTGAGGCTTCCGGAACGGCGGCGATTCAGACTGATGCCATCAAGCTCGATATCCAGCGCGGCCTTATCGGCACACACAATTTTACGGCGCAGGGCCAAATTCCCTTGGGTGACGGGCAGCAAGGCATCGACTTCGCAACAACGGCCCAGGGCAAAAGCCTTGCCAACCTGGTGCAATTGTTTGCCAGTTCAGAACGTATACCGGCAATGCCCTACGATCTTCGCGGCAATGTCAGCCTGGCGGGCAACAAACTTGCACTCAGGCCACTTGGCGGAAGGATTGGCACGAATAATATTCGGGTGTCAGGTGATCTGCGCCTCGGCCAGGCTACTCCGGATCTTGATTTGTCGATTGATCTGGACGGGACGGATCTGGGCGCCGTGCTGCTTACGCAGGGCATCGAGGGTGGCCCGGCTGAGCAATACTCACTAAGCACCTTGGTCAAATATTCGAATGAAACCGTAAGCCTGTCGGGCATCGAATTTAAAACCAGTGATGATTTTTTGGGGGGTGCGCTAAAGATCGGCAATCCGGATGGCGCCCTGTTAGTAGATTTCGATCTGGAAGCATCGGGGGATGATTTGCAGTCGCTGGCACCTGAAATCTCGTTCTATAAACCGGCTGCCGCCCCCTTCGAAATCCGGGCCAAAGGTCAGCTCAACAAGAAAAAGGTGGATATCTCGGAACTGAAAGCGAATATAGGTGCGGCAAAAGTGCTGCTTGGCGGAGAGCTCACTTTCCCCCCTGAGCTCAAAGCAAACAACGTCAAATTTGCCGCAAGCGGGCCTTCGTTAAGAGATTTGGGCACCATCGCGGGCTGGGAGTTTCGCAGCTTACCATTCAAAGTTTCCGCGACTATGCAAGGCAGCAATAACGCGCTTTCGATCAGTGATTTTACGGCGACCGCGGACCGGAGTGACCTGAGGGGCCGGTTTAACCTTGTCATGGGCGAAAAACCGGCTATCGACTTGCAGCTGAATTCGCGCTTACTTGATTTTCGAGACCTTGAGGCTCGAATAGAAGATATCGAAACCGCCGCTGGCGAAGCTAAACCGGAGGCAAAAGAAAAAGCCAGGGAGGAAAAAGGCAAGGACTCCCGCCTCATACCCGACCAGGTCATTCCCGTGGAATGGCTTAACGCACTCGACGCCAATGTAAAACTGGATATCGGCGAATTTGTTACCAAACGCTTGGATCTGGGCACGGTGAACGTCGAGGCGAAGCTGCGTGATGGCACGCTGGACATTGAAAGATTTGCAGCGAACACCAAAAAGGGCAGGCTGCGAGGCACGGTTCGCATCGACCAGGCTGAAGGCATTCCGGCTGTCGAGGCGAATGCAACGGCTAAAAACCTGGTGATTGCACTGGGCGAGCTGAATGAAACACTGCGCGAGACCAATCCCGGCCAAAATATCGACCTGCACCTGCGCGGCAAGGGCAAGACCTATCGTGATTTGGCAGCCAGCCTGAACGGCTATATCTGGCTGCGCGGTGACAAAAGGAAAATCGACAAATCGCAAATCGATTTTTTGTTCGGCGACTTTTTAACGGAAGTATTCACAACACTTAACCCGTTCGCGAAAAAGGATCCTTCCCAGACGCTCGAATGCAATGCCCTACTGTTCGAAGTCACTGACGGGCTCGTGCAAACGGCCCCCGCAATACTGCTGCGCACGGATAAACTGAACATGGCGGCGGTCGGTGGCGTAAACCTGGCAAATGAAAAGATTGACTTCGGAATAGAGGCGACACCGCGCTCGGGCATCGGACTGAGCGCCGGTGATCTGGTTAATCCGTTCGTAAAGATTACCGGTACACTGGCTAAACCGGGGCTGGGAATAGACCCGCAGGGCACGCTGATTGAAGGCGGTGCCGCAGTCGCAACGATGGGCCTCACCATCGTTGCAAAAAGCATGTATAAACGGTGGCTTAGCCCGAAACAGACCTGCCAGACACTGACCGAAGAAGCCCGCAAAATCCGTCTGGCACGTGATCCCGAGCACGTTCCTTTAGACTAGCGCCACAATCATAAGCGGTCTATTCTGTGGCAGCAGCAACCGAAACAATTACACTCAGGAGACAGTCATGCAGTTAACGCGGTTTTTTCGATCAATAATCAGCCTGATGGCAGTCTTGATCGCGGCGACATTCCTCTATGCGTGCTCGTCAGGCCCGAAGATCTTCGTGAACCAGAATCCTGAAGCAGACTTTGCCAACTACAGAACCTATAACTATCAGGAGCCTTTGGGTACAGATGAAAGGGCCGGGTATCGCTCAATTCTCAGCGGCTATTTGATCAGTGCCGTTGACCGGGAGATGCAGGGCCGCGGTTTCAGCCGCTCAGACAACCCGGATCTCGTTATCAATTTTTTCGTTAATTCGAAAGAAAAGATTCGCACCAGTCAGACACCGACGATGGGCGGTTATTACGGCTATCGCGGGGGCTATTATGGCGCCTATGGTGGCTATGAAACGACCGTCACCCAGTACACCGAAGGCACCCTGAATATCGACATGGTGGACAGGGGCACGCGCACATTGGTCTGGGAAGGCGTCGCGGTAGGGCGAGTCACCGACGAGGTGCGCGAGAATCTTCAGGCCGCAGCGAATGCTGCCGTCGGCGAGATCATGGCCGAATTCGACCATTTCGCACCGGGCTACATGCCGCCGCCAGCAGACGAAACCGGCCAATAACCGGCGCGCGCCGGACGATTTCATAATCGCGGGCCAATTTCAGCGGCTCACCCAGGTTCGCGCCGCTGCCTGATGAGTGCTGAGATTAGCGCTCCTTATCGGTCGGTATGCAGGAAATGCATGGCTTTCTCGGGCCCGTCGGCCAGCAGCACAGCGATTGCCTGTTCAGCGTCCGGCAATGCCGCTTCGATCAACTGCTGCTCCGCCCTGCCGGGCGGCTTAAGCACGAAATTGGTCACCTGCGATTTATCGCCCGGATGGCCGATGCCAATGCGAAGGCGCATAAAGTCTTTACCGCAATGGGTAATGATGTCGCGCAATCCGTTGTGCCCGCCATGACCGCCGCCTTTTTTTAGCCTGATCGTACCGGGCGGCAGATCAAGCTCATCGTGCATAACCAGTAACTGCTCGGGCCCGAGTTTGTAGAAATCCAGCATCGCACGGACCGACCTGCCGCTCTGGTTCATGTAGGTCGCGGGCCGAAGCAAACGGACATTGCTATGGCCAATCGTGACCTGGGCAACATCACCCAGCACTTTCTTCTCGGCCTTGAGGGCCGCGCCCGCACCGGCGACCAGACGCTCGAGCAGCCATACCCCGACATTGTGGCGTGTCGCGGCATATTTTTCGCCCGGATTTCCCAAACCTACGATTACAAGGATGCTCATAAAACACGATCCAAACTCGCCATGGCCTGAAGTATG
>JARRLL010000034.1:0-22969 GCA_037387125.1 Gammaproteobacteria bacterium | reverse complement strand
GCCGCGCTGTGCGCGGCTTTTTTCCGTACGAGCCCAGGCTAATCTTCCTTGCCCTCTGACTCGTCGGCATCCTTGGCCTTTTCTTCCGGAGCGGCTTCCTCTTCCTCAGCCTCTTCAGTTTCGGCAGAGGCACGAAGCACATGCACCGTAATAATAGCCTCGTCATGCGGCGGCTCGGAAACCAGGTCGATGATCTCGACACCTTCGGGAAGCTTGATATCCGAGAGGTGCAGGATGTCATCCAACTCCAGGGCGGCGATATCGACTTCCAGGTATTCCGGCAGATAGCGCGGGAAACAGCTGATTTCGACTTCGGTGCGGGTCTTCTGCACCGTGCCGCCAGCCTTGACGCCCTTGCAGGTCTCTTCATTAATGTAATGAATCGGCACGTTCATCCGGATTTCCTCGTCTTCCACGACTCGCTGCAGGTCGATGTGCAGAATTTGCCGTTTCGCGGGGTGTACCTGGATGTCTTTCAGGATCGATGCGCGCACATTGTCGCCGACCTTGACGTTCAGGATGCTCGAGAAAAATGACTCTTCCTCGGCGGCCTTCAGCAGCGCATTGTGATCAAGGGTCAGTGCGCGCGGCTCACGCCCGGCACCATAAATAATTGCGGGTACTTTCCCGGCACGACGCAGGCGGCGGCTCGAACCTTTCCCTGTGTCTGTCCGGAACTCCGCAATCAGGTCTAATTCTTCTGCCATGATTGCTCTCCGTAGATTGTGACCCGGGTTGTCTTTCGACCCGATCAACCCGGTACCCGAAGCCTTGATTGGCTGCGGGGCGCGCGACTATAGCAGGAAACCCGGCCCTGTACACCCCGCGGCCGGATTTATATTGCAACTCAGCGACTTAGCTACCGCCCGGCTGACTGGAGCTCGCCATACTAGCTGATTCGGCCGCAATCGAAGCGGGGGTCGACGGCTGCCCCTCGGGCCGTTCGCGAGGACATCCCTGTCCTCGCTCTCTGAATGGTCGGCTGCACTATGCTGTCCGTGCATCGTTTGCCTCCCATACCCACTCGGTGGCAGCCGTCGACCCCCGCTTCGATTGCTACTGTGCTGGGATAACTGCCTGTCGATCCGACGTTCCAGCTTAGGCACTCACAGCCGGTTGCCACGCCTCGGGTTATATGAGGCGAGCGATGCATGGAAAGCATAGCGAGCCGATTATTAAGAGAGGGAAGACATGGATGTCTGACCGAACGGCCCGAGGCGTGGCAACCGGCTGCGAGTGCCGACCCAAAACAGAGGGGCATGACGACGAGTCAGGATAAGCGGAGCGTGACAAACCAGCCCGGCGGTCCGAGCCGAGCGAGCAATCTAATCGACGTACAGACTCGAAACCGACTCGTTGAGCGCGATACGCCGCATCGTCTCCCCCATCAGTTCCGCCACACTCAGCTGCCGAATCTTGGGCGATTTCTTGCCCTCTTTGGTCAGCGGTATCGTATCGGTGACTACGAGTTCATCAAGCTGCGAGGCATTGATCCGCTCTATAGCCGGGCCGGACAGGACCGGGTGCGTGATATAGGCGGATACGTGTTTGGCGCCCTCCTTTTTCACGAAATCGGCCGCCTGGGTCAGGGTGCCGGCCGTGTCGACCATGTCATCGATCATGATGCAGTTCTTACCTTCTACGTCACCGATGATATTCATGATCTTAAGCTCGTTCGCTCGCGGTCGACGTTTATCGATGATGGCCAACTCGGCGTCGTCCAGGCGTTTGGCAAGCGCGCGCGCACGAACCACGCCGCCCACATCCGGCGACACGACAACCATGTTGTCTCGGTTCTGTTTCCACGCGTCACCCAGCAGCACGGGCGAGGCATAAACATTGTCGACCGGAATCGGGAAAAAGCCCTGAATCTGGTCTGCATGCAGATCGATGGTCAGCACGCGGTCGATCCCGGCGGCGCCGATCATGCTCGCCACCAACTGCGCCGTAATAGGCACCCGGGCCGCCCGGGGGCGGCGATCCTGCCGTGCGTAGCCGAAATAAGGAATCACAGCCGTGATGCTGGCCGCAGACGCCCGGCGGCTCGCGTCTGCCAGAATCAGCATCTCCATCAGATTGTCGTTAACCGGCGGACAAGTCGACTGGATGATGAACACATCTCGACCGCGCATGTTTTCGAGAATTTCGACGTTGATCTCGCCGTCACTAAAACGGCCGACATAAGCATTGCCGAGAGGCACACCCATTTTTCGGGCTATCTTGCGGCTCAGATCCGGGTTGGCATTACCCGCAAGGATGGAAACATTGGACAGTCCGTCCTGGGTTTGCGTATTCACTAAATTGGCTGCACTTAAATATTTAAAGAATGGCTGGGGCGGCAGGACTCGAACCTGCGAATGACGGGATCAAAACCCGTTGCCTTACCACTTGGCTACGCCCCAGCAAAACCTGCATGGCCCGCTGCTCTCACCGGGACACAGCGACGGCCTGGTCAGGCGCGGCTATTGTGCGCAGGCGTGGCGGGGGTGTCAAACGAGCGGGCCGGCCTAGTCGCCGGGCGGCTCCAGCCGCCAGCTGCTGATGACCATCCGCACCCTTGCATCGCCATTCTGCATTTCGAGCCGGGCCGGCAGATCGTAGCCCTCGTAGTTGGCGAAGCGATCGAAACTTATTTGCCAACCGGACTGGGTGATAACCGCGGGCAAGCCTGCGGCATCGAAAGTCATGCTGCTGGCGCTGGAAGGATCGGGCAAACCCATAACCCAAAAGCGAGTGCTGCCTGCGGGAAATGACCAACCGAGTTGCTCGCGCAGAAAGTTTTCAGCCGCTTCCGCGCCCCGGTATTCCAGTGACTGCCCGCCGCTGCCATCCGTCACACTGACCAGGCCGGGCTCCCACAAAAGCTCATAGGCACCGGCTCCGAAAGGCCCGCTAAACCGTATTTGGCTCCGGTCGCCCGATTGCCGCCAGTTAATCCTCGCCTGACCGCCGTCCTCAGAGTCCTTAACGGCGACGCGGCCACGCAATTCCCAGTCCTCTAGCGCGAGCAGACCGGCAACCTGCTCTTTTCGCGCCGGTGTTCCGGTCGGTTGCACGACGGTGCAACCTGCGGCACTCATGAGCACAGCCAGCAGCGCAACACGGAAACAATGACGGAGCGGCATACGCATGGTCTTACCTGGTGAAACGGTCAATGGTTTGCATCAATGCCCTACTATCCGGAAATTCCTGCAAGGCAGCCGACCAGATTTCCATGGCCCCCTCCTCATCGCCATCGACCCACAGCACTTCGCCGAGATGCGCGGCGAGCTCGGGATCGGAGAGCAGGCCATAGGCCTTCTCCAGCCAGGCAAGGGCCTCATCTCGTTCACCCTGCTTGTAGAGCACCCAGCCCATGCTGTCCATGATGGCCGCATTATCGGGCTCCAGCGCTATCGCCCGACTCACGTAGTCGTAAGCCTCAGCATAGTCACGCGTCGCTATCGTGAGGGTATAGCCGAGTGCGTTGAGCGCGGTCGCGCTATCAGGCGCCAGCTCGACCGCCCGGCGAAACGCCTTGATTGCCTCCGCGTAGTCACCCGTGTTCTCGTAAATGCCACCACGATACAACCACAACTCCGGGTCCCACGGCCTGTATTCGAGCGCGACAGCCATTGTGGCGAGCGCTTCATCCACCTGGTTCATGCTGAGCAGGATTTCCGCCTGTGGCTGCAGCGTCTCAAATGCTTGCTTGGGATAATTTGCCGCGAAATCACGTTGCACACGCAATGCGCTATCGGCATCCCCGAGTCCGAGGTAGGCCTGAGTAATACCCAGCTTCGCCGGAACAAGCCACCCGCCCGAACTCACCCGCTCGAAATAGCGGATAGCCTGCAAATATTCGCCCTGCTGGAATGCAATCTGACCCAGGTACCAGAAACATTCGTTGACGAAATAAGCGCTCGCCACGAGTTCGGCGAAATCGTCCTGGGCACGCTCGAGATCGTCAGTCTGGAGATAGATGATCGCGCGGGTGCGAAGCAACTCCGGGCTGTCAGGGAAGCGGGTGTCCAGTCGCGCAAGCCGTTCCAGCGCATCGTCATACGCTCCGGCTGCGGCGACCAGCTCAATAAACTCGAGTTCAAGCTCCAGGCCCGGCTCCATTTCCAGGGCGAATGCCATTTGCTCGAAGGCGCTGGACCGCTGGCCATTAGCCAGCAGCAATCGGGCCAGCCAGATTCGGGCACCCGTCCACTCCGGCGCCAGCACCACGGTTTCCCGGGCTGCGGTTACAGCCGCGTCAAGATCACCGGCCTCGGCCGCCAGCGTGGCGATAGACGCAGTTATGCCGGCAACCTCCGGGTTCTCCTCCTTGAAGCGCTGAAACAAGCTCAGCCCGCGCCGCGGATCCGCGCCCTCGGAAAGGTCGCCCGATAAAACCATATAGTCCATGTCGGTTCGCTGATCAGCCGACCCGAGCGCGATGTTCAGGCTGGCCCAGGCTTTGTCCAGGCGATTGCGCCGGACGTAGAGGCGTCCAAGATAGGCATGGGCAACGGCGTCATCGGGGGCGAGTTGCACCCATCTTTCGGCGCTGGCCAGCGCGTAGGCATCGAAACCATAGTCGTAAGCAAGTTCGGTCGCCCGCTGCGCGAATTCCGGGTCACGGGATTCCTGCGCCAGCTTCAGGTATTGCTGCGCCGACACCAGGTAGTCGCCCCGCTGCAGGGCGATTTCCGCCATCAACTGATATTCGATCGGGCTGCGCGTGTAGTCAGGAACAGGGGGCGGAGATGAACAACCTGCCAGCAGCAGAACGAATAGGCTCAGATACTTCCGGAATGGATGAACAGTAAAACTGTTAGCACAACGATGCATAGACTAAGATAATACGCGAGATATATAAGACCTTACCCATAAATTTCCCACTTGAATGAAAGATTCGCTGCTTAATAACCTGCAGCAGCTGGTGTCCCGTCACGAGGAGATCAGCGGGCTGCTCTCCGACCCGGATATCATCGGCAACCAGAATCGCTTCCGCGACTTGTCGCGTGAGTACTCTCGCCTGGAACCGGTCGCGAAACTTTTTGCCCGCTTCGAACGCGCGCAGGCAGACGTTCGTGCGGCCGAGGAAATGGCCGAAGACAGCGATGCCGAGATTCGCGATCTCGGCGAGGAAGAACTCTCGGCAGCAACCGACCAGCTCGAGTCGCTGGAAATTGAATTGATGAAGCACCTGGTGCCAAGTGACCCGCATGACGAGAACAATATTTTTCTCGAAATACGCGCAGGCACCGGCGGCGACGAAGCAGCTATTTTTTCCGGCGACCTGTTCCGCATGTACCAGCGTTACGCCGAACAGCAGGGGTGGCAGCTGGAGATACTGGCCCAGCGCGAGGGCGAACACGGTGGCTTCAAGGAAATCATCAGCCGTATCATCGGCGACGGCGCCTACTCCAGACTGAAGTTCGAATCGGGGGCGCATCGCGTCCAGCGTGTACCCGAGACAGAGTCACAGGGTCGTATTCATACATCCGCTTGCACCGTCGCGGTTCTGCCTGAAGTAGAGGCTATAGAAGAAATCGATATCAACCCGGCCGATCTGCGTGTAGATACGTACCGCGCATCCGGCGCGGGCGGCCAGCACGTTAACAAGACCGACTCGGCTATTCGACTGACGCATCTGCCCAGCGGCATCGTTGTGGAATGTCAGGACGAACGATCGCAGCACAAGAACCGTGCCCGTGCGATGTCACTGCTGCAGGCCAAGTTGCTCGATGAGCAGCAACGGGCGCAAATTTCGGAACAGGCGGCTCAGCGCAAAAGCCTGGTCGGGTCGGGTGACCGATCAGAGCGCATCCGCACTTATAATTACCCGCAAGGCAGGGTAACCGATCACAGGATCAACCTGACGCTGTACAAACTCGATGAGATAATGGCTGGCGACCTCGCGCAGGTCATCGAGCCACTTATGGCAGAACATCAAGCCGACCTGCTGGCCGCATTGGACAGTTAAGCAGGCAACCACTTACCAACAAGAAAGCAAGCAGCATGAGCAAGACAAACTTCCCTGGCCTGACCGACAGGATCGGCCATACACCATTAATCCGGCTCAACCACCTGTCTGATGCGACGGGCTGCGAGATACTCGGCAAGGCTGAATTCATGAACCCGGGCGGGTCCGTCAAAGACCGCGCCGCACTCGGCATCGTGCGCGATGCGGAGGCTAAAGGCCTGTTGCGGCCCGGCGGAACTATCGTCGAAGGCACGGCAGGCAATACCGGCATAGGGCTGACAGTCGTCGGCAACTCGCTGGGTTACCCGACCATCATCGTCATGCCGGACAACCAGAGCCGGGACAAAGTCGACACACTGCTGGCCTACGGAGCCGACGTGCGTTTGGTCCCCGCCTGCCCGTTCAAGGATCCCGGGCATTTTGTGCACCAGTCGCGGCGCATAGCAGAAGAACTGAACGAACAGGATCCGGGCAGCGCGTTGTGGGCCAACCAGTTCGATAACATCGCCAACCGCGAATTTCACGAGCAAACCACCGGGGCCGAAATCTGGGACGAGACCCATGGTGAGGTCGACGGTTTCGTTTGCGCCGTCGGCACGGGCGGCACACTGGCCGGGGTGTCGCGTGCGCTCAAGGCCCGCAACGAGAAGATTGCCATCGGTCTTTCCGATCCGACGGGTTCCGCCTTGTACAACTATTTTACGATCGGCGAACTCAGGGCTGAAGGCGGCTCCATAAGCGAAGGCATCGGCACAAGCCGTATTACGGAGAACTTCAAGGACACTGTCGTTGACGCGCCCTTCCAGATACCCGACAGCGAGTCGATACCACTGGTCTTCGACCTCATTAGACAGGAAGGCTTGTGCTGCGGCGGATCCACCGGCGTCAATGTGGCCGGCGCCGTGCGGCTGGCGAAGGAACTGGGGCCGGGCCACGTTATTGCTACCATTCTATGTGACTCGGGGCTGCGCTATCGCGAACGCCTGTTCAACAGGAAATTCCTCAAATCGAAAGGACTCGAGCTGCCGGACTGGCTAAACCTTTAAACGAAAAGCCGTCAGCAACCGAAAAACCCCGCAACTGTAACTGTGCTGAAACATACAATGCCTATTATTTTTTCAGGCGGAGGAAGCCCCCCGGTAAAACCTCGGAGACCGGCCGGACAGGCATAACAAGAAGCAGATCAGAACAAGACCAAGCTAGCTGCCGCAGGTAAACTCCGACTCAATCCGCCTTATCGTCCCCGGCCGCTGCACGGCCAGGTTACAGGCCTTGTCCTCCCCCGGCGAGGCCTTTCTTTTGGCAGCGAATAAAAATCGCAGAAGAACGACGGATCGAAAAAAACCGGCCCTGTGATACAGGGCCAGTTTTTAATTTTCACAGCGTCGGTTACGGTTATTAGTTAGCCGAACCAAAATTGAAAAATACGAAACAGGGCAGGAAGCCGTTCTTCGCGCAATTCAGCAATCCAATCTGCAAACCTTCAAGTTGGTCGGTGATATTCACCGCCGAGAACTGAAAATTGGATTTCTTCGAGATGTTCAGGAAACCAACATCGGCGACCGTATAGCCGGAAGAAATGTTCGCAAAACTCCAGTTCAGCCCGTTTACATTATTGGTAATGTTGACCGCATTCAGGTTGACGCCCGTCGACTGGCCTTCCTGAACTGTGAACACACCCAAAGTAACGCCGGTCATATCACCGCGCACACGGTTAGCACTGACCAGAAACGGTGAAAAACTGAGACCCTTCATGCTCGCAGTGTCGGAAAATGCCAGCAGCGGCCACTCCCACCCGGTTACGTTGCCCGTCTTGCCGTAGATTGTCGACAAATGCACGCCTACGACATCGCCTTCAGGAGCGTTGACGTTAAAGAACGAGAACTGGAATGGAGTAGTGCCATCATCTGCTGCATACGCCGAGAATGGCAGGGCGGCAACAAGCAAAGCAGCCAGCATTCCGATAGTAGTGCGTTTCATAAATCACCTTTTATTGCTGTCTAAAAAAATCATGACCCTTGCAATCGCAAGATACCCGTATTGAAACGCATTATGCCAGCAGACCTAACATTCACTGGCAATTATTCACAGGGAATTCAAAGAATAATTCGCCCGAAACTATTCAACATTTTTGATTCGCGTACAGAAAGAAGCACCATCACAGCGCCTGATCGAGATCGGCGATCAGGTCATCAACGTGCTCGATGCCAACCGAAAGCCTTACCAGGCCCTCGACAAGACCCAGATCATCTTTCTGATCTTCCGGGACCCGCGAATGACTCATCGTGCGCGGATGGCCCACCAGTGATTCGACGCCGCCCAGGCCTTCGGCGATCGCAAAGAGCCGCAGTTTATTCATGAACGCGGCGACTTCCGCCTGTCCACCGCCAAGTTCGAAGGCGACAACGGCGCCAAACCCTGAGTCCATCTGCCGGCTGGCAAGCTCATGGCCCGGATGCGTGACAAGCCCGGGATAGATGACGCGTTTAATCCGCGTATCCGTTTCCAGCCACTCGGCGATCTGCAGCGCATTCGACTGATGCCGCTCTATGCGCAACGCCAGCGTCTTGATGCCGCGGAAGGTCAGGTAAGCATCGAAAGGCCCAGCCACGCCGCCCGTCACGGCCGTCACGCCGGCCAGCCGCTCGGCGAGCTCAGGATCATTGACAATATTCAGACCGCCCAGCACATCGGAATGACCGCCGAAGTATTTCGTCGTCGAGTGCATGACGATGTCGCAGCCGAGTTCCAGCGGCCGCTGGTTGAGCGGGGTCGCAAAGGTATTGTCGACGGCCACCATGGCGCCGTGCTCATGCGCGATCTCCGCGATGTCCGCAATATCCAGTATGCTCAGCAACGGGTTGGTGGGTGTCTCGAACCACACCAGCGCCGTATTAGCCTTACACGCTGCCGCCACCTGGCCGGGAGCGGTGAAATCCACGAAGGACACCTCCAGCCCGGCAGACTTGGCACGCACATCCGTCATCAGCCGAAAAGTACCGCCGTAGACTTCATCCGGCACGATCACGTGCGAATTGACCGGCAGCAGGTCGAGCACCGCTGCAGTCGCTGCCATGCCCGAGGCATAAGCGAATGCATGCGCACCGCCCTCGAGTTCCGCGGCACATCGTTCCAGCGCTGCCCGAGTCGGGTTGCCGCCACGAGAGTAGACGTACTCGCGCGGCTCGCCGAACGCGGCATTCTCAAAAGTCGAACTGGTATATATCGCCGGCATGACCGCCCCCGTCACCTGGTCGACGGTATCGCCGGCATGGATACATCGGGTCTCGGGGTGCTTGCTTTTGCGGCTCATGGTTCGCGATCCTGCTATTCATTCAATACATCACGTCAGCGTGTTCTGCCGCAATATAGTGTCTTGGGACGCTACTATAAGAGTTAAGCGCCCGCCAGACAAAAACTTAACCGCAGAACCGACTTTATTAATCCAACAACAGTCATGACCATCACACTGGATAAACTGCTGCAACAGGGCCGGGACAGGCTAGCGACAACCAGCGCTTCGCCGGGCCTCGATGCCGAGATCCTGCTCGGGCATGTCCTGAAGGTGAATCGTGCGCACCTGTATGCCAATCCCGACAGGGAGCTGCAAGCCGACATAGCGACCGAATACCTGGCACTGGTCGGGCTCCGGTCTGATGGGCAGCCGATCGCGCACCTTACCGGCGAGCGCGAGTTCTGGTCATTGTCGCTGCGGGTCAGTCCCGACGTGCTGGTGCCGCGACCCGAAACGGAATTACTCGTCGAACGCGCGCTCGCCTGTATACCCGATGATGCTGAGTGCAGCGTGCTCGACCTCGGCTGCGGCAGTGGCGCCATCGCGATTGCGCTGGCCACCGAGAAGCCCTCTTGCCGGGTCGTTGCCACGGACCGGAGCGATGCAGCACTCGCGATCGCCAAACTGAACGCCGACCGGCACTGCCCGGGCCGGATCGAGTTCGTCGCCGGCAGGTGGTTCGAGCCGCTCGCCGAGCAGCGCTTCGACGTGATCGTGAGTAACCCGCCCTACGTCGCCACCGGCCGGCCAGACCTGACCGACCGCGAACTCGATTTCGAACCCGCCGAGGCTTTATACAGCGGCGAGGATGGCCTGGATGACATACGCCGAATCATTGCCGGGGCGTCGGAACACCTGCAGTCCGGCGGCTGGCTGTTGCTGGAGCACGGCTTCGATCAATCGGCTAGCATTGGCGCATTGCTGCAGCAGGCCGGATTCGGTGCCGTTACGACCTGCGATGACCTGGCCGGGCTGCCGCGTGTGACCGCCGCACAAGTAAAACGCTGAGCCCGCCTGCCCAAACCGACTGACCGAGCGAACGAGACCATTGCCGTGATCGACCACGATATCCGCTACAGCCGCCAACTCACCCTGCCCTCGATCGGCAAGGCAGGGCAGGCACGGCTGGGCGATGCCAGTGTATTGATTGTCGGTGCGGGCGGCCTTGGCGTACCCGCGGCGACCTACCTCACCTCGTCCGGCGTGGGGCAAATCCTGATCAACGACTTCGACAGTATCGATGCGAGCAACCTGCCGCGCCAGGTGCTTTACCGCGAAGCCGACACGGGTTCGTTCAAGGCGCGCGTCGCCGCAGAAAGGCTGCGCGAACTGAATCCCGCCGTCGACGTGGTTGCGCTCGACGAACGCATGGAACGCGACACTCTGAAGGAGTGCGTCGGCAGCGTCGATGCCGTGCTCGACTGCACCGATAACTTCACGACCCGCTGGCTGATCAACGAAGTCTGCCAAGCAAATCGCAAGCCATTCGTGAGCGGGGCCGCCATTCGCTGGGAGGGTCAGCTCGCGGTGTTTCGCTTCGACACACAACCCAGCCCCTGCTACCGGTGCCTTTATAGCGAAGAAGACGAAAACCTGAACGACTGCGCCGGCCAGGGGATCGTCGCACCGGTCGCGGGCACGGTTGGGACCATGATGGCAACGGAAACGATCAAACTGCTACTCGGCATCGAGTCCGATCTGCAGGGACGGCTGTGGACTTATGACGCGCTGGCAGGCTCCAGCAGAAATATCAAAGTTCCTGCCAGCCCAGACTGCCCGGTTTGCGGCAGCGGATAATCAGGAGGACTGGGGTCAACGCTCCAGGTAATCGTTCAACGCCAAACCAATCCCGATCCGCTGTATGCGGTAGTCGTAATCGATCAGGCTCTCGCCGTAGCCGTTCCAGTACTGCGCATAGACGCGCCAGGTGCGTGACAGCGGGCGGCTCCAGGTCAGCTCCACGGCGGTGCCCTCGCTTGCCGGCTGTAACTTGAGGGTGTAGGTGTTGCGGCTGGGCGTCCAGACGGCACGAAGATCGCCGTAGCCCGTGTAGTCTTCGATGTTCGGGTTGTCATCACTCGAGCTGCTTTCCGGTATCCGGTACCAGGCACGCAGCAGCACCGCAACATCGTTCAGGTCGAGCACGGTCCGGCCGATGATCCGGTTCCAGCTGCGCGACAGGTCGCCAGCCCGGCCGTTGGACTCGTGCGTGAAGCCGGCATCCCAGCCGGTGAACTTCAGCCCGAACACACGGCGCGCTTTCAAATTGCGCAGAAACAGCTCAGGCTCGTAGTTCGTCTCGCGAAAAGGATTGGAAATGTCCTGGTTGCCGAGCTGCCACCAGGACGTCGACGTAAACCCGAAGTACAGATCGCTGCCCCAGCCGAATGGCTCGCGCCAGACCGGCGCCTTGATGCTGATCTGAAATTTCACCTCTTCGTTATTCAGCGGGCGCGGGCTACCCAGCTCTTCCTGAAAAGGCACCTGGTTAGGGCTGCCGACGTAGGTTCCGAGGATGTAAGTTGGTTCGTAGGCCGTCAATATAAAATCGCGGTCCATCGCGAGGTCTTCCTTGGCAGCACGATCGTCGACGGGCGTCAGCCCATCGACAGGGCCGACTGCGACCGTATCGTCCTGCAGGCCCGCGAGCGAATGCTGGCAAAGCATCCTGATCTCGCCGACGGTCACGTCGGCCTCCGCTAACGCAAGCTGCTCCCGAAGGCAGGCCTCGAATGCATCGGCGACCGTGCTTGGCGCGCCATCGAAAACGGTCTTGTCTTCCGTACCTTCGGCACCTGCTTCATCCGCGGCACCTGCAACACCGGCCGCCACCAGCAGCCAGGCGGCCAGCGTTCGCGCCGCGAGGTTTTCAGGCCGCGCGTTCATCGTATCCGAGCACAGAAGCAAGCCAACGCTCTACTCTCTGGACGGGCATGCCCTTGCGCGCGGCATAGTCCTCGATCTGGTCACGCCCGACCTTACCGACGGCAAAGTAGGACGACTCCGGATGCGAATAATAGAAACCGCTCACCGCAGCCGTCGGAAACATTGCAAAAGACTCGGTCAGCGTGATGCCCGTGTTATTTTCGACATCGAGCATCTTCCACAAGGTCGCTTTTTCGGTGTGATCCGGACAAGCCGGGTAACCGGGCGCGGGCCGGATACCCTGGTAGTCCTCGGCGATCAGCGCCTTTTTTGATAACTGCTCCTCCGATGCGTACCCCCAGTGTTCGCGGCGCACCCGCTCATGCAAATATTCGGCACAGGCCTCGGCCAGCCGGTCGGCGAGCGCCTTAAGCAGGATCGAATTGTAGTCGTCATGCGCGGCCTCGAATTCGCGCACTTTTTTGTCGATGCCAATACCTGCCGTGCAGGCAAATGCGCCGATATAATCCTGCACACCTTCGGGTCCGATGAAATCCGCAAGGCATCGGTTGGCCTGGCCGTTGGGTTTCTGCCGCTGCTGGCGCAGGTGATGCAAGGTCACGAGCTTCGCGGAACGGTTGTCATCGGTGTAGACGGCGATGTCGTCGTCGCCCTCCCTGTTCGCCGGAAACAAGCCGATCACCGCCCGCGCCTGAAGCCACTGCTCGGCGATGATTCGGTCCAGCATCGCGAGCGCATCCTTGTAGAGCGCACTGGCCGCCTCGCCGACCACGGCGTCTTCGAGGATGGCCGGAAATTTGCCGCTGAATTCCCAGGCGTTAAAGAACGGCATCCAGTCGATATAGTCTTTTAATGTCGCGAGCGAAATATCATCGAACACCTGCACGCCCGGAGCCGCCGGCACGGGCGGCTGATAACCGTTCCAGTTGATATTCGATTTATTGGCGCGAGCCTGTGCCAGGGTCACGTACGCAGCACTGTCGGACTTGCCCGCATGCCTTGCACGCCGCTTGCGGCATTCTTCCTTGATGTCCGCAACGAATGCGCTGCGGTCTGTCTGGCTGATCAGCTTCTGCGCGACACCCACCGAACGCGACGCATCTTTTACATAGACGACGGCGCCTTCGTATTCCGGATCGATCTTGACCGAGGTGTGCGCGGGCGACGTCGTTGCGCCGCCGATCAGCAGCGGTATATCGAAAGATTGCCGGCGCATCTCGCGGGCGACGTGCACCATCTCGTCGAGCGACGGAGTGATCAGGCCGGACAAGCCGATCATGTCGGCTTTTTCTTTCTGCGCGGTTTCGAGGATCCGCTCGCTCGGCACCATCACACCAAGATCGATGACCTCGAAGTTATTGCACTGGAGCACAACGCCGACGATGTTCTTGCCGATGTCATGCACATCGCCTTTAACCGTCGCCATGATGACCTTGCCGGCCTTCGACGCGCGGCCGTCTTGCTGCTCCTCGATATAAGGAATCAGGTAGGCCACCGCTTTTTTCATTACCCGCGCGGACTTCACCACCTGCGGCAAAAACATCTTGCCGGCACCAAACAGGTCGCCGACCACGTTCATGCCGTCCATGAGCGGGCCCTCGATGACGTCCAGCGGCCGCGTGGCTGCGAGCCGCGCCTCCTCGGTATCGACGTCAATGAATTCGTCGATACCTTTGACCAGCGCGTAGCTCAGCCGCTCGGTCACCGGTAATTCGCGCCACTCCTGCACGGCTTCCTCGGCCTTGGCACCCCCTGCATCCTGGTACTTGCCGGCGATCGCCAGCAGGCGCTCGGTCGCGTCGTCACGACGATCGAGGATGACGTCCTCGACCGCTTCGCGCAGCTCCTCCGGAATACCGTCATAGACTGCCAGCTGTCCGGCATTGACGATGCCCATGTCCATGCCGGCCTTGATCGCGTGGTACAGGAACACCGAGTGCATGGCCTCGCGCACCGGGTTGTTGCCGCGGAACGAGAAGGACACGTTACTGACGCCGCCGCTTACGAGTGCATGGGGGAGTTCCTGCTTGATACGCTGTGTTGCTTCGATAAACGCAACGCCATAACCATTGTGCTCCTCGATGCCGGTCGCAACGGCAAATATATTCGGATCGAAGATGATGTCTTCGCCCGGAATGCCCACTTCTTCGGTTAACAACCGATAAGCACGCGCGCAGATTTCGAATTTTCGCTCGACCGTCTCGGCCTGGCCCTGCTCATCAAAGGCCATGACGACGACCGCCGCGCCGTAGCGTTTCACCAGGCGCGCCTGTTCGAGAAACGGCCCGACGCCTTCCTTCATGCTGATCGAGTTGACTACGGGCTTGCCCTGAATGCAGCGTAACCCCGCCTCGATGACCGACCATTTGGACGAATCAACCATAATCGGCACGCGCGCGATGTCCGGTTCGGCAGCAATCAGGTTGAGGAAGCGCTGCATCGCTGCTTCCGAGTCCAGCATGCCTTCATCCATGTTGATGTCGATG
The DNA here is from genome assembly GCA_037387125.1 of Gammaproteobacteria bacterium. Classification (GTDB taxonomy): domain Bacteria; phylum Pseudomonadota; class Gammaproteobacteria; order Steroidobacterales. Next base: position 8,346 of record JARRLL010000034.1, on the reverse strand, counting down.
ATCTGGGCGCCGTTCTCGACCTGCTGACGCGCCACCGCGAGCGCACCGTTGTAATCGTCGCTGGTGATAAGCCGCTTGAAGATGGCAGAACCGGTAACGTTGGTTCGCTCGCCGACGTTCACAAACAGCGAATCAGGCTTGACCTCGAAGGGCTCCAGGCCGCTCAACCTGAGCGCCGGTTTAATCTCGGGCAACTCGCGCCGCGCGGAGCCACCGACTGCATCACGAATCGCGGCGATGTGCTCGGGTGTGGTGCCACAGCAACCGCCGACGATATTGAGCATGCCCTGCTCCGCGAACTCGCGCAGCACCCCGGCCATGTATTCCGGTGTGTCATCGTAACCGCCGAACTCGTTCGGCAGGCCGGCGTTCGGATGGACGCTGACGTGGGTCGCAGCGACACGGGACAATTCCGTCAGGTAGGGGCGCAGGTCTTCGGCACCGAGCGCACAGTTCAGGCCTATCGCCAGCGGTTTCGCATGCGCGACCGAGTTCCAGAAGGCTTCCGTCGTCTGACCCGACAGGGTGCGGCCCGATGCGTCGGTGATCGTGCCCGAAATCATCACCGGAATGTTGTCGCCGCTCTCGTCGCGATACTGATCGACGGCAAAAATCGCAGCCTTCGCATTCAGGGTGTCGAACACAGTTTCGATCAGTATGTAATCCGCACCGCCCGCGACCAGCGCGCGGGTCGCGTCCAGATAGGTCGCGCGCAGCTCCTCGAAACTGGTGTTGCGAAAACCCGGGTCGTTGACGTCCGGCGACAGCGATGCCGTGCGGCTCGTTGGCCCGAGCACGCCGGCGACGAAACGCTGCACCCCGGTCGCCGCGGTCACCTCATCGGCGACCTGGCGGGCCAGTTTCGCACCGGCTTCGTTAAACTCGACCGTGAGCGCCTGCATCCCGTAATCGGCCAGCGAGGCTGCGTTCGAGTTGAAGGTGTTGGTCTCGATAATGTCGGCGCCGGCCTCCAGAAAGGCGCGGTGGATATCGGCAATAATTTTTGGCTGCGTCAGTGTCAGCAGATCGTTATTGCCGCGCAATTCCGAAGGCCAGTCGGCGAAACGTTCGCCGCGAAAGTCTTTCTCGGTCAGTTTGTGGCGCTGGATCATCGTGCCCATGGCGCCATCGAGGATGGCGATGCGGCTCGCGAGCAGTTCGGTCAGTGCGGCGCGGCGTTCACGCGTCGCCTGGTCGTGTATATTGCTCACGCTTTGGCTCCCTGCTCTGACGCCGCCGGCCGTATACCCAGCGCGTAGCAGATCGCATAGGTCAGCTCGGCCCGGTTCAGCGTGTAAAAGTGAAATTCGTTCACGCCCTCCTTCTGCAGGCGCTCGACGAGTTCGATAGCGACATTGGCCGAAATCATCTGGCGCGTCTCCGGGTCATCATCGAGGCCGCCGAACTTGTCGTGCAGCCAGTCGGGCACACTGGCACCGCAGGCGGCGGCGAAACGCTGCAGGGACGCGAAATTGGAAATCGGCAGAATGCCCGGCACGATCGGCGCCGTAATGCCGGCCGCCGTCGCCAGGTCACGGAAGCGCAGGTACTTGTCCGCATCGAAAAAGAACTGCGTAATCGCGCGGCTCCCGCCCGCATCGAGCTTGCGCTTGAGGTTCTCGAGATCGGCGATGGGACTTTTTGCTTCCGGGTGCACCTCGGGATACGCCGCCACCGATATGTCGAAATCGGCAACCTGCTTCAGCCCGGCTACGAGGTCGGCCGCGTATTCATAGCCGCCCGGGTAGGGTACGTAGTTCTTTGCGCCCTGCGGCGGATCGCCTCGCAGCGCCACGATATGCCGTACGCCCTCGTCCCAATAGCCTTTGGCAATGGCATTCACTTCTTCGGTCGTGGCTTCGACGCAGGTCAGGTGCGGCGCGCCCGTCAGGGACGTTTCACTGTTGATTCGGCTGACGATCCGGTGGGTGCGGTCGCGCGTCGAACCGTCAGCGCCGTAGGTCACCGAAACGAAACGGGGCTTGAGCGGCGCAAGCCGTTTGACCGTGTTCCACAAAGTCTCCTCACTCTTTTCCGTCTTGGGCGGAAAGAACTCGAAGGACACGAGCACGTCGTTGTTCTGTTTAGTCATAGTGATTCACTTCCTGTCTGGCAGGGCGCATCAGTCCCCTGCCTGCTTCAATCATGGGCAGCGCCGTCACCAGCGCGAAACCCGGAAGTCTGCCGGCGAGGTCACGCCGCCGCGTGGCGCGCATGCCGGCTTCGGCCAGCATGACGGCCAATTGATTTTCGGCCAGGCCGCTCAGGCCATGTCCGGCCGAAAGCCTGCCTTTCACCGGGCCGATACGGTCCAGCACCAGCAGCATGCCGTCGGGGCGCAACACTCTGACGGCTTCTAGAATCGCTTCGCGCTGCCGCCCGGTGAGTGTCAGCACCTGGTCCAGCAACACGGTGTCGAAGGTGTCATCGGCGAACGGCAACTCATGCACATCACCCTGCCGCACCGTGCAGTTGGTCAGGCCGGCCTCGCGCACCCGCGTGCGGGCCACCACCCTCATGGCCGCCGACAGGTCGACGCCGGTGGCCTCGGCCGAGCGCGGGGCCAGGTGGCACAGCACCGTGCCCGTACCCGTGCCGATGTCGAGAAACCGGCCCAGTTCGCCGGGAATGTCGGCCAGTGCCTCGGCCAGGTCTTCGGCGCCTGAAAGCCCCGGCACCAGGCCCCTGCCGGCCGCCACCAGCGTGTCGCGGTCGGACCAGGCATCGCGCGCCCTTTTGTGCCTAACGTCGCCCATCATGTCGCTATCTTTCGACAAAACAGGCTCTTCTGCCGGCATTCGGCCCATCAGCACCGACACGAATGCCCGCACCGAGGCATCGGCCGGCAACCGGTAATAGACACTTTTGCCGTCGCGAAACCGGTCCGCGAGCCCGGCATCCACCAGGATCTTCAGGTGCCGCGACACCCGCGGCTGGCTCTGCTGCAGCACCTCCACCAGTTCGCCCACGGTCGCCTCACCCGCGGCCAGCAAGGCCAGCAGGCGCAGCCGAGTGGGGTCGGCGGCGGCTTTGAGCGAGTTAACGGAGTCTTGGAGTTGCATCGTCTTTTCCATTCGGGGAGGCAAATATAAAGATTTCTTTATATTTGTAAAGGGCCTGCCGCAAATAATGGCTGTTTCGCCCAGGCGCGGTTCTGCAAAGGCAGCAGGCCGGGCCTCAGGCCAGACGCCTCGGCGGCGAGGCACGAAGCGCCACACGCGCTGAGTCAGCGAGCCATCACCAGATAAAGGACCTCGCCCCGAGCAGCGGAATCATTCCATGCGAGATGAGTCTCAACTCGCAGGCGGGCTGCGGAAATAGGGCTACAGACAGGCTGCGGCGAGCTAGTGCAGCAAATTGGCCCGGGTGCCGCCGAGTTCCGCAACCAGAGCCAGGATTTTTTCGGCCGGCAGTTTGTACAGCCTGTTGCAGAACTCGCAGCGTATTTCGACCGGGTCGTGTTGCGCGATCAGGTCGCGCAGCTCATCCGCACCCAGCATCTTCAGCATGTTCTCGATGCGTTCTTCGGAGCAGTCGCAGTGGAAGGAAACCGGCTCGGGTTCGAACAGTCGAATATCATCGGTGGGAAACAGCGCGGTTAGCAACATCTCGTCTTCGACGTGGCTCATGCGCAGCACGTCGAGGCCCTGCAGCTCGTCGACCATCCGTCGCCAGAAGCCGCTGCCGGGTTTGCGCTCGGGCAAGGCCTGCAGCATGACGCCGACCGCCTCGTCATCGTCCGCCGCCAGCATGAACATGGTCGGCAGTTGCACCGACTGGTGGTAATAGATCTGCAGTGACTCGGCCAGGCTGATCTCCGACAACGGCACGATACTCTGATAGCGCTCCGCCTTGCGGCCGGACTCCACGGTGATGCACAGCGCGCCCCCGTCCACGAGCTCGGTGAAGTTGTCCGGCACGTCGTCGCCGAAGTGCGCCAGGCCGCGCATGCGCAGCTTGTTGTCACACTGCATTACCAGCAACCGCAAATGCGCGCCGCCCTGCACCTGCACCGTCAAGCGGCCGTCGAATTTCAGGCTGCGGCCGAGCAAAGCGGTGGCCGCGAGCGCCTCGCCGAGCACGGGGCGCACCTCGGGCGGGTAGTTCTCGGCTTTCAGCAGATGCTGCCAGGTGTCACGCAGCCGCACGATGCTGCCGCGGATGTCTTCTTCCACGAACAAGAAGCGGCGCAAGGTGTCGATAGTTTTGTGTTCGTTTGCCACAGTCAGGAGCCAATCAGGACTTGAGCTTGTCGCGCAGTATCTGGTTGACCTGACCGGGGTTCGCCTTGCCCTGGGTGGCCTGCATGACCTTACCCACAAAGAACCCCAGCACCTTGTCCTTGCCCGCGCGGAACTGCTCGACCTGCTCGGGGTTGGCGGCGATCACCTCGTCGACGACAGCCTCGATGGCGCTGCTGTCGGTGATCTGCTTCAGCCCCTTCGCCTCGATGATGCCATCGGCATCGCCGCCCTCGTCCCACATGGTGAGGAACACGTCCTTGGCGATTTTGCCGGAGATCGTGTTGTCCTCGATGCGCCGAATCAGCCCTGCGAGTGCCGCGGCATTAATTTTCGCCGCCGCGACCTCCAGGTTGTCGCGGTTCAGCGCCGCGCCGAGTTCGCCGACGACCCAGTTGGCGGCAAGTTTTGCATCGCTCACTTCGGCCGCAACGGCCTCGAAGAAATCGGCCGTGTCGCGGCTCGCGGTCAGGACCTCGACGTCGGCCGGCTTTAAACCGTACTGTTCGGTAAAACGCTCGGCCTTGGCCTGCGGCAACTCGGGCATGCTCTCCCTGACCGTCTCCAGAAAATCGTCATCGAGTTCCACGGGCAACAGATCGGGGTCGGGGAAGTAGCGGTAATCGTTCGCCTCTTCCTTGCTGCGCATGGAACGCGTTTCGTCTTTATCGGAATCGTAAAGGCGGGTTTCCTGCACGATTTCACCACCGTCGTCGAGTATTTCCATCTGCCGCTCGATTTCGTGGTTGATGGCCTTCTCGATAAACCTGAATGAGTTCAGGTTCTTCAGTTCGGCGCGCGTGCCCAACTTTTCTTCGCCGTGCGGCTTGAGGGAAATATTGACGTCGCATCTAAAAGAGCCTTCCTGCATGTTGCCGTCCGAGATGCCCAGGTAGCGCACGAGTTGGTGGATGCGGCGCACGTAATTCACGGCCTCCGCCGACGAATTCAGCTCCGGCTCCGATACGATCTCGAGCAACGGCGTGCCGGCTCGGTTCAGGTCCACACCCGTCTTGCCGCTCATGTTCTCGTGCAAGGACTTGCCGGCGTCTTCTTCGAGGTGGGCGCGCGTGATCCCCACCCGCTTGGTCTCGTCGTCTTCGAGCAGCAGATCGATATGCCCGCCCTGCACGATCGGCAACTCGAACTGACTGATCTGGTAACCCTTCGGCAAATCGGGGTAAAAATAATTCTTGCGGGCGAATACCGAACGCTTCGCGACCGTGGCATCGACGGCGAGGCCGAAGCGGGCCGCCATCACCACCGCCTCGCGGTTCAGCACCGGCAGCACACCGGGATAACCGAGGTCGACCAGGCAAGCCTGCGTATTCGGCTCAGCCCCGTAGGCCGTGCTCGCGCCCGAAAAAATCTTGCTCCGCGTGGCCAGCTGCGCGTGGATCTCGAGGCCTATGACAACGTCCCAACGCATGGCTAGCGCACTCCAGCCGGCGTTTTCAGATGCCAGTCGGTCGCCTGCTGATAGGCGTGTGCAAAATTCAGCACTTGTTCTTCGGCGAAATGCGGGCCAACCAGCTGCAAGCCTGCCGGCAGGCCATCCACGATTCCGCACGGGATCGAAATGCCGGGCATGCCGGCCAGGTTCACCGACACCGTGTAGATATCGTTGAGGTACATCTGCACCGGGTCATCGACTTTCTCACCCAGCCTGAAGGCCGTCGTGGGCGTCGTCGGGCCGGCCAGGATGTCCACCTTCTTGAAACAATTCTTCAGGTCATTGCTGATCAGCTGGCGCACTTTCTGCGCCTTGAGATAGTAAGCATCGTAATACCCGGCCGACAGCACGTAGGTGCCGGTCATGATTCGGCGCTTGACCTCCTCGCCGAAGCCCTCGGTCCGGGAACGCTTGTAGAGGGTCTCCAGATCGTCTGCGCCACTCGCCCGATGACCGAAACGGACACCGTCGTAACGCGACAGGTTAGAAGAGGCTTCCGCCGGACACACCACGTAATAGGTCGGCACGGCCAGCGACAGGTTCGGCAGGCTGACTTCGACGATTTCGGCACCAAGCTTGCGGTAGACGTCAAGCGCCTCCTGCACCGCCTTGCCGTAGTTCGCCTCCAGGCCCTCGTCGAAATACTCCTTCGGAACGCCGATCTTCTTGCCCTTGATAGACGTCTCGAGGCCGGCCATATAGTCAGGCACGGGCGCCTGCGAGCAGGTGGAATCGCGCTCGTCGAAACCCGCTATTTCCTGCATGATCAGCGCCGCATCCTCGGCCGTCAGTGCGAGCACGCCCGCCTGGTCGAGGCTCGATGCAAACGCGATGATGCCGTAACGGGAAATACGCCCGTAGGTCGGCTTGAAGCCCGTGATACCGCAGAGCGCCGCGGGCTGACGAATCGAGCCGCCCGTGTCGGTGCCGGTCGTCATCGGCACCAGTCCTGCCGCGACCGCAGCCGCAGAACCGCCCGAAGACCCGCCGGGCGACCGCGCCGGGTCCCAAGGGTTTTTGACGGCGCCGAAATAACTGGTTTCGTTCGACGAGCCCATCGCAAACTCGTCCATGTTGGTCTTACCAACGCAGACCATACCCGCTGCCTTCAGGCGTTCGACCACCGTCGCGTCATACGGTGAGACGAAGTTCTCGAGCATGCGCGAAGCACAGGTGGTCGCTACCCCCTGCGTACAGAAAATATCCTTGTGCGCCATCGGCACGCCGGTCAGCCTGCCGCCGTCACCTGCACGCCGGCGCTGATCCGCCTGATCGGCCGCTGCCAGCGCCTGCTCGGGTGTCACCTTTATGAAGGCATTCAGCGCAGGGTCCAGCGCCGCTATGCGATCCAGACAGGCTTGCGTCAACTCCCTGCTGCTGACTTCACCGCGGGTCAACAACCGTGACTGGGCAACTATGCTCAAACGTTCCGTACTCATAACTTTGCAGCGACCCGCCTATTCAACGACGCGCGGCACGACGTACAAGCCGCCGGCCGTCTCCGGTGCATTTTCCTGGTAGTAATCCCGCTGATCCGTCTCGATCACGTCGTCAGGCCGCAAATTATACAATTTGTAGTACGCATATATTTATCTCCCCAGGTTATGTGTTCTGAATTATAGACTATTACTGCCTGGTTGCGCTCCAGGCAATGACTACACCGAGTAATCCGTACCGGTACAACGCTGCAACGGCACCGGTACAACGGCAGTTGCCCTGACCCCATCGCATTGCTAGAGTACGCCGACTTTCTAGTGACGCACGAGCGCAGAATCTTCCATGCTCAAGAACCTGCTGGGTTACTTTTCCAACGATCTTTCCATTGATCTCGGCACCGCAAACACTCTTATATATCTGCGGGGCCACGGTATCGTACTGGACGAGCCGTCCGTTGTGGCTATCCGCGAAGAGCCGGGTGGCGGGCGCAAAACCGTTGCGGCCGTGGGCGCTGAAGCCAAGAACATGCTCGGCCGCACGCCCGGCAATATCACGGCGATTCGGCCACTCAAAGACGGCGTTATCGCGGATTTCACTGTCACGGAGAAGATGCTCCAGCATTTCATCCGCAAGGCCCACGGCAATCAATACTTTCGCCCGAGTCCGCGGGTGCTGGTCTGTGTGCCCTACGGGTCGACCCAGGTCGAACGCCGTGCCATCAAGGAATCTGCCGAAGGCGCGGGCGCCCGCACCGACGCCCGGGTCGCCGAGCCCCAGGCGGCCGCCACCGGCGCCGGCCTGCCGGCTCACGAAGCGCGCGGGTCCATGGTGCTGGACATCGGCGGCGGCACCTCCGAGGTCGCGGTGATTTCGCTGAACGGTATCGTCTATGCGGCTTCGGTGCGCGTCGGCGGCGACCGTTTCGACGACGCGATCCTGAATTACGTGCGCCGTAATTACGGCATCCTGATCGGCGAAGCCACTGCAGAACGCATCAAGCACGAAATCGGCTCGGCGTATCCGGGTGACGAAGTGAAAGAAATCTCGGTGCGCGGCCGCAACCTGTCGGAAGGCGTCCCGCGCAGCTTCAGCCTGAACAGCAATGAAATCCTGGAAGCCCTGCAGGAACCCTTGCAGGGTATCGTCGGCGCAGTCAAAGGCGCATTGGAACAGACCCCGCCCGAACTCGGCGCAGACGTTGCCGACCGCGGCATC
>JARRLL010000033.1:0-31569 GCA_037387125.1 Gammaproteobacteria bacterium | reverse complement strand
ACCGCCTCCTTTCTTCTTGGGTGCCGTTTTTTTAGCGGCTTTCTTCTTCGTCTTTTTCTTAGCCTTCTTCTTAGCTTTCTTCTTTGTCTTCTTGGCGCTGCCTTGGGTTTCTGCCAGCAACCAGAAGTCGTCAGTCAGTGCTCTCGTCTGCCGGCAGGCCTCGGAAAAATCTTCCATCAAGAGGCTATCGACAGGCACCTGGCCTTTTTTCTTGGACGCCTTTTTCAGCGCCTTCCAAAGCTTGTTCTGGCGCTTGAGTGTCTGCTCCATTGCGTTGGTAACGTAGCGCGCATGGAAATCCCAGTCGCCGCGGATTTGTGACAGGTCTACTTCTTCGCTCGACACTCGACTCTCTCCTCTATCATGAACCTAAGGCACCGAAACACTACTGCCGGGGCCAATTAATGTGCAAGTATAACGAGTATGGTTGATACACTAGTCAGGCTTTTAACGCCAGTATCCAATCTGCGGCGCATTTTGAGAAGACCGGCGCGACCCTGGCCAGGCGGGACCACGCTGCGGTAAGCATGGCCTCGCCCCCATTTGCAGTTGCGGTAATTACCGTTACTCTTGGTGGATGTAGATCGCGACTATAGATACTACTAAGGATCAGGCACGCACGGCTCAGACCGATTGCCTGCCCAAGACGGAAATCGACGGGGATGCCAATGACCGCCTATCTGACATGGAAATACCTGCACATACTGATGTTTGTTTTTTGGGTGGGTACCGACATGGGCGTCTACCTGTCTTGCAAGAAATCGACGGATTCAAGTGTTCCCATCGATGCTCGTTTCCTGCTGCTGCACATGGCCCTGCGCATCGAACTGTTGCCGCGCACCATGTGGAAAGCGGCCCTGCCGCTCGGGGTCACGCTGTCACGCGAAATGGACCTTATAGCTCTCAGCGATGCCGCCCTTGCCGGAGTCTGGCTTTTCAGCCTCGGCTGGCTGGCCGTCAGTCTCTACGGTGCATGGCACTACGACAAACCCATCGGCCATAAATTTGCCAAACTCACCAACGTGCTCACCGGTATCGTCGGTATTTCGCTCATAACGCTGGCCGTAACGTCGTACATGGGTAATGGCCCGTTCGCGGCCGATGCGACCTGGCTGCACTGGAAGATCGCAATCTACGGCCTCATTAATTTGCTGATCGTCGCGATGCTATACGTATTCGACCCCATGGGGATTGCCTTTGGCCGGCTCGCAGTGGAAGGCTCGACGCCTGAAATAGAAGCCACGATTAGCACCATCATGGACCGAGCCACGGTCACGATTTGGACGACTTACGTGCTGATCTGCATCGTTGGCTTTATCGCTACGACCAAGATCATCTGAGCAATATCAGCCGTTAAGGATAAATCAGGCCGGCACTGCTTCGCTGCGCTACTCGGCGGTGTTCAGGCCCGAGCTTGCCGCAACTGACTCCACAGGTTGTTCCGGGGAACCCGGCTGATAAATACCCAATGCGGCTGCCATTGCCAATGCGGCCCAGGTCGCGAACATGAACAGACGGGCGCGCGCCAGACTGCCGGCCAGCCGGGCGTTCGTTTCGTCCGTGGGGCCATCCGATTCGAGCGTGTGGATCGCTGCAAGAAACGGCGCCAGCCTGCGCCGCATCATTAAACCGAAGAAAACGACGGCGGCAAATATCAGCAGCTTTGCGGTAATCCACGGGAAATCGGCCAGTCTGTCTGTGACGACAGAATAGCCGACCGAGAGAATCACGCTGACTATGACGGCCCAGCGAAACAGTTCATCGAGCCCGGTGAGTTTCGCGCGACGATCGGTGTTGGCACCCGCATAGACCAGCAAGGTTAGTGTCAACCAGACTGGGCCCAGGAGCCAGATTGCCGCCATTTGCCACCACGGATGGTCGATGCCTTTAAGTTCGGTCAGTACGCCGCCGACCGTCAGCATGAGGCTCATGCAAACGCGCGGCAGCAGCTCGATCACTTCCATGATGCGGCCCGCTGCGACTCGTTGCGCGGGACTGAGTTCGGTGTTGGCGGCCTTCGTGCTCCACATGTAGACGCCGATGTCCGGGCCCAGCCAGAATACGAACAATATCTGGTGCATAAAGAGCACCAGCGTATAGGCGAGCCCCTCCTCCTCCGCCGGCGCGCCGGCCGCGACGGCCACACTGCCTGCACTCAGAAGGATAAAGCCGGCGGCTATTCGAGCCTGAACACTTGTCATATTGCTGATTCCCCTACCCAAGGTTGAAGTATCATCCAAATCTAAATGAAACATAAGGCATTACGCAGCTTCTTGCAGGGGGACGCCCGCATGGCGGTGACCGGTTAAGAGCCGGATTCAGGGCTCCAGGACCCGCCTGCGCGACCAGCATCGCTTTTTTTATGGCTGAGCGATGCTATATTTGCGGTTCGGTTTGGGATCAATGGATTGAATAGATGAATTTTAGCCTCCATCACAGAGCGCTTTTAGCCAGCCTTTTTTTCTTCGTATCTGCCCTCAATGCGGCACTTCCTCTTCCCGGCACGGATGGCCCGGGTAATTCCGATGCGACCCCCGGCTACCTGGTTAAGGTGACGGATTTACCCGCCCTCGAAAAAGCGAAGAACGTCATCGACGCCCGCTCAGGTGAGTTTTTTGCGCGCCCCGGTGTGCAGGCGGCCGGCATCAGTTGGGCTGCCGATGGTTCTCCCGTGATCAAGCTATTCCTGGATACGGATGCGTCCGCAGCAGGTATTCCGGCTGCGGTCGATGGCATTCCCGTAATCACGGAGTTTTCCGGCAAATTCTTTGCGCTCAACGTCAGCTGTGAGGATCGTGGTCGCGATGACTGCGATGTGATTCGCGCCGAGGCTGCCGCCGCCCAACCGCCCAATCAGCGCGACTGGCATCCGCGCCCCGTGCCGATCGGGGTATCCGCCGGCCACGTGGACATCACTGCCGGCACGCTGGGCTGCCGCGTGACTCGAGGCTGCCATAACTATGCCTTGAGTAACGCTCACGTTTTCGCCGATGAAAATGCGGGTGTCGTCGGTGATCATATTTTGCAGCCCTCGCCGTCGGACGGCGGGGTTGATCCGGATGATGTCATTGCAACGTTATATGAGTCGGTACCGATAGTCATGGGAACGTCAGGCAGTGTTAAGAACCGGGTCGACGCGGCAATTGCCGCGACCGATGCTTCATTGGTCGGGACGACAACCCGAACAAACGGCTATGGCACTCCGCGCTCGCAAACCATTAATCCGCAGGTCGGAATGACGGTGCAGAAATACGGCCGCTCTTCGGCGCAGAAAAGCGGCTACATCGATGCCATCAATACGACCGTCCTCGTCGGCTATAAGGAGGGCACCGCGCGCTTTGTCGAACAGACCATTATCAAGTCGGTCGACGAGGCGATTAAATTCAGTCGCGCCGGCGATTCCGGATCCCTGATCGTTGTAGAAGACGGAGCCGACGATCGTAAGCCGGTAGGGCTGTTATTTGCTTCTTCATCCGACAACGTGCTGACGATCGCCAACCCGATTAACTTTGTATTGGCGGCACTCGACATCGAGATCGACGGCGAATAAATGTAAGGACTGGCCGGCGGTGTTTTCACAGGCGCGGGCTAGCCATGAATAACCCGGCTATTTGCGCTGCGATTTTGCTGACCATTGCCGGTTGCAGTGCCGAACCCGCTGTCGACCCAAACGAGACCATCGTGCCAGAGCAAGATCCGCCCGATATAGCTTCGATCATAGCGCTGCATCAAGACTCAGTCATGCAGGCAGGCGTGACGGGCATGGGCGAGAGCCGGTGTGACGGCAAGCCTTGCATTCGAATCTATCTGGAAAAAGACGACCCGGCCCTTACAAGCAGCTTGCCTGAAGAGCTGGACGGTGTCCCCGTCGTGATCGAGGTCAGCGGCCAGTTCGAGGCCAGATAACACGACATGGGAGGAAAATGGTGGGGGCACATGGATTTGAACCATGGACCAATGGCTTAAAAGGCCACTGCTCTACCGCTGAGCTATACCCCCGCCGGGTGAATCGGTCTGGATGACCGGCGCGCATATTACCTGATACCACTCAAATGACAACCCGCGACCGATCTTTCAGCGTATGTAGCGTGTCGGATCGGGAATATTCGCATCTCTGAAACCGGCGCGCCGCAAATTGCAGGCATCGCAACGACCGCAGGCTGCGCCATCGGCATCGGCGCTGTAGCAGGAAACCGTTTGACCGAAGTCCACGCCGAGCCTGGCCCCCAGGCGCACGATTTCAGCCTTGCTCAGGTCGATCAGCGGCGTCCGGATTTCCAGCGCGTCCCCCTCGACGGTTCGCTTGGTGGCAAGATTTGCCATCGCCTGGAACGCGGCGATGTATTCCGGCCTGCAATCCGGGTATCCGGAGTAGTCCACCGCGTTGACGCCTGCGTAGATACTGCTGGCGCCAAGGACTTCCGCCCAGGCGAGTCCAAAAGCCAGGAAAACCGTATTTCGAGCGGGCACGTAGGTCACCGGTATGCCGCCGCCGCCTGCGTCGGGTACTTCGATCTTCTTGTCGGTGAGCGCCGAGCCGCCCAGCTGCCCCAAATCGATATTGATAATGCGATGCTCAATCGCGCCCATGCTCCGGGCCAGCACGGCGGATGCAGCGAGCTCGGCGCGGTGCTTTTGCCCGTAATCGAAGCTGAGCGCGTAGCACTCCTCTCCTTCCTGGCGAGCTACCGCAAGGACCGTGGCAGAATCCATGCCGCCCGATAACAGAACCACGCTGCGACTCATATAAACACCCTCTTCGTCAATCAATGTCCTGGCGCATCGCCCCAAAGGTACTTGTGCAGCTGAACCTGAAAACGAACCGGTAATCGATCCTCGAGGATCCATTCGGCGAGATCACGCGGCTCCAACTGGCCCTGGCTTGGCGAAAACAGGATTGCGCAGCGCCCGTGGAGCTCATGTTCGGCGATGAAAGCTTTCGCCCAGTCGTAGTCGTCGCGACCGGTGATGACAAGTTTGAGCTGATCCTCAGGCTTGAGGGAGCTGAGATTGTCGAGATTATTACGCGCTGACTCGCCCGAACCAGGGGTTTTGATGTCCATCACCACGCTGACCCGCGGATCGAGATCGCTGATGTCGAGTGCCCCGCTGGTTTCCAGCGAGACGTCATAGCCGGCATCGCAGAGTTGCACCAGCAATCCGGCACAATTGGGTTGTGCGAGCGGTTCGCCGCCGGTAACGCAAACATAGGGTGTGCCGAACTCGCCGACGGCTGCAAGAATGCTGCCGAAAGAAAACCACTGGCCGCCATGAAATGCGTACGCCGTGTCACAGTAAACGCAGCGCAGGGGGCAGCCCGTGAGGCGCACGAACACTGTCGGAAAGCCGGTCGGGCGAGACTCCCCCTGAATAGAATGGAAAATTTCAGTCACTCGGAGCCTGGCCTCGGCGGCAAGGCTGTCACGGGCTGTTGTCTGTTCGTTCATAACCGAGTCCGGCACGGCGTATCGAGCCGCTTATTATTCTTGGTGCACTAAGTGACTCTTTTTTCAGCAACCCGCAAAACGCAAGCGGACGCCGCTCGCTGACTAGTGCCCTTCGGAGTTCATCAGGGTCAGCCGCTGTCCCGCCAGTTTTGCCGCCGTCGTCTCAGGGAAACGTGCTTCGACGATACTCAGAGCCTGACGGGCCTCCGGCCAGCGTTTTAATTCGTAGTTACAATAGCCAATCTTAAGCCAGGCATCCGGTATTTTGCGTGAAGCCGGATAGCTCGCTATGACCTCCTGAAACGCACTGACTGCGGTAGCGAAATCCTGCCGCACATAATGGGTCTCAGCCAGCCAGTACTGGGCATTGTCTCGCAACTCGCTGTTCGGATAACCGGCTAGAAAAGCCGTGAACCCTGTTGCTGCCTCGGGGTAGCGGCCTTCCTTTAAGAGGTCGAACGCAGCCTGGTAATCGCCCCGTTCTGAGCCGCCGCCCACGGCCACACCGGCTGCCGCAACGCCCTCTCCATCGGCTGCGGCAACCGCGCCGCCAGACTCCAAAGCCTGAAGGCGCTGATCGAGGTCGATATAGAGCTGGCGCTGGCGGTCGCCGGCCTGGGTCGTTTCGAACTGCAGGGTTTCCAGTGCATTGCGCAGTTGCTGGTTTTCTGCCTGCAGCTGCTGGATCTGCCGAAGCATATCGGTCGCGCTGTCATTGTTGCTGACAATGCGTTCAAGCCGCGCCAACTGCTGTTCCAGCATCGTCAGTCGTTCCTTGGTTGACTGTGCTGCTGCCGGGAAAGCCCCGGCCAGCAGCAGGAAAACCAAGCCTGATGAGCAGGCCCTGATGTGCGTATTAAATCGAGGCATAGCGGTCACCCGTGAACGTTATCCGTTAGCGCTCGTATACAATCTCAACGCGGCGGTTCTGACCATAGGCTGTCTCGTCGCTGCCGAGCGCCGCAGGGCGTTCTTCGCCGAAACTGACGGTCGCAAGCTGATTTACGGCTGCGCCCTGCACCAGCAGCACAGACTGGACACTTACGGCGCGGCGTTCGCCCAGGCCGATGTTGTACTCGCGCGAACCGCGTTCGTCAGTATGGCCCTCGAGCCGGACCTTTTCGCCGGGATTGTCGGCCAGATAACGGCCGTGCTGCCGAAGCAACTCGATCGATGCGTCGTCCAGTTCCGCCGAGTCGAATGCAAAATAGATAATCCGGTCGTTCATCACTATCGCGTCCCGATCATCACCGATCGGCGTCGCTGAACCGTCTGCGCCGTCAAGGGTGCCATACGTGCTGGCCCCGTCATCGGTGCCCATACCGTCGGTACCCATGCCGTCTGTCGACAGACCGTCTTTGCTCGAGCACCCGGCAACCACCAGAAATAACGCCGGTACTAGCAATTTAAAAATTTTCATGCCCCGCTCCTAAACGAAGTAAATACTAGAAAACAACAATAACCCACTAAAAATATTAATTTATCGGAAAAGGAGACCACGCAGGTTCGCGTATTTCACCTTCCTCTGCGGCCAGACGCTGTTCAAAGCGGCCGTCCACCGATACGGTCGATAGCACGCCGCGTCCACCCGCACGCGACGCATATATCAGCATTTCGCCATTGGGCGCAAAAGCCGGAGACTCATCGAGGCTGCCTTCTGTCAGCACCTGCGTGTAAGCCCGTTCAACATCCACCACGGCGATTCTATAGTTACCACGGTCGTTATGCACTACGGCGACTTTAGTGCCGTCCGGCGACAGGCGAGGCCGGGCGTTATAGCCGCCCTCGAAGGTCACGCGTTTTGGACTGCCGCCCTTGGCAGAGACTTTATAAACCTGCGGGCCGCCGCTGCGATCCGATGTGAAGAAGACCTCGCTGCCGTCCTTGCTCCAGCTGGGCTCGGTTTCGATCGATGGCCAGTTGGTCAGTCGTGTAAGTACCTGGTTCGAGATTTCAAGCAAATAAATATCCAGGTTCCCATCGCCTTTGGATAGTGTCAGCGCGAGCCGCCTGCCATCGGGTGACCAGGTGGGCGCGCTGTTTACGCCTTTGCGAGCTGACACCCTGCGCCGAGCGCCGGTGCGCAACTCCTGCACGAACACCTGCGATTGGCCGTTCTCGAAAGACACGTAGGCGAGTTTGCGGCCGTCCGGTGACCACGCCGGTGACATGATCGGTTGCCTTGACTCCATCAGGGTAGTCGCGTTTTCACCGTCGGCGTCCGCCACGATCAAGCGATAGGTAGGTTTAAGCCGATCGCCACGCACACTGACGTAGGCAACCCGCGTGGACGCAACGCCCTTGATGCCCGTCAGCTTTTCATAGATGAGGTCACTGATCTTGTGCGCAGCTGCGCGCATGCCGGCCGTGTCTGAGCTGAGCCGGTAACCGAGCAACTGTTCGCCGCGAAAGACGTCGAAGACCCTGAATTCCATCTGGTAGCGACCGACCCCGGCGGGAGTGATGCGGCCGATCACGACCACTTCGGTGTCAATGATCCGCCAGTCGCCGAAATCGATATCGGCAACAGCCGTCGGCTTTTGCAGCATGTCTTTTTCGGGAATGGGCGCGAAGCGGCCGGAACGCGCCAGATCCGAGGAAACGACGCGCGCTATTTCATAGGGTTTGGGGCTGGGTCCGTCCCAGCCGAACGGAACTATCGCAACAGGCACGGCTTCGCCCTGCCCTTTAGTAATTTCGATGGTGAGTTCTGCCCGCAGCGCCTGTGATAAACACAGACACGCGCACAACAACATGATCCTTGCCCGCAAAAGAGTCACCTGTATACCTCCATGTACACACGCAGAGCGCTATTGTTCGGGTTTAAAAATAAATCGCAAGTTTCTTTCAAAAAGCGCCCGATTGTCCGGGAGCGGCAAAGGCGATGAACGGCGAACCGCATTCTCTATCGAGCGCTGCACCGCCGCATCGCCATTACAGCGCACCGTGCGCGCGTCCACGACATCTCCGTTGGGTAATTGTTGCACCGCAACCTCGCATTCCAGGCCGGGCTGCACACTGGCCGGCGGCACCCAGTTGCGCTCTACTTTTTGCTGAATCAGCGCAAGATAGCGCGCAAGTTCTCCGGACGATGCCGCGCTGGCGAGCGCTTCTTCGGCTTCCATCGCAGCGAGCAACTCCGCCTGCCGGCGCGCCTGCTCGCTACGCAAAGCCTCTTCCCGCGCTCGTTCCTCGGCGGCTTTGCGTTCTTTTTCTATGCGGGCCTTTTCTTCTGCTGCTTTACGCTCGCGGGCTTGTTGTTCGGCGGCCTCGCGCTGCTTCTGCTGCTCAGCCTGAGCCTTAGCCTCGGCCTCCTTGCGCTGCTGATCAGCGCGCCTTTGCTCGGCCGCCTGCTGCTCCTGCATCCTTTTTTGTTCGGCCGCTTGCCGTTCTGTTTCTTTTTGCGCCTGCTGCTCCTGCGCCTGTTTCTTTCGTTCCAATTCCTCGCTACGCCGCTCCTCGGCGATGCGCGGGTCTTCTTTCGGTGCCTGCTTCACCTGGTCAGGCGCGACCAGCGTTGCTTCGATGGCGAGTTGTGCAATGGGTCGACTCGGAATAAGCGTAAGGTTCGCGCTGATAATGCCCAGCAAGACCAGGTGGCCGATAACGGAAATGATCAGGCCGCTGCGGTTTTCTTCCGCCATATCCCGCCAGGTTGCCGCCGCGTTCACTTCGAATGCTCCTAGTCGTCCAGCAACGGATCAAATTCGGCCGGGTCTGTCAGAAAGCCAACTTTTTGAGCGCCGGCACGCTGCAACAGCACCATTCCGGAAATGATTTTGCCGTAAGCAACCCTTTCATCCCCTTTAACCAGCACCGGCAAGTTAGGTTTCTTCGACAACACCGTTTCGGCTAGCTTGACTATCTGGGCCGGTTCGCGAGGCAGTTCTTCGTCGTCGCCCACGTTCAGGTAAAAAGAGCCGGCCGCGTCAATAGACAGGATAAGGGGCTCGGTTTCCTGCATGTCCTGGTCAAGAGGTTCTGCGCCAGCGTCGGGCAACTCGACTTCCACGCCCTGGCTGAGGAGCGGCGCTGTCACCATAAAAATAATCAGTAAGACGAGCATCACGTCGATGTAGGGCACGACGTTGATCTCGCCCATTAATTTACGCTTGTGGATGGGTTCCATCAGGCTTTCTCGCTGCCTTTGCTGGCATGCGTGTAACGCTGCAGGATCGTCGAAAATTCTTCCGCAAAGGTGTCGTAGCGCACCTCCAGGCGACCGACTTTGTCGGCGTAACGGTTATAGGCGATCACGGCCGGAATGGCCGCGAACAAGCCCATGGCCGTGGCGATCAGCGCTTCGGCGATGCCCGGCGCCACCATCGCGAGCGTGGCGGACTGCACATTGCCCAGCCCCCTGAACGAGTTCATGATCCCCCAGACGGTCCCGAACAGCCCCACATAGGGGCTCGTGGAGCCGATCGTGGCGAGTGTCGCAAGGCTTTCCTCGAGCCGGTCCATTTCCCTCATCTGTGCGACCCGCATCGCGCGGCGGGCGCCTTCGAGCACTCGGTTTGCATCGATACCCTGCTGCTTGGTGAGGCGCCTGAATTCGCGAAACCCGGCCTCGAAAATTCCGGCCATATCCTGGGGGGCGTCACCGCGGCCGGTTATTTCCCGGTAGATGCCTGTCAGGTCGCCGCCCGACCAGAAGCTGGTTTCGAACTCGTCCGAGCTTATGGTGGCATCCCTGACCATTGTGCGCTTGCGCAGAATGATCGACCAGGACAAAACCGAAGCGGCAAGCAGCAGCAACATGACGATCTGGACAACCGCGCTTGCCTGCATAATCAGGCCGAAGAAAGAAACATCCGTAGACATAAGCTTGTATATCCTTTGTTTAAACTTTACTCGGGAGCAACGGCCGCCCGGGTTGTCATCAATTCCGGCGGCACGCGCCTGGGTTTGAAACTATCCGCCGCGAGACACGCCGCGGTGCATGTGGCTGAACACAGCATCTCGCCAGTGCTCCTGTCACGGTGAATCGACTGCTCGAACGAAACGCGTGCGCCTTTTGATTCAACAACACGTGTCACTACGACCAGCCTGTCATCGAATCTGGCCGGTTGCACAAATCGAACGGCCGTATCGATCAGACTGAAGCAAATATTCTGTTCGGCTATGAGCCGGCCCTGATCGATCCCTCTGTCGCGCAGCCATTCGGTTCGGCCGCGTTCCATGAAGCGCAGATAATTGGCAAAGTACACGACACCCTGCGCATCGGTGTCTTCGTAATACACGCGCACTGCCAATTCATTACTGTCCGGTTGAGTCGTCATATCAGCAAGCCATTCCGCCCTAACTAGTCGCGGTCACCATCACTCGATGATTGATCAAACAGCGGCAATTCGTCGTTTGCCTGGCGTCGCGGCGCCGGCAAACCGAAATGACGATAGGCGCTGGCCGTGGCCACTCGTCCGCGCGGCGTGCGCATCAGGTAGCCTTGCTGGATAAGATAGGGCTCCAGCACATCTTCGATTGTGCCCCGCTCCTCGCCCATCGCGGCGGCGGTTGCGTCGATACCTACCGGTCCGCCATCAAATTTCTCGATAATCGATAACAACAACTTGCGGTCCATCATGTCGAAGCCATTCGGGTCGACATCGAGCATATCCATCGCGGCGTCCGCGACGGCCCGATCGATGAACCCCTGGGCTTCGACATCGGCATAGTCTCTGACCCGCCGCAACAGACGATTAGCAATTCGCGGTGTCCCCCGCGAGCGACTCGCTATCTCTTTCGCTCCTTCTTCGTCTATCCCGACGCCCATTATGCTGCCCGATCGGGCGACAATCGATTGCAGCTCGGTCTCAGTGTAGAACTCGAGTCGCTGGACGATTCCGAAGCGGTCGCGCAGGGGCGAGGTTAAGAGCCCCGCACGGGTGGTGGCGCCGACCAGCGTAAACGGTTTCAGGTTCAGCTTGATCGATCTTGCGGCCGGCCCCTCGCCGATCATGATGTCCAGTTGGAAGTCCTCCATGGCCGGGTACAGCACTTCCTCGACCACCGGGCTCAGCCGGTGTATTTCATCGACAAACAGCACGTCGCCTTCGTCCAGGCTCGTGAGCATTGCGGCGAGGTCGCCGGGCCGCTCGAGGACGGGCCCGGATGTATGCTTCAGGTTGACGTTGAGTTCGCGGGCAATGATGTTGGCTAGCGTCGTCTTGCCAAGGCCGGGCGGCCCGAATATAAGCGTATGGTCAAGCGCTTCGCCGCGTTTTCGCGCTGCTGAAATAAATATTCGCATCTGCTTTTTTACGGCTTCCTGACCCACATAGTCATCGAGCCGCGCCGGGCGGATTGCGTTATCGACCAGTTCTTCTTCCAAATCAGCGGCTGCCGAAATCAGTCGGTCGGGCTCAAGCGGACCGTTCATCACTGTGCACCGTTAGCGGGTGCCGCAGAGCGCAGCACCACGCGCAAGATTTCTTCCGTCGAGCTCAAATCAGCCGCCGCGCCTTCAAGCATGCGGCGCGCCTCGGCAGGTTTGTAGCCGAGGCTTGTCAAAGCATTAAATGCATCCCGTCGCGGGCCGTTCCCGCCGGCAATCTGCGGTTGTGCGGGGCTCAAACTCAGCACGGTCGCCTGCGCTTCGATTCGGTCCCGCATATCGATAATGAGCCGCTCCGCTGTTTTTCGCCCAACGCCCGGCAATTTAGAGAGGGCCGTTTTGTCTTCTTCCTGCACGCAACGGACAAAGCCTTCGACACTGACGCCCGACAGAATACCCAACGCCAGTTTCGCGCCGACCCTGTTGACCTTGAGCAAATCACGGAATAGCTGCCGTTCCGATTCCGTCGCAAAACCGTACAGCGTATGTTGATCTTCACGGACAGAGAGGTGCGTAAGCAGGTGAACGTCGGCGCCCTCTTCCGGCAAAGCGAAACAGGTCGACATTGAAGCTTCCAGTTCATAGCCGACCCCGTTTACATCCACCACCAGCAGCGGCGGAGCCTTGACCGCCAGCTTGCCCCGCAAATATCCGATCATGGTGTCATCCCCGCATAACGGCGCGTCAAGGTGCGTTTATGCGCATGACAAACGGCGATGCCCAGCGCGTCGGATGCATCCATTTCAAGTGGCTGGTCCACCGACAAGATGACTCGCACCATGTGCTGAACCTGTTCTTTGGCAGCGCTGCCTTTTCCTACCAGCGCCTGTTTGACCTCACGCGCCGCATATTCATAGACTGACATTTGGCCTCCGAAGCTTGCGCAAATGGCAGCTGCACGGGCCTGGCCGAGTTTAAGCGCGCTGTCAGCATTGCGGTGAAGAAACACCCTTTCGACCGCCATTTCTTGCGGCCCGTAAGCGCTCACCAGTTCCCGCACGTCGTTGAATATTTTTTCGAGACGCGCCGACCCGGATTCGATTTTGCCCGCATTGATTGTTCCGCTGGTGATATAGCGGCTTTCCTGGCCGTTTGTATCGATCACGCCATAGCCGGTCACCCGGAAGCCCGGGTCGATGCCTAATATACGTGTCCAGGGCCGCATGGTTTCTGTGCTCAGAGCCGCTCCAAAATTTCGTCCGGTATGTCCGCGTTAGAAAATACGTTTTGCACGTCATCGAGGTCTTCGAGCATTTCCAGCAGTTTCACCATGCTCTCCGCGCCGGACTCGTCAAGCTCGGTGTTGACCGACGAGCGCATTGTTAGTTCGGCGACCTCCGGCTCAAGTCCGGCGGCGGTGAGCGCATCTTTTACCGCTTCGTAATCTCCAGGGGCCGTTAGCACCTCGATTGACCCGTCATCATCGACCAGCACATCCTCAGCGCCTGCTTCTATCGCGGCCTCCATGACTGCGTCTTCGTCTGTGCGAGGCGGAAAGCCAAGCAGACCCACCTTGTTGAACAGATAAGCGACTGAGCCATCTGCCCCCAGGTTGCCGCCAAATTTCGTGAACGCATGACGAACGTCTGCGACGGTCCTGTTGCGGTTGTCAGTCATGCACTCGACCATGACTGCGACGCCGCCCGGACCATACCCTTCGTAAGTGATTTCGAGGTAATCGGCGCCGTCGAGGTTGCCGCTGCCGCGATTAATCGCCGCCTCTATGCGGTCTTTCGGCAGGCTGGCTGCCTTGGCTTTATCGACTGCAAGGCGTAACGCAGGGTTCCCGTCAAGATCCGCCCCTTCGCGCGCGGCGATGGTGATGTTGCGAATCAGTTTAGTGAAGAGCTTGCCGCGCTTTTTATCCTGCGCACCTTTGCGGTGCTGGATGTTCGCCCATTTCGAATGGCCTGCCATATTCCGCCTGCCTGAACCTAGAAACGAATGCTAATGCCGAGGTGCGCCTTGTCATCGAACTCAGCCGACGGCGCCTTGGAAAAATGTCCCTTGACGTAGCGATAGCCGAGGTAGATATCTGCCTGCTTCAGCACGTTGTATCCAATCCGCACGCTGTAGTCTTGATAACGCTCGAGGTCGCCGAAGCTCAGGATGTCGGGCGCAAACCACGCTTCACCGCGCAGGCTCACGCGGTTAAATCTAGGGAGCGTGTATTTCAGAAAACCGCCCAGGGCCAGCGGCAATCCACTTTGCTTGGACAAGTCGCCCTCGACCCAACCGGTGCGGCCACCGATGCCCGCCTCCAGTGGGTTATTGCCTTCGGACGCAGCCCCCGTCAGGTAGAGACTGGTTGTGGCTATCCAGCCTTCGTCATCGGTCGTGAGTAAACCGAAATCCGACCGCAAATCGTTACTCTCGAAATCGTGCGCATATACAAACCTGAAGGCGTCACTGTTAAAGCTGAAATCGATCTCATCTGCAATGGCGCTGCCGCTAAGCAGCAAAACCAGTACCAAACTGGTCAAAGTTTTCATGCGCGGATTCTCCGGAAACAACAACCCGGCAATGATAACGGGATTAGAGGACTGTCACTAGCCCGGAACGTATTTAGATTCGATATCCGCGCGCAGTCAGACTGTCTGCACCGCAACACCGACGAGCAGATAGAGCTCCCAGACGATCAGGCACGCATAGATTGCGCACAACGCTTCAAGAATGCGCCGCACTCTAAGCAATCCGCCGAGACGGAAGCGTTCATAGGCAACCAGAAAGATCACGCCGAACGACGTCGCGCCGAGTTTTACGAGCAGAAAGCTCTTCACATCCGACTCGATAAGAACGCGCATAAAGTAATTGACTTCCTGCGCCCCTCGTGCAAGCAGGTTGAGGGTGAACAAAGCATCCATGCAGCTCATAAAGACGATCGCCATGGCGACCATGAAAAGACCCTGGTCGAACCAGTCCGGTATAAAAATCTGATCGTCACCCGAACGGCGATTGTGCCTTCGCCTGGGGTGGATTCCGCCGTAAAGCACAGACTTGAGCGTCTGCTGCCGGCGGTCGGCACGGTACGTTCGCTTTTCCACTCATCCCCCGATGCGTTCTGTTTGCAGCAGTCTTCGCGCTGCTTCGGGATAGAGGTTAACCCGGCCCGACCCTGAAAGTCATACCCTTTGTTACGGATTATGTCGCCTTGCCAAAAGGTCCGTGGTGCGAA
Organism: Gammaproteobacteria bacterium; assembly: GCA_037387125.1. Classification (GTDB taxonomy): domain Bacteria; phylum Pseudomonadota; class Gammaproteobacteria; order Steroidobacterales. The sequence continues at coordinate 16,613 of JARRLL010000033.1, read as the reverse complement.
TATGGGGCTGGCGAAAAGATTATTCGGCCAAACGGCTACCGGCAACAAGTGCTCGCGGGCAGGTAAGCATTTTGGCGGAAGACGACAGCCAGCACCGCGGGCGCAACGCTGCCGTTGCGTTTGGCCCGCAGCACTGGCTGTAGTGGCAGAAAAGCGCGCTATCTCTCCGTTGCTTTAGGCAGGCAAACCCATGTCAAAACCCTGATGATCAGCCGGTTTTTCGACATTATCCTGTCTTTTGCTGAGTTTCGCGCGGAGGGCCAGGATGCCGAGACCGGTCAGCATGAACCACGCCGAAGCCGGAAGCGGCACGACGGGGGCGCTGCCGCCAAACTGCGCGCTGGTCAGTTTTCGGCCTCGACCGTTCTCGCCGCTCAGAGAAAAGCCCGCTACGTGCGCTGCAAAACCTGAACTTATGAGCCTCCCTTCATACAACTCCGCCAGATAGTCGAACGGAGTGTCGCCCGCGACGCCCACAATCGAAAACTCGAGTGGATCCAGCCGCGAGCTTCCGGTGCCCGCTATTTCCACATCGAATTGGCCGAACACACTGCTGTTCGAAGGGCTCTTTTTGGCTGCCCAGCCATCCGGCAACGCCAAATTCAAAGCGGTGGCTCCCGTGTCGCCAAAATTCAGGCTGAAGCTCTGAATACCAAAGTTTGAGTCCGCAATGCTTTTAAGCGCGTCAGTGGTTTCAACCCTGAAATCGATGGCACCGTCGAGACCATCTGCAATGGTTACCTCAAGGTAGTTGGTGTCCGACGGGAACTGAACCGATTCGTTAGACAGGTTAAGAAAAACGGACACGCTGGCTGCGCTGGCCGTTAGTGGCGCAAACACGGCTAAACAAATGGCCGCTGAAATGGCGTACGCCTTGGTCAAGGTTTTCATAGAGCTTCTTCTCCGCTGTAGTTATTAATTTCGAACGACATCTCGCAAATGCCGCCCTGCTTCCAGCCCTCAGCCTCTTTGGGCGTTTGGGCAAACAACGAGGGAGAAGAAACTCGGCCTGTATCCAGGCTTTTTTATTTATTGGCCAACCTTACCTATGTCAGGTTGGACCCCTCTCCCCTCGCCTTGTGAACCAGTTAACCGGTTCGGTCCTGCTACCGATCTGTGTCGGCTAAATTCATCTATCGTTAACTCGTGGTCAGCAATTGCTCGAGGCGCGCCAGGCGCCGCGCAATGTCCGACAGTCTTTCTGTTTGTTCGTCATGCCTGCGCTCTTGCTGCTTCGCCCGCTCAGACGCCCCCCGTTGGGTCGGCGGCTGACTGATTTCGGGCGGAATCGTCTCGTCAAGATCGGACGCGATTGACAGTGGCGAGGCCCACGGCCCGCCGCTTTGCGCCGAGCCGTCCAGCCAGTTGACGCTCCATGACGATGGGGCTGTCTCGGGAGCCGGTTCCTGCAGATCTGGCAAATATTCGGCACTTTCACGCTGAGCAGGGAAGTTGTCGCCATGGCTGGTGCCGCGCGCATCACCTGACAGCAATCCGTGAAAATCGATAACCGCGCCGATCTGTGCTCGCCCGGAGTCAATGTTGTGGATTTGCTCCGGCGTTAAGCGTTCAAGCTCCTGGGCAATTCGTTCGGGCGCCACTTGCGGCAGCAATGCTGAAACCGCAATGCGCACTCTCAGAAACCTGACTGCCATCACAAAAGCCGGTTCACTCGTCTTGCCTGCCAGCATGTGCAAGTCGTGGGTCGACAGCTGCCGAAAAAATGTCCGCAGCGCAGTGAGGTTTGGAAAATCTTTCTTGAGAACGGTGCGCAACCGCGGAATCAGACGCAGCACGTCGGCATCTGCCTGCGAGTAACGGGCCCCTCTTCCACGGTGTGAAGGCCCCGCGAGCAGGCCCTTCGCTACGTAGTCGCCAATCGTTCGCCGGGTTAGGCCCGACATGCCTTCCAAATCCTGAACCGTGTACGTTCGTATCATGCAACCCCCTAAAGTAAGAGTCCCTTCCTGCTTTAATGATCTTACTTATTATGTAAAAAGAAATATTAAGTATTTGTTTTTAAATACGTTTTTCGTTCTTTTAAAATATCTCGAAAATAATAGTCTGTTATTGGGAAGGTTTTAGCTGTATTTGTCAAGCATTATTTCCGATTACGCCTCAAAAGTCAGAGATACCGTCTTCGCACTAATGTGCCGTGCTCAATCTAGCCGGAGCTTTGCGCAGAAAAAGGCAAAATAGTGAACGGCCTGCTCTCTCATGCCGAAGGCTGATCGATGAGCGAGCTGAAGCGCAGGAATCTTAAGGCTCGCAGCTGGGTTACAAGGGTCTGCTCGACTCAGCCCCTTGCGCTGCCCGCGCGCTAAACAGGCGGACCGCAAGGAACCATGAGCGCAAAATTAGGGAAGCGGGCCAGGGTAGTAGGCCGCTGCGATCCAGTTCAGCGGCTGCGACGGCCGACCGGGCGAAAAAGTCAGATAATGGTGCCCCGGGCAGGAGTCGAACCTGCGACCCTCCGCTTAGGAGGCGGATGCTCTATCCGCTGAGCTACCGGGGCATGTTGGTTTCTGCGGGTTTCAGGCGATGAACCGTTTTGCAACGTCCCTGAGATATCCGCGACCGGGGAATATTTTAGCAGCCTATGGATTTTGAGACACGAATCAGGCGCTAAAGTCCTGTGTCAGAAAAAATTACCGGCTACGACTACAGACGGATCGTTCAGGCGCTGGGCCTGCTCGACTTGGTCAGCTGGGCCCGTCGTGCTTGCTGCAGGTCTGAGCTTTCATTCGACCGGCAAGTCAGGCAAGACGATTGCCCGCCATCAGGTTGGTCGGCCTCGGGAGAATTGTTTTTGCGACAATTGAAATCACGACACAGCCAACGATTGTCATTACCGGCAGCAGCAACCATGCGGCAAACAAACTGACCGGCGTGTCAAAAGCGACTATCTGCTCGGCTAGTTTTCGAAGGATGCTAATCAACGGAAAATGAATGGCGAAAATCAGAAACGAATAGCTCGAATAGTTCACGAAGCTATTGAATAAGCCGGTCATGTTTCGCTGGGCCCAGCTTATCCAGATGGCAAAAGTACTAACACCCAATATTCGTAATATCGCCAGATAGTAGTCATTGCTAATCAAACTGGCTGCGACGCTATCCTCGCTAAAGATAAGGAAGGTCAGCGACCTTAGCGATAAAGCTGCAACAAATACTAGCGGCAGAGTCAGGCGCACGGCCGGTTGGTTTAAACGGTCAAACAAGCCTCGCGAATCGTAATTGGCGAGTACCCCGCCGCAAACGAAGAAAAAAAGCACATCGATCCGAAAGAAAACCCAGGGCTCGAACGGACTGAGCCAGAGAACGAACAGCAGAAACAGAAATAAATAGGCGAACCGATCCAAACAGAACTTCAGGATGGGAAAAATCATAAAAGTCAGAATCAGGTCGTGCACGAACCAGAACTGATAAGCGTATTGCAGCTGCGTCACGCCAAAAATGCCATTGAGAACCATTAAAGGGCTCACTTCGGCAAAATTATAGTCGTCGCTGCTAATCGCGCCTTTACTTGCGTAAAAAACCAGTGCTGCAAAAATTAGCCAGATTGAACACCACAGCCATGACGGCAACATGACGGTTGCGAACTTTTTCTTCAAAACAGCAACGTAGTCAAACCGGCCTCCTCTAAAGAAGAGGTAGCCCGAAATGATGCTTAGCAAAGGAACAGAGGCCATGAAAGCCATGTGCACCCAGGAATAAATGGCTTCAGGAACCAGGAAACTGAAGTCACTCATGCCGCTTCTGGGGTGGCTGACCCCACCTGGCAACGTAAACAGATGATGAAAGACCAGGCCACAAATCATAAACAGGCGCGTGGCGTCTATGAACTGGCTTTGTTCCGGCGAAATCTTCAATTTTCTAGCCACGTGTGCCCCCCGGATAACGGCTGAACTTGACTCGCAGGCCATTCAACGCATGCAGGCTCGCGCGCCAGCGCTCGCTGATAAATGTTGCGCCATGGACCACCAGCGAGCTGCGCCAGCTGCTGGACACCTCCCAGTCACACATGTGCTGCTCACTGCCGTTCGTGCCGGTGAAAGCTTTTTTAAATTGCCGGTATCCCTGGTATCCGCCTGTACCCTTTGGCATTGACCCCACCAGGTCGAGCCAGCGACAGTTGCGTTCTTTGACCCACTGAAGCGCTTCCCAGAACAGCAAGTAGGATGCGTTTACTTGCCTGCCATGGCTGCCAGTTGCCGCATACAGATAGAATGCTGTTTCGCCTATCGCGGAAACAGCAAGCGAGGAAACTGGTTTTTCATCCTGATAAGCCGTAAAAATGGTAGGTCGCAGTTGCTCAGGCAAACCGGCCACCAGCCTTGGCAAGCACTCTGCCTCCGATGTATCTACAAAAGTTTTTAGAGCGCGCATCTCATTGTGCAACTGCATAAATATTGCGGCATCCTTTTCGCTGCTCGAACGAGTGACATGGATGCCACTATTTTTCTGGGCCTTGCGCAGATTACTGCGCCAGCGTCGACTTAGTCCGCCGTGCAGTTCCTCAATGGATCGGTTCATGTCCACCACAAACGTATTGTATTTGGGCAAGTGCGGTTGCGGCTTCAGTTGCGAAAGCTGGCGGCGGCTGCACATCTCCGCTGAGTCGGTCATTTCCCAGGGTTTGATTCGCAGGAGGAGTCCCCTGCTATGAGCGTACTCCGCGCGCAGAGCCCGTAAAATTTCGCGATAAAACTCGATGCGGACGGGCAAATTCCGCGGACGCCACAGCGGGCCAAATTTACAGTGAGCGATTCCGCCGCCCACCAAAGGGCTCGACACAATTGCAACCTGGGCGGCTGCAACTATTTCGCTACCCTCATAAATGACGATACGACTGAGCTTTTCTTTGCCCCACCGAAGAGCGCCAAAACTTGATGTCTGATAAATTACTGCATCACTGAAGCCGGCGACGATCTCATCCCATTCAGCATCGCTGAATACGTCTACCTCGGTTCTGAAAACAATGTTTTTCGAAGGTACCGTGGTTGTCGTTATTCTTGTGTAATCATAATTATCGACTAACGAACTATCCATGTTCTCTGTCTTCCCTCTGGCAGCTTAGCTGCTATCTGATTCAGTCTGAATCGTCTCCATGGTTGAGCCGCCGATTGAGTTATGAGCCTTCATTATTTCTGCTTCAACAGGAGGCAGTACCGGATTCGGCTTCGTTATATTTGTGTATTGAATGATCAATTTTACGCGCTGCGCCGACTGAGTTAGGCGCTAGCTGACATAATCGACAACAGAAAGTTCTTGCCTACCGTCTATCTATCGGCAGGATTTCATTAGCCATGAGGGAAGCGCCCAAAGTGTCGCGAAGTTTTCGCAAATCGTCGCCCTGATACGTCCGGTGCTTGTATCGGATGACATCAAATTCAATCGCTCCGTCAGAGGCCTCAAAGCGCCAGCCATCGTGTCCATGAGACAAAACGGACAGCTTATGACCGTTATGGGAGAAGTATGGGCGACCAAGCATTCCGCCATCGCAGCAGGCGTTGATAAGTTGTCGGATCTGCTTAACGGACTTGCTCTCGTCGATCAAATTAAAATTTTTTTCAAGGCGACAATAGGAGGCCAGTGCTTGATCCTGTTGTAGTCCTTTTAAATTATCGTTTGCGATCAACGCGATTAGATCCGGGATGGCTTCAATAGCCAATTGCGCCAAACGATTTTTCAGGCTCAAGGTTGTTTCCGCGACCTGTATCTCCAGCGAACGCTGCAGCAGTACATTGCCCGTATCGAACGTCTTTTCCATAAGGTGGTAGCTAATGCCCGTTCTACTCTCGCCATTTAAGACTGCGCTGAATTCGGGGCACCACCCTCGATATCGCGGCAGTAACGCCGGATGCATATTGATTGCGGCAAGCGTCGGGACGTCGATCACTCGCTGCGGCAAGAATTCGCTGAAGGATGCGACGAGAATAACCTCGACGCCTAGCGATCGGAGTCGTTCGGGGCAATCCGGATGGTGGACAAACGAGCCATCGAATAACGGCAGATCACGCGCCTGCGCTAGCTGGAGCACATCTTTACCGAACGAGGGCAAAGGGTACGGTTCGTCCCGCATTTGACCAAACTTTTCGTTCAGGCGAGAAAAGCCCGCTGCGAGTCTTTTGGGATTCCGGGCATAGCGACGATAGACCCTTCGCAACCGATGAACGCGGCTGTGACTTGCATGAAATACCGCAACGACTTCAGCGTTACTGGAGCATAATGCTTCCAGGATAAGGCCTCCGTACCCGGGATTGCCCATGAATGCAATTTTCATGTTCTCTCGCTCTTGAAAAGGAAAATAGCTGGGCCGGTCTTAAAAGCACGCTTTCTGACAAGGCAAATTCGCATTCGTCCTTGTGTAAGTAAGGTGTTCGTTCCTGTTCCAGCATATTCCGGCATGGCAGTTTCAATCCTGTAAATGCCGGATTTCCAAGCCAATAGGCAGGTGCAAATCAGTCGGACTTCCTGTCTGAAAGTTTTTTCTGCCCGAAAAGAACGCTTAGAGCGGACAACAGCAGCCATGCCGCAGCCGGAATCGGTACGACCGTAGAGACGTTATTGAGTAAGAACCTGTCCGAACCGCCCAGCGGGTTGTCCGCCGGGCCAATTAGAATTGCGTTGCCCCAGATATCGCCGCCGGCAAGAGTTGTTACATCGACAGTGACGTCAGTATCCGTTTTGGCACCGTTCAGCACTGAAAAGTCGGTGAGACCGAGGCTGGATGTGAGGTCGCCATAACTTGCCCCGAGCAGGTCTGCGGACGAGTCCAGAAATCCGGTATAGAACGTAACGTCAGCCCATTGCGCCTTCGGTTTTTTGTCGCCGGTGTCCGGCGTGATGACGAACTCGCTTATATTCATGGTTTCGTCAAACATAATCAGTAGCCAGTCGGTTCCTGCTGTCTCGGTGATACCGCGCTGGTTCTCTTTGGTTAAGCAATTGGCTTCTTCCGGGTTGCAGACGCCCACTCCGATATTCGTTCCGCTGCTCAGGAAATGGCCGGTGGCTTCGTCGATCGTCGCATCCGGCGCGGTGCCCAGGTACCATGATGTCACCCGCGCTAGCTTGGTGCTGGTTTCGGTGTCGTAATACTGCAGTTCGTTACCGGCGCCGCTACCGACCTCCGCAGCAGGAGGGACGCTAAAGTCGAAACTGTAGCTAATCGTTGCCGCAATAGACGTCGGCGCCACGAACACTGTCAGGATAGACAGCAGGCATAGCGTTACCGCTGATTTCTGTATGGAACAACTGCGCATTTTCATTCACCCACTATGGGTCTTGAGCCACAACACGTTGCTCAAACCATGTGTGAATTCGATAGGACTCGCAAATGCCAGAGCGAAAGGAACCAAATTAAATTTGTTTGGGTGGGCGCCTAACCGGATATGGTTATCGTTACATGACGCCGGTGTGGCAAGGTGCGATGCTCCCACAGATACACTCCCTGCCACGTGCCCAGACCAAGTCGGCCCGACACAACCGGAAGGGAGATGCTCGCTTGAGTCAGGATGCTGCGAACATGCGCGGGCATGTCATCGGGCCCCTCCGCCGCATGCAGGAAACTCGGATCGCCGTCAGGAACGAGGCGATGCATAAAGGTCTCCAGGTCCCGGCGCACGTCCTCGTCGGCATTTTCGCAAATGATCAGGGATGCGCTGGTGTGCTGTATGAAAGCATTGCACAGGCCGCTCTCGATTCCGGACTCCTCCACGACATTTTGAAGGAGACGAGTTATATCAACAGTACTGCGTCCGGAGGTCGCAACCTGAAAATTTTTCTGCAACACCATTAATCTGCGTCTGAATTTTAGCCAACAAGCGGCTCAGGCCTGGGATGCATAGGCCAGACCGTAGCGTATGCGTAAGGTCTTAACCTTGCCGAACCACGGGATACTAACGATGTAGATATTGTCGTATTCAGCTTCCTCGATATCGGGCAGCTTTTTACTGCCATGCATTTCGGCGATAAGGGGCTGGATGTCCCTGGCTTCGGTGATTACCAGGACGATTTTTCCCTTGTACTCGTCGAGTATGCGTAGCACCAGACTTTCGACATCGTCGGGGTCTTTAATGGTATGCACAGGTGCGTCATTGAGTCTTGCCAGCGGAACGCTTGTTTCGATCGAACTTTTGGTCGGCGCGACAAATATCGCATCGACACCCGCGACGACATCCACATCGCCGAGCACCCTCGCCAACTCACGGGCCCGTCGTTCGCCTGCCGCACTGAGCGCCGGGTCGTTACCAACAGTCGACGCGCGGTCGGCATAACGAGCCACAATGACCGTCGTCGTGGCCTGCGATTCGAAAAACCAGGCCAGACCGGTCGAAATAACCAGAAAACCGAGCACTGTCACAACGCGACGCTGACGTCGCCGCTTGCGCCTGCTCTTTTGCAATGCATCCGTGTTGGTCATGTCACTCTGCTCTCCATCGCACGCTGCCGCAACTGGTCAGCTCTTCTCGTCATCCTTGATCACCGTATATTCTGCGCTCAGATCACCGTGCTCGCGAGCGTAACGTTCCATCTGGCGTCTCAGCCACCAGACACGAATCATGATTACAACCGCGCCTATCAGAATCAGGCCGACCAATCCCGCAATAAAGACCGCTCCCACGAATACGGCAGCGCCAAAAACAACAATACCCAGCGCAAAGGCGACGATACGGGCGATCAGGCCGGGCCCCTGCCCTGTATTGGAGTTATAACTGATATAGCGGTTTTGGTATGAACGGCGCATGCGTCCTATTATAAGTAAATGAGGAATCGCTGCGCGGAGCTTTTTGCCAAGGGCAATTCAGGGGCCAAAAGGTCCCGGTTGCGATGTCAGGCAGAAAAGGGCTTTAGAACGATATGCGTTCCCAGGTCCAGTAAAGGCCCGTCAGCGCGATGACGGCCGATGCGGGCACTACGATATAACTCCTGTACCAGTCCCGGTGCCGCCACCACCCCACGCTGGCGAGGCACAGCATTATTACCACCAGCTGCCCGATTTCCACACCGACGTTAAACGACAAGAGTGCGGTCAGATAATCGGATGGCGGTAAGCCAATTTCGCTCAGGACTCCCGCAAAACCCAAACCGTGCAGCAGGCCGAATGCGAATACCAGCACTACCCGCCAAGAGTGAAGTTTGCTCGAAAAACAGTTTTCGATGCCGACGTAAGCAATCGATAATGCGATCAGGGGCTCGACAATCGATTGCGGTAGGGAAATTACGCCGTAAATGCTCAAGCCCAGGGTGATGGTATGCGCCACTGTGAACGCGGTAACTTGCAGCAAGATCGGCTTAAGGTGCAGGCTAAGCAGAAAAATACCGACCACGAACAGTATGTGATCCAGCCCCTTGGGAACAATATGCTCGAAACCAATAACGGCATAATTACGCACCACATCCCAGGTGCTGCGTTCGCTACCAACACCCTGGAGTTCGAAGGACGGACTGCTTTCACCGGGCTGCAGCCACTGGGAGAGGATCGCGGCGTCATCCGCACGCATGAAGCGAATGACACTGCTGCCGTATTCGTCGGGCCACCGCCAAACCAGGCGCTCGGCGCCACCGGGCAACATGCCGGAAAGCACTATGGTCGAGTCGCGCGCCAGCTCGATATCACCGACCGGCGGAATAGTCACCGACTCGTATTGCAGCCGCACCGGTTGCCCATCGGCCGTTAGCAGAGCCTGAGACATGAAATCCGGAAGGAAATTGACAAACCTTTCAGTCAATACATCCGGCGATTCACTGCGGAATTTGTCATACTGATCGGCGTTGGGCGAATCGTTGGTGTCCGTGTACTGCCAGTCGATACCTGCCAGCAGAATTTCCAGGTTGAGTCGAATCTGCAGGTCGAGCGCGCCGTCCTCGGCTACGTTAACTGTCGCGACAGCCGGCCGAATAGTGTGCGCTCCGGCAGGCGCACAGAGCGCGCCAAAAAATGCGAGCAATAAAAGACTGATGCGAAAATGCATAGCGTTCCCGGAAGACTTAAAATAACAATGTCGGATTAGACTAACATGCAGCAGTTAGAGCCTACTATGAACATGCATTCGGAGCTAAAGTCCTTTTGGTTTAGTGTGGTCGCCGTCGCCGCTATTATCCCCGGCGCCGCCAGCGGCCATGATTTCTGGCTGCAGCCCGACCGGCTCACAGTCGCACCGGGTGAGGAAATACAAATCAGCCTACGCGAAGGCATGGATTTCAAGGGCAACACCCTGCCCTACATTCCCGAATGGTTCAGGGATTTCAGCGTCGTTACACCGGCCGGTCGCAGCGATGTCGAATCGATCCCCGGTGATGACCCGGCTGCGCGTTTGACGGTCACTGATAACGCCATACTCGTTGGTTACCACAGTAATCGAAACTACACGGAACTGGACGCGGCAAAATTCAATGGTTACCTGGAAGAGGAAGGCATTGAGTTTATTCGCCAGCTGCGAATTGAGCGTGGCGAGGATGACTTGCCGGCCCCGGAATTTTTCGTTCGCTGCGCCAAGGCGTTGATCTCCACGGGGCCTTCAACTGGAGAGATTTACAGCACGGACCTGGGCTACACCCTGGAACTCACTCCGCAGGCTGATCCTCAGACAATAACGGCCGGCGGCAAACTTCCGTTTCTGCTGACCTTCAGGGGTAAGCCGGCCGCCGACCTTCTGGTCCAGGCTTTTACGCGCGACGATCCGGCCACTCGGCAGCGAATCAGGACCAACGAGGCGGGTATTGCGGAAATCAGCATCACCGAAGCCGGTGTATGGCTCGTGAAAGCGGTAAACATTCAGGCGATTGTCGGGGATCCGAAAGCGAAGTGGCAGAGTTACTGGGCAAGTTTCGTTTTCGAAATCAATGACGAAAACTGAGCGCCACTCGAGGCAGGTGTCGCCTCACCGCAGGCTGCCCCTTTGTTCGATCCGCTTAGTCGTTGTCGTCCTGTCGCTGGCGCTCAATGGGGGCTGCGACAATGCCAACGATACGCCCAACTCAGCCGGAATTCATGATTCGGAGAGTTATGTCGGCGCCGGGACCTGCGCGGAATGTCACCCCGCCCAGATGGCGAGCTGGCGGAATTCACATCACGCTCTCGCAATGCAACCCGCAACCGAAGAAACAGTACTTGGCGATTTCGATGATGCCACTTTTACCCACAATGGCGTTACCAGTCGTTTTATAAAAAGGGACGGCCAGTACTTAGTCGAAACCGATGGGCCGGACGGCCAGCTCGCTGTGTTTCCGGTTCGATATACTTTTGGAGTTTATCCGCTGCAGCAATACTTGCTGGAACTAAACGACGGCAAAATCCAGGCGCTGAGTATTGCATGGGATAGCCGCAGCGCCGAGTCAGGGGGCCAAAAATGGTTTCATACTTATGGAGCCGAGGAACGCATTAACTCTGCAGATGTGTTGCATTGGACCCAGCCGAGTCAAAACTGGGAAACCATGTGCGCCGATTGTCACTCAACCGCATTGGTCAGCGACTACCAGTTTTCAGATGACCGGTTTATAACCCACTGGGCGGAAATTAACGTGGCGTGCGAGGCCTGCCACGGTCCCGCCGCCGAACATTTGCGCTGGGCCGATAGCGAACCCTCAACTCGTTCTGCCGTCGACAAGGGTTTCACCCTCAGTTTTGATGAGCGCAAGGGTGCCTTGTGGCAGGCTGACCCGGTTACAGGTAAACCGCAAAGGACTCCGAGGCTGATTCCGACCAAGGAACTGAATGCCTGCGGCGGCTGCCATTCGCGGCGCGCTAAAATTTCGGCTTTGCCTGAGCCGCAAGCTGAATTGCTGGACGCTTATTTGCCCAGCCTGATCGAACAGCCACTTTACTTCGCGGATGGTCAGATTCGCGATGAAGTTTACGTCTTGGGCTCATTTTTGCAGAGCAAAATGCATCAGTCGGGCGTAACCTGCAGCGACTGCCATGAGCCGCACAGCCTTGAACTGCGGGCACCGGGCGCAGCCGTTTGCCTGCAATGCCATAACAGCGAACGGTATGCAGCCGTCAGTCACCATCTGCACGCTGATGCGCTCGAGGCGCAGCAGCCCGATTGTATCGATTGCCATATGCCTGCAACCGTCTACATGCAAAATGACGCACGCAACGACCACAGCTTCCGCATTCCCCGTCCACAATTGACTGAACAATTCGGGATCCCGAATGCCTGCAACGCGTGTCATAGTGACAAGAGCGCCGCTTGGGCGAGCGACGCGCTGGGCGGTCATGGCAAGTTGCCAAATGATGCTGTTACATCCCACTGGACCTACAAGCTGGCAGCGGCTGACCCCGCCACCAATCGCGGTAGAGACTTGCTAATCGAGATAGGCAGCGACCCGGCTTATCCGGTCATCATTCGAGCCACAGCCATCGCCCAAACGGGCTTTGGCGACTCCGCGCCGGCACAGCAGTTAATAGCCCGGTTCACCTCAGCCGACGCGCCGCTTATTCGGCTGGCCGCGGCGCGTGCGCTGCGTAATTCGGCACCGTCACTGACCGCGAAAATGGCCGCTCCGCTGCTCCGGGACCCAGTGAAAGCCGTGCGGCTCGAAGCAGCAGTAGCGCTCGTTGCCGTCGATCCGATCCTATTAGCGCCCGGCGTCAATAAAGAGGTGCAGACTGCCGTTCAAGAGTATCTGGACGTTCAGGCGCTTAATTCAGAGCGCGCTGAGTCGCATGTGAACGTCGGTAACGTCGAACGATTTCGCAAACGCCCGGAACTGGCCCAAGCCGCGTATCGAAAAGCGCTCCGGCAAAACCCGAGCTTCATACCGGCTTACGTGAACCTCGCCGATCTTTACCGCGAACTCGGCCGCGAAAGTGAAGCCGAACAGTTATTGCGCGAAGGACTGGTCGTGCTTCCCGACGAGGCGCTACTTAACTATGTCCTGGGGTTGGCGCTCGTTCGTCAGCAACGCATATCGGAAGCAGTCGACTACCTTGGCCAGGCGGCGAATTCGGCCGAGGCGACTCCTCGCTATGCGCTCGTTCATGTCGTGGCGCTGAATTCTGCGGGTCAAGTCGAGGCCGCCAGACGCTCTGTGCAGGATGCACTCAGGCGCTTCGGCCCCGTCCCGGAGCTGCAGCAGCTCGCCAGCGAGCTGGAGACGGACGGCCAGTAGACCCGCGCAAGAATGGCTGCGTCGGCGGCTGAAAACTGACTTCATCCACGATCGTGCACGAGGCCATTGGGCCGAAAACTTGCGCCGCCATGCGTTACATAATTTTGAAAATACCTCTCTATCGCTATGTATTTAATCTTTATTTGACAACCGACTTCGGGAAGCGCAGCGTTATTTGCCACGTACTAAAAGGAATCGAGACAATCGATCAGAAGAATTAGCCCGGTAGTTTGGCCTCATTGACGAGGCGAAGCTTCCGCCAAAATAAAAATAAAAACGGGGAGCGGCTCATGGACCAGAGCCCTAGCCGGTCAACAGGGAAGGATACCCTGAGTGCCGGTTATCGATACAAGGCAGTTATAGTTATGACGCTCGCCGTTTCCGCGGTGGCGTACTTTGCCTATTTGCAACCCCGCATCCAGTCCTCGCCGGGAGCAGCCCGCGACACCAACATCGATTGCAACGTCGGCATCCAGGCCGCCGACTTAGGTCCCGACTGCCCGCCCCTACCCGCTGTCGCCGCTGCAACGAAACCCGAAACCGCGAATGAATGGCAACCCGATCCTGAGGAGCCGGCGGTTACTCGTGGCCCGGCCGTTGGCGAGATATCCAGTGACAGAACGGGCACGGTCAAAACATCAGCATGGCATACCGCTAACGATGCTTTTGACCAGACCGATAACCGGCCGCGAGCCGGCTACACGATGGCTGAACTGTGTGCGGCAGTTGGTAACGCCAGTTCGCAACTTCACTGTGAGCCGATCGACAGCAGCCGCCTTGTAAAAAGCCGTAATTCCCGATCAATCGATTCTGATCTTGAAACCTACTCAATCTCCGGCCATGTCATTACTGCGGCGGGTGAGGCTCTTCGAAACGTTACCGTAGTCGCTTCCCCTGAGCGCATGAACGATTGGGAAAAGTCAGCCGAGAGCGAAACGCTGCGTTTCTGGACGCGGACTGACTCTCTTGGCGGCTATTCTTTTGACGGTCTTCCGGAGGGCGAATACAGCATTCGCGTCAGCAGTCAGCCGCCCTATCGCGCCGCTCGCATCATCGCCCGCAGTGGTGTCGATTATGCCGACCTCGTTGTGCGCCAGAACGCGGCATTGATTGTCGCCGGAACGGTGGTGGCGGAGGACGGCCAGCCACTCGAGGGCGTGACCGTGCTGCCTGTTTTACTGGGCCAGGCAAGTGTATTAACGGATGATGGCGGACGATTCGAGCTGCCAGTCAGCATGGACCCCGAACTACGTTCCGTTGCGTTGCGCTTTCAGCGTCCCGGTTATCGGGAGGCGACCCGCAAGGCCCCGGTGCAGCCCCTGAACCGTGCGACGCCCATGCTTGCGCAGTCAGCAGAAATCAAGCAGGTCATGATGCCTGTTGATATCTGGACATCCTTGCGCGGCACTGTGACTGATACTGCCGGCAAGCCCATGCCCGGCCGCAGTATTGAACTCAGGCCGCTCAGCGCGAAGCAGACCTATCGAACGACCACGGACCGGGAAGGCCAGTTTAAATTTCCTGTGCTGGAAGCACCCGCTGACTATCGACTGCTCGTGACGGGCGGACCGGGTTACAAAGACTTTCAGCGGCCCGTCCGGCTTACCGCTGATAACCCGGAATTGCCGGTTGTCATTGCCGCCTATGAGTTCGGCAAGATCTCCGGACGGCTTGTCAACACGAATGGCGAACCGGTAACGGACTTCGACCTGGTGCTCCGCAATTCCGCATCGCTAAAACCGAACGCAGTGGTACGCACAGACAAAAACGGTGATTTCGCAATCGAAGCGGCCCCTGCGGGCGAACTGGTTCTCGCGAGTCAATCGGTACCCTCAATGCTGGTAAAGGGGCTGCATCTGGATCCGGGCGAATCCATGCACTTACCGCTGCTGCTCGATTGGGGTGTGCACGAGATACGTGGAACCGTGGTCGACGCATCGAACAATCCCGTCCCGGCCTCGCGAGTAGTACTGCAATGGTCGCACGAGACTGATGGCATCACGACGAACGCGACTCGGCGAACAGCCGCGGATACCCGCGGCAATTTCGCGTTTAGCAACCTGGGGCCCGGACCACATTTACTGCGGGTCGATGCGCCTGGTCATCCGGCTGCCGCGATCAATTACGACCTGTCCCGGCAGGGGTACGAGGTCACAGTAAGGTTGAATTGAATACATGAAACACGCTGGCAGGCTCACGAACATAACAGCCGGACCAGCAGAGGATTTACGAAAACTTTGGGAAAGATCTGAAAAATATAAATAACAACCCGGCTCTTGCCTGCTATGGACGAAAGGTAAACAGCCGGATCCGGACTCCCGCCGGATATAACAAAGGTATACGGAAATGGATATTCCTAAGACGCAACACGTTGGCTTCTCGAAGCACATCGGCACCTTAATCAGTTTTGCGACGGCTGTACTGCTGCTACCGGGCATCAGCCTGGCGCAGATTCCATACAACATTGACGGCACGGTTCCCGATGCCGATTGTTGTTATGAGTTCGCCGATCCGGTGGGCAGCATTAGCGAACTGGGGCCGGTTAATTCCAGCGACACCAAACTGGGATCAATCCATACCGCAGAGGCCCCGATGCTGTCGTATACCAATCCGAACAGCGCGACCGATATCGGGAAAATCTGGTTAAGCGCGGAAACCGACGCGGCCGGGGACATCTGGCTCTACTTCGCGTGGGAGCGCGACGCCACGAGCGGGAGCAGCGTCATATCCTATGAACTCCAGTCTGCATCCGCAGACCCGTCCTGCGACTACACCGGAATTGACCAGACCGAACCGGCGAGCGAAGCTGAGTTACAACTTATCAGCAGCTGCAACCCCTGGATCAACCGTCAGCCCGGCGATTTCATGATTGTCTGGGATTTCGGCGGCGGCTCTAATGATATTATCCTGCGAACCTTCGACGGCGCGTCGTTCGATGCCGGCATCAACCTGTCGGAATCGGGTTACGCATTTGCGGCACTCAACGCTGACACGTCCCGCGGTGAAGGCGCGATCAATCTGTCGGATGCTATTTTTGATCGGCTGCAAACCTGCCTCATATTCGACAACATCATTCCCGGAACAATCACCGGTAACTCTGACACGGCCGACTATAAAGACACGGTACTCGCCGATATCAAGTCGGTCCTAACGATTTCCAATTGCGGTGTCGTGAACATCGCCAAGTCAACGGAACCGGCGGGACAGACCGGCAACTTCTCCTATACCCTCGAGCGCTCCGGCGGCGAGAATATCGATTACTCACCCCGATCCTCGGCCACCGGCACCCTCATCGATGACGGGGGCACAGACAGGCTGCTCGTGCTGCCCGGCACCAACTATCAATTGACGGAAGACCTCACCGGCGAGCCGTCCTATGAACTGCAAGACATACTTTGCGACAACCCTGCTCCCGGGACCGACGGGACGACCGGCTTCGGGGTGGTTGCCGCGCAGACAACCGACTGCGTTATCAGCAACGAACTCCTGACGGG
>JARRLL010000032.1:0-22378 GCA_037387125.1 Gammaproteobacteria bacterium | reverse complement strand
ACAGCCTTATCGAGGTCAAGGCCGGCGACAAACTGCTGGCGCGGACCCGCCGGAGTAAACGCGTGCTGGAAACCGCGAGCCCGCCAACGGTCTATATACCGCCCGATGAGATTGATTTCGGGAGCCTGCAACGGGTCGACGGGGCTTCGATATGCGAATGGAAAGGCGCCGCGACCTACTGGGGCCTGGCCGGAGTCGGCGCCAGGCAACCGATTGGCTGGAGCTATCCGGCGCCGCGGCCTGCGTTTCTCCCTATACGTGACTGGTTGTGCTTTTATCCCGGGCGAGTTGAATGCTATATCGACGGCGAGCGCGTCAGGCCGCAGGAAGGCGGGTTTTACGGCGGCTGGGTCACCGACAACATAGCCGGCCCGTGGAAAGGACCGCCCGGCACCGGGCACTGGTAACAACCCGCTTCAGACGAGTTCAGGGCAGTTCACGCCGGCTCGAAATACATCACTGAAAACCAGCGACGTTGATCCTGCCACAGTTGCCGGGGCATGAACCCGGCGCGTTCGGCCAGAGCTATGAACTCATCCGGGTGATATTTGTAAGAATTCTCGGTGTGGATCAGTTCGCCCTCAGTAAACTCTAAGCGGCACCCCGCGAGTCGGGCCGAGTGAGCGCTCATGCACTTCAGATGCATTTCTATGCGACCGAACTTGTCGTTATACAAGGCATGATGCACAAACTTGCGGCGATCGATATTACCGTCAAGCAGACTGTTCAGATTGTCGAGCACATTGACATTGAATTGGGCAGTAACGCCATCGGCATCGTTGTAGGCTGCGTGCAGAACGTTTTCATCCTTCTTGGCATCCACACCGATCAGCAAGCCGCCACGGTCGTTAATCAGCGCACGCATGTCGCACAGAAAATCGACCGCCGCATCGGGCTCGAAATTGCCCACCGATGATCCGGGGTAGAAAAACACGGCCGGTGCACCGTCGAGCGGTATGCTGATGTCCATACCCTGCGTGTGGTCGCAAACCTGCGGCACCACGGGGATGCCGGGGTACTCGTCACTGAAACTTGCCGCGCTGGCCTGCAAATGCTCACCGGAAATATCCATAGGCACGTATGCCGAGGGCTGCAACTCCGGCAGCAGGCTCTTGATCTTTTCGCAGGATCCGGCACCGGGCTCGATAACTGCAGCGCCCTTGCCGATGGCGGCGCACATTTCATCGCCATGCCTGGAGAAGATTTCTTTCTCGACCCGCGGCAGATAATACTCGTCCAAACCCGTGATGGCGTCGAACAGAGCAGAACCCTTCTGATCGTAAAAATACTTGGGCGAAATTCGTTTGGGCTGTTGCATCAAGCCCGCAAGGACCTCGCGCTCGGTCGACGCATGATTGTCGTCCGAGTCCGTATCGTTAACAACGCGCCGCTGCAATGATGCACTCATCGATCACCCCTGGTTTAGTCGCTTAGGTCGTCGGCAAGCCGAATGCCTGTGCACTGCCACCGGTCGCGCGGATAGAAAAAATTACGATAGCTGGAACGAATATGGAAAGACCGGCTCAGGCAAGAACCTCCGCGCAGCACCATCTGCCCGCTCATAAACTTGCCGTTGTACTCGCCCACGGCGCCCGCCGGAGCCTTGTACCCGGAATACGGCAGGTACGCACTGTTGGTCCATTCCCAGCAATCACCGTACAACTGCATGACTGTCGCCTCCCCGGAATCGGCAGCCCGCGGCTGCAGTTGTCCCGTCTCGACCAGGTTGCCCGCAACCGTGCGCCCGTGCGCAACGCTTTCCCACTCCGCTTCGGTGGGCAGTCGCTTGCCCGCCCAGGCAGCATAAGCCTGTGCTTCGTAAAAACTGATATGGGCCACCGGCGCGGCCTCATCGAGTGGCTGCAACCCGCCCAGCGTATACTCCAGCCAGCGGCCGTCGACCGCCCCCCAGTAGAGAGGTTGCCGCCAGCCCTGCTGCTGCACCTCGCTCCAGCCGTCCGCCAACCAGTACTCCGGATTCCTGTAGCCGTCAGCGGCAATGAACTCAAGGTATTCGCCGTTGGTGACAAGGCGATTAGCAAGCTTGAAGGGTGGAAGGTATTCAATATGGCGCGGCAGTTCATTATCGAAACAGAAACCTTCGCCCGAATGGCCTATTTCTAGTTGGCCGCCCGGGCAGGCAATAAAATCGAGCGCCACCGGATTTGTCGCCGCATGCAGCCCTCCTGTCTCACGATAGACCGGAAACATCGGGTTCTGAAACAGACAGTACTTTAAATCCGTCAACAACAACTCCTGGTGCTGCGCTTCGTGATGCAGGCCGAGTTCGACCCGGGCACTAATCTGGTCTGCCTGCGGATGCGCGCTATCGCTCAGCAGATCCGCGACTTCACGATCCACTGCTTCACGGTAAGCCATTACTTCAGCGAAATCCGGCCGCGACAACACCGCACGCTGCGGACGCGGAAACTGTTCGCCGACGCCGTTGTAATAAGAATTAAACAGCACGCTGTAGAGCGGGTTTACTGGCAAATAGCCGGCGCTGAATTCGGCCAACACAAAAGTTTCGAAAAACCAGGTGGTGTGCGCAAGGTGCCATTTGGCCGGGCTCGTGTCCGGCATTGCCTGCAGGTTGCAGTCTTCCGGCGAGAGCGTTCTGCATAGCTGGGCAGTGGAATTACGAACGGCCAGAAAACGGTCGGCAACGGTCTCGTTTAATTGTTCTTTTGCGAGCTCCATGCCGATCAACCATACCCCACTCGCGCCGCCAATTCGACTTTGTCACCTTTGCAGGCCAGCCGCAGGAGCGCTCCCTGAGGCGACAATTGTAAAGCAGTAAACTCCTCGCGCTGCAAGCGCGGCGACCAGTAGGCCCCGAGTTGCACTGCCGCCGAACCCGTTGCAGCGTCTTCGGGATTGCCATACTGAGGGGCAAAATAGCGGTACACGCATGCGGGCTCACCGGCGACAACATGGCGCGCTGTCGCTATCACCGCACGCCGGGTCACCTCGCCGAGCAAGTCGAAATCGGGTCGCGCATCTTTTACCTGGTTTGCGTCGGCCAGTTCCAGGATCAAATAATCAGTCGGCCCGCCTGTCTCGGCGGCCCTGTCAGCTTGCATGCCGATAGCAGCGACGGCAAAACCGGGGACCGCGCACTCAACGGGCACAGGCCGCTGGTAGACGAGCACGATACTGCCGGCGGCTCCGCGCCGTGCTCGCCAGCTGTGCAGCCGGTTCGCAAAATCGAGTCGGCTGGCGTCCAACTCAAGCTCATTGAACACCCACCATGCTGCGGCCAACGCGCCATGGCCGCAAAACTGAATGCGCTGTCCTTCGATTGAATAGCTCTCGGCAACATACTGCCCGGCAGCCCCTGCAACAAATACAGTGGTATGCATTAGCGGATCACAAGCGGAGAGCAATAATTCAGCGGCACTGCAAACCTGTTCCCTGCTCACTTCTGGCAGCCAGCGTACGGCAGCGACTCCGCCTGCAGCATCGAAACCATCTGCGGCACCGTGCATGCAACGAACAACGGTGGCGTTGTCATCGCCTGCCATCATGCTTGCGCTGTCTCTAGCCGCAGGCTACTCACGCACCTGCACGCCTTTCCAGAAAGCGACGCGGCCCTGAATATTTTTTGCGGCCTCCTTCGTGTCGGGGTAGTACCACGCCGCATCGGGATTCTGCTGACCGTCGACGGCCAGGGTGTAATAGCTCGCCGTGCCTTTCCAGGGGCATACCGTATGCGTATCGCTGGGCTCGAAAAACTCACTCCGAATCGCGTCCGGCGGAAAATAGTGGTTTCCTTCTACAACCACCGTGTCATCCGATTCTGCGATCACCGTATCCTTCCAGATTGCTTTCATGGCTTACTACTCCGCTGCCTATACCTTTAATACCTGTATCTTCGTCGCCTGACACCAATAAGATGTGCGCACCTGGCACGTGAGTCCCTGCCAGACAGGCTGCGCAAAGCTTTTTCTTAGCGCTGGCAACGGCCGACCATTGCTATCATGGGTTATGAGTAAATTTCACCTCGCCAGCCTCGTCGCTGGTGTTTGCGCGCTGCTGCAGGGCTGCGCTTCACAATTGTCGCATACCGCCACGGTCACTTCGGGCACCGAGTTTGCGGCCACCGGCGACTCCGTAGCGTTGTACATCGACCTGCAAGGCATGCTGTGGAAGCTGCCACCCAATGGCGGCACGGCCATCGCACTCACGGACGCGCTCGATGATCTGCGCAGGCCGCAGCTCAGCCCGGACGGCCAATGGCTGGCCGCGGAAAGTTTTGCGACAGGCGCGTGGGATATCGTCGTGCTGCGCACCGATGGCAGCGGCTATCGCAACCTGACGCACAGCATGCACGATGATCGCGAGCCTGCCTGGTCTGCGGATAGCAGGTCAATCGTGTTCAGCTCAGACCGCTCCGGTAACGAAGACGTATGGTCCGTCGAGTTGGCCGACGGCACGCTCAAGCAACTCACAACAGACAGCGCCGATGACTACGCGCCGGCTGTCACCGCGGACACGCTGTACTTCGTCTCCGAGCGCGGCGGTAAAGTCGCGCTTTACCGTCAACGCGAGAATTCGGCAGCAACGCAGCTGGCCAGCGCGCCGGCCGGGCGCATGTATCAACCCCGCGTGAGCCCGGACGACCGGAGCATTGCCTGGGTGCAGGCGAAAACTCGCAACGGCTTTCCGGGTGTCGCGGTCAATGAACTGGTCCTGCTGGACGTGCAAACCAATGAGACTCGCAGCTTGGCTGCAGCAACGAATGACATATTCGGCATGGCGCCGGCCTGGCTTGGGAACGACAGACTTATATACACCGGCGACGGCAACATAAGGCGTCTGGCAATCGACGCCGGTAGTGCCGAAACCCTGCCCTTCGCTGCGACCCTGGCGCTGCGGCGTGATCAATATAAAAAACGAACGCCGCCGGCCCTGGCAACGCGCCCCATGGATGAGCCACAGCCCGTGCTCGGCATCGTCGACCCGGTCGTGCTGGCGGACGACAGCATCGTCTTCACGGCGCTGGGTGATCTCTGGCAACTGAGCAACAACGATCAGCTCCGACAACTCACGAACGATGCCTTCGTCGAACGCGACCTGAGTGTATCGCCCGACGGCCAATACCTCCTGTACATATCGGATCGCGACGGCGGTATGCAGATCTGGCAACACGAACTTGCGACCGGCCTGCGCCGGCGCATGACGAATAACTCGAGCGGCCCGCGCTATCCGACCTACTCGCCGGACGGGCAACACATCGCCTGGCTGCAGGTTGGGCCGATCGGCACACAGGACTTCACGGTCAGGGTGCTGGATGTCGCTACCGGCGAGTCGCGCAGGCTGCGCAGCAGCCCGAAGCTCTGGCCCGGGCGAATCAGCTGGAGCGCGGATGGCCGGAATATCACGGTTGCAGAACTGCACTCGCCGTCCGGCCGCGCGACCGACGGCGCCAATCGGCTTGTGCGCATCAACATCGATAGCGACA
This sequence comes from Gammaproteobacteria bacterium, assembly GCA_037387125.1. Classification (GTDB taxonomy): domain Bacteria; phylum Pseudomonadota; class Gammaproteobacteria; order Steroidobacterales. The sequence goes on along the minus strand of JARRLL010000032.1, from coordinate 16,914 downwards.
CGGCAACGACTTTGCATCTGCCCGACTTTCGGGATAGCGAAGGCACGATCTCGAATCGCACAAATACGAATAGCAGGCGCTCCAGCGATGTAGCTTCGGCTGGCATGGCTCCTGATTTCGGCCCGGTCGCGAGTTACGACTACCGGCAACTGGCGCTGATCATCGATGGCAGCTTGTGGCGCCTGCCGGTTGATAATGACGGCAGTGTCGCCGGCCCGCCGGAACTCGTACTTGATGAACTGAACGAGTCGCCGGCCTGGTCACATGACGGCAAGCGGCTTACGACGCTGACATCACGCGGCCTTGAAACCATAACGCTCGGCAACGAAACGCGCACGCTGCACGAACCGCAGCAAACCTGGCGCCCGGCCGGCGGCAGGGGTTCGCTGCTGGTGCATGCGGGGCGCATGTGGAATGGCATTAAAGAAGGCTATGACAATGACGTCGATATCTTTATCACCGATGATCGCATTGCCGCGATCGTTCCGCATGCCGAGCACCCGGCGAACATGCGGGTCATCGACGCGGGCACCCAAACGGTGTTGCCGGGATTAATCGATCACCATGTGCACTTCGAGCCGCACAAGGGCGAATGGTTGGGCCGCTCGCTGCTCGCATTCGGCGTTACGACAGTGGTGGAACCCGGCGGGCTGCCCTATGAGTCGCGCGAGCACATGGAGAGCTGGCTGAGCGGCAGACGACTCGGCCCGCGACTCGTCTTCGCAGGCCCGCAACTCGACGGCGCCCGGCGCACATTTTATTTTGCCAGCCACATCACCAGCGAACAGCGGTTGCGGCGCGAACTTGAACGCGGCGAGCAGCTGGGCTACGGGCTGCTGAAAACCTATCGGCGAATGAAGCCCGAACTGCAGGCACTAACCGTGCAACTTGGTCATGCGCGCGGACTGCCCGTGACCGCGCACGCCGCCATCCGCAATATTGGCTTCGGTGGTGACCGGACAGAGCACTTGCGCGGCTCCAGCCGGACTGGTTCCTCGGCCAAGCAATCAAACCTGCTTGCAAGCTATGCCGACGTGGAAGCTATTTACTCCGCGCCGCAAGCATCAGTAACACCGACGCTGATCAACCAGGGCGGTTTTTTTGATTTTGCATTGAAGTACGGCAGCGACGACGCAGACGCAGGTTCTGAAGCCAGCGGGCTTGAGAACATTCGGCAGTACACGACGCTGTATCCAACCGCCTACCGCAAAAACCTGGCAGGCTTCACAAAACTGGTGTCACGCAAAATTGACCTGGTGCGCACGGGCTTGGCCAATGCAGGCAGCACCCTGCGGCAACTCGACGCAGGCGGCGTGAACATTGTCGCAGGCACGGATGCGCCAATCTTTCCTTACGGACTGGCGCTGATCATCGAACTGCAAAACTACGTCGATGCAGGCCTGAGCAACGGCGCTGCATTACGCACCGCAACATCGAATGCGGCCAGCGCCATGGGCGCAGGCAATGAGGTCGGCCGACTCGCTGCCGGCCTGCGCGCGGATCTCGTGATCGTCGATGGCGACCCGCTGGCACGTATCACGGACCTGCTGCAGGTAGAGGGCGTCATGCTGAACGGCAGATACCGCCAACTCGACGAAATTTTGCTAGCCCCCGAATCAAGACAGTAGCCCTATCCAGCAAGCCTAGCCGATAACGCTGGCCAGGCACATTGAGCGACATATTGTAAATCGCTGTCATGTTAGTATTCTCGCGCTAAGAATTCAGAACAAAAAAGTCCATGGCACCAGGCCCCCCATGACGGCGGGCAGTCAGCCACGAACGGGAGAAACCTCAATGCAATACGTTTTTCGGCCAACCTTCGCATTACTGTTTGCTGTCCTGACACTGCCTGCGGCCGCGCAGGACATCGGTGCTCCGACCGCGGAAAACCTGTCGGCTGCCTACACCGGCAAGGCCTATTCACCGTACGCCGAGCGCAATTATCCGGAACGACCGCTTTGGGGCGACTCGCACCTGCACACGTCACTGTCGATGGACGCCGGTCTGTTTGGCAACCGGGTGCCGCCGCGCGATGCGTATCGTTTTGCTCAAGGCGAACAGATCGTCAGCGCGACGGGCCAACCCGTCAGGCTGTCCCGGCCGCTCGACTGGCTGGTGATTGCGGACCATTCCGACGGGATGGGCATGATCGACGACCTCCGCGCAGGAACTCCGGAGATTCTTGCCTTCGAACAGGGTGCGCGCTGGAATAAAGGCCTCACCGAGGGCGGCGAAGCAGGCGTCAAGGCCGCCATGGACCTGATCGGCAATTTCTCTCAGGGCACAGTGGAGCCTGCATTGCTCAACCTTTACTCGCCCGGCTCGAAGACCTATGAGTCTGTCTGGAACAATGTGATCAAGGAAGCGGAAGCCTTCAATGATCCCGGCCGCTTTACCGCGCTGATCGGTTTTGAATGGACCTCGCTGATCAACGGCAACAACATGCACCGGGTGGTGATCTTCCGTGACGACGGCGACATGGCCGGGCAGGTTGATCCGTTTATCCAGACCGCGCCTATCGGCAGTCCGGACCCACGCGACCTGTGGAAGTACCTGACCAACTACGAGGCCAAGACCGGCGGCAACGTGTTGGCGATCCCGCACAACGGTAACCTGTCGAACGGCATCATGTTCCGCCTCAATGACCAGTGGAACGGCAAGAAATTCGACAAGACCTATGTGCAGGAGCGCAGCACATGGGAACCGGTCATGGAAGCGACCCAGATCAAGGGTGACGGCGAGACCCATCCGTTTCTGTCGCCCGATGACGAGTTCGCGGACTACGAAACCTGGGACGCCGGCAACCTGGACCTGAGCCAGGCAAAAACCGACGACATGCTGGCCGGTGAATATGCCCGCGAAGCGCTCAAGCGCGGCCTGACGATCGAAGGCAAGCTCGGTACCAACCCATACAAGTTTGGCATGATCGGTTCGACCGACAGCCACACCTCGCTGGTCGCAGTCGAAGAGGACAATTTCTTTGGCAAGCACGCCGGGACGGAACCCAGCCCGAAACGCTGGGAACACCCGTTCGCGAAAACCGACCAGGGCGTCATCGAGGGCTGGGAATCCACCGCTTCGGGCCTTGCCGCGGTGTGGGCAACCGAGAATACCCGCGAGGCGATTTTCGATGCTATGGAGCGCAGGGAAGTCTATGCCACCACCGGTCCGCGCATGGCAGTTCGGCTGTTCGGCGGCTGGGACTTCACCGCCCAGGACCTGAATTCGCGCATGCCGGCCGTGGTCGGTTATGAACGCGGCGTCCCGATGGGTGGTGACTTGCGCAAGGCGCCTGCCGGTGCCGCCGCACCGACCTTCATGGTCTATGCCTTGCGTGATCCGATCGGTGCCAACCTCGACCGCATTCAGATCGTCAAGGGCTGGGCCGACAGCAAAGGCAACACCTACGAGAAAGTCTACGACGTGGCCTGGTCGGACAACCGCAAACCCGGCACCGACGGCAAGCTGCCGCCCGTGGGCAACACGGTGGATGTCGCCAATGCCAACTGGACCAACACCATCGGCGCCTCGGAACTCGCCACCATTTGGAGTGACCCGGATTTCGACCCCAAATTGAAAGCTTTTTATTACGCGCGTGTGATCGAGATACCCACCCCGCGCTGGACCGCCTATGACGCATTCCGCTACGGCATCAAAATGTCCGCGGACGTGCCGATGACGACCCAGGAGCGCGCCTACACATCGCCGATCTGGTATACGCCCTGATCGACAAACCGCTGATTTGGGAACACATCCACGTGAATGAACTCAAGCGGCTCCTGCGGGAGCCGCTCTTACATTTCCTCCTGGCGGGTGGCCTGATATTCCTCCTCTTCCGAGTCGTATCCGGACCTGCACCGGCGCCGCGCGACACGATCGTCGTAACAACAGCGCGCGTCGATCAACTTGTTGCAGGCTTCGAGGGAGTCTGGCGCCGGCAACCGACGGCTGCCGAGCTGCGCGCACTGGTCGATAACTTCGTGCGTGAAGAAATCTACTACCGAGAAGCGCGGGCGCTCGGGCTGGACCGCGACGATGCGGTGGTTCGCCGCCGCATGCAGCAGAAAATGGAATTTCTTAGCGATGCCGGCAGCGATTCGCTTCAGCCGGATGAGGGTGAACTGGAAGCCTATTACGCCCTGCATGAAGATCGCTTTCGAGAGCCGCCCCGCCTGGCATTCGAGCAGATTTTCCTGGGGCAGGCAGCGGATTCAGAATTGATAACGGCGGCACTGAATAGTCTGCAGGCGAATGCCGACGCCCCTGTCGATTCGCTTGCATGGAGCAGCCCCACCCTGCTCCCCGACCGACTAGCCCTGTCCGGGCCTAATGCCATAGACGGCGTCTTCGGCGCTGGCTTTTTTGCGCAGCTCGAAACGCTGACACCCGGCCGTTGGTCCGGACCCGTCGAATCCGGTTACGGAGTGCACCTCGTCCGTATCAGCGAAGCATCGCCCGGACAATTGCCGCGACTGGATGACATACGAGCCGAGGTAGCGCAGGAGTGGGCCGCCGCCAAATCACAGGAACTGCGTGAACAATTGTATGCGCGCCTGCGGGAACGCTACAGGGTGGAGTTACCGGAACGGATAATGCAGATCGAGTCGCCCCGCTGATGAGCAAGGCCCGCTTGCTTCGTATCTTGCTGGTCGGCCTGCTGCTCACGCAAGTCGGCGGGATTCCCACGGCCTTCGGTCATGCCCTGCAACCCGGTTACCTGGAATTGCGCCAGCTCGACAATGATTTTTTTGGCGTAATCTGGAAAAAACCGGCGGTAGCGGGCGGCGCGCCGATGGCCATTACTGCGCGCTTGCCCGAACAGTGTGAGCCCCGGGTAGGCGGCACGGTCGAATGGAATGGCGCCGCGTTCTTCAGCCGGTGGACCGCAACCTGCGCAGGCGGCATAGAGGGCGGTACAGTGCGAATCGACGGGCTCGAGCGAACCGATACCGACGTGCTGGTTCGCATTGAATTCGCCGACGGTGTCGCAAGCACGCATCGACTGACACCTACGGAAACAGCTTTCGACATTCCCACACAGCCCGACGGCTTCGAGGTCGTGCGAACCTACTTTATATATGGCCTCGAACATATATTGCTTGGCATCGACCATCTGCTGTTCGTGCTGGCCTTGCTGCTGCTGGTAAAAGGCACCGGCAGAATAATCGCGACGGTCACCGCGTTTACCGTCGCACACAGCCTGACGCTGGCCGGGGCAACCCTTGGGTGGGTGCGCGTACCCGGACCGCCGGTCGAAGCAACCATCGCGCTGAGCATTGCCTTCGTCGCGGCCGAGGTCATTCACAGCCGCCAGGGCAGGCCCGGCCTGACCGAACGCTACCCGTGGGTCGTCGCATTCACTTTTGGCCTGCTGCACGGCTTCGGTTTTGCCAGCGCGCTCGCAGAAGTGGGCTTGCCGCAGGCATCGATACCTGTTGCGTTGCTGTTCTTCAACGTGGGCGTCGAGGCGGGGCAGCTGTTGTTCATCGCCGCCGTTTTCATTATCTTCGCGGGGGCTGGGCGTATTGCCGGTCGCATCGAACTAAGCTGGCCCGACTGGGTGCCGGCCTTGCCGGCCTATGCGATCGGCACCATGGCGGCATTCTGGTTTATTCAGCGCACCGCAGCTTTTCAGTATTGAGATGAACGAGCTACTAGTGTCCCGCACCGTCCTGCGTTAACGTTATCTAAACAAGAAGAATAAATTGGAGATCCCGCGTGCTCGAAGACTTGGGTAAGCTCAGCAGTTGGTATGACTATCGCCGCAAGCGCTTCTGGGCCTTGGTCCTGATCCTTCTTTATACAGTCACTGGATTTTTCATCGTGCCCTGGGCGCTGACGCGACTGGCTCCGAATGAAATTCGCGCCATCGTCCAACGCGACGCTATAGTCGGTGACATTCGATTTAATCCGTGGATCCTGCGCCTGCAGGTCGATGATTTTGCCCTGCTCGACACTGACCAGAGCAACCTGGCTACATTCGATTCGCTGGTCGTCAATTTACAAATCACCAGTCTGTTCATCATGGCGCTGGACTTCGCCGAGGTAACCCTCGACCGACCGCAGATACGGCTCACTCGCGATGCTTTTGCAGACACCAACTGGGGCCGAATGCTGAATGACATGGACGCTGCGGCAGAGCCTGCCGACGCGGCCGCCGAAGAAGACAGCGGTATCCTGCGCCTGCACATCGCACAGCTTCAGATCAGCGATGGCAGCCTGGAACTTGAGGATGCGTTAACCGAGGAAACCTTCAACACGCAAATCGACGACATAAACGTCGCGGTCTCTGATCTCAGCACCCTGCCTGAAAGAAGCGGTGCGCAACAAATCGAACTGGTCACCGAAACGGGCACGAAACTCACGTGGCAGGGCAACGTAGCGCTCAATCCTTTGAAATCAGACGGCTTGATCACGCTGTCGGGTTCACCCCTGCCGACTGTTTACCGGTACTTCCAGAAGCAACTGAATTTCAACCTTGATAATTGTTGTCTCGAAGTGGCTATTGATTATGCCGCTGAGTCGCTGCCGAGCGGCGAGATCGAAGTCAAAATAAACGAGGCCAATGTAGTGCTGAGCGAACTCAGCCTGACCGACAAGGCCTCCGACGAAACGATTCTGGCGCTGCCGGCGGTGCAAATCAGCGGGGGCAGAATGGCTCTGGTCGAGCAAACGGTGCACGTCGATCAGGTTTTGATCGACAAGCCGCAACTGCACGTATGGCTGAACCCGGACGGGTCTGCCAACCTGGAGCAGTTACTGATCGCGGACGAAGCGACGGAAGCGACGGAAGCGACGGAAGCGACGGAAGCGACGGAAGCGACGGAAGCGACGGAAGCGACGGAAGCGACGAGTATTGCGCCAACTGCTGAAAATGCAACAGCAACGGAAACTGCGACAGCAGAACTGCAAGCCGAACCCGACGCAACAAGCGACGAAACGCCAGGCGATGACTCAGACTGGGTGCTGACCGTGGGCGAATTTCGGATTCAGGACATGCGGCTGGATTTCAGCGACCGGTCGCTCGCGAGCCCAGGCAGCCTGGCGATGGATCCCATGACGCTAAGCGTGCGCGACATCAGCAACCAACCCGGCAGCGAGTGGCCGGTCAGTTTCGATGCATCCCTTGCCAGTGGCGGCAGCATTCGGCTCACCGGCGCCGTCGCTCCGCTGCCTGAAGTCAGGGCGAGCAGCACTGTGGTGCTCGACAGTATCGCTCTGGCAGCGCTCCAGCCGTGGGTGCAAGAAGCGGTGCAGATAAAAATCGAGAACGGTTTCGTCAACGTGACATCGGAACTGAGTTCCTCGCCCGAGGAAACGCTGAACTTAACGGGCGAGATCGGCGTCGTCGATCTGAGCATTAGCGACACGCTGAAGCAAGAGACACTGGTCGGCTGGGAATCGCTGAAGCTGGCACCGCTGAAACTCCAACTGGATGCCAATGAATTGTCGATTGCAACGGTGTCCCTCGCGAATCCATTCGCCCGGGTCAATATTGCGGCCGACGGCACCACGAATTTTCAATCGCTAACCATCGATAACCCTGCGGATGAAGGGGCCGCCAACGAGGAGCCAGCCCCCGAACCCGCGCCTGCCGACGGCGACAGCATGAAAATCGTGGTCGGTCAGACCCAGATCAGCGGCGGCTCTGTTGATTTTTCTGACATGTCACTGCCACTGCCATTTCGCGTCATGATTACGGAATTCGAAGGCGCGATGACCACGATAGACAGCAGCAGCCGGCAACCATCCGCGCTCGATTTCAAGGGTCGTGTGGGTGAATTCGGGCTGACAACACTGAAAGGCGACGTCAGCGTGATGGCGCCGACAGAACAAAGCACGGTGCAACTCGACTTCCGTAACCTCCGTATGCCGGACCTGTCCCCCTACACGGCCGAGTTTGTCGGGCGCAAGATCGAAAGCGGCAAACTGAACCTGGACCTCGACTACACGTTTGAAAACAATCTGGTCGTCGGGGCTAATAACATGGTTATTACCGATTTTTCACTGGGCGATGATGTCGATCACGATGAGGCGATGAGCCTGCCACTGGATCTCGCCGTCGCACTCCTGACGGATGCAAACGGCGTAATCGATCTGGATCTCAAAGTCAGCGGCGACATGGATGATCCGAACTTTAGCGCCGGCGGCGTTATCATGAAGGCCTTTGCCAACCTCATTACCAAGCTGGTTGCAGCGCCCTTCAAACTGCTTGGCAATCTGGTGCCGGGTGGCAGCGACCTGGATCTGGAAGCCATCGAGTTTGAACCCGGAGAGGCGGAATTGGAGCCGCCGGAACGCGAGAAGCTCTCGCAAATAGCGGCCGCCATGAACGAGCGTCCTGTGCTGCAACTGCAGCTCGATGGCGGCTACAACCGCGAAGTCGATATGCCCGCCATGCAGAAAATCAGGGTGGATGAGCAGGTCGCTGCGATCACCGGCGATCTCAGCGATGAAAGCGATATCACCCGCAGCGTGCGCAAGGCTCGCGAACAATTGGCGGGACAGCAACTACCCGACCTGTCGCTGCGCGAACTAAAAGACGAGTACAACGTAACGGACCCCGAAACAGGAAAATCTTCGTTTGATGAACTCGCATACAGCGCGGATCTGCAAGCGCAGCTAGAAGCCGCTCAACCCGTCGATGAGCTATCGCTTGAAGCACTGGCGCAGCAGCGACGAGATGCGATGGCGGCCTACTTGAATTCATTAAACCAGCTTGATGCAGCGCGCTTCACAACCGGCAAAGTGGTTACAGTTGAGACCAGCGAGAATGGCCGCATCCGAGTGCCGCTGGTTGTTAATGCGGCGCAATGATTTGCCTTGGCTGGTTAATTGCCGCCGCCGGTAGGTAAATTCACTAATTATCACTCGTGCGCGCTGCATTCAGACTGGCATTGCGGGCATCGGAATCAGGATTGCGATGCGGCGTTTAAGGTTATGCGAACATGGCTGATTATCATCGCAGCGGCCATCGCGAGTTGCTCATCAGGTGGCAACGGCACAGATGCAAAGCTAACGTGGAGTGTGGCGGCTGCTGACTTTAACGGCGATGGCTATAACGATTTGGCCGTCAGCAGGACGCTTGCGACATCCGCACCACAAAAATCCTGGGTAGAGGTGCTGCTGCAGGACTCGACCAGTCCCGGCCATTATCCAACCAGCGTCGTTTACGACATTGACACCCGTGTCGGCAGAATCACCAACCGCGATTTGATTAGCGCGGGGGATATTAACCTTGACGGTGCGCCCGACCTGGTGACGTCGCTGGAAGGGGGCAGCCAAATCGCGCTTCTCCTGAACCTGGGAGACGGCACTTTCGAACCGCCGCTGCCTTTGCCGACTGCCTCCCTGCCGGTTAACACCGCAATTGCAGACCTTAATAATGACGGCAAGCCCGATATCGTTGTGGGCGATACGCAGCTCAGCTGGTTTCCGCAAGACCCCGAGGTATCGGGTGAATTGCTGGACCGGCAAACGCTTGCAGATCTGCTCGGGCTGCCCTTACGCAATAGTTTCGTAACGACCACCGATTTCAACACAGACGGCCGGATCGACATCGTTACGGCAAACTATCAGCTCGGCATTATGCTGCAGGCACCGCCGCTTGCCGATCGGCCCTTTACAGTCGCCACGTATAACCTGCCCGACCGGGCATTCGGAACGGTTGCAGCGGACTTCGATGCAACGGGTGTGCCGGACGTTGCAGTGGTCGGCGGCGATTGGCTGCGCATATACCCGGGCAGCGCCGCCGTCCCCGGGACGTTGCTGCAACCCGATCAGTACCGGGCGTGCAGCTGCGGTGCCTTTCCCGACGAAGACTATGACTGCAATGACAGCGTTGCGGCGGCTGACCTGAATCAGGATTCGGCGATTGACATCGTGGTGACTGGCAGCGACGGCTATTGGTATGACACACGCAGCTGCCTGATCGTATTTCTGCAAACCGCCGTGGGCAGTGGCAAGTTTGTGCAAGGCTACCGTTGGTTCGGTCCGAAACAACTTGAGCCATGGAAGTTCGTAACCACTGCCGACCTCGATGGCGACGGTCTTACCGATATCGCGCTGACCGGCAGCGACGGCCTGAGGCTGTTTCGGCAGGATCCGGCAACCGCGGGCACTTTCATGAAACCCTTGCTGCTACTTGAGGACGGCGATTTTAGCGGTTGGTAGAGAAGCGGCGGTGACAGGAGTGCTGATCGCAGCCTGGTGCCACAGGCGACCCAAGCTCCGCGTTATAATCGGCGTTCTGGCCATCTACCGGAGTCCAGCCATGATCGCCAAAGCTACTTTGTTCACCCGATGCTGCCTGCTGGCATCGTTGCTCTTGGCATCCACATCCCTCTCAGCCGCCGCTCAAATGGTCAGCGAGCCAGGACGCCGAGCCGTGAGCCCCGAAATCGCCGTCGGACCGGACGGCGCGATCAACGTGATCTGGCTGGACAAGGGACTGACCGCCGACCGACCTGCGCCCAAGCCGCGCAAACCCGGCGAACACAGTCACCGTTCGTCGACCGACCTGTATTTTGCGCGCTCGGAAGACGGCGGCATAACCTGGAGCAAGCCCGTCCGGGTGAATGAGGTCGACGGCGAAATCTGGGGTTTCTCGGTAAGCAAGCCACGGATCGGCGTCGGCCCGACCGGCACGATCCACGTATTTTACCCGGCCAATGATTACGTCGAAGCATTTGACAAGGACATGGTGAGCGCGCGCTATCGCCGCTCTACCGATAACGGCAAGAGTTTTTCTGCAGCGATCACCATCAATCGGCCGGCGGGTGCCGACCGGGAAGACGTGCTCGGCGAAGGCCTTGCGGCAACCAACTCGTTCGGCACCATGGGTGTGGCACCCGATGGCACCATCATTACCGCCTGGCAGAACACGGATGACATGTCCGGGCACAACGACGGCGCCGACGGCATGATTGCGATCTCGACCAATGACGGCCAGAGTTTTCAGCCGCAACAAACCGTGCTGCCCGACAATGATGTCTGCCCCTGCTGCCAGCTAACGCTCGCCTTTGACCCGGCGAACAACGTTTACATGGGGCTGCGCAAAATATTTGCCGACGGCCGCGACAGCGCGGTGGCGCGGTCGACCGATGGCGGAAAAAGCTTCAGCGTCGACGGACGGCTCGACTTCGAACGCTGGAAGATCGACGGTTGTCCGCTGAAACCCACCGAACTGGCGATTGCCGGTAACCAGGTATATGCAGCCGCCTACACCGGCGGCGAAGATCCGCCGGGCATTTATTTCAGCGTGTCTCGTGACGGTGGCAAAACCTTCGCCGGCAAACGCGAAGTGCATCCGGGTGCGGACGTCGCGGACGCGCCCGCCCTAACCGTCGATCCGCAAGGCAACGTGCGGCTGGTCTGGCATGCCAAGGCCGGCGGAGGCTTCCGCTTGTATACGGCGGTGTCGGGCGATGCGGGCAAGACTTTGAGCGCGCCGGCGGAAATCGCGGCACCTGCCGGCAAAGCGAAAAACCCTGCCACCGCCGTGGCAAACGACGGCACCGTCTATCTCGCCTGGGAGCAGGAGAACGAAGAAGTCTATGTGATCCCGCTGCCAGCGCCGGCAAGCACCGCCAGCCGCTGATGCGCCTCCGGCTTCGCCTGATTGCCGCTGTTACCGGCGCCGTGTTTGCCGCAACGGTTCAGTCGGCGGAGCAAGTGGCGCCGGTCGCGGCCGCCGAGCTGCGCGGCACACTCGATGAAATGAAAGGCCGCGTGGTGCTGGTGAACTTCTGGGCGACCTGGTGCGGACCTTGTCTGAAAGAAATACCGGTCCTCATGGAACTGGAATCCGAACTCGGCGAAGCAGGATTTGAACTGGTCGCCGTGTCTCTGGATGATGCCAGCAGCGCCGTAACGCAGGTGCAACCTTTCATAGACAAATGGTTTCCGAAATTCGGCAGTTACCTGAGCCTGGAAGCGGACATGGATGACATGGTCAGCGTTGTCGACCCGGGCTGGAACGAGGTCCTGCCAACCAGCTACCTGATAGACCGCGATGGCAGCGTCGCCGAACGTATTCAAGGCAGCTACACAAAAGCAGAGTTCAGCGCGGCTATCCTGCCGCTCCTCGACCATACCCGATGAAAGGCCAGCCTATTTGCAGGCAAACCCTTGAAGGATGGTCAGCAGCGGATGAGGCACAATCCGAATTGGTAGACCGCAACCATGCGGGCTCAACACATTGAGCATAAGTAGAAATACGGTTGTCCGCATAGCAGCATAGACCGATCATAACGAAGCAGTCCTAACTTACAAAAAAGCAGGTGCCGAAATGCGCAACTTTCTTCGCTGGATTCTCGTTTTCACGCTGGCGCTGCTGCTGGGTGCGCTGACAGTCGAGTACCTTGTGACCAGCCCGCAACGGATGAGCATCTACCTGACGCTGAGCCTGCTGACCCTGATGGTGCTTGCGGTAATAGCCGCACGTATGTTTGCCGGCACGCAGCGTGCGGGGGCTATTGTGTTAGCCCTCATGGCCTTCGGCTTGGGCTGGTTTACCATGACAGGGGTCGTACTGTCCCGCGCGGACGATCGGCCGATGCCAGAGCTAACGAGAGAGAAAGGCGACCCGGGCGCAGGCCATACCGCGGTTGTCTACCTGACCCATGGCGAGCCACCGCTATACGACCCCATCAGCTGGATCAACCAGATGAATGAGTTCGATGAGCAGGGGATCGCGTTTGTACCTTACATGGCTCGCCCGTTTTTCTTTTATCAACTGCGCGCAAATTATCTGCGGGTCGGCCAGAGCAATCATCGAGAAAAACATGAGGAAATGATAAAACAGCTGGAACAGGAATATCGGCGCGCCGGCGATACGAGCACCCGCTTTTACCTGTCGTTTCTCGATGACAATCCACGCGTCGGCGCTGCTGTGATCAGCGCACTTAATGACGGCGCCAGCCAAATTGTTGTGGCCGAGGTGCTCGTAACCGTATCCAGCCATACCGAAGAAGGCGAACATCAGGTTATGGAGATCGACCCCGAAGCATACGGCGCAAGGCTGCAATTTGTCGGGCCGATGTGGGATTCCGAGTTCTTGTACCAAATGTTCGTCGAACGCGTTGAGGCGAACCGGGGCGACACGAGCAAGGACCGGACGGGCGTGCTGCTGGTGGCGCATGGACAGCCGGAGGAATGGGACAAAATCTGGCCACTGCAGACCGAACAGGAAATGTTGTTTGGCGATCACATTCTGGATCGACTCAATGCCAAGGGTTACCCACGTGAAAACCTTGCCAAGGCCTGGATGTCATTCAAACAGCCAAAGCCGGCGAGTGTCGTAGAGGAGATGCATGCGCAGGGTATCGAGAAGCTGTTATTCATGTCCTATACGATATCGGCTGCAGGAATGCACTCGCAATACGATATCCCGGATCTCGTGTATGAAGCAAACGTACCGGATGACTTTGCCATCGTCGATCTCGGCGCCTGGGGCAATGATCCGCTGGCTATCCTGGCGTTAAAAGAAAAAATTGATGCCGCCGCGACCCGGCAAGTCGTGAGCTCCACAAAGCAGGCAACTGTCGAGCACTGAGCAGGTCACGACGCGGGTCACTTTTATATGCCATGCCGGCATCGGCCTGAATCAGGCTGTAAATCCCGGCCTTTAGCGTGCGCCGCTCAAGGAAAATGCGATCACCCAATCACCCGGATCCTGATCAACGAAGGGATGCCCGCCGGCGATCGTCACCACGTATTGTTTGCCATCGATCTCATAGGTCATCGGGTGCGCAAAGCTGCCCGTCGGTAATTTGGTCGACCATATTTCCTTGCCGTCGCTCAGGCGGAAAGCGCGGAAGCGATTGTCGGCTGTCGCCCCGATAAAGACGAGGCCGCCGGCCGTGACGATGGCGCCGCCGAAGGTCGGTGCGCCCCAGCGGATGGGCAGCGGAATAGGTGACAACTTCTCGATGGTGCCCAGCGGCACTTCCCATTTGATTGCGCCGCTCTGCAGGTCGACTGCCACGAGTTTTGCCCACGGCGGGGCCGTGCACGGCAAAAAACGCGGCGACATGGCCGGCCCCTGCAACAAGTGGTACGGCGTGCCATACAAGGGCGATGCCGTGCCCATGGTGGTTTCGCCGCTCGATGCCACCGCACTTTTTACCTTTTCGTTGGGAATCAGCTGCACGAAATGCGGCATGTTCAACACATTGGTAACGAGCGTGTTACTGGACTCATCGATCGCCACCGAGCCCCAGTTTATGCCGCCGGCGGAACTCGGCAGCATGATCGTCCCCTGCTCGCTCGGCGGCGTGTAGATAGACCCGACCCGCGCATTCGCATATTTTTCCTGGCATGCCCCGAAGTTCAGCCACCACTCATCGTCCCAGCTAAACTCTTGCGGCACGAGCGGCGGCGGCAGCACCGGAAAAGGCTGCGTCGGCGACAACACCTCGCCGGGAACGCCATCGGTCGGCACCGGCCGCTCCTCGATCGCAAAGAACGGCGCACCGCTCTCGCGATGGAAGATGAACAGCATGCCGGTCTTGGTCGCCTGGATCACAGCGGGAAAGGGTTTACCGTCTTTCTGCAACTCCACCAGCACGGGCTGCGCGGCATTGTCGTAATCCCAAACATCGTGATGGATAGTCTGGAAATGCCAGACGTACTCGCCCGTCGAAGCGCGCAAGGCAACGATTGAATCGGCATAGTCGTTGTTGCCGGGGCGCGTGCCGCCGTAAAAATCCGGTGACGGACTTGAAGTGGGCAGAAAGACCAGGTCGCGCTCCACATCGACGCTGGGCATACCCCAGGCCTGGGCACCGCCGGTCTCCCGCGCCGCGTTTGCATTCCAGTCTTTGTAGGCAGGATCAGCGGCCGAACGCGGCACCGGATCCCAATGCCACACCAACTCCCCGCTACGCACCGAGAACGCCCGCGTTGCGCCGGCCGGCGCGTTATAGCGGTGATTGTCGCGCACCGACGTCGTCATGATCATCACGTCTCCCGCGATCACGGGCGGGTTATAAAATTTCACCTCGTGACGCCAGACAGGCTGCTTGTCGAAATACAGCGGCTCGACATCGGCTTCGCCGTTTACACCGAAATCCTTGCAGGGTTTGCCATTGCGAGCATCCAGCGCGAACAGCCGCAGGTCACTGGTGCCAAACACGATGCGGTTGACGCAGGCGGCCGACTTATCGGGCGCGGCAGTATCCTGCCAGAAAGCTACGCCCCGGCATTTTTTAAAGGGCACCGAATTTTCGCCGTCGGGGTCTTCATCGCTGCCGTAGCCGCCGAGCCGAATCTGCGGATCAAAACGCCAGCGTTCGGCACCCGTAACCGGGTCAAGGGCGAGCACCTCGTTGAACGGCGTGCACAAAACGATTGACTGCCCCGCTTCTGCAGGGGTCAGGATAGGGTCGGCCTGAAAACCCGAGAAATGGTTGACGTCGTCGGTATGGCCGGCGACGGCGCCCGTGCGGACCTGCCACGCTATCTGCAACTCGCCGACGTTGTCGGTAGTGATCTGGTCAAGCGGGCTGAAGCGGGTGCCCGCCGAGTTTCCGCCCCATACGGGCCAATCCTGGGCTGCGGCCGCCGCCGGAAGAATCCAGCACAACAATACAATCAGTTTCGGCATAGGGATGACCTTCATCAACGGTTCCTTCGTCAGAGTTAGCAAAGTGGCAAGCACAGGCTCAACCGAACGCACTACTGCAGTAAGTATTTTTCCGGCTTAGCTTAGCTTGGCCGGGCCCCGCCCTGCGACTGCTGTGCCGGCCGGGAGCGCCATCCAAGCTTTGCTCAGTAGTTTACGACCCGGTCCAGTACAAGAATCCAGCCGGCCTCTCCGGGCGCAAGCTTGTATTGCAGCTGCCGAGTGCCACCGCTCGGGGCACTATTGGTATCGCCTTCCAGGTAGACGGGAAAACGGCGCACGAGGCGGTTCTCGACGACCGCAAATTCGTCATGCCCCATGTAGCCGGCACTCTTGACGGGATCGTCGGTGAGCGGCTGCAAATAAATCGGCGTCGCCGACTTGCCGTTGTTCACCGCATAGGCAACCAGGGAGCCGTAACTGCCGCTGCCTGCCGCACTGATATAGACATAGACCTCCGGCCAACCGTCGGCATCGAGATCGGCAACCTCCGCCCGGTAAGCTGCGCCATCGATTTCATGGCTGAACGTTTGCTGGCCCAGCTCGAGTCCGGCCACCTGCAAATCGAGCTGGTTCAGCGATCCCTCGCCGGTCGCATGCAGAGTGAAGACCACATCACCGTAAACCAGTTTGCAACCCGCGGGACCGGCAAGCATTTCGGCCGGGCAGTCAAAGCGGTCCCAGTAAACGAACAGAAACTGATTCGGCAATTTGAAGATCGTGCCCCGATCACCCAGCCCGCTGCGCCGATAGACTGCCCTGCCCTCGCCGTCTGTGTAATTTCCGGGCGCATCCCCGCTAGGCAGCAAATCAAAAGTGGCACCGCCATCGATATCGATGTTGATATGGCCCTGCCGTTGCGAGAACGTGCAGGCCGAAGTCTCGCCGCGGGGTGCATCGACACTCTCGGCAAAACCGCATTCGGCCCGAGTGCTGTCGGCGCGCAGATGTTGTGCGCCGAACAAAGCTGTGCAAAAGACTAGTAACAGACAGACTCTGCGGTAATGCATTTTATGCGGCCCTCAACTTGTAACCATCGCTCTGCCGTACGGTCATGATAGTCCGGGTTGCGCGCGCGAAACAGTAGGCTACGCGGTGCGATTGAGTCGTCATTTCTACTGAAACCCTCTATTTTTAAGCCATAGCAAGGACTTAACGCACTCCGCTCTCGCGTAATTTTCGACAACCGCCTTTTTTTGGAGCATATTGCTTGTCAGATTGATCACGTCCATGAAAGTGCAAATCGCCATAACCGGGGGATGATTTCCATGAGTAAACGTAAACCCAGT
>JARRLL010000031.1:0-78739 GCA_037387125.1 Gammaproteobacteria bacterium | reverse complement strand
GGCGACAGTCGCCGAAACCTGAGCCGCAACCCGTCTCTATTGAGTTACTTCGATCCCCGCTTTGAGGTCCTATAGCGGCTTAAATCGGGATGTTTTGCCGCCTGAGCGCTGCCATTCCGGGCCCCGTCTGCTACCATTCCCGCCCCCGACTGCTGGCCCCGGGTCCGTTGCATACGCATTGCGCTTTAGCAATGCCGCATTCGAAAGAATGCAATGTCACTGCAAAACCGGGCAACGGGCTGCGCAGGGCCGGCCACACAACGAATTCAAAGCAAAAAAGCTGCACAGCAAGCTACAGACAAGGAAAGCTAAACCATGGCGAATGACGAGCGCAAAGTTGCGATAGTTACAGGCTCGGCTACCGGCGTAGGCGCCGCTGCCGCAATCATGCTGGCCGAGAAAGGCTGCAACGTAGTCATTAACTACACCCGCAGCAAGGACGAGGCAGAAGAAACCGCCGAGCTCTGCCGGAGCCACGGCGTCGAAGCCATCACCTTCCAGGCAGACGTGTCCGAGGACGAACAGTGCCGTGCCATGGCGCAAGCTGCTGTCGACCAGTGGGGGCGCATCGATTACCTGGTCAACAATGCCGCGCGCACGAAATTCAATCCGTTTCCGAATATGGAGGGTGTCAACAAGCAGGACTTCCTCGATATTTATGCCGTCAACGTCGTAGGCCCCTACCAGATGATCCGCGCGGTCGAGCCCTTCATGCGCAAGACCGGCGGCGCGATCGTTAACGATTCGTCCATCGGCGGCGTCACCGGCATTGCCTCGTCGATCCCGTATGCGGCATCCAAGGCGGCGCTGAACCTGATGACCAAATCGCTGGCCCACGTGCTCGGCCCGGAAATCCGGATCAATACGGTGGTTCCCGGCATGATCCAGACTCGCTGGCTGAAGGGCGGCCTCGGCGACGACGACTATGAAAAAATGCTGGCCGCAACCGCGGAAGGCCTGCCGTTAAAACGCGTGGCCACCGCCGAAGAAGTGGCCGAAGTACTCGTCTGGTTCCTGTTCGGCGCCTCGGTCGTCACCGGCGAGACGCTCATCGTGGACTCGGGTCTGCACCTCGGGCCATTTCCGCCCTACGCCTCGGGCAAGGATATGAAATGAAATGAGACCATCTTTCCGGCAGCGCTGGCGCTGCCGGAAAGATAGCGGTCGAATTTCCGTCTCGCGAAGCGCTCAAGCTTCGCGGACGTCCCGACCGCCTCGTGCGATCGCAAAGAATGCACCAATCCCGCAGCTATACGAATACGCGCGCGCCGGCGCTGTGACATGCAGGACGCATCAATGTCGCGAGCGCAGGGATGCGCGAGAGCGACGCAGGCTAGATGCCGGAATTTCCGTCTCGCGAAGCGCTCAAGCTTCGCGGACGTGTTAAAAGCCTCGCGCAAACGTGACTTTAACTAGTCTTTAAGCGTTGCCATGTCGATGACGAAGCGGTAGCGCACATCGCCGCGCTTCATGCGCTCGTAGGCCTCTTCGATGTTGCGGATATCGAGCATCTCGATATCGCAAGCAATATCGTGCTCGGCGCAGAAATCCAGCATCTCCTGAGTTTCGGGCATCCCGCCGATGGCCGAGCCCACAATGCCGCGTCGACCCGTCACCATCGACATCGCGTCGAGCGGTTGCGTCACCGGCGTCAACTGGCCAACCAGCAGGCAGGTGCCGTCAACGGTCAGGCTTGCGAGATACGGGTTGAAGTCGTGGTCCACCGGCACCGTGTCAAGAATGTAGTCGAGCGTGCCGGCTGCCTGTTTCATCTGCCCGGCGTCGGTGCTGAGCACCACATGATCGGCCCCATTGCGTTTCGCCTCGTCCACCTTGTCAGCAGAACGGGTGAAGACCGTCACCTCGGCCCCCATGGCCTTGGCAAACTTGATGCCCATGTGACCCAGGCCGCCCATGCCGACCACCCCCAGACAGTCGCCCGGTTGCAGATCAACGTAACGTAACGGCGAATAGGTGGTGATGCCGGCACACAGCAGCGGCGCGGCGGAGGCCGGGTCGAGCCCCTCCGGCAGGTTCACGACGAAGCGCTCGCTGACGAGCAGGCGTTCGGAATAACCGCCATAGGTAATTTTGCCGTCGTGCCGGTCGATGCCGTTGTACGTGAGCGTCTGACCATTCAGGCAGTACTGCTCCAGCCCCTCGTCGCAGCAGGAGCACTCGCGGCACGAATCGACCATACAACCCACACCCACTATATCGCCCGGCGCGAAGCGGGAAACCTCGGGCCCCACGGCCGTCACTCGGCCAATGATCTCGTGACCGGGCACGACCGGGTAAATGGTCATTCCCCAGTCATTCTCGACGAAATGAATGTCGGTGTGGCAAACACCACAGTAGAGGATGTCGATCGACACGTCGTCGGGACGCGGCAGACGAGGCTCGTATTGCCAGGGCGCAAGGCCTGAAGTCTTAGACTGCGCCGCATAAGCGTGGGTGAGTCTGACGCCGGTATCAGTTGCCATGACGGCTATCCCCATGTTGTTCGGTTTAAATCAGTGTGGACGTTGGCTAAAAAGCTGTCAATTAAAGCGACCCCGAACTTCAGGTGGTCGGTCTGGCTGTGCTATACAGACATCATGGATGCCACAACCGCCGACAAAGTCACTCAAATCAAACAACGCCTCAGCATACCCGCCTTCGCTGCGCCGATGTTCCTGATCTCGGGCCCCGATCTCGTTATCGAAGCCTGCAAGGCCGGCGTGATCGGTGCATTCCCCACACTCAACGCACGGCCGGTCGCGATGCTGGAGCAATGGTTTCAGCGCATCAACCGTGAACTCGCGAACGCTGAGGAAAAAAATCCAGTAAAAATAGCACCTTGGGCTGCTAACTTGATAGTGCACAAGAATAATGCACGCTTCGAACCCGACCGCGACCTGATCCTGCAATACCAACCCGAGATCGTCATCACCTCGCTCGGCAGCCCGGCTCGAGTGGCGGACGACATCCACGCCTACGGCGGGCTCGTGTTCTCCGACGTCAACAGCGTCGAGTTCGCCCGCAAGGCAGCCGAGCGCGGCTCCGACGGTTTGATACTCATCTGCGAAGGCGCCGGGGGACACACGGGTTTCATGCCGGCTGAAGACTTCGTGCCGGCCGTTAAGGCATTCTTCGACGGCCCGATCATCGTCGGTGGCGCGATCAGCACGGGCCAGGACATCCGGCGGGTCATGAACGCCGGCGCCGACTTCGCCTACATGGGCACGCGCTTCATCGCCACCGACGAATGCCAGGCCAGTCCCGAGTACAAACAGATGGTCGTCGATGCGACGGCCGACGACGTCGTGCTGACCCCCTACTTCACGGGTGTGCCGGCACACTTTTTACTGCCGAGCATTGTTCAGGCCGGGATCGATCCGGCGCTTCTTGCCAATGCGACCGGCGAAATCAAGTTCGAGGGCGATGACGACCACAAGGCCTGGAAGGATATCTGGTCGGCCGGGAAAGGCGTGGCAACCATTCACGACATTCAGCCCGTTGCGGAACTGGTCCGAAAATTGCGGCAGGATTTGGAAATTCAGCCCTAAGCCCTTTGGGTGCGGAACAGCCGGAAACCGGGGAAGGCGTTCTTGTGGCCGGACATCCAGGCTCTCGCGATCAGGATCTGTATGCCATGCACATGCAACGTTGAGCCGGCAGCCTGCGCTTCACCTCACTATCCCGGAATCATTTGCCGCTGGTCGTCAGCCTAAGACGCACTATTCACCGGCGCTGATTCGGTTTAATCCAGCTGTTTAGCCATGGCGCGCGCCTTGCGGGCCCCATTGAAGTAAGCCGCTCGAGCACACGCGGATTTCCGCCGGCCAGTTCGGCCAGCAACGCGGCACGGCGTGCGGCAGGCGCGGGCCGGAACATGACCGGGTTGCGGCCGTAGTAGCCGGTGTAATTCTTGAACAGGCGATTCACATAGGGTTCCCGGCACGCTGCAAACATCGAAGCGAGCAGTGGGTCCTCGGCGAACTCCGGCGGCATCGTAACTGCCGCAAGCGTTTCTTCGAGGTTGTAACCCTCACCCACCAGTTCACGCACGCGCGCCATCAGCCAGACGGTGACCTCGCGCATGGCCTGCAGGCTAACAAGGGTCGTGTCCTCTACCCGCCCATGCCCGGGCACCAGTATTTTCGGCGCCAGTGACTCGATGAGATCGACCGCGGCAACGAAACCGTCGGCATAACCCTCCGGCATGACCGGCGACCCCAGATTGGCATTGTTGAGATCGCCGATGAACATCACGCTTTCATCCGGCACGTAGACAAGCGTGGCATCGCTCGTCTCGCCCATGGCGTGATAAAGACGAATCTCGCGGCCGCCCAACTTAAGCGTGCGCGATTCGGCGTAGGTTATATCCGGGTAGACGAGCGGAGCCTCGCGCACCTCGCCGAGTACCTGCTGATTGATATGTTCAAGGGCCTTCAGGTTTTTCAGGTTCCAGACGAGGTTTTCCTGTGCGACAAACTCGACACCGGGGGCCTGAAATACGGAAGCACCGTCCGTATGGTCGTAGTGGTAATGCGTGAAGATCACGTACCGAATCGGCTGATCGGTATGGCTTCGAATATCCGCGAGGAATGCCTCGCCGAGCTCCGGCGTCATGCCGGTATCGACCACCACGACGCCTTCGTCAGTGACGATAAAACCCATGTTGTTCGAGGCATAGCCGGTAGCCGCGTAAACACCGTCGGCAACTTCCGTCACTTCCCGCTTCGGCATCGGCTGTGCCGTGACAGATTCGGGCTGTAGCAACGCCGCGCCCAGCGCAATACACGCGGCCATCATTAGCAGACAACTTCGCACAGACTTTCTCCATCGGCATCCCGTTCGAAGCCGAAACCGTATTCGGTGTTTCATGTCAGCGCAAGGTTTACCGCCATAAAAAAATTATCGGGCCGGGCATTTCATTCGAGTTCATCCCCATACCCGAGCATGCTTTTTTTGAGTAACCACAGCTGCAGCGTTTTGTTCAGCGACCACCTCTTCAGGATCCCGCGCCTCACGTCGCAGCTCTGTCACTTCATCGCTATTGACCTGCCCAACAATATCGCCGGTCAGGCGCTACTTGCCCGCCTCCATGAACTCCTTGGACTATTTTTAATACAGGCTCTGGGGAATCCCTTCGCGGCGGCATGCCTCCGCAATGCGATCCTCGCCGCGTCGTCGGGCGTATTATTGCTGGTTGCCGATATTCACGGCGGCACGACCGTCACGCCGACCGCGCGGAGGATGGTGATCATTACGGCGGTCGTCACGCTCGCGCTGGCCGCGTTGCTGCGGACGCCGCTAAGCCTGCTGGCACCGACGCCGCGCCTGAGCGAGCACGCCAACACTGGGTCAGGGGAGTCTAACGAGCAAGCCCCATAAAGCGCGTTCAGGATTGCTAATCAGGAACAGCAATAGGTCGTTGGGGCTGCCTTCGGGTTCCTCGCTGTCACCGACTGTAGCGAGGCCGCTATAAATACCTGCAATCGGACACACCAAGCTACCATTGTCGACAATCTCAGCATTCCATTCGTAGGTGCTGTAGTCCGGGTCGACCACGGTAACGGTACCCGAGGATAAGCATAGGCCCGCTTGCCTGAAAAACGCGCCATCAGAATCAATATCAAACGTAGCCAACAGGTTGCCGTTGAAATCAAACTGGGACCACAGTCCCGCCACTATCTGTTGTGACGAACCGCGCAGGTGATCCGGGTCGTAATCCAGGTTGAACACACCGGAATCCCCGGCCGCTATCTCCCATGTTCCGTCGATGGATACACCTTCGTTAATCGTTCCGCTGATGGTCAAGGGATTGACCGTCGAGCCGTCGGGGAATTCATCCGCGTAAGCCAGTCCCGTGCCGGTGAATGTGTTGCCATCGACGGTGACGTTGCCCGAAGCCTGGATCAGCAGTTCCGGCAACAATAGCTGAAAGCGCCCGTCGTCGGTGCTGATCATTAATGCGACTTCCGTACAGATATCCTCCGCGGGATTGCAGGGGGTGCCCGTTTCCTCCCATGTGCCGTCCCAGAGGCCGCCGAATGCCTGCGCCGGGATATTTTTGGCCAGGAACAGAGGTATAGAGCGTTCGTCATTGCCGATCAGTGCCACCAGCAAGTCATTGGGCGCACCGCCCGATTCGTCGCTGTCGTCAAGCCAAGCGAGTCCGCTGTAGCTGCCGGCAATCGGGCAGGGCGTCATAGGATCGACGCTGACAACGGTGCCTGTCCAATCGAAGATGTTGTAGCCCGGTTGCAGCAGCGTGACCGATCCGCTCGAGGTGCAAAAAGTCCCCTCACGCAGGAAAGTGCCATCGGAGTTAATCTGGAAAGTGTTTTCCGGATTTTCCGCACCGTTGACTGGAGTCCACAGACCGGCCAAGTCCTGTTCTGAAACATCGCGCAAATGCAGCGGATTGTATTCAAGGCTGAATACCCCGGAGTCGCCGGCCGCGATTTCCCAGGTGCCCTGAACGGATACACCTTCAATTATCGTTCCGCTGATGATCAAGGCATTGACCGTCGAGCCGTCGGGGAATTCTCCCGCGTAAGCCAGTCCCGTGCCGGTGAATGAATCGCCGTCCACTTGCACGCTGCCGGAAACCTGTATCAACAGTTCGGGCAAGAGCACTTGGAAGCGCCCGTCATCGGCGCTGATCATGACCGCTGTTTCCTCACAGCTTTCCGTCGGCGGGCAGGGTGTGCCGGTTTCTTCCCACGAGCCTTTCCAAAGGCCGCCGAAGGCCTGATCACCCGCTATGGGCGGCGGTTGGGAGCCGCCGCCACCGCCCCCGCAGCCAAACAAAACCAAGGCAGGAATGATGAATTTGAAATCGGAAAGAGCGAAGCAACGCATGCGATAACCTCGGCGGCAAAAGGCCGCGGACTGCCATCCTTGTTGCGCGGGGAGAACCGGGCGCAAACGTACTTAATCATTAAGTTTAGGCTACTCCCGGTTCGCATTTTTCAGCATTAGGGGAAACCGAGAGTCCGGTCAGCCTGCGCGATCACCACACTGCATACATATGCAATTAGCTTTGACCTTGACGGCGGGAAATACCAATGGAGATATGAGCCGCTCTCCCATTATAGTCACCTGACCCTTTTTTCGAAGTTAAGCCATGACACTGCTCGTCGGGATTATCATCGGACTCGTGCTCGGCCTGACGGGCGCCGGCGGTTCCGTGTTCGCGGTGCCGCTGCTGATCTGGGTGGTCGGCCTTGCGCCGTCGCAGGCAATCGGTATTTCACTCGGCGCAGTTGCCGCGGGCGCGCTGTTCGGCGTTATTGCGCGCCTGCGCAGCGACGAAATTCAGTGGCTACCGGCTGCGGTCTACGCAACGCTCGGCGCGCTGGTAACGCCGGCAGGCGGCTGGCTGAATAAGCAGATCGACGAACAGTGGCTCATGCTGAGTTTCGGCTTGCTGGTTGTTGTGATCGCAGTGCGCCTCTGGCTGCAGGCCCAAAAGCATCCCGAAGAAACGACCGCCGTGCGCGCGAGTGTCAACCACGAAGATGACAATACCGGCGCGGTCTGCCGCATGATCAATAATCAACCCTTCAAGATTGGTCTGCCGTGCATACTGGGCATGAGCGGCGGGGCCATCCTGACCGGCTTGCTGTCTGGCCTGTTCGGGGTTGGCGGCGGGTTTATCATCGTGCCCACGCTGCTGTTCCTGACGGGCATCAGCATCCGCCAGGCCGTGGCCACCTCACTCGTGGTCATCAGCGCGGTGGGCATAAGCGGTTTCGCAAGCTTTTTGCTCAGTGGCAACCAACCCGGCTCATGGGTACTGCTGCAGGTTGCCGTCGGGAGCATAATAGGCATGGTGATTGGCATCGTCGGCAGCCGGCATATTAGTGGCCCGACGCTGCAAAAAACATTCGCAGTGCTGATGCTCGTGATCGCGACCATCACCATTGCAACCAACCTGGTCTGACACAGGAGGAAGGACCGTGATATTCCGCCAACTGTTCGAGCGCGAAAGTTCGACCTACACGTATTTGCTGGCCGATGAACACACCCGCCGGGCCGCGTTGATCGATCCCGTCGACACGCAACTGAGTTTGTATCTGCGCCTGCTCGAGGAACTCGACTTAAGACTGGAGTACGCCCTGGACACGCACGTGCACGCCGATCACGTCACGGCTCTGGGCCTGTTACGCGATACGGTGGGTTGTAAGACCCTGGTCGGCTTTGAAGGCGAAGTCGATTGCGCCTCTTCCGGCCTGGAAGACGGCCAGATCATCAAACTCGGTGACATCGACATCCATGTCTTGTTCACACCCGGCCACACCGATGACAGCTTCAGCTTCCTGGTCAACGAGGAAGGCCACACGTGTATTTTCAGCGGCGACACGCTACTCATTCGCGGCACCGGCCGTACCGATTTTCAGAACGGCGATGCCGGCCAGCTTTACGACAGCCTGCACCACAAACTACTGCAACTGCCCGACCATACACTGGTGTACCCCGCGCACGACTACAAGGGCTGGACCGTATCGACCATCGGCGAAGAAAAAGCCCACAACCCGCGCCTCGAACCGGAAAGCAAGGCGGCCTTTGTCGAACTAATGAACAACCTCGACCTGCCCGACCCCAAGATGATGGACGTGGCCGTCCCGGCGAACCGCACCTGCGGGCTCAGCAAGAACCGGACGGGCTGGTCGGTCTGAGCTGATCGCCCTTACGAAGATCGCGCCCTATTGCGAACTGATTCGGAGCCAGCAGCTAAACACCAGAAATATTTCAGCCGCGACAAATGTTCGTGCCGCCACGACGGCAGGGTCAATTGCCGCCAGGTAATCTGCGCCTCCGAAACCAGCCAGCGCTGACAGGAATAGCAGCAATGCGGGCGGCACGGGGAAAACTGCTGAATCCGGGCGAGTCAATCTCCGGGCTATGTGTAACGCGAACCTGCACTTGGGATCCTGATAGAAAGTCTTCTTACCGCAGATGCGAGCTTAATGAACCCCAGACTTCGGCAATAAAAAAAGCCCGCCTGAGGCGGGCTTTTTACTGTGGCCTTAATATAGCTCCGTCTCAATGGCACTGCGCATCGCAATTCTTTTTGATGCTGGTATCCACGCCCGCAATGATCTCACCCGTTGTAAGTTCGGCCCGGACGACCAGGTCCTTGGGCTCCGACCACGTGAAGTCACAATTCATCCCGGTGCTGCCGGTTAGCACTGTAACCCTCGCATCCTCGATACCATCGTTATCGTTGTCTTGATTCTTAAGGACTGACTGGCGCACACCTCCGAGTTGGCCTACGCGGATAGTGGTATTGCGGATGTTGTCCGTATTCAGGTTAACGGGGTCACCGGCCGCCGTCGAAGCGCCATAAATGAACAGATTGAACGGGTCGTTGAGACCCGCGATTGCCGATGCGCTGCCATTGTGACGCGGATGCAACGTACCTTTCTGGTCGACCACCGCCGGAATCAAAGTCGTGCCGCGAAGCTCTACATCGTCGATATCGAAGGTGACGTTGCTCTCGGAATAGGCGGGACCGTCTGGATCTATGTACCAGCCCGGCTGTATGCGACCCACATTTCGCAACGGAACCATCGCGCTGGGAACCAGGGCGCCCCACTGGGAATCGAATTCCGGATTCTGGGTATCAATATCCAGCGTAATCTGGGTCCACGTATTTGGAGGGATCGGCGAACCAATAAAGGCGGACGCGCCTACTGCATTATTGGGCGTCGCGAGCCGCACGAACGGCTGCAGGCCGCCTGGCTTGGTCGAATTGTGCCGGAACCAGAAGCGAAGTTCCTGCACGCCGCGGCCGACCCACCAATCACCCGTAAAAATGCCCCCCGAGCAACTCAGCCCCGGCGCCTGGCTGGGGTTGTTCGCGCACCGAAAATTCGCTTTAGCGCCAAGATAGAGGTTGGGATCCGCTGTACTGACATCCTCGGTGACACTAATATACGCGCCGCCATCGCGACCGCCTGACGCATTATGGGTAACCGAGTTGTAATCGTAGTTAACCCAATCGGCATCTCCGCCGCTAAAAGTTTCCTGGCTGAGTATCGATTGCGCCTGCGCCTGAGTGAAACCGAATACCGACAAGATCAAGCAAAACTTAAGTGCTTTCATAACTCCTATCCCCCTCGCAAAATTCTTCACTCACCGAGTATACGCCCGGAAAACCACACAAGTCATTGTCAGAAAGGGATATTTTGTCAACAGAACGTCAACAGAATGCGGTTTCCGCTGCTCTAGCGACCCACATCGTGGAAATCTTGCCATGCAACATCGTTCAGGGTTAATTTATTGCCGAGCATTGGCGAAAGCGCGGGGCCTCCATACGCAAGTAACGCCTCCAAACCTCGAGGATCAAAAACGGCTGCTCACTGATAGACGCCGATGAAGCTTAAACGCTTCATCGACATAAGCCGCGGTGTCTAGCCTTCCAGGCGTATTACTGACGCCTGGAAGCCTACCGCGGCTTAAATTCAACGCGGTAGCCGAAGCCTTTGGCGTTATCGATGACCCGCACCATCTCGGGCGAAATCTTGTAGAAGTTGGCCGCACTCAGCCGCTTGGCGATAGTCTCCTCGTGCTCGCCCTCTGGCTTCTGAAACAATGCGTCGATCTGCGGAAACTTTTTGAAGTACAGCGCCAGCGCCTTGGCGCGTTCGACACCGTCAACAATCGACACCGTACCGCGGATTTGCAGGCCGGCCACGTCGTTCCAATTATCGCAATCGGGGTTGATGGTGGCGGCCACCTGGCTGTTCAGAGCCATGTCGCGGCCGTGCTGCGTGCGGTGGTCGGAGACGAAATACAGATTGAAATTTTTGTCGGCGGCAAAAAATAAAAAAAACTGTCGCAGCCCAAGGCAGACCGTCGTTGCAGGTCGCGAGCGTCAGCGTACTGACTGCGGTGCAAAATTCCTTTGCCCGCTTGCGGGCTGCCGATTCATCGTTCACTGGAGGATTCACTCAGGGGGTCAGCACAATGCTTGCCGAATCAACCCGTGCCCCGGTGACGCGGACGGGCACCGGCCCAACGCTTGACGATGCTGTTATCCAGGCCGAGCAGATCCAGCACTCGACCGACGTTGTGATTGATGAGGTCATCGATCGACTGCGGATTGTTGTAGAAAGCAGGCATCGGCGGCGCAATCTGTGCGCCCATTTGGGTGGCTTCCAGCAGTAGCTTGCAGTGCCCGGCATGCAGGGGCGTTTCGCGCGGCATTAATACCAGCGGCCGCTTTTCTTTCAGCACCACATCGGCAGCCCGCGCCACAAGATTGTCTGCGTAGGAATGCACGATACCCGACAGCGTTTTCATCGAACAAGGCGCCACGACCATGCCGCCGGTCTTGAACGAGCCGCTCGCAACGGTTGCCGCCAGATTCTGGTCACTGTGCACTTCGTCCGCCAGCGCCTCGACATTTTTCACGTCCCAGTCCGTTTCCAGCGAAATATTGAGCTTTCCGCCGTTGCTGATCACCAGGTGCGTTTCCACATCCGGCTGATCCCTGAGCACCTCGAGCATTCGGATGCCATAGATCACGCCGCTTGCACCGGAAATTCCTACAATCAATCGCATATCATCATTGCCTGTGCGTGTTTATTGGCAATACCTTGCCCCGAGAGCGCGGTCGGCGCAAGCACCAAATTCATATCCCGCATCTAGCCTTCGACATCCGGCAGGTGAAAGCGGGGGCCGCGATGCTGGCCGGGTGTCATGGGCTTTACATTCGGGCGCAACCGGTAATTGTCAATTTCGTCATCTTGATGGAAGAACAGCGGTTCCGCCTGCTCCACAGACTGCATGCGTTGGCGAAAACGATCCAGTTCGGCCTGCATCGCGTCCGCCCCAATAAACGGAATGCCGTGCGCGATAAAAGGCGGCAACACCGAGTAACCGCACAATGCCAGGACCCCTGCATGAATAGGCCAGAGGACGCGCTCCATGTCACCGTTCCGGCCATCGGGGTAAAAGGCGGCTTCGGGCGCGCTGGCGGTCAGCGACAGCATGGCGCGCTTGCCCGCAAACACGCCCTGGCCCCAGGTACGGCCAAAATCGTAGGCGCCGCCGAATAAAAACACCCGGTCTATCCAGCCTTTCAATATGGCCGGCATCGAAAACCACCAAAGCGGGAACTGCAGCAGCAGCAAATCTGCTGCCATCAGCTTGTCAAACTCGGCCTGCACATCCGCAGCCAGCAAGCCCTCTTTCACAGCGTTCATTTGCGCCATGCCGAGGTTAAAGGGTTCCGGGCCGCTGCCGACGCGCACGTCCGCGGGGCCCGCCGCCGCCTTAAAGCCCATCGCGTACAGATCGCTCACCATGAGCTGGTGACCGGCGTCCGCCAGGGTCTGCTCCGCCACCGTGCGCAAGGCGCCATTAAATGAAGCGGGTTCGGGGTGAGCGTATACGAGCAACACCTGCATGATCGACCTCCGTTAATGCAACTGCAAAATGCGCACAGGGGCGCGAATTATCTGCGATACGGGCCTGCGGCGCGATTGCCGGGACTTGCCCGGCTGGCAAAAATGGCCCTGGCAGAGCGTTTATGCGGAATGCAGCGCAGCAAACAGCCCTCTTATACACCCTAATTGGCCGTAATGTGAGCGAGCGCACATTTATTAGCGGCTGAAGTGGCTAAATTTTTCCCATTGCGGTTCGCGGAAAAACTGTCATGAGTATCCTGAAATCACTGTTCGGGAAGCAAGATGAGCCAACAACACCCACCTGGGACATCAAGCCCCGGGCGGAACGGCCTGCGCCGTCACCGCGCAAGCAAAGCTGCTCAGAACCACCCCCCGTGCCCGAGGCAAAGAAAGAGCCAAACCCGTTTCTCGACGACCCGATGCTCGACACGATGACGCTCGAAGTCGACGATCTGGACTTGTCCGAGGATAACCCTTATCAGACGAACACATGGGAGTTCGATCCGGATAACGATACCCGCAGACTGCGAACCTTTCAGATTGGGGAAGAGACGGAGAAAAAGCCGGGCAGCAATTACAATCCCTACGATACCGGCAAAATGCGCCGCGGCTGGAAAAAATAATCAGCCGGCCGGTGGCCGCGGAAAAAATGCACTCGTCTTCCTTATATATTCCTGATAAGCAGGGCGTCGTTCTGATATATCTTTTTCCAGCATAGCAACACCGGAAATCCTGAGCAGGAAGAAGCTCAGCAACAACGGTCCCACAATCGTCCACTCAGCGCCTGCCGCAACAGCCAGCAACCACAAACCCCACCAGAGGCAAAACTCGCCAAAATAATTAGGGTGCCGGCTGTAACGCCAGACGCCGGTATCCAGCACACTATCCCGGTTCGTTTTATTTTTCAGGAAATGTGACAGCTGCCAGTCGGCGAGGCTTTCCCAAATCAGGCCAAACAGAAACAAAGCGACGCCCGCGTAATCGATGACGCCCAGGGGCACATCGCCCTGCATCGCTCCGTAAACCGGGAAGCTAACGACCCACGCGAGAAATGCTTGCAACAGAAAGACCAGGTAAAGACTTTTGAACCAGAAGGCCGGGTCGTTGCGCTTGCGCATGGCTGCGTAACGCCGGTCCTCGCGCTTGCCCCGGTTGCGGCCGAACAGATAAATGCCGAGGCGCAAGGCCCATGCGGTGACCAAAACCAGCACCAGGAAGGCGCGGAGCGACGGAGACGTAAGCGGCAGGAAGTAAAAGTAACCTGCTAACGCGATGACCGGACCCCAGAACAGGTCGACGATACTGACATTGCGCAGAAACACGCTAAAGAACCACAGTACGATCATGGTTACTGTGATGGCTACCAGGCCGACGACCAGCGCGAAAATATCAATCATACGAGTTCAGGCGCTCTACTTCGTGCAGCAAGCACGATGGCAGGCAAAATAACGTAACTGACGATATAGAAGCAATGTCTATGTCGCTGCTACTTCCGGCTTGCGGAAGCGATAGTGGGCTACAACCCACTCGGTACCATCCTTGTAGCCAAATAGTTCGGCGACCGCCATGAAAAACATGCGCCAGCGCTGGAACCAACGTTCCGCATCGCGCTGGCCGTAAACTTCTCGAAAAACAGGCAGAATCGCCGCACGATTGCGGTCCATGCGCTCGAGCCAGGCATTTGAGGTTTTCTCGTAATGCTCCCCGGAAACCCGCCACTGCTCTTCGATTTTCAGGTCATCCTGGAAATAGAGGAGTGTCTGCTCCGAGGGCATGAGTCCGCCGGTGAAGAAATACCGCCCCATCCAGTCGTACTCATCGTCCGTGGTGAACGGATAGAGCAAGTGCCGGTGACAGAATATATGGACAAACAATTTGCCACCCGGTTTCAGCCACTGACTGATCCGGTGCAACAATTGCGAGTAGTTGCGCATGTGCTCGAACATCTCGACGGAGACCACTCTGTCGAACTCAAGCTCGGTCATAAACTCGTTGGCATCCGCCGTTATGACCTGCACGTTGGTCAACCCTTCATCCGCACACCGACGGCTGATGTACTCGCGCTGCGACGCTGAATTGGAAACCGCAACGATCGATGCAGACGGATAATGCCGCGCCATCCAGAGTGTGAGCGAGCCCCAGCCACATCCCAGCTCGAGTATGCGCTGCCCGTCGGCCAGTTCTGCGCGCTCACAGGTCATGGCCAGCATGCGCCGCTCTGCCTCGTCCAGCGAACTGACGCCCTGATCCCAGAAGCAACCGCTGTATTTAAGGTTCTCGCCAAGGGTCTGCTCGAAGAATGCGGCCGGTAATTCATAATGCTGTTCATTCGCCGCGTCGGTTTCTATTGCAATGTCGCTATGGCGCAACTCGTCGAGGTATTGCCGAAACCGGTGAAATTCCTGTTCGCCATGATCGACAGACTCATCCGCGATCCGCTGCGCCATCAGGCGACGCATGCCGAACCGTGTCAGGAAATCGGGCAGCCACCCGCGCTCGCATAATTCAATAGTCAGCGTACTCATACTCGTGTCCTGTTTACCTCCGCCAAGACTCAGGATTCGCCAGCGAGCGCTGCGCGGGTCCTCTGTATGAGCCCGCCCAGCCCCGGCAGATATACATAGAGCCCCGTGCCCGCATCCCAAAAATCGCGGTGCACGAGAACCTGCCCCTGCTTATTAAACCTAAAATGCGTCACTCCGTAGGAAACGATTGGAGCGCCGTCATTCAGTGCTTCCGTCACGATACTCATCCTCCAGCGCACGAAATAATCCGGCCCGTCTTTGATGACCTGCATGAACTCGACCTGCAGCGCATCGACCTCTCCTGCCGCCTTGACGAAATAAGCCTCGATTTGCTCTCGGCCCGCAATGGCCGTGAGGTTATCGTACAACCAACCATCGGGCGCATAGACGGTCGCCGTTTTGTCGCGAACCGTTGCCGGCGTCATTTCTGCGAAAAAATCTTCGAGCCGCTCAAGCATCACCTGCTCGGCAGGGTCGCCGGCCGCGAAAATAACGGCGACGGGAGGTTCGGTGGCCTCAAGCGCGTTTTCATAGGCTTCGTTAAGGCCGGACGCCGTAAAAACCGGCGGGCTGCCGCAGCCCGCAAGCACTGCCAACGCAGCGGACGCAGCAGCAAAACGAATCTGTGGGGCCCCGATCATGGTGGTCGAAGCATAACGACTTTGCATAGAAATACCCATCTAAAGCAGGCGGCAGAACCGCAACTCCCCTCGAATGTTGATTTCGGCCATGATAACGGTTTGGATGTGCAGGCTGGCGTCAGGATCATTAAGATCAGTCTTTCCCCGCGGAATCCGATGGCATCGGCAGTACGAAAGGTAGTGTGGGGTTGGTTACTGAGGGGTCTTCCTTTGCGGATTGCAATCATTGGCGGTGGCGTTGCGGGTCTTTACAGCGCTCATCTGTTGCAAAAACAACACGATATAAGGCTGTTCGAGGCCGCGTCCTACCCCGGTGGCCACACCAACACGGTCGACGCCGTCGTAGAGGGCAAGACGGTTTCGGTGGATACCGGCTTTATCGTGCATAACGACCGCAATTACCCCCTGTTTATTGCTCTGCTCGATGAACTCGGCGTCGCCGCCCAGGACGGCGAGATGAGCTTCAGCATGAGCTGCGAACTGACCGGGCTTGAATACAGCGGCAGTTCATTAAACACCCTGTTCGCGCAGCGCAGTAACCTGTTCAATCCGCGTTTTCTGGGTATGTTACGCGCGATACTCCGGTTCAACCGCCACAGCGAAGCGCTATTAGCCGCGCCGGCCGATCAGACTCTCGCGGATTTCCTGAACGAGCACCAATTTGGCGGCGCGCTGGTCGAAGATTACCTGGTACCCATGGCTGCAGCGATCTGGTCGTCCGACCCCGCCAACATTCTCGACTTTCCTGCGGCGTATTTCGGCAGGTTTTTTCACAATCACGGCCTGCTAACCGTCAATGACCGCCCGCAATGGCGCACGATCTGCGGTGGTTCGAGGAGTTACGTCGAGCCGCTGATTGCGCCGTTCAAGGACCGCGTTCACCTGAATTCGCCAGTCGAGATTGTTTCCCGCGAAAAGGACCATGTGTCTGTAAAAGTGCGCGGCGGAGAAGCCCAGCATTTCGACCAGGTGATTTTCGCTTGCCATAGCGACCAGGCACTGCAAATACTAAGCGACCCCACACCCGCTGAGCGGGAGGTTCTGGGGGGAATACCCTACCAGCCTAACGATACGGTTCTCCACACAGACGCTTCGCTGTTACCCGAAAAGAGGCTCGCATGGTCTGCCTGGAATTATCATCGCTATAATTCAGCGGCCACAGAAGTGTGCGTGACGTACCACATGTCATTGCTGCAAAAGCTGGATACGCCAAAGCCTTTGCTGGTGAGCCTGAACGCCACGGACAGGATTAATCCGGATATGGTTCTGGAGCGAATACGTTACCATCATCCCGTGTACGACTCGGCCAGTGTAAAAGCTCGTGACCGTTGGGCCGAGATAAGCGGCGTAAATAACACACACTATTGCGGTGCCTACTGGGGCTACGGTTTTCATGAAGACGGAATGCGCAGCGGGCGAGCCGTTGCCGATAATATAATTAGTAGTCGCGCAACCGCGCATTGAAACGGGAGCTTTAATGACGGGGCGATGCCCCTGCAGAACACGCTAATGAAGAGTTGCATCTACAAAGGCACGGTCGGGCATCAGCGGCGCGGGGCGGCAGCGAACCGTTTTCGCTATGGCCTGTTTATGATGTACTTGGACCTCGATGAACTCGACACGGTGTTCAAGCCCTTCTGGTTCTGGTCCACATCGAAGCCCGCCGTTGCGCGATTCCGGCGCTCAGCTACTTCGGTTATTGCTTCAACCCTATCAGTGTGTATTACTGCTTCGATGAAGATGAGCAACTCAGCGACGTTATCCTCGAAGTAAGCAACACCCCCTGGGGTGAGCAACATTGTTATGTGCTGGCTGACGAAGATAACCTTTCCCGCAATCACCATCGCTATCGCTTTGCGAAAAAAATGCATGTTTCGCCGTTTATGCCCATGGATATGGAATACGGCTGTAATTTCACCGAACCGGGTGGCCGGCTGTTTTTGGCACTGAATAATTATCGCCACGGTGACAAAGTATTCAGCTCACAGGTGGCACTGGACCGTAAAGAGATCAATGCCACGAATATGGCGGCGGCGCTCGCCACCGATCCGTTTATGACCCTGCGCGTTACCAGCCTTATCCACTGGCAGGCGGCCAAGCTTTGGCTTAAACGCGCCAGGTTCTATGATCATCCGGGCAACGACCGGAAACCGCATTCCCCAAAAGAGCAACATCAGAAGGCTTCAGTACC
Organism: Gammaproteobacteria bacterium; assembly: GCA_037387125.1. GTDB lineage: Bacteria > Pseudomonadota > Gammaproteobacteria > Steroidobacterales. The sequence continues at coordinate 60,972 of JARRLL010000031.1, read as the reverse complement.
ATGAACCACCCTACTTCCATATCGACAGATTCGGATTTGTCCTCCCGGCGGGATCTGGCGCGCCCAGACGGCGGCTTGTGTCGCACGGCCGTTCTGGCCAGGCTTAAAAATCTGGCAAACGGCGAAGTCACATTGCTCGAACGAGACGAGCGGGTCACCTTTGGCGTGGCCACCGAAGCATTTCCGGTGAGTGTTACGGTCCGGGTTCACGACGCCAGTATTTATCGTGATATTGCGCTGGGCGGTGACATAGCGGCGGCTGAAGGCTACATAGCCGAAAAATGGACCGTTAACGACCTGACCGGCTTGATACGCATTTTTGCCGCCAACCCGGAGGTGCTTAACCAGATTGAGCACGGTGTTGGCCGAGTCCTGAATCCGCTGTTGCGCCTGAACCATTTTCTGCGTCGTAACCGCAAATCACAAAGCCGCAAGAACATCCAGGCGCACTATGACCTGGGAGACGATTTGTTCAGCCTGTTTCTAGACCCGACGATGAGTTATTCCTCGGCCGTCTATCCGCGCTCGGACAGCTCGCTCGACGAAGCGGCCTTGCACAAGCTCGATCTCGTCTGCCAGAAACTGGAGCTGACCGAAGCAGATCATTTACTCGAAATAGGTACTGGCTGGGGAGGTCTGGCGGTGCATGCGGCAGGCAACTACGGCTGCCGAGTAACCACCACCACTATTTCGGACAATCAGTACGAGCGTGCGATCGAAAGAGCCCGCGAAGCCGGCCTGAGCGACCGGATAACGGTGTTAAAGCATGATTACCGCGACCTGACCGGTCACTACGACAAGTTGGTGTCCATCGAGATGATCGAAGCTGTCGGTCACGAATACATGGACACTTACCTCAAACTTTGCAGCCAGCGGCTCAAGCCAAACGGGCGCGCCTTGTTTCAGGCGATTCTGATGAACGACCGGAATTTCGAGAAGTACCGCAGCTCGGTGGATTTTATCCAGAAATACATTTTCCCAGGCGGAGCGCTGCCCTCACTTAAGTCAATCATGGATTCCGTGCACAATGTGACGGACTTTAAACTGGCAGGTGTCCAGGACATCACGCAGGACTACGCGCGAACGCTGCGCGACTGGCGCGAGCGTTTCCTCGCCAAATTAAATGAGGTTCGCCTTCTGGGCTACCCGGAAGAATTCATCCGCATGTGGGAATACTATCTGTGTTATTGCGAGGGCGGCTTCACCGAACGTGCGATCAACACAGTTCAGATAGTGCTGGACAAGCCGCATTGTGAGCTTGCGACGCAACACCTCTGAAGCTCAATGGCAGCATCAGGCATGGCCGCCCGTTTATTGCATGAAGACAGTTACATTATTTAAGTAGACATTAACCATGACTATAAACCCGGAGTGGGTAGGCAAAGTTCAGTTTTACGAACTTATATACGGCACATGGCTGGCGTATATCTTTCTGGTACTGGCATGGGAAAAGATTCTGCGCCAACCGCTTGATGAATGGCGCTATGTACTCCTGAATTTCATGGGTGCCGGCGCCTACTGGGTCAACCATTATTTTCAAGGCGCGTCCTTCTACATGTGGCTACTGAACCTGTACACACTTATATTTTTTATTGTTTGGTGCGTCGTCGGCTTGCGCGGGCATAACCGCAGGCCGCTATGGAAAGCCGGGGCTGCGTTAATGGCTGTGGCCTATACCCTCGCATTTATAGGTTTTGAAACCATCGCGCGAATCGGCGTCGACGATCTCGGTTATTCCGAGTTCTGGTTCATGCTGGCGGCTTACCTGGGCTTCGTATTCATCATCGTCTGGCGCGGCGCGTTCGCCGGCAACAAGCGCTAAGGCGAGCCGGTTGTCGGCCGCCGCCGGGCTCGCAACTGAAACCCCAGTAACCCCGCGGCCATTGCGGCCATGATCAGCATCGGCAAATAACGCGCTTCGAGCACCTGGAAGGCAACCCCGTGAGCCACCGTAAGCCACAGCGCGAAATGGGCCGAACGCTGCATGGTCTTCCATTTTTTTGCTCCGAGCCGCCTTATAGCCCAATCAGAAGAAATTGCGAGCAGTAGCAGAAAAATTATCGCGACGAGCGTCCCCAGAATACTCCCGCCGGAAAACAGACTTTCTCGAACGGGCACGGTAGGAGCCCGAAACGGCTGATTGACGAATTCAGTCACATAGAACTGATTCATTGCAACGAAATTACCCGCGACAAAATGAAACAGGCCGTGCACTGCTGCCCAAATCCCGATGTCACGGCGTATATAAAGATTACTTCGGTAAGGCCTACCTTCCATCCGCCTGACAGGCCCAATCATCAGAGCGGCTATCAGCAACACCATGCAAGACCACGCAGAGGCCACACTCAGCCGCTCCCACAAGGTTGCATAGGGAGCGAGGTAGGCAGCCAGCAGCAAAAATAGCGCAGTGGCACCGAAAAGCACGCCGTGAGTTTTGACTCGGGACACAGACTGGCTCATTGCAACAAGACAGGAAGAGTCTCCCCGACGAGTGATCGCCAGTCAACAAGACAAAAAAATGCCCGCAGCAATGGCGGGCTAAGGAGGAAATTCATCGAAGGAGGAATTCCCCTATGTTCAGGTCTTGCAACCTGACTGCACTCTTGCCATGGGGATAACGAGGACACATCAAATGCGACCTGACCCCGTCACTACACCAGAACCCCAAAAGATGCAGCACCAGGCACTAAGGAAAGATTAGCAACTGCAATATAAATGGGAATCATCAATTTGGATGAAATTTATGGCTGCATCCGAAGAAAATCAATACCTTAGGATTATTCCGATGCAGTAGACAAAAAAGACTATTGTCCTCGTGGAGAACTTACAGCAGGGTTGCGGAAGCTCAGGTGGAAAGCTGCTCTTCGAGCAGCTCGGCATAACGATCGATGATGTAGGCAGCGCTGTATTCCTGCTCGGCCACTGCACGGCCACGCCGGCCCATCTCGACCAACTGACTTCGGTCATTCAGCACGCCGGTAACGACCTCGACAAACTTGTCCGAATCACCAGGCGGCACCACCCACCCGACGCTTTTATCGACTATAAGTCGAGAGATTTCTCCGTCGGCCTGGGCGACTGTCAATATAGGTTTGCCGGCACAGAGAATATTGTAGGAACGACTGGGCACGGCAATACCCCAGTAACCATCAACGAGCGAACTCAAGCCGATGTCGCAACCATTAAGAAAAGCCTGCTGCTGACTGCGCGGCAATAACCCAAGGAAGGTCACGTTGCGCAGACCTTTCTTTTTTACCTGCTCTTCCATCCACGGTCGCCGCGCGCCTGAACCGATGATTAAAAAATGCACGTCCTCATGCACGGAAAGCTTTTCGATCGCTTCGAGGATGGTTTCAACGTCGTGGGGGAACCCCATATTGCCCGCCCACTGCAGAACGAGCTTGCCTTCCAGACCCAGCTCGGCGAGAAATTGTTTGCCGGCCTCCGGGTCGGGGCCGATGTCATCGACATCCGCCCAGTTGGTAATCACGCGAATTTCGCTGATGTTGTCAGTCTTAGTCTGGACGAGCACCTCCTGGCAACGACCGATGACCACCAGAACATCGACATTGCTATACAACCAGGCTGTCAACCAGTCGAAGAACTTATAAATGAATGACTGATTCGAATAGTAATTGCACGCATGCATGTTGTCGGGGAAAACATCGTCGACGCGCACGATACATTTGGCGCGCTTGATCTTGCAGACCAGCATGATCATATAAGGCAGTGTCGGGGGGTTGGTCACCACCAGCACGACATCGTTTTTACGAATACGCCACAATGCCGAAAAGAGCATCGAGAAACTGGTTGTCAGCACGTTGATGATCCGTCCGGGCACAAAATCCTTGGAGAAACTGGTCGACCAGCTGCGAAAAACCTCGACGCCATTCAGAAACTCGTGACTGGCCACTTTGCCGGAATTGGGTTGCGCCGCCAGCGCCTTAACCTCCAGCCCCCTGGCAGCGAGACCTTCCGCAATGCCGGTCATGAATACGCCAGTCGCCTGCTCATCCGGATAATACAACTCCGAAGCGACCCAAACCGTTCCCTGGCTCATACAGCGCCTTTCAGTAAAAAACTGGAATGAATGCCTAGCTTGCTTTCGCCTGCGGCTCCGCGCCCGGAACCTCGAGTTCTTTATCGTCGGTCACGCCGGACACCGCCGAGGACATGCCCGGAGGAAACTCGGCGTCACGATCGATCGCCTCCCAGTTGTCCTTGAACCACTGGACCGTAATTTTCAGGCCTTCGTCGAAGTCCTGATCGGGGTTATAGCCGATCAGCTTGCCCGCCTTCTCGACCGACGCAAGCAAACGCTTCTTGGTATCCCAGACACGCGGCGGCGCCCGCAATATGCCGGCCTTGTTGCCGACGAGCGCATTGACCTTCTCGGCCATCTCCAGGATCTTGACCTCGCGACCCGACGCCAGGTTGAATTCCTCGCCAATCGCCTCTTCGAAGTAACCGGCGCGCAGCAGTCCATCGACGATATCGCCGACGAAGGTGAAATCGCGCGTCTCCTCGCCCGTGCCTGTAAACGGCAACGGCATACCCTTCATCGCGCGGTAGATAAAGTTCGGGATCACGTTGCGATACTGCCCCGGGACTTCACCCGGGCCGTAACTATTGAAGAAACGCGCCTTGACGATCGGCACGTTGTAGTGGTGGTGATAGAAGTTGGCATAGAGCTCACCCAGCATCTTCGTGATCTGGTAGGGCGTCGTCAGCTTCATCGACATGAATTCTTCTTTGAGCGGCAGCGGCGCAGCCGAACCGTAAATAGAGCAACCCGACGAGGCATACACCACCTTCTCCGTATTACTCATCTGCGCATACTGGTAAATAAGCAGCGTACCCTTGCCATTAACTTCCAGATCACGCTGCGGGTAATCGACTGAGTTCTGGTTCGCGAAAAATGCGGCGAGGTGATAGACGATGTCCGGCTTTTCGGCGAATACGCGCTTCAGGCAGACCTCGTCGCAGATAGAGCCTTCTACGAACAGGACATTGGGCAGCGAAGGGATATTCCACTCATAGGCAGCCGACATGTCATCGAGGATCATGACCTTTTTCGCGCCTAGCTGCGCAATCTTGCGCACCAGGTTCGTGCCGATAGCACCGCCGCCGCCTGTTACCAGGACAACCTTGTCTTTGTAATGATTCAGATAGTCAGCCATTGTCATTTCCTCGAATCCAGCTCTGGCCGGACATCAAGGCCCGACTCATCATTTTTTCGGCATCGCTATAAGCCGCCGACCGTAAATTTCTGCAACTATACCTTGTAGACGCCTTTGCACCATTCCGCATACAGACGCACGCCTTCGCGGGTGTCTATTTTCGGATCGTGCTTAAGATCTCGGCGAGCCTTTTCAAAATCCACGACCTTGGTCATCGTCGTAAACCCTTCCTCGCCGCCAACCTCCAGCAGCTTCGGATCGGCGCCGGTTACTTCCAGCACAATCTCGGCCAGTTCCTCGATGCTGATGGCCCACTCTTCACGGCCGCCCACATTGTAAACCTCGCCCGGGATGAAGTTGTCGACGATATTGGCAAATGTCGTTGCCGTATCGGACACGTAGTCGAATATTCGAGTATGGCCGCGGTGGCAATGGAAGGGCTCACCGTGCAGCGCCTTGTATACGAAAATCGGGATCACGCCGCGGTAGGGGTTGTAGTACTCGTGCGGGCCATAGCAGCCGACGGGGCGCACCCGCACGACGTCCACGTCGAACATGGCCGCGTGGTTCAGGCACTGCATCTCACCCGCCCACTTTGAGATGGCGTAATCGTTCATCTGCTTGATCGGGATTTCGTCCATGATGCTCTCGGACATCAGCTGATCATAGTCGCCATAGACTTCGGCGCTCGAGAAAAAGATCTGCTTGAACTTGTGCTGCTCCTGCAGGCGCAGAATATTCTTGGTACCGACCACGTTGGTACGCCACAGGTTCGCGTAATGATCTTCGCCGTTCCAGCGGCCGTATTCGGCAGCCAGGTGATAGACAAAATCGAAATTGTGCTTGCGCATCACGGCGTCGAGTTGCTGGTACTCACCGGTATCGGCGCGGTAGTGCTGAGGATCCGGGCTATGGATAATATCCAGCGTCCAGACGTTGTGCCCCCGGCCGCGGAGGATTTCCGTCAGGTTGGTGCCTATAAAGCCGGCTCCGCCGGTTACCAGAATATCTGCCATCGTATTCTCCAGTTCCTCTTAACTAACTAGCTTGTTCAATCAAATCGATTATCTGTTGTGACGAAGTGCCGTCCCCATAAGGGTTTTTGACGTTCGCCATTGCGTTATACGCAGCCTTATCTTCCAGCAGTTCGTGCAGAGAACCGACTATCGCATCGAAGTCGGTCCCTACCAATCGCGCGTTTCCGGCATCAACGCCTTCGGGTCGCTCTGTCGTGTTACGCATCACCAGCACCGGCTTACCCAGTGACGGCGCTTCTTCCTGCACGCCGCCTGAGTCGGTCAGCGCCAGGTCCGCACGATTCATCAGCCATACAAACGGCATGTAGGTCAGCGGCTCGATCAGGTGAATCCGCTCGTGCCCCTGCAGTATCTCGTTCACCGGCGCGCGAACATTCGGGTTCAGATGCACCGGATAAACAAAGGCCACATCCTGTAATTCATCTGCGACCTGCTTTATAGACTTACATATATTGATGAAACCTTCGCCGAAACTTTCACGGCGATGGCCGGTAACCAAAACCACGCGCTTACCCTCGAGCGACTGCTGCAGCCCATCGGGAAGCTCAACCGTGTAACTGTCAAGCCGCTCCCGCGCCCATAACAGCGCATCGATGACCGTGTTACCCGTTACAAAAATCGAGTCTTCATTAAAACCTTCACGCAAGAGCGCATTTTTTGACCGCTCCGTCGGCGCGAAATGATAATCCGTCAACTGGCCGACCAGGCAACGGTTCATTTCTTCCGGGTACGGCGACCATTTGTTCCATGTCCGCAAACCCGCCTCGACGTGCCCGACTTTGACCCGCTGGTAAAAGGCCGCGAGTGCGCCGCTAAACGCGGTCGTTGTGTCACCCTGGACCAGCACCCAGTCCGGCCGCTCTTCCTGAAAGACACGGTCCAGGCCTTCCACAGCCTTGGCCGTTACTCCCGCCAGACTCTGACCTGCCGTCATGATATCGAGGTCGTGGTCCGGCTTGATCGCAAAAAGCTCTAACGGCTGATCGAGCATCTGGCGGTGTTGAGCCGTCACGCAAACAACCGACTCTATGTGCGGACGCTTGTTTAGTTCCAGCACGACCGGTGCCAGCTTGATGGCCTCGGGTCGAGTCCCAATTACTGTAATAACTTTCAAATGTATTGTGCCCCGCGCAAAAATGACGCGTGGTTATCTCCGCTCGTTTTTAATTCTTTCTGCGTCATTATCAGCAGAACGGCTTGGTCGCGGCTGTTCGTATTATTTATCGACCCAACCGGCTGAGGGCGAATTGTGGCCTATTCAGGCCTGAGATAACAACAATAGGGGCAGAATACCGTTGTTGCAGTGGGCCAATCTGAACATAATCACCGCGACCCGCCCCTTATGACGACTGGCCGCGCGACGGTTCCGCGGCGCCGCACGGACTGGTGGTCGCGACGTTAATAATTTTTCTCTGAATGGCATTAGGGCCCGCAAAGCGGGATAACGCTTCGAGATGATGGTGGGAGAGAGATTCTGGCCAATCTCTTATCGCTGTTGGCGGCTGCAGCGTCCCTAAGCTTATTCTGAATGACCTCTGGCCCGCGAGCGGGCCAGAGGCCTATTCATCAATAAGCTTGGTGCCGGAAAGTGGACTCGAACCACCGACCTCCTCATTACGAATGAGATGCTCTACCACCTGAGCTATTCCGGCGCGGTTGCCCGGCTGAACTGGTTAACCGGGGCGGGCGAAGTATAGAGCCTCAGATAATGCCCGGCAATGCTCAGCGAAACGCTGGCTAGCCCGACCGAAGAAGTCAGGCCTTATTACGGACCTTGATCACAACGTCGACGCTGTCGGCCAGCGTGCCCTCGGGCAGATCCGGGAAACGACTAAACTGAACCTCATCAGCATGGATATCGGTCAATTCGCCGGAGTCGACGTTGTAGAAATGGTGGTGTGCCGTGTTGGTTGAGTCATAAAAGCGGCGCTCAGGATCAACCGACACTTCCCGCACCAACCCATGCTGCGAAAAAAGATTGAGCGTATTGTAGACCGTCGCCTTGGATACGCGACTGCCCGCAGCGCGCAGATCAACAATAATTTGCTCTGCCGACATGTGCGTCGGCACTTTGAACAGCAGCATGCCGATCTCCGTCCGCTGCGTCGTCGGCTTTACGCCGTGCGCACGTAACGTTTTTTCTATTTGCGTTTTCAATTCCAACGAACTTCTCCCCCCGGAGCCAGACCAGGCCATTTTAGCGACAAGCCAATGATCATGTAAATCAATTGCGTTTCTGGCTTATCGGCGAACATTTCCGCGTAGCGATGCCACACCGGATTTCGCAAACTTGCTGTCGCGGAATTTATCAATGACGAAACAGGCAGGCATCACCGTCGCAGAACTCATGTTAGTGCTCGCTATTGTGGCACTAATAAGTCTGGTCGCCGTACCAGGCTTTTCGAGTCTACTAATGGATACTCGAATGAATAACAGCGTCAATGAGTTATTTCATTCTCTTCACAGCGCGCGGCAGAATGCGATGCTAAGCGGCGTTACAACGGTTATCTGCGGCAGCAAAAATTTCCGACAATGTTCGGGCGACGGTGACTGGTCGGACGGGTGGCTGATATTCGCGAACACGGACGCAGATGTGCCGCCCCGAGTGTCGCCCGGCGACAGGATTTTGCACACAGCATCTAACCCGGCCGGGCTACGTATTAGCGCGAATCGCGCAAATTTTGCCATGGCGCCGTTCGGCCTCAGGTCCACTAACGGAACACTGATCTGGTGCGACCGACGCGGCAGCGGACACGCGCGGGCGCTTATCGTCAGTTATACCGGCAAACCACGGCTCAGCAACACCATGGGCAGCGGCAAACCACTGCGCTGCCCCGCTGAAAACGGAGGGGGCTATTGATGCATAAATCACCTGGTTGCATAGCTGACGCGCGCGGCAGCACGCTGGTCGAAATGCTGGTCGCAACCTGCCTGCTCGGTATCTGCATGGTCGCCGTCGCCACGTCACTGCGCCAAAGCAGCCATGCAATGGCAGACACCGTTTATCGTCAGCGTGCAGCCCGCCTGGCAACCGACGTCGCAGAAATTCTTCGCGGCGTTTCCACCACGATAGTCCTGCAAAATGAAGTACCGGCGGCGCACGACTGCGGCATCAGCGCCTGCAGCGGAACGCAATTTATACCGGCGCAACTGAGCGTCTGGCAAAACCGTGCCGCCAGGGAATTACCTGGCGGCACCGCCGGCTTCGACGTCAGCAGAACGGGCGAGATGCCAATAGCCACGATTCGAGTTGCATGGCGTACCGGCGACGATCAGCCAGGTCAGCACCGCTTGAATATTGCGCTGGCCCAATGACGACATCACCAAGAACTGTCAGCGCAGCGCTTAGACAACGCGGTTTCTCGTTGACCGAGCTGATGATCAGCTTACTGCTCGGCACGCTAATGATCGCCGGCGCTCTGACGATATTCCTGCACAGCCGGATTGCATGGCAGTCCGTGGAAAATATCGCGGGGCTCGAGGAACGCCTCGCTTATGCACTGTCCGAGATTGAGCAGGACGTGCGACATGCCGGCTATTGGGGGCAACATGCCAGCAGTGAATTAATTGCCGGGTCGGGCGAGGTCCCGGTTCGCTGCAACGGAAATAGCATTGATGCATGGGCTCTTGATTTAAGCGTAGCGATCGAAGCCAGCGATGGCCTGTTCGACCTGCCGTGCCCTCCTCACTCGAGTCATGTTGCGAACAGCGACACTCTGACGCTGCGCTTTGCGCAACCGGATTTCGCTTTGCCAGATGAGGAGTTCATTCGGCTGGCGAGCAGCCCTTCTGCCGGAAGGATCGTCGATGCCGGTGAGCCGGTTGGGTCAGATGAGCTGCTTTTCAATCTGGCTGTGCGCAGCTGGTACCTCGATGGAAAATCCTCTGAGCACGGCCTTTACGGACTGCGCCGCTACACGCTTGTTAAGGGCGGTTTGCTGCAGAACCAGGAAATCATCCCCGGCATCGAAGATTTCCAGATTTCGCTCGGAGTCGACAGGGATGCAGACGGGTTGATCGATGGCTTCATCGATGCCGACAAGACTGACTCGGCAAGCACGGTGCTCGCCGTTCGAATTTGGCTGCTCGCACGAACAGCGGCGCCGGAGCCAGGCCACGTCGACAACGGGTCCTGGCAGAGCATCGATGACGAAACCACGCCACTGCCGCGGCCGCGCGACAGCTTCCGTCGCCAGTCCGCAGAGCGCACCATCTGGCTGCGCAATCAACCGGAGGCATACTGATGGTGAGAAATCGCGCACCGACAAGGCAGGCCTGCGGCAGCATATTGCCCGCCATCCTCGTGCTGATTGTGGCCGTGATGCTCCTGGGCCTCGGCGCCTTGCGGTCGGCGGCCACAGAGGTAATAACCGGAGCGTCGATCAGCGCCGCACGCGATGCTTTCTGGCTGGCCGAAGCAGGCATTGCCGACGGGCTGGCGTTTGCAGCAAAGCGAACGGCCGAGTTACCGGTCGCAGGTTCGATTTCGCTGCCGCCGCGCATGGTTGCGGGCACCGGACGCATCGAAACAGTTATTCGCGTGACCGGCTCTGACGACCAGTGTCCGGCGCTCGACCCGCTCGAAGCGGAACGCTATCACTATGAAATTCAGGCCACGGGCTTCGCTGATCGGTCGGCGGCTAGCACCCATGTGCAGGGCCTTTATATCTGTCGATCGACATGTGACAGCAGCGACTGCCTTGCCGTAGAAACAGCACCGGTCACGACCTACTGGTCTGCAAAAGCAGCGCCGCCATGAGAGCAGCTGAAACTCGACCGATAAGCGGCGTCAGCCTGCTCGAACTGCTGGCAGCGATGGCCATCGTTGCGTTGCTCTTTAGCCTCGCAATTCCCGCCTGGCGTGAACAGGTGCGCAAGGCCCGCCGAATCGATGCCACTTCGTTGCTGCTGCACGCGGCGACGCGTCAGGAATTTTTCAGGTTGGCCAATCATCGCTATGCCAATAGCGCGGAGCTCTTTCTGGCGCCCCCCGCAGGCCTGGGGCTTCGAACTGAGCATAAAAGCTACAGCCTGAGCTCGCAGGCCGGCGCTGATGACTTTTTGCTCACGGCCAGCATCATAGCGGGAGGGCCGCAGGGCGATGACGAGGAATGCCGGCAAATGACCATCGACGAGACGGGTCGGCGTGCAGCGACCGACAGCAATGGCACGGACACAAGCTCGCGCTGCTGGCCCGGCGGGTGAGCCTATTGCCGCCGATGCTTCTCGAAAAAGAGGCTGTCGAAAATGATGAGCGCAACGCCGACTGTAATCGCGCTATCCGCGACGTTGAACGCGGGCCAGGACCACTCCTGATAATAGGCGAGAATAAAATCAACCACGTGCCCAAAAAGGATACGGTCAATGAGATTGCCAACGGCTCCGCCGAGCACCAGCGCCAGGCCGGCTGCGAGCACGCGACAACCGCGCGCCGGAAGTGCCCACTGATACCAGACGATACCCAGGCTCACGACTACGGCGATGCCACTGAACAACCAGTGCTGCCAACCGTCGGCATCGGCCAAAAAACTGAAGGCCGCGCCGGTATTGTGAAATCGCACCAGGTCAAGCATGGGCAGCAGGTTGATGCGCTGATATTCGACCAGGTTCTCCATGACCAGGTACTTGGTCAGCTGGTCAGCCACCACGATCAGCGCTGACAACAAGAGCCAGCGCAAGGAGCCGGAACCTGCCCTGGTTTGGGCCGTTGTCTGCGTGTCTTCAACCACGGGGTCACCCATATTAATTTCCGTTCATTCGCGCATTCAGGTCGCGTCGTTAGCTTGCTGAGCGTCGGTACCAGGTCAGGCAAACTGGCGTTGTTCGCCAGGCCCTTCGACGTTAGTGACACAACGTCCGCAGATCTCCGGATGTTCAGTTACTGCGCCGACATCGGGGCGCCGGTGCCAGCAGCGTATGCATTTGGGATCGGCGCTCGGGCCCACCACAATGCTGCAACCATCTGCCTTGACCGCATCAGCAGGTGCGTCGGCCAGCGGCAACACCTTAGCCTCGGATGTAATAAAGACAAAGCGAAGTTCATCACCCAGAGATTCAAGGGTCTTGCGCAAATCGCCGTCTGCATAAACCACCGCGGTTGCTTCGAGCGCTGAGCCTATCGTGCCCTGATCACGCAAATCCTCAAGTGCCTTCGCAACAGCGTCACGAATCGCGATCAGAGGCTTCCACTCCACTCGCATGGCCGCGTCTTGGGGTAACTCGCTGAACTGGGACAGCAAAACCGAAGCCGGGCGCTCACCGGGCAATTCGTTCCAGATCTCTTCCGCCGTGAAGCTCAGAATCGGCGCCAGCCAGCGCACCATCGCTTCGCTGATCAAATACATGGCCGTCTGCGCCGACTTGCGCGGATGACTGTTAGCGCCCGTCGTATACAGTCGGTCTTTAAGAATGTCGAGGTAAAAACCACCCATATCGACCACACAAAAATTATGCAATTCCTGGTAGACGCGATGGAATGCGTAACTTCGGTAGGCCTCTTGCAGCTTTTCTTGCAAGTTCCCGGCGCGCAGGACGGCCCAACGATCGAGGTCGACCAGTTCCTCGATAGCGACTGCATCACGGGCCGGGTCGAAGCCATGCAGGTTGCCCAGCAGAAACCGTGCCGTATTACGAATACGACGATACGAATCCGACATGCGCTTGAGAATTTCGTCCGACGCACTCATCTCGCCGCTGTAGTCGGTCGCGGCAACCCACAGGCGCAACACATCAGCACCCAGGCTGTTGGCCACCTGCTGCGGCGCAATCGTATTGCCCAGGGACTTCGACATCTTGTGCCCTTTTTCATCCACCGTGAATCCGTGCGTCATGCACTGGCGGTAGGGCGCACGGCCGCGCATCGCCACCGAGGTCAGGAGCGAACTCTGAAACCAGCCGCGATGCTGGTCGGAACCTTCGAGGTAGAGATCGGCAAGCTCTGGGATCTCCTCGCGCGTCCGGGAAAGACAATGATGGACCATGCCTGAATCCATCCAAACATCCATGGTATCCACGACCTTCTCGTAGTCGGCGGACGCCTCTCCCAGCAAGTCGGCCGGGTCCATCTCGAACCAGGCATCGATGCTGTTTTCTGCCATGCGTTGCGCGACCGTCTCGAGCAGTTCGAGCGTGTCCGAGTGCAACTCACCGGTTTCCCGGTGAACGAAAAGCGGCACCGGAACGCCCCAGGTGCGCTGCCGCGAGATACACCAGTCCGGCCGCCCTTCGACCATCGCCTGGATACGCGCTTTACCCCAACCCGGAATCCATTGCACCGAGTCGATAGCCTGCAATGCATCCTGGCGCAAAGCTTTTTGGTCCAGACTGACAAACCACTGCGGAGTCGCCCTGAAAATCAGCGGCGTTTTGTGGCGCCAGCAATGCGGATAACTGTGAGCGAAGGGATTGTGGTTCAGGAGATTGCCGCGCTCCTCCAGGAGTTCGATAATTTCTTTACCGGCGGCATTAACGTGTTTCCCGGCAAACAACTCCGTTGAATCGAGGTAAACGCCATTAGCGCCGACCGGGTTTACCAGCGGCAGATCATTTTCGAGGCCCGCCACGAAATCATCCTGGCCGTGTCCCGGCGCAATATGCACGGCACCGGTGCCGGTTTCGACTGTGACGAAGTCAGTATTGATGACCGGCACTCGACGATCGTAGAACGGGTGCTGCAACTCCATACCATGCAGTAATGATCCCTTGAACTCGGCGATCACTTGGGACTCACTGGCGCCGTAGCGCACCAGCGCATCCTCGGCGAGGCTTTCGGCCAGCACCAGCAGTTCGCGCCGGCCGCCAATGATGACCTCGACCAGCAGGTAAGGGAGCTCGGGGCCCAGCGCCACCGCCTGGTTCGCCGGCAGCGTCCACGCAGTCGTCGTCCAGATGGGGATTGACGCACTAAGATCTGCCTCCGCGTTAAGCGCCTGCAGGCTCGTACCGGCCCGCTCCAGCAATTCTGCGGGGTCGAGCACCCTGAACCGCACATCGATTGAGACCGATGTCTTATCGCGGTACTCAACTTCCGCCTCGGCCAGCGCGGAGCCGCAATCCAGGCACCAGTGGACCGGCTTGTAGCCGCGATGCAAATGCCCGTTGGCGATGATCTGTGCAAAACCGCGGACCTGTTCCGCCTCAAAATGAGGATCGAGCGTCAGGTAAGGCCTGTCCCAGTCACCCAATACACCAAGGCGCTTGAAGTCATCGCGCTGGCTGTCAACCTGGCGCAAGGCGTATTCGCGGCAGGCCTGCCGAAACTCTCGCGCATCGAGTTTGTGACCCACTTTGCCTTTCTTCTTTTCAACCTGGAGTTCGATCGGCAACCCGTGGCAATCCCAACCGGGGATGTAGGGCGCATCGAAGCCGGCCAATGTTCGCGACTTTATAACGATATCTTTGAGAATCTTGTTGACGGCATGCCCGAGGTGGATTTGCCCATTTGCATACGGCGGGCCGTCCACCAGCGTAAATTTCGGCCGCCCTTTCGCTTGCGCCCGAATCTGGCCATAGAAATCCTCTGCATACCAACGCCGCAGCATTTCGGGTTCGCGCTGCGCCAGGTTGGCGCGCATCGGAAAAGCCGTGCTCGGCAGGTTCAACGTGTCCTTGTAATCTGTCACTGTATCGCTTCTGGTGTTTTAGGTTTTCATCGTTTCAGCGGACTGTTACTCAGCCGCCAGTATTTCCCGCGCATGCGCCGCGTCAGCAAACATTTGCCGACGAAGCGTTTCGAGATCCGGGAACCGCTCTTCGTCGCGTAATTTGGCGACAAATTCTACCTGTATATGCGCGCCGTAAATATCCCGGTCGAAATCGAACAGGTGAACTTCGAGCAGCGGCTCGATTCCATCGACCGTCGGCCGAGTGCCCACGCTGGCGACGCCGTTCAGCCAGACGCCCTCTCCGCCGGGCAATTCGCCATTCACCCGCACTGCAAATATGCCCTGCACAGGGCTGAGCTTGCGATTCAGCTTGACGTTCGCCGTGGGCATACCCAGCTCTCTGCCCAATAGCTGCCCGCGCACAACCCGACCCGACATGCGATAACCGCGGCCCAGTAGTTTCCTGGCCAGCGCCATGTCACCTTCGGCCAGCGCCTTGCGCACGACCGAGCTCGACACCCTGGCACCGTCTATATCGACGCGGCCCGCCTGTTCGACAGTGAATCCGCACTCAGCCCCCTTGCGCCGTAGGTCCTCTACTCCACCCAAACGGCGGTAACCAAAACGAAAGTCGTCGCCGACTATCAGATGGCGAACCTGCAACAACTCCACCAGCAACTCATCGATGAACACATTCGCATCCAGGTTAGCGAGTTGCGGGCCGAAACGCGGACAAAAAAACCAACCAAAGTCCAATTCTTCCAGGGCTAAAAACTTTTCCCGGAATTTCATCAGCCTCGCGGGCGGTGTTTCTCGACTGAAATATTCTTTCGGTGTCGGCTCAAAAGAAAACACCAGGGCCGGCAAGTCGCGCTGCCTGGAGAGTTCCAGCGTCCGGTTCAGGATCTCGCGGTGCCCCAGGTGCAAGCCGTCAAAAGCACCGATGGTGGCAACACATCCGGCACGCAAGCCGGGGGGTGTTCGAGCTGGCCGACGAAACAAATACATCATAATGGCGTCACTTAACCTGCGGCCCGGCAGACGGCTTGTGCGCAAATTCGGCAGGCCTGACCCCCGTGGCCGTCAGGACACCCACGTAGGCCAGCGCACCGCCGACCACAGCAGCCGTCAGCCATAGGCACGTCTGCCAGAAATCGGCTTCCAGCCAGCGGCTCTGCTCCGGCACAAAGTAGATAAGCAACATCGCCATAACGGCGCAGGCGACAGCGACCTGCACGATAAACTTGGGCCACCCGGCCCGAGGCGCAATCACCCCTTCTTTGCGCAGCCCTCGATACAGCAGGCCGGCATTAAGAAACGCGCTCAACGAAGTCGCAATAGCCAACCCCGCGTGCGGCCCCGCAAACCCCATCCGGTACCAGGGCACCACGAAAATGACGTTGAGCACCATGTTGGTAAGGAGCGCGATGATGCCGATTTTTACCGGGGTTTTCGTATCCTGCCTGGCGAAATAACCAGGCACGAGAACTTTGACCAGAATAAAACCGATCAACCCGAAGGAATAGGCCATCAGGCTCAGCGATGCCATCTCGACATCACCCGCAGCGAAGCGGCCGCCAAAAAAGATGGTGGTCAGGATCGGCCCGGCAAGCACAAACAAGCCGACCGCTGCGGGCATGGCGATCAGCACCACGAGCCGCAGTGCCCAGTCGAGCATCCGCGAAAAACGCTCCCTGGACTCGGCCGCATGTTCGCGCGAGAGGTTCGGGAGAATGACGGTGGCCAGCGCAACGCCGAATACGCCCAGCGGAAATTCCATAAGCCGGTCGGAATAGTAGAGCCAGCTGATGCTTCCGGTTATCAGAAACGAGGCCAGCAGCGTGTCGAAGAGAATATTGATCTGCGCAATCGATGAACCGAAGATTGCGGGGATCATCAACTTGATGATCCGCTGCACACCGGAATCGCGCCAGCCCCACTTGGGTCTCGGTAGCATTTGCACGCGTGCCAGCGACGGCAGCATAAAAGCGAGCTGCACGACACCCGCCACAAAAACACCCACCGCCAGGACGATACCCGGTCGCGCAAACTCGGGCGCGACGAAGGCCGCGAAGCCGATTAATACAACGTTGAGCAGTACCGGCGCGAATGCCGCAGCTGCAAAGCGATGGTAGGTATTCAATATCGCTCCCGCCAGGGCAGTCAGCGAAATAAACATCAGGTAAGGGAACGTGAAGCGCAGCATTTCCACCGCGAGGTCATACTTCTCGGCGGAGTCCGGCGACGGGTTCAACAACCAGCCCATGCCCGCCACCGAAATCAGCACGGGGGCCGCAATTACGCCGACCGCGGTAAACGCGAACAGGATCACGCCAAGGGTGCCGGCGACGCGGTCAGTGAGCGCGTGCACCTCCTCCCGGCTGCGGGTCTCGTCGTATTCGGCGAATACGGGAACGAAGGACTGGGAGAACGCGCCCTCCGCGAAAAAGCGCCGAAAAATATTAGGAATCTTGAATGCCACGAAGAAAGCATCCATCACCGGGCCGGCGCCAAAATAGCGCGCGAAAACCACGTCCCGGACGAGTCCCAGTACGCGCGACAGCAGCGTCATGGCGCCTACCACGGCGGTCGAGCGCAGCAGGCCGCTCTTGCGTCGCGAAGGCTGCTTAGGTTGTGCCTGCTTGTCCTGTTCCACGTCGTTCACGGCCCTGAATTCGGCGGGGCTGCCACCCCTCTAGCGCATTGCGGCGACAGTCTAGCGACGTTTGCGGGTAAATGCGCGGAATAGGCGCTTTCGCGCCCTGCGCGCGGACCAATTACGCGTGGCCGGCTGACACACGGAACCCGCATCGCTGCATGCCCGGCGCGGTCGTGCCGGAGGGATCGCATGTGCCTGTTTCTGTTGACAACCTGCCCGCAAATGACCAGAATGCGCGGCTCGCAGAGTATACGACCTGCGCCCGCAAGCAGAGGATTCTTTAAAAGTGGCAAACAGCAAGCAATCGGCCAAACGCGCCCGCCAGGGTGAAAAACGTCGTCAACACAACGTGGCGCTGCGCTCTCGCATGCGCACAGCGATCAAATCCGTGCTCAAAGCGGTAGCCGAAGGCGACTCGGAAAAAGCAGCAACGCTTTATAAAGAGGCCGTCCCCCGAATCGACACGATGGTATCCAAAGGCCTGGTTCACAAAAACAAAGCCTCGCGGACCAAGGCCCGGTTGAACGCCCGGATTCGCGGGTTAAGCGCCTGAAGCCTTGCTGCGAAGCGGGCTAGTTTTCCGGACGGTAATCCGCATCGGCACGCTCGCGCGCCTCGGCCAAATCGATTTCTTCCAGTCGCGTCATGATGTCACCCGCCAGCTTTCGAGTGCCCTCCCGTGTTAACGCGCTTATTCGGTAAACGGGCCCCGTCCACTGCAGCTCATCGACAATTCGCTGCGCCTCCGAATCGGCATCGTCATTCAATAAATCGAGCTTGTTCAGCACCAGCCAGCGCTCTCGCGCCGCAAGCTCAGGACTGAATCGCTCAAGCTCATTAATAATGGCGCGGGCACCGGTCACTGCATCGTCGGTGCCGGGCGCCGGAGCCGCATCGATGATATGCAGCAGCAAGCGAGTGCGGTTGAGGTGTTTCAGAAAGCGGGTACCCAAACCCGCTCCGTCGGCCGCACCTTCGATCAACCCTGGAATATCCGCCATCACGAAACTGCGATGCGACTCGACGGCAACGACGCCCAGGTTCGGATACAGCGTGGTAAACGGATAATCCGCAACCTTAGGCCGCGCAGCCGAGACCGCCGTAATGAGCGTCGATTTGCCGGCATTGGGCAAACCTACCAAACCCACGTCGGCCAGCACCGTGAGTTCCAGCTGCAGGATTCTTTTTTCGCCCGGCGTCCCTGGCGTAAACTTGCGCGGCGCCTGGTTCACGCTGCTTTTGAAGCGCGTGTTGCCCTTGCCACCGTGCCCCCCTGCGGCAACCAGCAAACGCTCGTCATCGTTGAGCACTTCGCCCAGGACTTCGCCGGTCTCTGCCTCGGTAATGCGCGTGCCCCGGGGTACTTCTATTACCAGATCGTTGCCGCTGCGACCCGTCCGGTTACGCCCACTGCCCGGCTCACCGCTCTCTGCCTTGAACTGTCGAGTAACCCGGAAATCTGCGAGTGTGTTGATACCGGACGTAGCAAGCAGGTACACAGATCCTCCGTCGCCGCCGTCGCCGCCGTCCGGCCCGCCGCGCGGTATATATTTTTCCCGGCGAAAACTGGCGGAACCATCGCCGCCCTTGCCCGCCTGCACCCGCACCGTCACTTCATCGACAAATTTCATGGCGCTATTCTATAAGTGTCGCGGGCAAACAAGCTATGCGTGCTTGACGGGCAAAGCTGTCGTCGATTTCAGCTCTTCCATGGAAAAACTCGAACTGACGTCGAGGAATTCGAGTTCGCGAATCAGTTTCTGATACACGCGGTCGTATTCGCGTATGTCCGGCACCACGATGCGCAGCAGATAATCGGTGTCACCGCTAAGCCGATGGGCCTCGACGATCTCGGTCATGCTTTGGAGCGCCTCGGTAAAGCGGCGCAACCAGTCATCGGAGTGCCGGCTGGTGCGTATCGCCACGAACACCGTGGTGCCGACATTGAGCTTTTGCGGGTCCAGCAGCGCTACGCGACCCTTGATATAGCCCTGCTCCTCCAGCTTCTGGATGCGGCGCCAGCACGGGGTCGTCGTAAGACCGACCTCTTCGGCTAGCTCGGCAGCCGACAGCATCGCGTTTTGCTGCAACAGCTCAAGTATTCTTTTATTTTTGCTATCCATAGTTTAATTTTGCTTATTTTTGAAATATAAAGCAATTTTTTTACTATTTTTTTGACTAAAAGGGTATAAAAAGCGATCACCTTGCAGGCGAATGCCACTAAGCTAAAGGCCGTTGTTTTCCAAGGTCGAGACAGCTCCGCGTGCAACTGCCAGCCCTGCAAACTGCGCTTCAAACGAGCCCCCGATCATTCGTGGGTGGCCTGCGAGGGCTGCTGCCGGGCATCGTTCTGGCAGCGCTACTCGCCATGCTGAGTCTTTTGCTGGGCGACAGCCTGAGCGCGATGGCACCGGAGTTCGGCCCGCTTCCGCTTAGCCCGATCGTGGTGGCCATGCTGCTGGGCATCGCGATCCGCCACGGTCGGCGTGCTGAGCGGCACCCTTAATTACAGTTTTTTACTAGCCGAATCGGGCCCAGTAGCACATGGACAAAGAGCATAAAACGAGCGGCCACCTGCAAACTGCAGCAGCAGGCGTTGTGACCCCATTCCCGGGCGGGCCGGCCGCAAATCTGCGGCACAATGCCAGCACTGTAATGCGATACGGACTGCAACCCGGGGCGTCCGAATCGGTTTTCGAGCTGGCCCAAACCCTTAAAACCGTGCGCGACCGTTGCCAGCCACATGCCCTGGCCGCGGCCGCCAAGGCATCGCTGCGCGCATACCTTTGCGAACCCAAGCTACTTGCGAGCCAGCACCGTAGCGGCGATGCCTGCACGTACAAACGCCATCTGCTTTATGCGGACCCGGAACGGCAATTCAGCATACTGGCTATCGTCTGGAACCCCGGACAGCACACCGTGATTCATGGCCATACGGCATGGGGTGCAGTCGGCGTGTACGAGGGTTCGCCCTACTGCGAAATTTTCGATACCGTCACCCAGGACCGGCCATGCATGCAACTCGAACCAACGATTAAGCTTCGACTTAAAGCGGGTGACATGGCAACCGTGCAACCCGGCATCGATGACGTCCACCGAATCGGCAATGACGGTATACGCAAGGCCATCACGATCCACATTTACGGGCGCGACCTGCTGGCTCAGCCCGGCTCCATCAACATCACTTTCAATTAATCCGCTCCCTTCCCCCAAGCCGGACGCGGATTAGTCACTGCCTGCCTCAGACCCCGAGTGCAGGCAGTTTTTTTGCCCGCGAGACAAAATAAATCACTTGATTTAATTACTTGACGTGGGCAGAATCATGTCGCGAGCGACCAACAAGACGGAGAGACCCATGACCTACGAAATTTCCGCTTTGCGTCAGGATCCCGATTTCAGCAGCTTCACGGCCAGTCCGGTCGGGGGCACGCTCGGCGCGCATATCGAAGGACTGGATCTTAGCCAACCCCTTAACGATGCCGCGGCCACCGAAATCCAGCAGGCTCTGGTTCACTACCATGTATTGTTTTTCCATGGCCTCGACCTGACGCCTGCACAACACACGCAATTTGCAAAAGTATTCGGCACCGTTCAGATGGGCGGCACCATACCCCGACTGGAGGAACAGCCGGAGGTAAAGAAACAGGAATACACGCAACAGGCATCGGTAGGCGGCGACGTGAACATGCATGCCGACGATACCTTCAAGGAAATTCCGTCGAAATGCTCGCTGCTGTATGGCGTCGACATGCCACCCGCCGGCGGCGACACAATCTGGATTAACACCGAGGCAGCCTATGCCGGTCTGTCGAAGCCAATGCAGCACATGCTCGACGGACTGACTGCGGTGCATGATCTTGCGTCGCGTTTCGGACTGAATTCCTGGGGCAACCCCGATCACAAAATGCGACTGAAAATCGAGGAGCACTACCCACCGGTGGAACATCCGGTGATCCGAGTGCACCCCGAATCAGGCCGCAAGTCGATTTTTGTGAACGAGATGGTAACGACCCGCATCAACGGCATTCCCGAAGACGAGAGCAGACTGCTGTTGCACTACCTCTTCAGTCATCTGAAAAAGCCTGTTTACCAGGTGCGCCTGCACTGGCCCAAAACGGGCACGCTGGTCATCTGGGACAACCGCTCTACGCAGCATTTGATCCTGCCGGACTTCCAGCCGCAGTACCGTTGCAACCACCGCGTGGCGATAGAAGACACGGCACGCCCCGTCGGGCCCGGGCAAGCGCTGAAATCCGTCGCTTAGCCACACGTCACGCCGCCAGGTGCAGCGCAGGCAGAGTGCGGTCAACCGGCGCAGCCCGGCAGGCCAAGGCATTTAATCTGCAATGCGCTCCGCCCGCTTGTGACGGCTACTGTTACTATCACGCACTGTTCACAAAACCCAATAAAGACTTCTTATGAGCGACTGGGATCCCGACCAGTATGCACGCAATGCGGCCTATGTCTCGGAGCTGGGCGTGCCGGTGTTAAATCTGCTCGATCCAAAGCCCGGTGAGCGAATACTCGATTTGGGCTGCGGCGATGGGGCGCTTACTAAAGAACTTGTGGCCCGCGGCGCACAGGCCTTAGGCGTCGACGCCAGCCCGGACATGGTCGCCGCTGCCCGGAACATGGGCGTCGATGCAAAGTGCACCGATGGAGAAAACCTGCCCTTTAGAGCGGAGTTCAATGCGGTCTTTACGAACGCCGCGCTGCACTGGATGAAACATCACGCCCGGGTCGTGAGGGGCGTCTGGAACGCTTTGGTTAACGGCGGTCGCTTTGTCGGCGAGTTCGGCGGCGCCGGCAATATTGAAACAATCGTCATTACGCTCGACGACGCTCTGCAAAAGCGGGGCCTTAGCGTGCCGAACCCGTGGAATTTTCCGACCGCGGGTCAATTTAAACAGTTGCTAGAAGACACCGGCTTTCGAAACGTGCACGCGGAATCTTTCCCGCGCCCCACTCCACTCCCCGCAGACCTGCAGACGTGGCTGCGCACTTTCGGCAAGACATTTTTGGCGGCCGTCCCAGAGGCTGACCGGAAAGCGTTCATGGATGAAGTCGCAGATCAACTTCGACCGCAGCTATGCGATGCCCAGGGCAACTGGGTGATCGACCACGTAAGGTTGCGCTTTGTCGCGCTGAAACCCGCAAACAATACTCAGTAGGCGTTTTATTCAGCCGATGGCGCGGTGGGCGCAGCGGCGGCGGGAAAAGTCAGCTTGCCGCCGAGCCAGACAGCGGGCTGCGTGCAAGCATGGCAGACGCTGATTTCCATGCCCGCGACCAAAACATCGGACTGGATCGGCGCCCAGCGGTCCAGGAAAACTCCGCCGTCATTGACCCGGTTCCAGTAGGCGATTTTCTGTTCACGAATGTCCGGCGGAAACTGCGGGTTTTGGCTCAGACGCTCAAGGTCAGCGCCCTGAATACGCAGCGGGACACCTGCCGGGTTGTTAACCGGACTGACGTAAGCATTGAACCAGCTCTGCTCAGCAAGCGCGTTGCAGCAGGGGCAGGTAAATCGAGTGGACTGAAAAGACGGTTCTGTAGTGGTCATTGGCTAGCTTCAAAATCATTGCAGCCGAGGGCTGGCCTGGCGAGCTCACGGCATAAAAAACCCGGCATATAGCCGGGTTTCACTTTTCTTCTTCTGGCGTTTGTTCTGCTTATTCAGTTGTTCTGCTTATTCAATCGCGTTTCGTGCCGCTCAGGCATCGCTTGCCACGACGCTGACGAACATACGGTTTTGAGGCCCTTTCTTCTCGAACTTTACGGCGCCATTAGACTTTGCAAACAACGTGTGATCGCGGCCTATACCTACGTTGGTTCCGGCGTGGAAACGGGTACCGCGCTGGCGAACCAGAATATTGCCGGCAAGCACTGCCTGCCCGCCAAATTTCTTAACGCCAAGACGCTTCGACTCTGAATCGCGGCCGTTGCGCGAACTGCCTGCTGCTTTCTTATGTGCCATGGCTTATTCCTCTTCCGTCTCGGCTTTCGCAGCTGCCTTTTTCGTAGCGGCGCCGCTGATACCGGTAATTTCTACCAGGGTGAATTCCTGGCGATGACCGTGGGTGCGTTTGTAATTCTGGCGGCGACGGAACTTGATCACGTCGATCTTCTTGTCTTTCGCCTGCAACAGCACTTTGGCTTCGACCTTGCTGCCGGCAACCAGTGGCGTGCCAATTTTCACGCTGTCACCTTCACCCACCAGCAATACATCGTCAAACGCAACGCTGTCGCCTTCGGCAGCCTCGAGCTTTTCGATCTTCAGCTTATCGCCTTTAGCGGCGCGGTACTGTTTACCGCCCGTCTTGAATACGGCGTACATGAATTTCTCCGCAATGGGCGTCACGCCCGCATAACCAGGGGCCATCAGCCCTTAAATAATCAAGGCCCAGGAGGCCCGAAAAAGAGCGGGAATTCTAAAGACTCGCGGGCACTAAATCAATGGCTTAGGCTGGTGTAATTGGGCCGCATAGCAACTCGGCTCCTGGCGCGCCTGAAATCCGCCAAAGACGGCTATCAGGGACTCCAGCCACCCCGAAAAGCCTTATTTTACAGGGTCTGCGGGGCACCAGAGCCGGTTCAGCAGGTCCGCGAGGCGGATCCCGGCCTGCGCCAGCCGCAGATCGACAATCCTGGCGGCCCGCCGCTGATAGGGCTCGTCGAGCAGCACCGGCGCGCCCCGGGGCGCTAATCCGAAGCTGTAAACCTCCGGACGCAACGCCTGTGATTCCGCCAGCCAGACCCTCGGCGAAGAGGCCTGCCACACCGCCACGCTCGCATGGCTCGCGGCATCGAGCCCCGCCGCGTAGGCGTAAGCGCTGTCGACGCGGTTTTTCAGCACGCCGGTATCCCAGTACGAGTGCAGGTTCATTGCTTCGCCGTTAACCCGCACCTTGATGCTGTTGCCGCCACGGTCTTCCTCGCGACCGACATGCAACGGCTGATGAATATCGACGACAAAATGCGCCAGAAACCAGAGCGCCTCGCGCCGTTGATCCTCGGGCAGAGACTCGTTACCGAGCCGGGCATAGAAGTCCTCGATCGCAGCGAGCACGTCGCCCTTGCCGCTGCGGCGCGCCGCCGACAAAGGCTGATCGTCGGGAATGTTGATGTAGTGCCAGGGTTTTGCGTAATCGTAGGCGGGATTAGATCGAATCTTATCCGCCCACAAACCGGCCTCGGGCAGATGCTTGTCGGGAGACAACTCGTTCAAGGCTGCCCGGGAGTTCGCACAAAGGTGGCGTTCGGCAATCTGCCCGGCAATTAAATGAGCGTTCGCGCCAAAACCATAGGCAGACTCGACCATACCCAGCAGCAGTAACCAAGACAACGCCGGCAACAAGAGCGCCCGGGCGCGGCGGATCTTTGCGGTAAACCCTTGTTGTATTAAGCACAGCATCGCAGGCATTATTACGGCCAACATGGAACTCGTAAAGAACTCGCAGCAAGGTTTCGACCTCAACAAGGTCCGTGCACAGCTTGGCAGTGACTGGCCGGACGTTAACTCGAAAATAATCGAAAACCTGCGCAGCGACGTGGCGCTAGTCAACAGCGTATCGCACTACATCGTCAACAGCGGCGGCAAACGGCTGCGGCCCTTGCTCGTGCTGCTGGCCGCCAGGGCGAGCGGCTACCAGGGCGACAAACACGTGCAAGCCGCGGTGATTATCGAGTTCATCCATACGGCGACGCTGCTGCACGACGATGTCGTCGATGCGTCACAGTTACGGCGCGGTCAGGACACGGCCAACAGCGTGTTCGGCAACGAAGCCAGCGTGCTGGTGGGCGACTTCCTTTATTCACGCTCGTTTCAGCTCATGGTGCAGATCGGCCACATGCGGATCATGGACGTGCTGGCAGATGCCACCAACACGATAGCCGAAGGCGAAGTGCTGCAACTCATGAACTGCAACGACCCGGAGACCACCGAGCAGCAGTACATGGAAGTGATTCATCGCAAGACTGCAAAACTCTTCGAGGCCGGCATGCGCATCGGCGCCATTCTCGCGGGACAGACGCGCGCGGTCGAGGAAGCCCTGAGCGAATACGGGCGCCAGCTTGGCAGCGCCTTCCAGCTGATAGACGATGCGCTGGATTACGGTTCCGGCGGCAACGAACTGGGCAAAAACATCGGCGACGATCTTGCCGAAGGTAAACCCACCCTGCCATTAATTCATGCGCTGAGAAATGCCAGCGCGCAGGATCAACTGGTCATTCGCAAAGCAATCGAGGAAGGCGGCCTGGCCGATATCGAGCGCATCGTCGCGACGATTCGGGCAACCGGTGCATTAGCTTATACCGGGGCGTTGTTGCTTGCGGACAGGATAATTTAAAGCGGGTCGTAGCCGAATTTCTGGCCACCGATCGAGGCCTCGTACATCAGCCCGCCCTTAGCCACCGTAAAGACCGCCATGCCGTTCGTGAAGCTTGCCGTGCTGCCGCCGCTTTTCTCGTCAGAGACACCGACGCTGCTCGCCGCACCTTTGGTGCCCGCTTCAGCCTGCGCCGCAGCCGTCAGGGCCACCGCCGTTGCCTGCGCGCCGAATTCAAATTTGCCGGTGGTGAATTTGTCGAAGCTCTCCTGGTTTTCGAAAAGAATAATCTGACTGAAGGCCTGCCCTCCGGCCTGGAACCCGATGGTGACCTGACCCATTTTCGAAGTGCCCGTCTGTTTGCCGCCCGCATACACGCAACCGGACCCACCGGCGCCGCCGATACCCAGGCCACCTTTGCCGATGGTCGGAAATACGGCATAGCCGTAGGAACTTGCGATCATGCTGCCGACGTTACTGCTGAGACTTTTAAAATTGTCGACCGCTTTCTGGCATTCCTCTGGCGTCGCATCGGCCCAGGCAGAATTGGCCGCGAACAAGGTTAGTAAAATAGCGAATACACGTAGTCTAAACTTCATCTTTGTTTGCCTCATCAAAATGTCTGCATATCTAAGTCAGGACTGAACGCTGACGATCACGGCAGAAAGCCTTGCTAGAATTTTGTCTCGGGACCTTCATCAGCTTCGTCAGCACTTTCGGCACTTTCGGCACTTTCGGCAGCGGCACCGTCATCATCGGCAGCCGTGTCTTCGGCGGCCGTGTCTTCAGCAGCATCCAGGGGCTTATAGTCAAAACCCTGGCCGCCAATCGAAGCCTGGTACATCAGGCCGCCTTTAGCCATGGTAAACACCGCCATGCCCCGATACCAACTGGCCGCTGACGTGTCGGTGTTCTCGGCACTGGTGCCGGCGCTGGCAGTAGCGCCCTTGGTGGTAGCGGACGCTTGCGCACCGGCTGTCAGTGCAACCGCACTAACGTCCGCGCCAAACTCGAAGTCACCGTTAGTGAATGCGGCAAAGCTGTCCTCGTTCTGAAAGAAGATAATCTCGCTGTAGGCCTGCCCCCCCAGCTGGAAGCCAATGCTGACCTGCCCCATCTTCACATTACCAACGTGCTCACCGTTCTTGTAAACGCGACCACTCCCGTAAGCACCGCCGATGCCAATCCCACCCTTGCCAATGGTCGGAAATACCGCGTACCCAACCGCTTCTTCGAAAAACGGTACGGCTGCGGGTTGTTCGCGAAAATTACGCAGGGTCTTGGTGTACGGACCCTCATCACCCGCTGCCATCAGCGGCGATGCCGTTACTAAAAAAACCGCCAGAGTGGCTAATAACGTTCTGGACACAGCGAGCAATCTGATCGACATATATTTACCCATTTCCCGAGGCGCTGAACGCGCAATTCCCTATTAAAGACAACACCGTTGCCAATTAGGGCCATAGCATAAAGCATCCTGCGGCGCCGTGCGGATAATCGCCCGATGGCCATGGCTATGGCCACGGCCATCAACGACCGTGACGGGCCTCGAGCGCTGCGATGCGTTGCTCCAGCGGCGGATGACTCAGGAACAAGTCCCTGGCGCCGCGGGCGCTCTTGCCGTTGATTCCGAAGGCCGCCAAAGCCGTCGGCAGCTCTGCCTGGCCGGCCGTGCCTTGCAGGCGACGCAGCGCCGCAATCATCTTGCGACTGCCCGCTATGTCCGCACTGCCGGCATCGGCCCGGAATTCGCGCCGGCGCGAGAACCACAGCACGATGATGCTCGCCAGAATACCCAGCAGCAGCTGTGCGACGATCGAGCTAACGTAATACCCGATGCCCAGGCCGCGCTCGTTTTTCAGCAGTACACGGTCGACGAAGAAACCGACCAGCCGCGAAAGGAAAATGACGAAGGTGTTCACGACACCTTGAATCAGCGCCATCGTGACCATGTCGCCGTTGGCCACGTGACTGACCTCATGAGCCAGTACCGCCTCGACCTCATCCTGGCTCATGTTTCGCAGCAAGCCCGCACTCACCGCCACGAGCGCATTGTTCCGGCTCGCGCCGGTGGCAAACGCGTTGGGATCCGGTGAATTAAAGATACCCACTTCCGGCATGCCGATGTTCGCCTGCTGCGCCTGCCGCTGCACGGTGCTCAGCAACCACCGCTCGGTATTGTTCGCCGGCCGTTGCGGGTCGATGATCTGGACGCCCATGGAGCGTTTTGCCATCCACTTCGAGATCAGCAGGGATATGAATGAACCCGAAAACCCGATCACGGCCGACATCACCAGCAGAGCCTGCAGATTCAGGTCCACCTGGTTCTCGGCGAGAATCCCTTCTAGCCCCAGCAGCTGGAACACGATGGAAAGCACCACCAGGATGGCGATGTTGGTAGCAAAAAAGAGTGCGATTCTGAGCATAAGGCTGTCCCTAAATCCGTTGCCTACTTATATATAAGTATATTCGTGCCATGTTAGACCACGAATCCCAAGTATGTTCAATGGCGATAATTTCGCCGATTTCAATACCTTGGGTGTCGACAGATACCCCCTCTTCGGCTATCGTTACGCCCCCGCCGGCGTCCCGTCCGGCGGATTGTCCTTAAATGTCGGGGTGTAGCTCAGCCTGGTAGAGCACTGTCTTCGGGAGGCAGGGGCCGGAGGTTCAAATCCTCTCACCCCGACCAAATTTGCGGCTACCCACTCCGCATCTGCGCCCATCGCCCATAGAAGCCCATCGCCATCGCACCTAATCCGAACACGGCCAATAGGAAGAGCACCGGCCACACGAAAGTAACCAGCAGGGATACAAGAATAAGCACGAACCATACATCACGGATTTGCGGATTTGCGGGGTCGCGTCGGAACCAGAACAGGCCTATCGCGGCGAGAGCATTCATTCCCACGACACCGGCACTTGCCAGCGCCAGCAGGAAAAACAAACCGCCGAGAACGGCCAATAACCACCCGACCGCCGTTGCGGACAGCAGGATCAATACCAGCGGTGTTGTCGCAAACACTGCCAGCCCGACAATAAAGCACTGCAAAGGTTGCTCACGGACACGACTCTCACAACCGACGACTTGTAGAGGAAATAAGCTGCGCAGGACACCCGCAGTCAGCAACAAACTGCCCGCATAGATCAACAGCCCCCACAAACTCCATTCGTCTCGCTCATCAGCAAACGCTTCGGGTATTCCTGCCTCAGTAATCTGCCCGCGGACTACGGCCTTTTCGCTGATCTCGATAGGCACGCCACTGCGCCAGGTAAGATCGCCCGCAATTACGGCATTGTCTCCCAGCCGCAACCGGCCACCGGCGATATCAACATCACCCGCCACCGAACCGTTGAGCTCGACTTCCGACCCGGCAGCGCGCAGTTCGCCGCCGATTTCGCCATCAAGTCTTATTCTGGAGCCACTTACCCATAACCAGTCGCCGATCGATGCATCCTTGCCCACCCGAACGTCGGCACCTGCCAGCACGGCGTGGCCGCTAACCGGCCCCAGCAATTCGACCTCGGCGCCGGCCAGTCGCACATCGTCTGCTACCGAGCCAGATATTTCGACAGACGCCGCAGCCGCGATGACATCCTCGGCGACATCCCCTGCCACCCTGATCGTCTCTCCCGCTGCGACCAAGTCACCGTCGATCGCATCGCGGACCACGACATGCTCACCGAAGACATACGTATCTTCGCCGGTCGGAGCCAGCTGCATCTCCGGAATGGCCCTTTCATTCGAGCTCGCATTCGCAGAAATAACAGCGCCCAATAGTGCGACAAGAAGCCATCTATTCTGACTCATGATCTCTCTCCCAAAACGCATTCCCCCTAGCTCTCCGGAGGGACTTCCTTGCCACTATAGGCAACTCGCAATATCGGGTCACTTCGAAACTATACCTATAGATCGGTGACGGTCTGGTCACAGCACCGCCCGAAACCCGTCAAAACTGCCCCCCTTGCGACCCATGCTCGTTCAGTAAACCCACACCTTCGGCAGGCAGGGGCCGGAGGTTCAAATCCTCTCACCCCGACCAAATTTGCGTGCATTTGAACACGCAAATTTGGTTAGCGGTTAAGCCGCTGCCCCTGCTCGAGGAGCACCGCCCGAAGGGCGGCACGGCGAGTGGTTGAACTCGCAAATCCAACCAGCAGCGAAGCGGCCGCAATCGCTCGAAGCGAAGCGCAATGGCACTTCGAGCAAACCGACCAACAAAAACCAAGCCCACTTAACGTAACGGCGTTTAACAATTCGATTACGCGGTTTGCTGCAATGTAGTAACTGTGCTCGGCTAAACTTTGACCCTCTCGATTTCGCATGATGCGATCAATTAATTGCCGGCACGGAGCCTAGCTGAATGTTCACACGTATCTTTGCTGTTACCCTTCTCTCCACCTTTGCACTCATCCTGAACGGATGCGGCGGCGGGTCCAGCAGCCCGGCGACCGGCCAGGTTGCAGTCGTCATAACCGATGGCCCCACAGACCAGTTCGAACGCATGCTCGTGACCATGACCGGCATGACGCTGATTGGCTCGGGTGGTCAGGTGGAACTCTATGACGGCCCGCCGGTGACGTTTGACCTGCTGCAGATGAGTGAATGGGCGGATCTCGCTTTCACGACAGAGACGCTGGCGGGTCAATACAGCAAGATCAGGCTGGAGTTATCCAAAGTTGAACTGATTGACCTCGCGGATAGCAACAACAATGTTGTGCTCAATAAACTGCCGGCCAACGGCAAGATCGACCTGAACCCGCGTGGCTCCTTCGAGGTAAGTCCCGACTTCACCACCGTCATCAAGCTGGATATCGACGCGAAGCGATCGGTGCAGGTCGTCGAAACCGGCAATAACAAGCTGCAGGTGCGCCCGATTATTTTCGTCGATGTCTACCAGGATCGGCTTTACCTGCCCGAGCGACTGGTGCGCATCGCAGGCGACGTGCAGGCCGACTCGATTACAGGCGCGGACACCGGCGATCTGACGGACGATTCATTTCGGTTGTGCAACCTGCAGTTTATTTCACAGTCGGGCGGTCCGTCTTTGGGCGATCCCGGTGACTGTGTGCGGGTCCATGCCGATGGTGCAACTGCTTTCTTTAACGCCATGGGCGAAGCAACCGACTTTACATCGATCGCCGAGGGCGAACCGCTGACCGCGGTCGGCTTTATTGTGGAGACTGACGATGCAGAAGCCATCCTCGGTTTGAATTCGGTGGTGCAGGAATTGGGGCCGCGGGCAACAGCCAGTGTCGATGGCTGGGAAACCCGCCAGGGTGTGGTAGCCGATGACCCGATAACCTGCGATGTGACCGATCAGTGTTTCAATTTCGAGGGCACCAATCCGGTGGCGACGGTTGCAACGCGCATGCGGCCGGAAACTCGTGTGTTTCGTGCGGACGGTATCGAACTCACCCAGGCGGACGTTAGCACCGGCGACACGGCCTCGGTCGATGCGGTGCTGGTCGGCGGCGAACTGCAGGCGGCCCTGCTCGTCTTGAGCACCGACGTTGGCGGCAGCATTTTGTCCGGTACTCTGGAGAGTGTAAGTGGGTCGAACCCGTATGTGCTCGAAGTAATGGATGACGCCGGCGGCCTTTATGACGTGTGTGCCACGCCTGATACCACGGTCATCCTGCAAGTCCTGACTGTTGATGAAACCGTTACGCTGCTAGACCTGCTTGATCCGACTGTTCTGGAGAACGGATCGGCAGTCGAGGTCTTTGGCAACACGGTCTCCCTGCCCGCGGGGTGCGATATCAATGCCGAAGAGATCATCGTCGAGGCGGCACCAGCACCTTAGCCGAACGACGCTAAAGCTGCCGCCGTTTAATACAGCGGCCGCAGAATAGAGTCGATTATCAGCACGCTGGTTTCAGCCAAGCATGCCGAGGGGGTAACCAGTCGCGTCGGGAGCGTAAAAATTGCGAATGTTAGGCAATATAGCTTCGAGATGATCGTCATTTAGAATACCAAACCAGCGCGCCAACTCGGCATTGTATTCATCGGTCGATGTCGTCGGGATTAATCGGCCTCGGCCGACATCCAGGTCGTTGCCAAGCACCAGTGACTCCGGATAGGCACCGTACAATGCCCCACCGTTGACCGCACCGCCCATGACCATCTGATTGCCGCCCCAGGCGTGGTCACTGCCGTCGCCGTTCGAGCTCAGGGTTCGGCCGAAATCGGAAGCGGTGAACGACACCACGCGATCGCTTACGCCCAGCTCGGCGGTGGCGTTATAAAAAGCCTGCATCGCCTGGCTAAGCTGCGGCACGAGGCTGCCCATGCCGGTTATCAGATTGTCGTGATGATCCCAGCCCGGCATATTGACGAAGAACACCTGCCGGTTCTGGCCAAGGGCAGCGCGCGCACTGATAGCCTTCGCGACCTGCTGCAATGCGCCGCCAATGACTGTAGCGGGAAACGGCGTTTCAATGTTTACCCCAGCTGTGGCAGCCTGGTACTCAAAAGCGGCATCGATAGCACCAGCAGTGTTGTCGGCGTAGGTTTTGCGCAGCAAATCCGGGTAAGCGGCCGCAAGCAACTGATCGGTTGCTGCCGTATACACTCCGTCCAATCCGTTTCCTGACCCTGCTGCGCCGTAACCTGCCATCGGCTTGACCCCGGACAAGCTAGTGATGACGTAGGGCGAAACCATACTGCCCGTTTGCAATAGTGTCGTTGCACCCACGGCAATATTTGCGAACAAGGAAGAATTCGAGCCTCCCGAAGCCGCAAAGATTTCAGTCATTCGTCCGACCCAGCCGGTCCTGCTGTTTCGGGAGCGTGGGTCGGCGCTTTGCCAATGCCCACGCTGGTCGTTATGAGAGTAAAGTCCGAGGGGACGTTGCTGGTTATCGAAGAATCCTGCCAGGTCAATTGGCTCCACCAGCGTCCCGACGTTGGCGACGAAAGCGAGATTGCCGCTCTCATAGAGGCCACGCATCTCGGCGAGCCCTGGATGCAGACCATAACTGCGCGACGCATCTGCGCCGTCCCCGATACCCAGAAGCTCTTCTTTGGGCAAGGCAAGGCTGCCGCGCGCAGTTTGGTAGTCGGTGTATTCGACATCATTGGTCGGCACGAGCAGATTGAAGGAATCGGCACCGCCGTTCAAAAATATACACACCAGCGCCTTGTAACCATCTGTCGGAATAGCCGCAGCCGCACTATCGACCATACCCAGACCAAGTGCGGACGACGTCAATGATGCAGATGCCAGCGCAGCATACCCCGACGATGCGCGAATGAAGTCCCTTCGACTGATGCCCTTCCGACTCAATTCTTGCGATACTTTTCTGCGCTTGGTTTGCATTTCAATGACCACTTACTAAGAAAAAGAGTTATTCATGATTTATTGAACGACAACACAATCAGGTGCTGTCACTGTCATCAGCACCGCCGCTTGCGTTCGAACTGACTTGCTCCAGACACCCTTTTGTATCGACGGAACGATCGCGTCACGCGCGGCGTCACTCATGGCACCTCGACAAAGCAAAATATTCAATTGTTCCATCAGTTCGTCGATGTCGGCCGCATTCTGCTGCTCCGTGAAATCTAAAGCGATACGGTAAGGTAATGACTCATTGCTTGCGGCGGTCGTGTAAAATCCGTCATGCCCGCCTCGCTTTATATCTGTGTAAAACAGACTGTTCATGGCAGTAATGGCGTTCGGTGTCATGATTTCGAACTCCGGAGCGCTCAACCTGCCGCCGGGTATTTTCTTGCTGGTTTCATAGGCCTGTGCTGGCCCGGCAGGCGCGTAATCAGGGTCATAAAAGCTGAATACGCTCGGCACTCGGTAGGGCGTTTGCAGCGCTTCGTCCATCACATTGCTAATCAGCAGGCGTCCCGTTGGATGCGTAGAACCGGGATTAAAGGCCCTGAGGAATGCCGTATAGCGCAGGATCGGCTCCCGGAGGCGCGAGCTCTCCGTATCGGTAGCGGAGACAAGCAGCGCAGGCGTCTTTCGATCAGCCTTGATTTCAAGTGAATTCAGGGCCTCGGGATGCAGCAATACGGCCTTTATGACGGCTCGCATATCACCACGGACACCGGCTCCGTTATCTACGAAGGCCTCGGCCACCGACTGCATGTATGCGCTGGTCGGGTTTGACTTTACAAACCGTTGAATCAACAGCCTGGCGATGAACGGGCCTACGTTTGGATGTTGCGCAATCGTGTCTATGGTGTCGCTTATGTCCTGCATGCCTGGCTGATTGGCGGGTAGCACGACATTGGAAAGGATCGTTTTGCTATCGGTATCGTGGTAGTCATCAAACATCTGCATTGGTTCATGGTAATTTCGCCCGGGACTGTCAAAGGGGATGCCGGCAAATGACAGACCGGTGAAAACCCGAGCCATGGCTTCGATGGTGAAGTTGTCATAGGTTTCGATCGGGGGTTTCTTCTGCCGCTCCCCCTCGAGTCGCCCGTTAGGCCGAAGCTCATACAAGCCAATGCTAAAGAGCTGCATCACTTCTCTGGCGAAGTTCTCATCCGGAAACTGACCGATTTCCGGAGCACCTTTAGGGTTCTGCGCGTGACTCAGAAATACACCCATCACCGGGTGTAGCGTGATGCCGAGCAACAGATCCCGATAGTTGCCGAAAGCATTGCGGACCAGCATGTCGTAGTAGTTTGACAGGCCGAGGTATATCGGCTGACCGGATGCATCCAGCCTGCGCACGAAGGCGCCGGGTACATCGGTATTTACCGGCGCAATCTGGTAAAGGGCCCAGGCCATGCGTTGCCGTAATTGATCTTCGCCGGTGAGCGCGATGTGCCACCAGGCGTACTCCCGGTAGGCGCCGGGTCTGACTCCGGAGTCCAGCAGGTCGTAGCCATCATCGAGGATCATTTGCCGGGTCAGTTCATGATGCTGGCTAGGGGGCACCTCGAACTGCCGATCAATCCACGCTGCGAAGGCTCCGAGGTCTCCCAATTGCTCAATTTCCGACGCAAGCTGATCGATTTGCGGCTGAGTCGGACCGAAGGTCGCGCGAGTAAGGAACTGGGCCGCCCGCACCTTTGCTTCGACTGCCTGGAGTTCCCGGCGCTGGTCTACCCCAATAGTGCCGGTATGACCCTCCTGTACAAACAGCACCGACAGGAAAAGACTGCCAATGACTGCAAAAAGCGTCCTCGATATCGCGTCCATGCGTGTTCCCTGTAAAACTCCCAGGAAAGCAATCTACGCGACACCGACGTGCGCAAACTGTTAGCTACTTCACATAACGGCTTATTGCTTCACATAATTCAGGGTCAGCAGGCGGGGAACGAATTGGACGAACAACGGACCACTGAATTGGCCGCATCGCACATTGAATTGAAAAAGATAAATAAATTACTGTCTTTATTAGTATTTATTTGCCCGGAAGCTGATAACGGTCACTGATCGATTTGGGGAAGACTCTCGTTATCCACCGACTTGGCGGATCGATACATCGAATTTATGTCGAATGGAGTCGCGTGGGCCGGACACTGCGTCAGTCAATCGGCCACCGGAAACCGGAACGCAGCCAGGCAAATCCGGCTATCAGGTACCAGCCAAATAAAAGCAACGCAAAATTCCATTCGATGACATTGATCAGCACGTCCTTCGGGTCCGGGATCAACTGCCCCACCGGCAGACTGTAGAGACCGAGGGCAAACATCAGTAACGAGACCGTCACCATGCTAATAGCGATGCCGGCACCTATTTGGCCCTGGCCTAGGCGACCACGTTCATACCACACCCGGTTCAGCAAGAGCACCTGCGCGAGGTAGCTGAAAGAGAAATGTATCGTCACACCACTGCGTCGCATGAACTTGTAAAGTTCGCCTGATGACCCCAGTGCCGCCGCATAAACGACGAGGAAAACGGCGGAAATTACCCCGAGCCAGACCATGGCTCTCAATCCGGTACTGTCGGGATAACCCAGCGACAGAAACCAGCGCCGGCACAGTGGCCAAAAAGCGGCCAGCAGGATCGCGGTCGGAATGATACCGGCCTTGAAAAGAAAATACGCAGGACCGTAGCGACCTGCTGAACTGACCGTGGTGCATCCCTCCAACAACGGCATGCAGGCAGGTATAAATCCTGCCGAGGCCGATAAGAAGTAGCAGACCGAAACGGTAAAGATGGGCAAAACAGCGAGGAAGAAGGGCAGCCAGACAATAGCCCTGTCAGCGCCGTTTATAAATCCGCCATGGGATGCCATTGCTTTGTGATGTTCCGGTCAGCGGTGTCGTCATGGGAAATAACCACATAAAGCTGCAGAAAAATATGCGCCACGCCATTTTACGGATGGCACGACTGCGTTTCGCAATCGCTCGCATCAATCGTATCCGTTCCTGTAAATGCTTTACCGGTCAGCGTCTCTCCGAACAGGGCAACCTCTGTATCGTCGCAAAAAATCCCCGTCTCCTGAGTCTGAAAACCAAAAGCGATATCGTCGATACCATCCGAATCGAAGTCATCCGCAATAGGCTGGATAACGTTTGGTGCCTCCCCTATCCCGAGTCGCACGGTGGAGACATCGATTTGGTTTACGTCAAAGTCAACTGGATCCCCTGCAATTGCACTGCTGCCCAACACAGCTACAGCCAGCAACGTGTCCGCTTGAGGCCGCACCACATTTGTCGGGCTCCACGGATCTACGTCGATCGTAACCCGCAAAGGCTCGGCAGGCTCGCTGTATTCAACATGCAGGACTGGCGAATCGTTGGGCGCGGCATTGTGGGAGTGCGCGACCCGGCTGCCTGAGCCGGTTACCACCAGCGCCAGGGCGTTCCCAGCTACCCACCCCGGTCTGTCGATAATTTCCTGAATAACCGCGGCAATATCAGCACTTCGCTCATTGATGCCGCTCGAACTGCTGGACCAGGCAGCAGGTGACCAGTTTACGCTGTTCGCCGTAAGGGTGCGCGCCGTAATGTCGTTAGCGGTATTAGTAAATGGCGCGGCATTATCCGCAGCCTCACCTTTTATCGTAAACGCAGCAACTGCCGCGTTACTTGCGGCGGCCGTGAACTGCACATACGCCGAATCGATTTTAACGCCCGCCGGAATATTCAGATTATCGAAACGCACACCGACGGCACGATGCGGGCCGCCGGCGTCGTAGTCGAGCATTTCCAGGTCGGAACTGGTCAGCGTTACACTGCCGTCGTCCTTTTCTTCCGCATCATCGTCTCCTGCCAGCAGGGCAAAATCGGCTATGACAAAACCGTCGACCTCTGACATATCCGTCACACTGTCACAACCGGGATCGGAAGGATAATCGACTAATAGGTCTCCATCGTTATCCAGCCCGTCATCACAGACTAGAGCGGCCCCTTTCTCATCGTTGTCATCACCACTGGCGCAACCTGGATCAGCAGGAAAATCAATAAGTCCGTCGCCATCATTGTCTCGTCCGTCGATACACAGTGCTTCAAATTCGGATTCCGACCCGTCAACCAAACTAACGCAACCGGTATCAGCCGGATAATCGACAAAAGTATCCCCATCATTGTCCAGGCCGTCATCGCAAACACGGCTTGCTTCGCGCTCCGAAGGGTCATTAGGTGAACTGCAGCCGGGATCGGCCGGATAATCCACCTCGCCATCAAGATCATTGTCTAAGCCGTCCTGACAAACCTGGTTGCCGGCCGGGTCGATCTTAAGTACGGGTGCATTTGCAGGGTTGGCATCAAACGAATCTGCAGATCGGCCCCCAGCACCTGTAAATATAAGGCCAATAGCATTACCGCTGACCCAACCCGGCCGCTTGACGATCTCGCTGATAATCGGCGCTATATCGACAGTCGCTTCTGCGGTACTTGCGGAACCGGCAGTCCAGGCCGGCACCGTCCACTGGACACTGGCTGCGGTAGTCGGTCTAGAAGTGATGTCGTTTAACGCGGAACTAAAAGTAGCTGCATTATCCACAGACTCGCCAGTGATCGTCAGGATCGACGGGTCCGCATTGGAATCCGCCGCAGTAAACTGTACGTACGCACTTGCGATCTCGGTGCCGTTCGCCACGGCGACGTTGTCAAAGCGCAGCCCGACTGCTTGGTGCGGCCCACCCGAATCGTAGTCGAGCATTTCAAGGTCCAGGCTGCTAAGTTTCATACTGCCTGTTGATGTCTGCTCCGCATCGTCCGAACTATTATTGACTGCAACATTCACACGTCCCTCGGGAGAAACGGAAATGAGCACCGTATCGCTGACCGGGCTGAAACCTGAGGCGGTGACCGTCAGGCGCAGCACGTAGTCGCCCGGCGCAAAAAATGTTGCGTTCGTCGTCGTAGGGCTATCGCCGAAAACCGTAACCGTGCCATCCAGCGCCGCGGTACCGGGCAGGATTACATCCTGATCTTCACCCGCATCGACGTTCGGCGGTAATGGACCACCCAACCGGATAAAGGGCGCAACGGCCGGGACACCATTACCGTCGACAAGGAATAGCATGTAATACCCGGGCGGCGCTTCGTTTGGGTTAGTCGGTGCGGAAACCTGCAATGTGTTTCCGTCGACCTGACTGAATGACAACGGCACAAATCGCTGTTCCATGTTAACGGAGTGAGTTGTCGCGCTGGGCCGTATCATCACTACCGACGCGATGGTGGCCGCGTCAGGTGTAGACACCGAAAACCCATCGCCGTAGTCCACTTCATCGGGCGCTGAGGTCAGCGTCGGTCGATAGCCTTTAAACAAATATGCGGGGGAATAAATTTGCGCTGTATTGTCATTATTACCCCCAGTGTCCGCATAAGCGCCGAGCCACATTACCCGGGCGTCGGGCAACAACACGGAGGTCGAGTGATAGGACCGAACGCTGTCTTGCGCCGGCAGCAGGGTCCATTGCTCTGTAACAGGATCGAACATTTCCGACGCGTAAACGGGGATAGTGTGATCCATATCCTCCATTCCCCCTGCAACAAAGACCTTGCCATCCGGCAATATCACCACGTTCACATGCATACGCGGATAGAACATGGAATTCGTATACCGCCACTGAGGGTTACTGTCAGACAGGTCGATAATTTCTGCGGTGTCAGTCGAAAAACTTGTTTCGGAGCGGTTCACGCCGCCAAAAATCATGATCTTTTCGAAACTCGGTGGCAAAGCGACTGACGTTCCCCAATACCGCTCGCCAAAATTGTTGGCATCCACAAACTCCCATTCATGCGTATCAGGATCAAAGTTGTATGCATTCTGCTCCTGGCCGGCACGAAAGACTTTACCGTTTGGCAACAAATGCATGCGTGGATACCACGTCATTTCCCGGTCGGAGCCATCCAGATACTCAATAATGTTTTCGCCGTTAGGACCGCCCGCCGGAACAAAGCGCTCAACCTGTGGATTGGTGCCGCCATCAGGATCACGGCCGGCAAATATCAGCGTACTACCATCACCCAGCGCCGTATTGGTGGGATAGTAACGGCCATCTTGCATATCAGGTTCGCGCGACCAGCTTTCGGTGATTGGATCGAAAGTATGGACATAGCGAGGACCGAGGTCTTCTTCTTTCTCCCCCCCGGTCACTAGAATACGGCCGTCCGGCAAATAGGAATGACCTGCGCAAAAAACATTCGAATCCATTTGAAAGGTCGTTTCAAACTCAAAGGTTTCAAGATTCAGTATGTGGCTTCGGTAGTCGCCAACACCGCCTTCATCCTCACCATCGCCCCTGAAGAATAGAATCTTATTTGTATGCAGCAGTAACGAATGGACAGCAGGCACCGGAAAACCTTCGATCAGCGGATCCCATTGGCCAACCTCAGCAGGGTTTGCATTTACTGTCAGCGCAGAACTTGACCAAAGCAGAACTAAGAAAGAAAGAGCGCCCCTGCGCCGGACCGAAAGTCTCATTAGGCTATCCGTCGAAAGCGGATTTTTCTCGTGCATTCCATCCCCCCAAAAGCAACTGTCTTATGCAGTTTTGCTGTCATTTCGCCAACGGGCACCGGCGATTATCTGGGAAAAAGTGGCTGACGGTGCCCCGTTTACCGCGCAAGTTTAGTAAATATTATAAATATAATAAGACAATCTGAGACCGGTTACATCGGATTGAACATAATAATGAGAAGCACAATCGGTATCACGAAGCACACACTGCAGCGGCAAATTAGATAACCTGTGTTCTCGCGACGGGTGCCCCCCCGCAATTTGCGGGTGACGATAACCAAAGCCTGCTTTATCTCAGGGCCATGAGCACACTGCGAAACATTTCGTTTCTTGGTTTGACTGCACTGCTTTTCTTGAGTCAGCCTATCGCAGGTGGGCCCGGACCTGATACAAGAACTATTATGCGGCAGGCCACCGCAGCCAGCGGCGGCGACGCCTGGCGGCTGGCGAAGACAAACAGAGCTCTCTGATACGCTCGGTCGGCTGGCAGACGCCACGCGCCGGGCATGCGCATATCTATGACAACTATTATCAGGCTAACGAGGACGGCTTAATGCAGTCGGGTCACGTCCGGCTCTACTACGACGGCCTAAAAACCGGCGAGATCAACTGGACCGGCGCTGAGATCAATCTGGAATTGCCTGACGCCATGTTCCGGCCAATGAAAGCCGACTAAACCCCGATCCGCGTAATCGCGAGGCTCGCCAGGCTCAGCACCAGGAAGAAACCGCACATGTCGGTAACGGTCGTCAGCACAGGGCCCGATGCCAGGGCCGGGTCGACCTTGATACTTTTCAGGAACAGGGGCAGCACGCCGCCCAGGGAAACCGCAACCACCGTATTGAGTGCGAGCGCCAGCCCGATCACGCCGCCTAACCACAAGTCCCCTTTCCACAACCAGGCTGCTATGGCGATCATGCCGCCGAGTGCGATACCGTTTAACAGACCTACGGAAACTTCCTGCAACCACACGCGCGCGAGGTCGCGCGGCTGGATGATGCCCAGCGTGAGTTCGCGCATGCTGACCGCTACGGCCTGGTTGCCGGAACAACCGCTCATATCCGAAACGATCGGCAAGAAGACGGCCAGCGCGATTATTGCCTGCAGCGTATCCTGGTACATCGCGATAACACTCGCAGCGATCATGTTCAGCACTATATTTACGCTCAACCAGGACAGCCGGCGACCGGACCGCAGATACACCGGCATCGAACGCAGTTCGTCGCCGCCGACAATACCCTGGCGCTTGAGGTTGTCGGCCTGCTCGCGTTCTGCGATCGCATCAAACAAAGCCCGTCGGCGTAAAACGCCCACCAGCCTGCTCGAGTAGTCTACGACCGGCACGACAACCTGGTCGTGCTCGTCAAAAAATTCTTCGAGATCATCCAGATCCGCATCGATACGCACCGTCTCGACAGGCTTGATCAATTTGCCAAGCTGCCTGTCCGGTTCGACAAAGGCCAGTTCCGCAAGGTCCACGGCACCCCGCAACAATCCCGATGCGCCGGTTACGAACACCTGGTGCAGTGCGTAGATAGGCACGTCATCGTCGGTAGCCGCAAGCGTCGCGATAACATCGCCTACGCGCGCCGCGCCCTGGAACAAAAGGTACTCCGTCATCATGAGGCCGCCGGCACAGTCTTCGTCGTAGCTGATGATCTGCCTGGCGTCAGCGGCATCCTCTTCGTCCATGTGCGCGAGGATTTCTTCGGCGTCTTCCTCGTCGAGTTCGCGCAGCAGGTCCACCGCGTCGCTGCTGTTCAGTTCGCCTACGATCGATGCCGCTTCCCTGGGTTCGATGTCTTCGAGCAGGCCGGCCGCATGCGAATCGGGTACGTCTTCGATGAGTTCGGCTGCCACATCCGGCGGCATGGCGCCCAGCATCTTCGACTGCTCCTCTTCATCGAGCCGAAAGAAAGTGCGCAGATGCTCGGCGGGATCCAGCTCTTTCCAGAATTCCAGCAGACTTTTAACGTCGTCGTTGGTTAGCAGTTGCCGAATCCGTTCCCAGGGCTGCAACCCAAGCTGCTCGGGCGCGCCGTCAGGCTTTTGGTCTGGAGTATTCGGGGTTTCGTTCATCACATCGAACCTCTGGGATTATTCTGCTGCATAGGGTGATCGCAGCAGATGCTGCCAACTAAACAGACATATCCAGCGCCGCTCCAAGCAACTTGCAGAAAATTATTTTCCCGTCGCCAGGGCGATAAAAATCGGGTAATTCGGCCGCCACAGCATACCCCGCCGCCAGGTAGAATTTCCGGGTTGCTGCGTATTGCTGCCTGCCCGACGTGTCAACATATAGGCGCTCACCGCCTTTTTGGGTCACGGCTCGCTCAACCGCGGAGAGCAGACGCCGGCCGAGGCCAGCGCCCTGGCAGGCCGGCTGCACGGCGATCCAGTAAAGATCATAGCTGCGATCAGTGCCCGGAATATGGCCATAACAAGCAAAGCCGGCCAGCCCCTCCGAATGGTCGGCAAACAGAAATTGATAACCCACATCGATCGGCTCGGCAAGCAGGGATACGGCGATATCGATCTCGGCCGCTGTAAACATCTCCGTTGCACTGAGAATTGTCGCGACATCCGATTGATCAGTCGCCGCGGGCGAGTTGCGCAGGGTCAGCGCCGCAGGGTTAACCCGCGTATTGGGATTCGCCGACGATAATGAATCACGCTCCATTCGAACTGTTTTTTAAATTACCGCTTGAGCCGTTTTCAGCATCCTTACCCGTGAGTTTAGCCGGGCCGTCACTCAATTCAGGAGGATGTGGCCGGCTCTTACTGTAGCCCTGCCACAGACCCTGGAAAAAATTGCGCGCATTGATACCCAGCGTGCGGGTACGGTAACCGCCTTCCTGCGCAATAAGCGTCGGTATACTCAGCTGACCGATCAGTTCGCCGTTGGCGAAAAAATCGCTGGCTAGTAACAAAAACGATCCGGTGGGGTCGTCCTTAGCGGTGTCCAGCCCGAGTGAGAGAACCAGAAAACGCGGTCCGAACTTTTTCACATGCCGCAACGCCTTCCGCAGCGCCTCACGGTATTGTTCACCGGTAAGCGCTTCGGGAACCACGAGATTGATATTAAACCCCTCTCCCGCGCCCTTGCCTTTTTCGTCTTCAAAACCGCTGAAATAGGGATAGGTAGTGCGTGGATTAGCATGGATTGATATCGTCAGCACATCCGCGCGCTCGTAAAAAATATCCTGCGACCCATTGCCGTGGTGATAATCGATATCCAGTAACGCCACGGCCCCGTAATCCGATAGATAATTCGCGGCGATGGCCGCAGAATTGAAATAACAAAAGCCCCCGAAGCTGGAGCGCTCTGCGTGATGGCCCGGCGGTCTGACCAACGCGTACGCAAAATGATGGCCTTCGAGCACCGCATCAGCTGCTGTCATCGTACAGTCGACGGCGGCCCGCGCTGCGAGGTACGCGTTGCTATTAATCGGGGTAAAGGTATCAATGCAGTAATAGCCGGCGCGTAGCGGCAGTTCTTTAGGGGGCCGGGCATGGTTGCGTTGCGGGAATACGTAGGGATAAACGGATCGCTCCGCACCGACGATATCGCCGGCCTTCTTTAGGAAACTCACGAGCGCCTTGTCATGCACCGCAAGGATAGGCTCCTTACCGTACTTAAGCGCTTTCAGCGGCTCAAACAAAGCTGTGCGCTGTAATTCCTCGCTGATAACCTTGACCCGCACGGGCGATTCCACATAGCCGCGCTCACGCACATGATGGATGTCATGCTTGTTGTTGATGACCAGCGCAATTTGTTTAACGCGCGGTGCAACCGAGACGTTTTGCGCTTTTCGCTTACGCAGGTAACGCGCCGGCCGCAGCTGAACGGGATCGTCAACGATGGAATCGAGCACCATCTGCACGTATTTCTTAGGGCAGGTCTTACCGTACTTACGATCGAGAATTGCGTAAATAATTTCTTTAGCCCGGTCGCGGCCGATGTGCACATCGGCGCCGAGGCTATCAAACACAAGGTAAGGCGGATCCGTATCTCCGGGCTTCAGAGGCGTTTCATAGGCAGTATTAATAATCGGGAACGCACCGTAACGCTCATAAAAGCGCAACCGCGCCTCGTTCTCAGCACGAACCTTCGGATCGGGAGACAACTCGGGATCGTCTGGCAGGCACTCAAGAAATATGCCCGTTGCGCCTAACTCAAGCGCCTCATCCCGGACTCGCTCATAGAGGGCGCCGCCGATCCCGCCCCCGGTCTGCCCCGCTCCGGCAGAAATAAAATCCAGGTAACAAAAATTAAGGTCAGGCAGGTGCAGCAGCACTGCAAATCCGTGTACCGCCGATCTGCGCTCCGCAACAAAGAGGATCGCCTTGAACCGGTGTTTTAACGGGTCTCGTAATTGCCGCGACAAAGCGCGAACGTCTTTTTCAGCGATACCTTTGAATTGAACCCGGAGTATGGCCTCGACCTGACGCAGGAAATCGCGATTGGTCGGCGTGGTGTCATCATATATGCGGCGAATACTGAACATGCTAAATCAACCTGTCTTAAGCAGCGGTCGCTGCGGCAGCAGCGGATCGACGATCGCTGCGATAAGCGCGGCGTAGTCCATGCCCGCCATTGCAGCCGCGGCCGCGAATCCGGCATCGGGAGCGATGCAGGGGTTGGCGTTGACGTCCACGACCCAGGGCCGCCCGCCAGCGTCGACCCGGAAATCGACCCGGGCATAACCGCGGAGCCGACACACATGCCAGGTGCGCAGTGCCGCGTGGCGCAGTCTTTCGGCGAGTTCGTGCTCGACACTCTCGTCAAGAAACCTTCGCTGCGTGCACTGATACTCGAGCGATTCAGGCAGCCACTTGGCCGCATAATCGACAATTCGAGGTGCGTCGGGCGGCAAACCCTCAAACACGATTTCCGCCAGCGGCAATACTGTCGGCCCGTCTGCGGTAGCGAGCAATGCGACATTGAATTCACGGCCGTCAACGTACCGTTCGGCGAACCATTCACCGCCGTGCCGTTCACTGTTAGCTGCCGCGAGCTCCTGCGCCTCGTCGAGCGTCGCAACCACACTCGTCGCGCTAAGCCCGAAAGACGCATGCTCCCAGATCGACTTTACGATCCAGGGTCCGAATGCGCCCGCATCGCCGGCTATTGCACCCTCCGTCCAGCACGGCGGCGTATCCACACCGTGCGAGCTCAACCACTGCTTGGCAAGCG
Source organism: Gammaproteobacteria bacterium (assembly GCA_037387125.1). Lineage (GTDB taxonomy): Bacteria > Pseudomonadota > Gammaproteobacteria > Steroidobacterales. The sequence continues at coordinate 16,083 of JARRLL010000031.1, read as the reverse complement.
TCTTGTCGGCAAGCCGTAGCATCGTGGCAAAATCGGCACCGGTGCAGGGGATCTGCAGCTGTTCGAGGATCGCGGGCAGCATAAACGCCAGGCGATCAGATCCTAGCGGCGCTTCGACCAGGTTAAACACCAGTGCGGGCGGATTCTCTATTAGAGAACTTCTGAGTCGCTGCAAATTCGACTTGAAGGGGACACAGGCGACCGAATGCCCTGCGCCGGCAAGTGCGTCGCGCACGGCGCGCATCTGAACCAGCGTGTCGAGTGCGTCCGGCTGAGCCGTTGCGCTTACCTCGTCATGCACTACAAGAATCAAACGATTCTCAGGCATCTCGATGCATCACCCGGTCGCGCGCATCTGTACGGCAACATTTAGCTCGCCTTGAGCGCCGGCAAGACGCGCCAGCGCACTGCCAACTATCTCTGCGATCAGCTGCCTGTAGCTGATTCCGAGATGCCTGCAAAGAATAGGCAAATCGGAGTCGACCGGATGCAACCCGGCAAGCGGATTTATTTCTATAACATTAGGTACTGAATTTTCGTCCAGCCGTATGTCGATACGACCACCGTCACGGCACCCGACTGCGCGCCAGGCGCCGAGTGCGGTCTTTTCGATCCGCTCCGCGAGTGCCTCATCTTCGAGGAGGCCGTAACGCACGATGGATTCGTAGTTATCCTTGTTGTGGAACGAGTAAATACCGGACTCGCTGGCAACATCGACAAATATTTCCAGAGTGCCAAGCGCTCGCGCCTGCTCGCTGCTACCAACTATACCGACCGTAAATTCACGACCGGGCAACCAGGTTTCTACCAGCACGGGTTGCCGATAGTCCCGCAGTAGTCGTCGACAGGCAGTTTGCAATTGCTCTGCATCGTTTATGCGCGACAGACCGTCAACGCCTTTACCAGTGCCTTCGGCAATAGGTTTGACAAACAAGGGGAACGGCAATGCCACTTCCGCGATATCGGCTTCTGTCTCTACGACACAAAAATCTGCCGTCGGCAACCCGCAGTCGCGAAAGACACGTTTCGCCATGCCCTTGTGCAAAGTCAAAGCGCAGACCAGCGGATCGGAAAACGTGTAGCCAATGCCGTAAGCATCCAGTAGCGCAGGCACGGTCGACTCGCGACCGAAGCCCTGCTGGCCTTCGCAGATATTAAACACCAGGTCCCAGCGCTTGCCGGCAGCGAGGGCCGCGACCAGCGCCTTGGTATTGCCAATGCGCACGACCTCATGGCCCATCGAACCGATTGCCGCAACCAGCGCATCGATCGTCTCGGCGCTATCGAACTCGGCGGTTTCGACCTCACTGTAACCCTCCGCGATGTAATCATCGCGGAGGTCATACGTTAAACCTACACGCATGACAGTTTGCCCCTGGCAGCAGGCCTGCGCGCCTTCTGGCGAACGCGCTCAGCATCCTGGCTGGCCGCCTCGTCCGGATAACGATAGATGTCGCCCGCGTAGTTCGACAACAGCAGGTCGTCGCCATCGCGGCCCTCGACATAATCGGGTGCGAGCGGAATCTTGCCGCCCCCGCGCGGGGCGTCGACGACAAAAGTCGGCACCGCATAGCCGGTCGTATGGCCGCGCAACGCGCGAATCATGTCGACACCGGTCTGCACGGGCGTGCGAAAATGGGACGAACCGGAAATAGGGTCGCATTGATACAGGTAATAAGGCCTGACACGTATCCGCAATAACCCCTGCATCAGTTTCGTCATTACTCGCGGGTCGTCGTTGACACCCTTCAGCAACACCGTCTGACTGCCGAGCGGAATGCCGGCATCCGCCAGCCTTCCGCAAGCCTGGGCAACTTCCGGCGTGAGTTCATCCGGATGCGTGAAATGCAGACTCATCCAAAGCGGATGATATTTGCGCAACACTCGAATCAGCGCCGGCGTAATTCGCTGTGGCTCGACGACCGGTTGCTTGGAACCGATGCGGATAAATTCCACGTGCGGAATCGCGCGCAACCGTGACAGGATCCAGTCGAGACGTTCGTCGTCCAGACTGAGCGGATCACCGCCGGACAGCAGCACGTCACGAATCGTCGGCGTCGCCGCAATGTAATCGATCGCCAGTTCGAGATCAGATTTCTTTACCGCACGTTCGCCGGCAGCACCCACCATGCGCGCGCGGGTACAGTAGCGACAATAAACGGAACAGAAATTGGTCACGAGCAACAGGACACGGTCAGGATAGCGATGGACCAGGCCACGCACCGGGCTGTGATCATCCTCACCCAACGGGTCGTCAGCCTCGCCTGCGGTCTTTTTGAATTCATCGAGACGCGGGATAACCGTTTTGCGCAAACCCTGCTCCGGGTTTACCGGATCGATCAGGCTGGCGTAGTACGGCGTAATGCCGACCGGCAGCGAACCGCTGTGACGCGCAATAGCTGCACGCTCGTCAGTTGTCAGCTCGACGATGCGCTCGAGATCGGCGAGCGAACGTATACGGTTGCGGTTTTGCCAGTGCCAGTCATTCCACTGTTGCCGTGTAGCGGCAGGAAAGTATTTTTTGCGAAACACATTCGTGTGTTCGCTGATAACCAGACGCGGCGAAGAACGATGCGCAAGTTTCTTGCGGATCGGGTCGGAAGTCGTGGTTTTGGAAAACTGCTGCAGGCCGCTAACCGCGAAAGATGGACGGGCCAGCAGCCCGGTATCGGGAGGTTGGTCGTCGGGGGGATAAAGTGAATCACTTGCCATGTCTGAGCACTCCTGAAAAGCAATGACACAACAAAAAACAAGCCTGCCTCGCAGGGCAGACCAACATTGCCGAACGTATAAATCCAATAACCCGGTAAAACGCCCCGGTCAATGCGCGCGAATATATGCCTTCCTTAGCACAATGCAAGCGTTTTTTTCAGTTTTGCAACGCGCTTCTCGAAATGCGATTGCGGCCGACATGGCCTGGCCCGAAGCCGTCACCCGGAGGACGCGGCGGGACCCTCGCCGGGCCCGAATAGCAGGGCATAGCGGTTGAGCACGGAACCGAGGTTAATCTCGTTCAGAAAGACCGAGTAAGCCAGATAGCTGGTCAGGAAGCGCAAGTCTGTCGCCCACGGCGGCATGTACGTCGGTTCCTCCAGCAAGCCTTCGTCGCGCAGTAAACGCATCGCATCGAGGTCAGCGAGATCAAACTTGCCCACGAACAGCAGTCGCGCCAGTGACGGGTCGCCAGCCTGGACGGCAGCGCGCAGAAAACTGTGGACTTCGAGCAAACCCTGCAGATAAACCACGTCCTTGGTCAGCGGCGCACCGCCCGTGACAAGGCCACCGCGCACGACCCGGCGGGCATTTTCAAAGGCTTCGTATTCGTTTTCCGAAACCTGCAGGAAGTAGTCGTATAGCTGCAGAAAATCAGCGCCGTCGAGGGCCATCTGGATCGCGAGTACGCGGTCGGCCAGCCGCTTGAGGCGCTGCGGGTCGAGCGCGCCGGAGAGAAATTCGGCGAACACCGCCAACCCTTCTTGCGTGCGCACGTTACCCGGATGCGCCTCGCCAAGAATAGGAAACCGCTGTTGCCGGCTGCCGTTCTTGCCGGTTGCTATGTGCACCAGCGCTTCGTGTTGCAGCAACTGGGTCGTGTCGAGATCCGAGAAAACGGCATTGGCGCGCAGCTTGATGATGTTTTTGCCGGCGGTAGCCTTGGCCGACAGAGCTGCCACGACCTCAACGCGCGGCGGATCAGCGCCGAAATATTTAGGCAACTCCTGATCCAGCCGGGCCTTCACCTGGTCAGCCGTGAATTTAGGGCGCACGCCGGCCAGGGTTGCCGGGTCACGAAATGCCCCAAGCAAACCATCGAGCCGCGTCGCCAATTCAAGCGCGGTGGCCTTCCCATCGGCGAGCTCCTTGCCTGGATAACCGTATAGCCGTCTGCACGGCTCAAGAATTTCAGCGCTGCCCAGACGGGACAGCAGCAGCGCCGTGTCTTCAACCGTATCGGCGAGGCGGGTTAACCAGCGGTGCACGGGAGATGAACCGTTTACGAGTTTGCGCGCGGCAGCGACCGCGGCAAACGCCGGTTCGGGGTCGACCTGAATGTACTCCGGACGCGGGAGCTCACGGGCGCCGGCAGCAAAAAACCGCGACGCCAGCTCGGGCGGCCATGCCGTGCGCGCGAGAACCGGAAGTTTGTCTTCTGCCTCGCAGAGCAGCTGGCCCGCGCGCGTAATGCGCTCTAGCTCTTTGTCCGAAAAGTGCCCCAACCCGGAAAAACTCCGCCAGCCTTTGCAACGTGCCCCCCGCCAAGCGGAGGACTCTGAAATAAACGGACCGGCTTAAAGGCGCAGTTCGAATAAGCGGAGTATAAACAAGCTGGCCACAACTAATCAGCGGGATATCGCCAGATCCGCCTGCCAGGGCTCCGTAGGGAGCGCCAAGGAAGTCTCGGAGCTAGTTTTTCTCGCCCATTCTGCTCGGGACAAAAGGACATGCACCTGCTTGTAAAAAGCCTTCGGTAATTACGGCATGCCCTTTACGATTGGGATGGTTCCAGTCGATCTTGTCTCCCTTGTTATAGACGAAATACTCGCCGATGCTGGCGGCTTCGCGGTCGAATTCGGGCAAGGGGTCGTAAACATACGGAACATCTATTAGTTCCCGCAGCATCTTCTGTGTGCTTCCCTCGGTAAAGCCATCTTCCCACTTGAAGCCCATTTCCGAGTAGACCCGCTCAGCGTCTTTGGAAACCTGCATCTCATATGGCAACAACACCACACAAAATGTAATCCCGTCCCGTGCGAGTATTTGATTTGTCTCGTTGACGCGAGCGCTGAACTGTTTCAGGACCGGGAGATTGTCTTGCGGCCACAATTCGAAAGCCTTGTAACCTGACGCCTCGAACCCAGCCACCTGAAACGCATTTTTCACTTTCAGCCTGATAAAGTTATACAGGTAACTGCGATCACGAAGCCCATCAATGGAATCTTTCACCAGCCACTTGAGTCGAAACACGAAGGGGGCATTGGCGAAATCCTCGTTACGGGACAAAGGCAGAATATCGTTAAGATTGAGCAGATACACAGCGTAATCAAGGCCATATTTTTTCGCATTATCAGCGATTACGCTCGTCTGCAGCGTTGACGATACGCCGCCACCCAAGTTCCAGTGACTGTATTCAGGTAGCACGGTTTCGACCAGCTCGGAAAAGCGGTACGGGTAGCCTGCGCCAATCCCATAGTTTACCGAGTCGCCAAAATAACCAATTCTCGGCTTGGTACTCGTCAGGTCAAATTCCTGATCCGCGAAACCATCGGAGTTAATGACGATTTCGCCGAAGGGATACTTGGCAATGCCTTCCGTCTTGGTACCGGTGTAATAGCCAATATCGTATTTGACTGTTAGTCGCAGGAAAATTTCCAGAATTGCCGCGACTATAAGAAAGACACATAAATTAACCAGCATCAAAACAAGTGCCGGGTGGCGTTTAGCCCATGAAGCAGAAGCCTGCATCTACCTACAACTCCCTTTGCGGCGTTATCTCTGACCGAATTTGCGCCACTTAATGCTACAAAAATTCATCACGAACAGCATGTCGTTTTAGTGGACCACAGAATTACCTTTCTTCCATGCTGGTAACCGGCTTTTTAATTATGGGTTCGTTGCGTGCCACAGGACCCTAGACTAAAGCACATAACCCTTGTCTTGTTTTCCGGCAAGTGAAACAGTAGCAAACGCAGCGACGTAAATGAGATAGATAAAACATAATCAACGGAAAGAAAAGCTGTTGGGCAACCCGTACCTGAAAAGAAGTGACCTAGATACAAGAGGCTGTTTTTACTGTTATTTATACTTTCAATAGTGGCACGAAAAGCACAAAAAATGACATTTACTAACCACTCCACTTCGGCAGACTACGCCACCATAGCCGCCCCTGAATCAGAAACGGGTTATGTCGATGCCAGAGAAAACCAGCACCGCAGCGAATCGCTTCAGCCGCCTGTCAGAAAACATGAAATCAGTCATCATTTTTACCGCCGCAATGTGCCTCATGTGCCTGGCGGCCCTGTGGCTAAGCTGAATGAACGAATCCGGCAGATAGCCGCCGAGACTTAAGGCCGGGCCGAGTCAATTAAGGGTATCCGCAAAAACACACAGACTCTCCCCGTCAGATTGAGTATCCTTCGCACTCCCGCGGTTACGATTGGTCACAAAATAAGCATTATGGCTGCCGAAGTACTCAGCACTCATCAGAAAGCACTGTCTCTGAACCTCGATCAGAAGATCTACGGCACCCTGGCCGAGATCGGTGCTGCCCAGGAGGTCGCCCGCTGGCTCTTCCGTGTCGGCGGCGCCGCGGGCAGCATTGCCAAAACCATGTCGGCTTACGATATGACGGTCAGTGACGAGATTTACGGGCGCGCCGGACGGTACGTATCCCGGGCCCGGGTCGAGGCGATGCTCGACAAGGAATACTCTCTGCTTATCAAGAGGCTACGCAGCGAACGAACCGACACACGCTTTTTCGCGTTTGCCAACACGGTCTCAGCCCGCAATTTTTCCGGCACCAACGAATGTCATGGCTGGGTGGGCTTGCGCTTTCAGGCGGAACCCGGCGGCGCGCCCAATACAGTCATCCTGCACGTCAACATGCTGGATGAAACGACCCTGCAGCAGCAGGAAGCACTGGGGATCCTCGGCATCAACCTGATTTACGGGGCCTTCATGGACCCGAACGGTCCGCTTGCAGGGCTCGATACACTGTCGGATAACCTGGCGCATGGAAGCATAGAGGTTGATGTGGCCGACTTGGATGGCCCGATGTTCGAAGAGGTCGATCCGGCGCGCACGGGCATGGCTATGATCCGCAGCGGGCTCGCTGACGTCATCCTGTTCGACCGCGAGGGCAAACAGCGGCCTCCCTCAGAGATCGTGCGCAAACGGCCGATGATCATCAAGCGCACATCGACACGCTATTCATCGGTCATCGATTCGAGGGCCTTCGAGGCGGCTGGCAAGAAACTCGTGCAAGAAGTCACGAACCTCGCCGACAAACCGCTGAACATCACCGAATTCAGTATTAACAGCGTGCATGCCAGCGGCGGCAGCGCTCCGGAAAAGAACCTCAATCATCTGCGCGCCCTGGTCGCCCAGGAAGAGTGGGTGATGCTGACGCGACTGCGCCAAAGCTACAAGCTCACCAGCTATTTGCGGCGCTATTCGAATCAGCCGGTGCGTTTCGTGATGGGCGCATCGACGTTTGCAATGCTGCTGTCGGAAAAATTCTACGTCGATTCCACCGGCGGGCTGCTTGAGGCTACCGGTAAACTTTACGCAGATGCTGTGCGCATCTACGTGCAGCCCATGAGTCCGGAAGACTGCCGCTCGCATCTGGCCTCGGTTGAACTGGCGCGTGACTGGGTATCTTTTCCAAGCGACACCGACGTCACGCTGAATAACCTGCGTTTCAGCGGCCCCACTCGATTACTGCACCACTACCTGCTGGAAGCGGGCTGGGTAGAGGAACTGGACTGAATCCGCCTGCGGAACACATCTGCTTTGGTGCGCAAGCCGAAACTATTCCTGTTCTATAATTAACTCCCAGCCTCGCCACCCATGGCTCACCAATTTGAAAAAAGAGGGAGTGCAGATGTCACCTATCAATCGTCGCCAGTTCATCGCCGGCGCCTCGGCAGTCGCTACAACGACGGCCATCACGGCATGCAGTAATCCGGACGAGCAAGAGGTGGTCCGGCCCGAAGGCGTCCCTGTCAGTCCGTTTGGCGCAAAATCCACGGCCCTGCAAGTAACCGAGGGGCTGGATCTGACCGGTAAGACAGCTTTAATTACCGGCTGCAACTCGGGCCTCGGCTTCGAGACGATGCGAGTCCTGTCCTTGCGCGGAGCCAACATCATAGGCGCCGCACGCAGCTTAGAAAAAGCCGAAACGGCGCTGGCAAGTATCGACGGGCCCGGCATACCGGTCGCCTGCGAGCTCGGCGATCTCGAGTCGGTGGCGGCCTGCGGTGAATCGGTCCGCAAACTGGGCCAGCCGATTGACATGCTGATACTCAACGCCGGCATCATGGCTCTGCCGGAACTCGAACAAATCAACGGGATCGAAAAGCAGTTTTTCGTCAACCATATCGGCCACTTTACCCTCACCAGCCATCTTTTGCCGTTGGTGAAGGCCGCTACCCAGGGGCGCATCGTGGTGGTCAGCAGCAGCGGGCACCAGTTCGCTCCCGAAGGCGGCATTGATTTCACCAACCTTTCGGGCGAAAAAGACTATGCCCCTTGGACGGCATACGGCGTATCGAAGCTGGCGAACGGACTTTTCACCCTCGAGCTCACGAAGCGCCTCGCGGATCTGCCTGCCACGGCCAATGCGATTCATCCGGGCATTATTAACACCAACCTGGGTCGGCACTTCCCCTGGTGGCAACAAGCTGCAGCGAAATTGTTCGGCTGGGCGTTCATGAAGAGCATAGAGGAAGGTGCCGCCACACAGACCTACGTGGCAACCGCACCGGCCCTGGCTGGTTACAGTGGCTATTATTTTGCCGACTGCAACCCGCTGCTGCCCGACCCGAGGATGCTCGATGAACAGCAGGCGGCCGAGCTGTGGGCTGTCTCGGAAGAGATTGCGGCCGGCTACCTGGGCTGACCCCGGGGCTAGTCGTAGTACATCACGGCCCGTTCGATCGCGCTGGTGATGTCCTCGCCGTAGACCTGCACGATCATTTCCCGGTCGGGATCCAGTTCCATCACCATGTCGGACATGTGCCGGCGCCGCTTGCGCCGCTCGTCCGCGGCGGTGCTATCCGTTTCCGTGGCGTCGGCTAATATTTTTTTCCACTCGTCGAAATAGCGATGCGCGAGCGCATCTATCTCGAGCAACTGCTCCGCACTAGCCTTAAACACGTTCAGGAAAAACGGCGAGCAGAAAACCCGCATATGCGGCAACCTCGAAGGCCTGAAATCGATATCCGTCTGTTTGGCGGCTTCATAGACCTCGTTTACGCCTTTCATTTGCTCAAGCATGTGGCGCACATCCATAAACATGTCGACATCGGGGAACATGTCCATTGATACCTGGCTACCGTGCACGGTTACCATCCCTTCCATAGAGAATCGCGGCGCGTCGTACACGGCTTCGGGTGTGACCTGAATATTGAAGTAGCGCGCACCCGGAGCGACATTGATCGACAGGTAGCTTGCCTTGGCAAGTTTGTCGGCCCGATAAACGTGCACGAAACCCGTGCTTTCGCCGGCAAGGTTTTTGATATCCCGCAACTCCGGAAAATCATTCGTCTGTGTGGCACCCAGCTCCTCTTCTATCCGCGCGACGATTGAATCACCGAAACTGGTAACGAACTCTGTACCTGACGAACTCACCATAACTCTCCTACGAAAAAAATTTGTAAACAGTTTTCGCGCGGCGCTCGCACACCGCAGCGATTGGACACAAGTGTGTGACTGGCAATGCGCTCGAGTATGCCATAAGTCACTTTATGGTTACTTCCGCCTGTCAATCAGTCGCTTGTGCATCCCGACGCCGCTACCATAGGGAGATGCACCCTAGACCGGATAAACCCCCTGCCCCTCATGAATGAAACCGGACTTGACGACACCGGCGCCGACAAGGCCGGCGCCATGCTGCAGGAAGCGATGCACCGGCATCAGCAGGGCGATCTTTACGAAGCGGAACTGCTGTATAGGCAGACGCTCCGCCTTGAGCCGCAAAACTGTCAGGCCCTGCGTCTGCGCGGCATTTTGGCGCGTGAACGTGGCGATATGGATTTGTCACTGCGCTTGCTCGCCGAGGCAGCTCGCCTCGAGCCTCATAATCCTGCGCCACGCGGCGAACTTGCGCTCTCCTATCTCGCAATCGGCGAGCTGGACGAAGCAGAACGAACGTTGCGCAAAGCACTGGCGGTGGGTCAGCCCGTAAACAATATTCGGGCTAATCTGGGCGCCCTCCTGCAGCATCGTGGCCATATAAAAGAAGCGATCAGTTTTTATCGCGAGGCCCTGGTCTCGAACCAGGAAGATGTCGAGATACGCTGCAACCTTGCCAAGGCCCTTGCCGATTCGGGTCAGCAGGAGGAAGCCCTGCGCGAATGCGCGCGGGCAGCCGAACTAAGCGGCCAGCACCCGCATGTGCTGGCGACGCGCGGTGCCGTCTTGATCGATGCAAAACAGTTCGCCGATGCCCGGCCAATCCTGGAACAGGCCATCGCGCTCGATCCCGCCGATGACATGGCGCTGGTCAATTTCGCACTTGCAAATTATGAGCTGGGCGACGTCGGTGGCGCATGCACAGTGTTGCAACAGGCTGTCAGCACAAACCCATGGAATGCGCGCGCCGTCGCTGACCTCGCCAACTGTTTTTGCGCACTCGACGATACGATTGCCGCGCTCGACCTGTGTGAAAGTTTTTTGCGCCAAAACCCGGGCGAACGACTGGTAGTCGGGGCGTACGCCCTCGCATTGCACAATGCCGGTCAGGCGGCAGCCGCTGCGGAGCTGACCGACTGTGACAAACTGCTGCGCATGTATGAACTGCCCTGCCCGAACGAGTTCGCGGACAGCGCCGCTTTCAATGCCGCGCTGGTCGCGCGCGTCCGTGACGACCCGTCGCTAACGGACAACCCGGTCAGCAAATCCACGCTTGGCGGCGCACAGACAGGCGAACTGGATCTCAGTGAACCCGGTTGTCTGGCTGCGCTCGGCATAGCACTTAAAGAGGCGGTCGATAATGCGATTGAATCGTACCGGGGTGCCGGCCTGGCCGACCACCCGCTCATGACGCCGGCTTGCGAAGACTGGACGATGCGCGCCTGGGGCACGTTGTTAAGGGCTAATGGGCGCCAAACCGCTCACATGCATCCGCTGGGCTGGCTGAGCGGCGTTTACTACGCGGGCATACCGGCCGACATGGAAACGGTGAACAGCGAAGCGGGCTGGCTTGAATTTGGCAGACCGCCGGAACGCTTTTTCACCGCAGGAGAACCCGCAACACGTCGCTATCGCCCGAGCGCGGGAACACTGATTTTGTTCCCCAGCTGGTTCTGGCATCAGACCATTCCGTTCGAGTCGAATGCCCCGCGCATCAGCATCGCCTTCGATGTAGTGCCCAAATCGATGCTGCGGATACTCTAACGGCTGCAGCGCAGGGATTAACGCAACGCAGGCACGACGCGCTCGCCGATGATCTTTAGTGCATCCATCGGTTGCCCATGCAGACGCAGGGCAATTTCGGTCAGGCCGCCCTTGGCAAACAGTTTGTAGCGCTCTATCTCACGATCGAGTGCATCCAGGCCACCCGTCGAAGTCAGGCCTTCGGCAAGCTTTGCAGAAATCTCGAACGGAATATTTTTGACCGGCTTGGAAGGGTCGAAATAGAAATCGACGTATTCCTTATAATGTTCGCGCACTATCGCAACTTCGTCTTCGTCGAGGTACATGCTAATCATCGCAGGGTCGAGCAACCGGGCCCGCCACGGCAATTCACGTATCGATTCGGCGTAGGCCGCGTCCTTGTCTTCCTTGATATGCCAACCCCAGAACGTGTTGACCCGAAAATCTTCGGGGGGCGTGTCTCGCCGACTGATACCCGTGCGGACTGCCTCCATCGCCGGTTCAACCACCTCAGGCGGCGTGCAACCCACGAAACAACCGTCTGCTACCCGGCCTTCCATACGCATCATCATAGGGCGATACGCCGTGCCATAAACCTTGGGCGGAGCTGATTTCACCCAAGGGTAGGCGCAGGGCAAATTGACATTGTATATCTCGCCCTTGTAGCCACCTTTCAGTCGACCGTGAGCGGCGCCATGGACGATTTCGATAGCCTCGCGAATCGCCAGCACCACCTTTTCCGGCTTCTTCAGCGCCATCGCTTCCAGGTTGCCCTCGCCGGCCCCCATCGCAATCACTGCACGACCGCCAGACAGCTCGTTCAGCGTAAGCAAGGAGTTCGCGATTTTCAGCGGATGCATTTCGAAGGGACTGACCGCCAGCGGGCCCATCAGGATTCTGTCCGTCGCGGCAGCCAGTGGCGCCAGGCTGAGAAAAGCGTCCCAGTGGGCGAAATAGTTAGACGTCCAGATCGCACGAATACCGTATTGCTCGGCTGCGCGACCTATTTCGGTAATCTGGTCCGGCGTGAGGTCCGGTTCCAGGATCAGATCGATATCCACGTAGGCATGTCCTCCGGTGCAGCCCGGCAGAAAAAGCTGCCCGGGCCGATCAAAATGGGCTGGCAAAGATAGTCGGTTTGGCGGGCGATTGCCAGACGTTAGGCGGGAAAGCGCGGCAGAGAAACTCTGCTAATCGGCGTAATTGATGCGCGCGGAGCTGATAACGGGCACTGCCTTCCCATTGACTCGATGAGGAACGAAGCGCCAGGCCTGCACCGCAGTCGCGCTGGGCGCCGCAAACCGCGGCGGCAGATTGGTACCGACAATCTCGATATCGGCCGGCACGCCATCCGGACCAACTCGAAAGCGCACGTCGACCCAGCCTTCCACGCCGCTTTCGGCAAACAGTCGCGGGTAGTCGGGGTCTTGATAATGGGCGAACTCCAGCTGCGAGATGGGCAACTCGACAGCAGGCGAATCGGCCCCGGAAGACCGGGTTGCAGCGCCACCGGATAGACGGCTCTCCGCCCTTAACTGCGCTATGGAACCGCTGAGCTTAGCCAAACTCGCGTCGTCGGCACCGTATTCGGCAGCCCGCTCAGTCCAGTAACGCGCACTTTCCATATCTTTCTCAGCCACAGCCTGGCCCGCTCTTTCTATGAGCGCCGCGATGAGCCCCGCCTCGATCGCACGAGTAAATGCAATATCGGGTTCGCTCGCACGCATTTTGTCGAGCCACGCGGCGGCATTGTCAGTATCGGCGCCGATCAATCGCCCCTCCTGCAAGGCACGTTTGGCCTGGTCGTTAAGTTCACGCATTTGTTCCGACATGTTTGTCGCCGGTGATGCGCCGGCATCGGCACCTGCTTGCGGGCCGAAGATGACCGGCACTGCGGTACCTTCAAGCGCGATCCCCGTATCGGCGCGGTTCAATGGCAACTCGGCTGATCCGGAAACCGGGCCCGCCTGTCCATCAGCCTGCCCCATGAGTATTTCGGCATCCGTTACCGGGCGGGCGATTACGACATCGATAAATTCTTCCTGCGCCGCATCCGGCTGCGATGCTTCCACGTATGTGTCAGGCGATTGTGCATCACCATCTGTCGGCGAGTCCCCGGTAAAAGTCATTGCCGCGACAAGCAGGAGCAATGCGCCGGCGACGCCCATAGCCTGTGAAGATCGCTCTTCGAACAAGGCCAGTGCGCGCTCGGGCAAGGACAGACTGGCCGAATGAATGACGGGCCTCGTCAGCCGCTCGATCGCCCTGCCCGATGGCCCGGCAGCGGGCACTTGGGTTGCGGCAGCAGACGTTTTCTTTGCAGCCTTTGGCGCGGCGCCTGCGGATTTGCCTTTTGGTGCTTCTTGGTCTGACGGCTGCGCACTGCCCGACGATTGAGCCGACGATTGAGCCGGCGTCTGGGCGGGCACCGCAACGTAACCCCAGTCGGCAGGATTTACGTGCGGTGGCGCGGGCTTGTCTAACGGGTCATCCAGTCCGGCCGGATTTCCGGCAAACGCCGATCGAGTCGATGGTGGCGTCGTCAGCGGACTTCGCCTGGACTCAGCGGCGGGGAAACTTTCAAACGGGGTTGTACTTTCGGTGGGCACCGTCGCTTCAGTCGGCACGGTGTTTTCAATTGGCACTGTCCCCCCGCTAGCCGGTTGGGAAGCCGACGTAGACGCAGCCGCTGATTCGATCGGGACAAATACCGAATCATCGCTATCCTCATCAAAAAAATTAATGGGCTCTGGCAATTGATCGAGGTCAGCCGAATCGAGTTCCAGCGGGAGACCTGCTTTGCCCTGATCAGGCGCAGGAACTGATGGCAACGCGTTATCAATCGAAGGAAAGCCGAGGTCGCCGTGCTCATCCCCCAGCAACTGCGAGGTCCCCAGCAAATCAGACCCCTCGTCATCGAGAACGATGGAACTCAAATCGGGCGAACTCAGGAATGCTTGCTGAATGTCTGCCTCACCGAGTTCCAGATTGGCCGTTTCCGTGAACTTGATGTCGTCGATCTCTGCATCAAACGTCGGCGATTCGACAACTTCGCGCGGCGTTTCGCGGCGACCGAATGCATCCACAAAAGCCTGCACATCCGTATACCGATCCTCGCGCCTGAAGGCGAGCGCCTTCTGAATGGCTCGCCAGCGTGTCTGGCTGATGCCTCCGATCGGCACCGGCACGACGCCTTCTGCTTCAGCCTGAAGCGCAGTCATCGAACCAAAAACGCGTCGCCCGGAAAGCAGTCGATACACCAGGCAGGCCAGGGAAAACAAATCGTCCTGCGCCGTGGGACGCTGCTTCTCGAGACATTCACAACTGGCGTAAGCAGGCGTTAACGCAATCGATTTTTTGTTTTTGCCCGCCTCTGCCTCGAGCGACTCTTCGATGTGTGCGATACCGAAATCTATTAGCTTGAGTTCGCCGGGCTTGGTCAGAAAAACGTTACCCGGTTTAATATCAGCATGGACCACACGATGCTCGTGCGCGTAAATCAGTGCGTCGCATAATTGCTCGATAATCGCATAAGCCTGAATGGGGGGCAGCGCCGAGCCGCGACTCCTGTCCAGCAAAGCATCGAGCGACTCCCCTTCGAGCCATTCCATCGTAATGTAGTAATGGTCATTGCATTTATCGAGTTCGAACAGGTTGACGATGTTCGGGTGAGAGAGATGCTGAGTATTCGCGACCTCGTTCTGGAACGACCTGAGCGCCGCTTTATTGTTGGAAAACTCGGGGTTGATAACTTTGACCGCGACCGTCGGCGAATTGGCTCCGGACTCAAGCTTGAGAAGGTCCGTCGCACGATAGACCAGCCCCATGCTGCCGCGCGCGACTTCCTCTTCGAGCCTGTAACGTTCGCGCAGAACCGAACCTCGACCCAGACGGGTACTCGGATGAGGCTCTGCTTTGGGTTTTTCAGGCTCCGGCGACTTGCGATGCTGTTGCTCGGATTTTTCTTTCTCGCTGGCAAGAATCAGCGTTCCTTCGCCATCGATTTTATACAAGCCCGATGCGACCGGCGTTTCCTGCGACGACTCTGTAGGCAGCCCTTCGGTCGTGAGACTGTCGAGAATTGACGACAATTCGCGGTGATCCACGGTAGTCATTTGCCGCGAATGGAGCCGGTCATCGAGGAATTCCTGAATGGCTTCGCAACAGCCAGGCTCCGCCTCAACAGCCTGACTTAGAACGCGTGTCATATCGCGCTTGCTGTACTGTCCTGTCGAATATTTGGCGATCGATTCCCGCAGCGATTCGCTGGGCGCGGTCACAGAGTCGGCGGAAATCGTAGTTGCCATTGAATTTCAGGGGGTTACAGAGATTTCAGCGAGTCTAGCAACGGGGTTTGTTACATATCGTCGACTCCGTCACATTTCGCCCTGCGCCGCCTGAAAAAGACGCAGAAATGGGGTGTGATCACGAAATACGGGCCAAAAAATCGGCCCGCAAGCGGGCCGTTGACATTTTGTGATGCCGCCGCAATCAGGAGTTATTGGCGCAATACCAGATACTGTTGCCGCCGGATTCCTGCATTTCCTCTGGCTTACGGAACATTCTGTAAGGCTCGTAATCGCTCAGAATGCCGTACTCGGACGTGTACTTGTAACAGAGATAATTTTCGAACAGAAAGAACGGCGGCGGGAAAAAGGTAAACGTCGAAAACATCAACACCAGGCTCGCGTAACCTGCCGCGACATGACGGCGCGCCACGAAATCAAAGCGTTCGCTCGTCAGAATTTTATAACTGCACAACTGACCAACGAGCACGCCGAAAAACATAATCATCAGGATGGCGCCTACCGATGTCTTCGCGCCGCTGGACGTTACCCAGTAGATATAGGTGTGATACGACAGCGTGATCACAATCGGTGTCACGATCAAGGCCACACCCTTCCCTAACCAATAGTTATTCGCGATATTTCGTGAATAGGTGTACTGAACCAGTGTGTAAAGCAGGCCAGGCCAGAAGTATATTTTCAG
>JARRLL010000030.1:0-33302 GCA_037387125.1 Gammaproteobacteria bacterium | reverse complement strand
CGTTTGCTCAAACCCTTCGTCACCCATATTTTTACCGGCAACCGCGCGCGCGCGAGCCCGGTCGGTCCGAACATGAATACACTGCGCACCCGCTCCGGCGCCTCCACACCGATCGTCAGGGCGATGCCGCCCCCTGCGCTTTGCCCGCCGACATGTGCAGACTCGAGACCGAGCCCGTCCAGCAGGTCGGCGAACCACTCCACGTAGCTTTTGTCGAGAAACGACGGGGGATTCGGGTCGCTGCGGCCGGGCTGTCCCGGCAGGTCTACGGCATAGATGCGGAAGCGATCCGCGAGGCCCTCGAGTTGCCGTCTGAACAGCGGCGCTGCACCCGCGACACCGGGCAGGAAAAACAAAGGTTCGTCGTCCGGTGAGCCCGCCGCAAGCATGTGCGTGCGGCCGAAGCGCGTATCCACCCAGACTGATTCGGTATCTGCATCGATACGTTTGAGCGCTGCCCGATTTTGGTCCGACCGCCTGCCTGTTGTCATGCATATGCTGTGTACGACGCCCTAATATATTCGGCGGATTCGGCTGGTGGAGCCGGCCTGCCAGGTAACTGTTTGCCACGGACAGCTCCGCGACACGGTGATTGGCGACATTAGCAAATAGCCTGCGCGCGTTAACGCCCGTGATCAGTCGCGACCATCATGGGGTCAAATTCAAATATCCAACAAACATCATAATTGTTTTGGGCAAGCTTCGGCATCTGGCCGGGTAAATTCAGCGGCCTTCTTCCAGCAAGAGAATCTGCCCACCCTGCACGAGTTCACTGGCATCACCCAGTGCGCCGCCGCGCAAGGTATGTGCCTGAACGGTCGCGATCAATACGCTGCCCGTTGCCGCAGGAAAATACTCGGTTATATCCAGGATGCCCGAGCTTTCCCACATGCCGAGCCTGTCCGGCTGCACATCGGCGGCGTCGCGCGGCTGAATTACTGTGCGGTCGATCTCTGCAATGCGGGTAAACCGCTCCGGTTGAGCAGGGTCGATACGCCAGACGGACGGCTCATGCCCTGTTGCTCCACCGAACGGATTCAGCTTGGTGGCCATGTCTTCCTGCACATAGACGTAACCGTCGCCCGCCCAGACCAGGTTGTCGGGATTGCGAATGGCGCGGCCCGCGAAGTCATCTCCGTCGTGCAGGATCGTCAGCGTTGCGGCCGCCCCCAGGCCGCCGTTATCGTCGGGCTGAAATTCGACATCGATCAGGTACAGTGCCCCCCAGTCATCGCTGGGGAAGACGCGCCCATGACCGGTGGAGGCAAACACAGAACGTTGCCCGTTAGCAGGATCCGTATGCAAATCTTCTGGTCGAGAGAACTGAAATGCCCCCAGTGCGCGCGATGCTTCGCGCAGGCTTAGATCGTCCAGATAACCTGCTTCGTCGTAACCGGCCTGGCCGCCCATGGCGGTGTCACGCGCCTGAATTTCGACAAAGCGGCCGGTGCTGATGGCACCTGTGCCGCGCCAGTCCTCAGGGCTGGCATTGCCGTTATCCGCTACCCATACGTGCAGCCGGCCCTGGCTCAGGCCATTGCGCGCGGGCAAGTCGCCGCCCGGCTGCTTTTGCCCAATCCACAGGTACAGTGGTGCTGCGCCAAACTGAAAGTCGTCGCCAAGCAACAACGCGATGTGCCCATCAGGCTCGTTCATGTCCGGCGTTGTCAGCGCCGCCGAGTTTTCCCACGAACCTCGACCGAGCTCGGGAAGCGCCCACAATTCGCGGTTGTCGACATCCAGTAGCCAGATGCTGCCGCCGTGCGGGTGGTCTTCGCGGGCTGTTACTTCTTCGTGGGTAAAATACAGGTTGTCGACGAAACCCGATTCGCCTGCCTGATAACCCGCGGCTGAACAGAGCGCATTTAGCCCGCGCCGGTCATTTTCCGGGCGTTCGCTGATTTGCCGCGCATCCTTAACAGGTTGACCCTTGCGGTCGCGCACGCTTTCATAAGCCGGGCCCGCCCTGATAATTTTCTTCTGCCGCAGGTCGATGTCGAAATAGCTAACGCGTGAGCCGGTAAGCTCGGTCCCGTTGGCGAGCGCATAGGGATAGCCGACCCGTGCGCCCAGCTCATGATTAACCAGTAACCGCAGCGTGTTGTCGTCCTGCGGGAAGGCGGCCAAACCGTCAGGTATGCCGGGCGGTTGATACGTGCCGAAGCGTTCGCCGACGGTAAACAGAGTCGTCACGGTAAACCCTGAGCCCGGCACGGGTCGGAGCATCGAGGGTGTTCGTCCGTCTTCTCCTGCGCAGCCACCCGCGGTCGCCGCGAGCAGCAGCGTCAGAATGCATAGCGCCGTTTGCAGATTTGTATTCAAGCTAGATAAGGATGTGGTGAAGAGTGAGGCGCAGATGATACTCCGTGCCGATGCCCATCGACAAAGGATTTGCCCAATGACGCGCGTCAACGCATTTTAAACGCCTTGTAGTACTATTCGGCAACGCGCTTAAGTTTCTTTTCCACGCCGTGCTCGTAGCTGCTGCAGGCGTTTTAACTTAAAAGGTTCCGGCATAGATGGCGTCGCAAGTGTATTGGCGGGTAACCAATTTTCCCTCCTTGCTGATCGAAGAATGGGAAGACGGGTTCACCGTTTTTCAGCCGGACTCGGGTAAAACTCACTTTTTAAACCCGGTCGCTATGCGGGTTTTGCAGACGCTCCATTCAGCTCCTGACGGTATGCTTGCCGAAGATGTCATAGGTGCCAACCTGATGGCGTTGTCGGAATCAGATGGCAGCCCCGCTTTTGAGTCCGAAGCAGAAGCGACCTTGGCTCAGCTCGACGAGCTAGGCCTCATAGAGCCGTTAACCGCGGAACCGGCGTGTGATAGTTAGTGGGTTTTCATTGCAGGAAGTTAAGGCGTTGCTGGCAGGGCCGGGTCTGAGGGTCAGCCTTGGTCCGGTCAACGTCCGAATCCAAACGAGGCTGCAGGAACTGGCCAGGCAGATTTTCATACTCTATGCCAAGCATGAGCTGGCCGAGGATGACATCGCAGAGATTCATGTCCGCGTCATCGCAAGACGTTTTATCCGAAAACCGTTTTCTGCGGCAGTGGAGTGCCTTCTGGATGGTCAGAGTGTGTTGCCGGCCGTCCCAGTCGTGCAGGCGCTGGATTTGCTCGAACGGTGCATCAAGCTGGCGTTTGTTACGCGCATCAATTATTTTCTTGTGTTCCGTGCCGCGAGCCTGGAACGAAACGGTCATGTGCTGCTCCTTCCGGGGCAGCAGCGAAGCGGCAAGACAACATTATCAGTAGCATTGATTCGGCAGGGTTACCGGCTGCTGTCGGATGAGTTCGGCATTCTTGATCTTGGGTCGGGGCAGTTCGTGCCGATGCCGACTGCGCTGTCGCTTAGCGAAGACTCTATTCAGGCGCTCGGACAATTTTCACCGGGAGCGGACATTGGGCAGGCCACGGGTGATGCAGGTTTCGGCAATGCGAAATATCTGCGCCCGCCTGAAGAGAGCGTTCGGCGTGCGGGCGAGACAGCCAGCGCCCGCTGGACAGTGTTCCCCGCGCTTTCTGCATTGGGCGAAGCGCCGGACGAGCGGTTCCAGCTCGAACCGATAACTGAGGGCTCTATGTTTTTGATGTTGGCCACCCACTCATATGACTATGAGACCCTTGGTGCTGAGGGCTTTCGGGCAGTTTCGCAGCTGGTGCGCTCTTGCCGTGGCTATAGCCTTGCCTATTCGGATCTCGAAAGCGCCGTGATTGCGCTGAATGATTTGACCGATGCCGATTAAGCTGCCTGCACATCAACGCCTGTTGCTCGGCGCCGTCACGCAGCCCGAGACTACCGTTGAGCTAAACACCGCGGACTGGGAGATGTTGCTGCGAGTTGCGCGGGCGGCCGGTTTGCTCGGGTTTCTCGCCGTTGAGTTGGAAGGCCGCCAACTGTTTGCTGAGATTCCGCTGCGCGCGGCCAATCAGCTGCGCTCCGGGTTGTTAGAGGCACGCAAACGTCAGCAGCTCGTTCGCTGGGAGCTGAACAGGGTTCATCGGGCTTTATACGGCATGGGAATTCCCCTTATTGCGCTGAAGGGCATGGGGTACGAGTTGGCCGGGTTGCGATCGGCAGAGGGACGTGTGTTCATGGATCTGGATGTGTTGGTACCCAAAAACAATTTGGATGAGGTCGAGGCCAGGCTGCTGCATAAAGGTTGGCAGTTCGATGAAATCTCAGCCTATGACGAGCACTATTACCGGGCCTGGAGCCAGGAAATACCTGCACTCATTCATCGTCACCGGCAAACTGAGGTCGATATGCATCATACGATCGCGCCGGTTGTCAGCAAGTTGCATATCGATACGGATCTGCTTTTCGCCGAGGCAATAACCGGCAACGATGGCAAGACGAGAATTCTGAATCAGGTCGACATGGTTTTACATTGTGCCGTGAATCTCTTTCAGAATAATGATCTTGCAGACGGTTTGCGCGATTTGGTAGATATGGATGATGCGCTGAAAAGTTTTAGCCGGGCGTCGCCCGGATTCTGGAAGTCGCTCGTTGCCCGATCTGAGCAGCTCGCATTGGGCAAGCCGCTATTTTATTCATTGTCTTTTTCGCGGCTGATTTTGGACACGCCAATACCTCCGAACCTGGAGTACCAGTTGAGTCAGCGGCCGGGTCCGCTCGCGCGCCGAATCATGACGGCGCTGGTGCCGGCCGCATTGCTGCCATTGCATCCGGATGAGTCATCACCGCTGGCACGTTTCGCGCGGCTTGCTTTGTATTTGCGCAGCCATTGGATTCGAATGCCACCCCATCTGTTGCTGCTTCACGTTGCACGCAAAAGTTATATGTATGTGTTTGGTGAGCGGCATGCTCGGCAGTCGTCCTGACTGCCCGGGTCAGACGAGCGCTTCTTCCATTAATTCGCAGGTCGCGCGGAGTTCGCCGGCTTCGAGGTGCCAGGCGGGCGTGCGACGGGTGATTGTGGTTGCCGCATCGAGGCCGGCAGCCGA
Source organism: Gammaproteobacteria bacterium (assembly GCA_037387125.1). Taxonomy (GTDB): domain Bacteria; phylum Pseudomonadota; class Gammaproteobacteria; order Steroidobacterales. The sequence goes on along the minus strand of JARRLL010000030.1, from coordinate 28,330 downwards.
ATGCGCGAGGGCGTTAAGCGTATTGCCATAGAGCCGTGTCGCGGCTTCTGCCGCGCTGATTTTTTTGATGCTGGGAGTCCGATTGCCGGGATTACGCTGTAAAAACACCAGCCCGCTCAAAGGCCGCGGGACCTCATCGGTAACAGAATTGAGTTGATCTGCAGGCACGTGGCGTGTTCGATCAGTGTTGACATGCGGGGGCAGCGACGCGAATGGCTCGGGAGGGGCTGACTTCAGGCAAAGCGCGTGTGTGTAGGGATATACCGAAAGTTGAGTCACGTCGATCGGCGCGAGTTCATCGCTCAGGTAGTGCCAGCCTCTGCACTGCAAGGCGAAAGCCAGCGTCGACTTGCCGGTTCCGGACTCGGCGGCGATCAGGAGGCAGTGACCGTTGCGTTCAACAACTGCCGCATGCACGAAATAGAGTTCGCTGCGTGCTCGCTGTAATTCGAGAGTGAGTTCCTTTTCCAGAGCATAGAGAAAATGATAGTCATCTTCCGCCGCATTCACACCCCCTGCCCAAATGACGCCCGAGTGCAGTGACTTCAGTTCAAGTCGGCCGTCGCTCTGTCGCCCCAGGCTGAAAAATGCGGGCTTTGCCGACGCTTCCGTAAGGTATGCGGAATAGTTTTGCTGAGTTAGTTCGCGAAACCGCCCAGTTGCGTTCTCTAAGGTAAAGGGCACGCCGAGAATGGAAAAATGCAGATCGTGACTCAAGTCGCAGTGCCCGTGGTTAGACAATTACGCCATTTGAAAGCAAAAAGGCCGCACATCAAGCGCGGCCTTTCCGGGTTAATTTGACGGCGCCGCTTACTTGGGGCGACCGCCGGCTTGCGCGCCGCTTTGGCCCAGCGGGGCAAAGCTGCCGTTGTCATTAAAATCCTGGTTTGGTTTGGTTGCCAGGCCGGGTGGTGGGCCGTCGAACAGGCCGCGCTTTTCCTGACCAATTCCATTGTTACCCTTGATCGTTGCACCGGATCCGTTCTTGGCAAAAGCGGGTGCTGCATTGATGGTCAAAATGACCGGCGCTGTGTAACCCGCTTTCTTAAGAAAATTACGTCGTGACTGTTGTTCTACTTTGTTGGCCATCTTGCGCGCCTCTTCCCTGTAAATATTTATTAATCTTCCGTCAAACCTCTAACAGACCTCTATCAAACCGAGATCACAAAGCTGTTTTACGCAAGTCTCTGCGTCTGCTATCGCGGCATCCATATCGATCCTGAAATTCTTATGCAGTACTCCAGCAAGCGACAGAATATCCATATCATCCACTAAATTGCGCCAGATGCAAGCGGCTGCAGCATTGAATTGATGCACATTGCCGCTGAGGGTATCGACAATCACGCACTCGTCGTCTATCTCCCTTTCAATCAGTGACTTAGAGCACCTTCGGTAATGCTTTTCCATGGCCTGCCCTTATAGGTTTGAGTAGCTTGGATTATGTCAAATTACTGGTGTTGCAGTTTTTCGTTTATAACAGAAATGCTAAGTTGTGAAAGCATAAATGCCCCGCCGACACCGGCGTCGTTTATTTTACCCTGACCCCACAGATCGTTTGCCTGCATAATGGCCGCCCGCATCGCCGCCGCCGACCAACTCCTTGAACACTGCCCCCTCGCAGGCCAAATTCGCCGATCTTAAGCTCAGTCCCGACTTGCTGCGTAACCTGGAGTCACTGGGTTTTACGACAATGACGCCCATCCAGGCACAAAGCCTGCCGCTGATCCTCGCAGGCAAGGATGTCATCGGTCAGGCTAAAACCGGTTCGGGCAAGACCGCGGCTTTCGGGCTTGGCTTGCTGGCCGGTCTGCAAGGGAAAAAGTTCAGCGTGCAGGGGTTGGTGTTGTGCCCGACGCGTGAACTGGCCGACCAGGTGGCTAACGCGCTGCGTGAGCTGGCGCGCACAGTCCCTAACATTAAAGTGTTAACCCTGACCGGCGGCACGCCTTTCGGTCCGCAAGCGGCATCGCTAGACCACGGCGCGCACATCGTGGTCGGCACGCCCGGTCGCGTTGATGATCATCTGCGCAAGGGCACCTTGCGGTTCGAGGCGCTCACGACGCTCGTGCTCGATGAAGCCGACCGAATGCTGGAGATGGGCTTTCAGAAAGAACTGGATGCCATCGTGGCCGCAGCCCCCACCGAGCGGCAGACCCTTTTGTTCAGTGCGACCTTTGCCGATGAAATTCAGGCCGTGGCCGCACGTATCATGCGCGATCCGCAACGGGTGACTGCGGCCGAAACCCACGATGCCGCCACGATCGAACAGCACTTTTATATAGCCAGCAGTGAAGCCGAGCGGCTCACGGCATTGCGCCTGCTATTGCTCGAGCATCGGCCGCAGGCGACGCTGGTGTTTTGCAATACCAAGGATGAAACCCGCGAGCTTGCGGCGGCGCTCCGCGAGCATGGCTTCAGTGCGCTCGCGATTCACGGCGATCTCGAGCAAGCAGACCGTGACCGCACGCTGCTGCGTTTTGCGAATAACAGCGTGGCGGTGCTGGTGGCGACCGATGTGGCCGCACGCGGACTCGACATCGCTGAGCTGGATGCGGTGGTCAACTATCAGCTGGCGGGCGAGGCCGAGGTGCACGTGCACCGCATCGGCCGCACCGGTCGCGCCGGCAGTACCGGCATGGCATTCAGCCTGTATGGTGAGCATGAGCGGTACAAGGTCGATCGATTGGAGCGAGCCCTGGGGATCAGCATCGCAGCCGAAGAACTGCCGCCGGCATCGCTGCTGGCAAAGACACCGGCTAAACCGGCGATGGCGACGCTGCAGATCGACGGCGGCAAGAAACAAAAACTTCGCCCCGGCGACATCCTGGGTGCCTTGACCGGCGAGCACGGTATCGCGGCGCACCAGGTTGGCAAGATCAATATTTTCGACAATCAATCCTATGTCGCAGTGGATATCAATGCGGTCAGCGCAGCGCTTAAAAAACTCGGCCAGGGCAAGCTGAAAGGCCGTTCTTTTCGGGCGCGGCGCGTTGAAGGGCAGCCGGAGAATAGTCGGCGGCTGGCGCGGCGGCGAGGGCGCTAGGCTCGCCGAGGTCAGGTATTTACTTGTCGCGAAGACCCTGGCTAATAGTCCAGCTAATACTCTGGCGAATCAGGCTCACAATTACCTGGCTACGGCCAGTACTCAGCAGTCGCGTGGTTCTGTGCGCTATGCCAATAAAAAAGCTGCCGGATCGGCATTCGATATGAAGTGCCGGCGCCATGTGGAAGCTTAATTTTTTGCCCGCTTTTTAGGTTCACTCCATTCGTTCAGCCAGTCTTCGAACTCAGCTGATTTCAGGAACGGCCAGAGGGCTTTGACCAGCTGTTTCTCAACGATCGGGCGTAGGTCCTTTTCCGTTCCCGTGCCCTGCAGGATGTCGTTCAAAGTTTGCTCGCGCACTCGCACCAAGCTTGCCTTAACCGACTTCTGTACGACCTGGTCCAATTTATTCCAGCTGGCGATGCTTTGTAAGAGCGCGGCCAGTTGCCCGGCGAGTTCTTTGGGATCAACCTGGTCAAGCTGGCCGATAAGCTCTTTAATGGGTCGGTCGAGCAATACGCTGAGGACGTGCCCGCGCCAGTCAGCCAGTTCGGCGGCGAAGTTTTCGTCTGCCACCCGCTCGGCCGTCGAGCGTAAGGCCGGGGACAGATTTTCCTCGACAGCTCCGTTGATATGCATTTCCACAGTCATTCCGTCGCTCGTGACCGTGCGCGCAGCAAAGCCGCGGAATGCGACCGCTAACTGCGTGACCAGATTGCCGCCGGGAACCACCGCCGCCACCCGCTCGGAAAAATTAATCACCGAAAGCTGAATGACCTCTCGCAGCAGAACGCGGGTGGCGCTGTGATCCAGAAGTTGGGCGACTAAATCTTCGTTCAGCTTGACGGGGGTTGCGGCAAGACCGCGGATGACGTCGACCGTCTGTTCCGAAAGCCTGCCGTCGAATTTTGACCGCCGCAGCTCCGCGATCGATGCGTGTATTTGCTTCTCCAGCAGTTCTTCGTTGCGAGGTTCCGCGGCGACGCTGCGTATGCCGAGGGCAATAGCTTTGGATAATTCGTTGGTGTTGAACAGTTCGCGGATCGGTCGCTGCAGTATGTGCTCCATTCCTATATGAACGAGTTCTGTCAGCGGTGTACGCGACTTGCGGAGGTTTACCAGCAGAGGATGCTTCTTGTTGGTCATCTAAGTTTTACGACAATAACCGGCATCCACGGTATCCTGAATAACGGGCAGCGTGTATCCGTATTTTCAGCAGGGCTAATAAACTAACACCTGCGCCGGAAAATTTATATTATTAAGCTTGCGAATTAGTCAGAAGTATTGGCAAGCACAATTGACTTGAAGCAGTGGCTACAACAGTAACTTATGTATTTCAGGGGTTAGAGATATGAGCAACCGCAAATTGGGCAAAGTATATTCAGGCGCCTTCATCGTAGCAGGGGCTATTGGCCTTGCGGGTTGCGAAGGTGCCACTGATCGCGCAGTGAGCTACGCAGAAGACGTGCAACCTATCCTTGCTGAGCATTGTATTGAATGTCATCGGCCGGGTGCCGAGGGCTACGCGAAGAGCGGTTTCGGCGTCGAATCGTACGCGGCAACCATGAAAGGGACCAAGTTCGGCCCGGTCGTCATCGGCGGCGATTCAATCGGCAGCACCCTGGTCGTGCTGATAGAAGGTCGCGCGCATTCCTCGATCCAGATGCCCCATGGGCAACAACGGATGCCGGAGGAGCAGATCGAGACTGTGAAACGCTGGGTCGATCAGGGCGCGATGGACAACTGACGTTTTTCAGCCGGGTCAGATGCGAAGTCCGGTCTGATACCCCTGGCGAGTAGCGGCCAGCACCGATCGCGGTGCGTAACAATCACCAATCACGTGAGTTTCGTGGCCGGCCGTCGTCAGGATGTGTTGCAGTTTGTCGTTCGGAACGCGCGAGGTCGAGTAGGTGATGGCAATCACATCATTCAGCTCGCTGGTATCGCCATTGTAAACGTTGGTCAGTAACAGACGGGCTTCGTCCAGTTCATCGACGCCGGCGGGCTCGACATTGGTCACCATTTCGATGCGCCGGTCAAACAGCTGTTGATAGATTAACTGTCTGTTGAGTAACAAAACGTCCGTGGCAAGGCGTTCGCGTGGCGTGACGATCGTCACCTGGCTGAAGTGATCGGCCAGTCGCAACGCAGCCGCGTAAGTCATTTCCGTGTGGTCCTGATCGTACAGAACGATGCGCCCGTCTTCGCGGGTACTGCGGCCCCGAAGGCTTAGCATCAGTGCGCGTAAGTCCGGCACGAAACCCTCATCGACATATTCCTGCGGCAAAAATGCGGGTGCAGACATCGTCGAGCCGGTGGCCAGTATGAATGCGTCTGCCTGCACATCCGCTAAGTTCAGTTCGTCCACAGTAGTGCCGAGCTCAAATTTTACGCCGTGTTTTTTACCGGCCAGCTGCTGGTAGTCATAGATGCTGCTCAGGTGTTCGCCGCCGGGCAGTTCTGCGTGCAAGCGTGTCTTGCCGCCTGCTTCGTCGGAAGCGCCGTAGACCGTGACCTCGTGGCCTCGTGCGGCGGCAACCCAGGCCGACTCCAGCCCGGCAATGCCCGCGCCTATCACCGCAATTCGTTTGCGCTTTTTAGCCGGAGCGGGCTGCCAGTCGACCTCGTCGGCTTCGCCCACGCGGGGATTGTTGTCGCATTCGAGGCCATTGCCTTCCACCACGGTGCGCCAGCAGGTATTGCACGACACGCAGTAGCGTATCTGGGCTTCATTGCCGGCGCGGGCCTTGTTGCCCCAGGCCGGATCGGTAATTAACGGCCTGCCCAGGAAAATCAGGTCGGCGGTGCCGTCGGTCAGCGCTTTTTCGCCTTCATTAGGATCGGTGATATAGCCGATTGCGCCTGTCGGGACATCGGGCGCGGCTTGTCGGAGCGAACGGATATGATCCAGGTAGGGCGCGCGCGGGCCGGCGGGTCCCGGCATGTGCAGGTACAGGCTGCGCGCGTGGGCGCCCCAGACGAAAGTCCACCAGTCGAACTCGCGTTCGGCCGCCAGCGCCGCGGCGATCCGTGCGGTCTCATCCATATCGAGACTTCCGGGCACCGCATCCGCGCCGGGCAGTTTGAGCCCGATCATAAAGGGGCGAACGGTTGCGGCCCGAATCGCCTGTACCAGTTCGCGCAGGAAGCGCGTGCGGCCCTCGGTATCACCGCCGTATTCATCCTCACGACGGTTGGACCAGGGCGAGAGGAACTGATGAAACAGGTGACCGTGGCCCGCCGAGATTTCTACTCCGCTAAAGCCGGCTTGTTGCAGGCGCCGGCATCCCTCGGCCCACTGTTCGATCATCAGCTGAATGTCGGCGGGTGCCAATACATGAGGAACCGTCCAGCTCAGGTCGTCGGGCAGGGCAGAGGCGCCGTACGCAAACTCATTCCGGCCGGTGGCATGGCGGCCTCGGCCCGGGTCCTGAACCTGTCCCAGCAAACGACTGTCCCAGCGTTCCACCGCATCGGCCAGCCGTTTGATCCCGTCGAGCGCGGCGTCGTCCCAGCCACGCAGACGATCCGTCTGACGATTCGCGAACGTCATCGCTACCGGCTCGGTGATCACCAGGGCGGCGCCGCCTTTGGCGCGGTTTCCCAGGTAATTGATCAGCCGGTCCGTCGGCTGACCGTCCTTGACGAAGCGCGACACGATTGACGCATGTGCGACACGGTTACGCAGTCGAACGCCGCCTATTTCGATTGGGCTAAAGAGCGTTGGATACGCCGTACTGCCTGTCGTTGTATCAGTCACCATCGTTCATCCTGACCGGCGCAATCATCCATTGCCGGGGTGCTATTGAATTTGCCTCAGGCCGCCACGGCATCAGTGTGCATGCCCGTTTGCGTCACTTCCTCACGTACCTTTGCACCCGGGGTGTTGTCGCTTTCAATAGAGCGCAGCACGGTCGCAATCATCGTGCGGCGCAGGGCATCGAGTTCCGCGATCTCGGCCTCGCTCAAGTCGTAGTTTTCTATCTCTGGTGTCAGTGGCACGCCAGCCTGGCCCGCAACGCGCTCAAGCAGGTACAAGCGTTTCTTTATAACCCATAGTTCGGCCGTTAGCTCGAGCACCATGCTCATCAGTTCATCGACGCCGTTGGTGCTGAACATGCGGGGCCGCTTGCCCCGGTGTTTCATTGGAATGCGCGACATATCAGTAGCTCCTATAAAAAATGTTGTGGTTATTTCCAGGCGCCGAAGCCGTACCAGCGAATCTCTTCCGATAGACGGCCGGTCCGGTCATCGAATACGGCACCGTTGCTGATGGCCGCCGCAAACTCGGCCGGCTCGGTATAGGTATAGCGCGGGATTACGGTTTCGATAAACTTGCCGGCGCTGAAGCCCGCAGCGGTGCAAAGCTGCACGTAATCCTGATCCCGAAACGGCTTGTAATACGGCTCCTTGTTGTAATAGCAATCCCAGTCCAGGTAAAAGCGGTCGTACGCTTCCATCTTGTTGTTCGGTGGCAGCTCCATGTTCAGGAACAGGCCGCCAGGCTTCAGTACTCGATAGGCCTCCTTGAAGAATGCGCGTATATCTTTGAGTGGCAGTTCATGGAGAAACATCGACGAGAAAACCACGTCAAAGCTGGCGTCCGGATAGTCCAGTGCCGTTGCGTTCATCTGCCTGAAGTTGACCTTTGCTCCCAGGCTGCGCGCGCGGGAAGCGGCATAGCGCAGCAGGCCCGCCGAGACGTCTATGCCGGTCACTTCCGCATTTGGCATGGTCGTGGCCCAGGGCACCGTGTTGTGCCCGATCGTGCAGCCCGCATCGAGAATGCTCTTTGGTTTGAAATCGGGAAAGGCCAGTTTCACGTAATTAGCAAACGAGTGACCAATGTCATCCGTATTCCGGCCCATCTGGTTAAATGCAAAGACGTTAATGCTGTTGTCGTAGATCGCGCCGGGCGACACGTCATCGGCCTGATACTCGGAATGGTAGCTGCCGGGTGACAGGTGCACATCGATGTTGCTGACATTGACGGGTATGTCCAGGTCAGGATTGAGTTCGAGTTGACCGCTGTCCTCGCCGGGCGCCGTGCGAATCTCTTTTGCCAGACTGTTCAAATGCTCCAGGTCCCGGTCGATGATCGGAATCACCGAGCGAAACACCATTTCCTGCGCGTTGTAGCGTACGGAACTGTAGAACTGGAAATAGGGGTCATCCCGCATGGCGTCATGCACTTCATCGCCGTCGGTGGGCGCACGGCCCGCGCTGCGCTCGAAGGCAGGTTTCACGTGGTGCTCATAACGCTCGCGCATGGAAGAGGCCATGTCATCGAGCACGTGGTGGCGCAGCGAAGCGACGAATTCCTGGCGGGTGCGCTCGTCCCGGCTGGGCGGCAGGCATAGGTCGTGAGAAAGGTTCTTGATCAAGGTACGCGTCCTCCGGGTAGGTTGGATCTAAATATATTTAATTGTTTTTAGGTTGTCAAACGAAAAAATAATTTGTATATTCACCTGCACCTGTTCTCTCGCCAATGTGGCTCCAACCAGAGGTTTATGCACATGGACACACTCGTAGTACTTTTTAAATTGCGCCCGGATGCCGATGTAGCGGCCTACGAGGCCTGGGCCAAATCCACGGATTTGCCGGTGGTTCGCAAGCTGCCCTCAGTCAGCAGCTTTGATATTTACCGCAGCCAGGGCTTGTTTGGGTCGACTGAATCAGCCCCCTATGACTATGTCGAGATCATCGATATCAGTGATTTGCAGGGCTTCGGTGAAGACGTGGCCACGGACACGATGACGAAAGTCGCCGGCGAATTTCGCGGCTTCGCAGACAATCCAGTTTTCATATTAACGAAACGTTTTTCGTAAGGAGGCAGCATGCAGGGACTCAAGGGTAAAGTTGCCGTTTGCACCGGTTCCGGCCGGAGCAATGGCTTGGGTGCAGCCATATTGCGCAGGCTAGCTGCCGAGGGCTGTGACGTCGTGGTGTCTGATCTTGGTAATCCGGACCGAATGCTCGAGGCGGATGATATAGGTGGCACCGATGAGATGCAGACGGTGGCAGAAGAACTGCGCTCGCTGGGCGCCCGAGTGCTGGTAGTGCCTTGCGATGTGCGTATCGAGGCCGATGTCAAAAACCTCATCGATCGCACCGTCGACGAATTCGGCCGCATCGATATTCTGGTGAACAATGCCGGCGTGGGTTACATGCTGAAGCCGTTTACCGAATCAACGCTGGAGGAGTGGCAATTGGTGCTCGACGTGAACCTCACGGGCGCCTATCTGTGTTCGAAGCACGCGGCCTTACGAATGATGGCGGCCGGCTCGGGCGGTCGGATCATCAATATTGCCAGCCAGGCCGCCAAGTCCGGCTTCCCGCATCTGGCGGCGTACGTCGCATCCAAGCACGGGATGGTTGGCTTCACCCGCTCGGTTGCAAGCGAACTGGGTCAGCACGGCATCACGGTCAACGCGGTGTGTCCGAACCATGTGACCACCGGGTTGGGCGCCAAGCAGAACGAGTACTATGCGCAAGTTAGCGGGCAAACACTGGACGAGTTCCTTGCGGCCATGCGTGCGCGGATTCCGCTGGGCCGGCCGGGACTGCCCGAGGATACGGCCGCGGCCGTTGCGTTTCTGGCGTCGGACGATGCGCGTTACATTACCGGAGAAGCCATGAACGTCAGTGGCGGCGAAGAAAACCACTGATTCATGTCCATAATGCAAACGACTCAGGCAGACCCGCGCCATGGACAATAGACAGCTGCAACGGTTTCTTGCCGTCATCGATCACGGCAGCCTGGCGGCCGCCGCCCGTCGCCTCGATCTCACCCAACAAGCCCTGAGTGCAAGCCTTGCGCGCCTCGAAGAAGAACTCGGCGTGCGCCTGCTGGATCGCGGTCCCGGCGGCATCACGTCGACTACGCAACACGGTGAGGCGCTGATACCGCATGCGCGGGCCCAGCTGGCAGGGGCCGCGCGGGCGCAACAGGAAATGCTCAACATCAGCGAAGGCCGCACCGGCACTGTCACGATCGGGCTCGGTGAATCATTCGCCGGCGATATTATCGTCGAGGCTGTCCTGCGGTTTCGTGCCGCTCGTCCCGGTGTGCGGGTCAACCTGATCGAGGGCTATTCGGACAAGCTGCGGCAGCGGCTCTACGACGGCGAGTTCGATTTTATTGCGGCCGGCGTCAGTGCCTTTGATCTGGCCAAGGGCTTTCATCGCGAGGTCATTTATTCCACCAATGACGTTATCGCCGTGCGACCCGATCACCCGCTGGCAAAGCGCAAGACCGTCAAGCTGAAAGACCTCGTAGGCTGTGCCTGGCTCGTGCCTTACTCGCGGCCATCCGATCTTGACGTTATAGTTAACACCTTTGTTACAGCAGGATTGGAACCGCCGCGCGATATCGTCGGCAGCGACGCCTATCGCATAGGCATGCAGCTGATGTTGTCCAGCGATCTGCTGATCATGGTTTCACCTGCGCTGATTGCTCCCGAGCTTAATGCCCGGCCTGCAGCTCTAAAGGCGCTTAAAATTGCCGAACCTGCTGTGCGGCGCGATGCCAGTCTGATTTACCCATCGGATCGGCCATTGACGCCGGCCGCAGGCATGCTGCTTGATGAGGTGCGGCGTGTTGCGAAGGAGCATTACGGCTGAGCCATGCTTGTTAGCAAGGCGTGAACTGAAGCTTAATTTTATTTTCGATGCGGTCAGGAGTTTGAATTGACGCAGGATAAACAGGCCCGATCAATCGCCATCATCGGCGGGGGCCAACTTGGTTATTTTCTTTGCGAGGCGGCGCAACAGCTGGGAATAAAGACTCTCGTCGTCGCGGCAAGCGCCGATGAGCCTGCGTTGCGGGTGGCCGATACGTCAATTGTTGCTGCGCTGGACGACCCGGACCTCGCGCAGCGCATTGCCGCGCATAGCGACGCCGTTACCTTTGAATTCGAGTTTGTTCCGGACGCATTGCTTGACGGACTCGAGGAGCAGCAGCGGCTGGGCAATACGGTGGTGCACCCTGATCCGGCCCTGTTGCGGCTCATCAAGAATAAAGCGACGCAGAAGCAGTGGCTGCAGGAACAGGGCTTACCCACGGAGGCTTTCGTGGAAGCGGATGACCCGCCGGCCGAGCAGGCCGAGATTTTGCGGCGAATTCCGGTGCCGCTTGTGCAGAAAGCGCAGCAGGGTGGTTACGACGGTTATGGTGTCCAGGTGATCGACAACGCTCGCGACCTGGACCGTTTGTGGTCGGTGCCAAGCATCTTCGAGCCTTTTTTGGCCGGTGTGCGTGAGCTGGCGGTGGTCGCGGTGCGCAGCGCATCGGGCGAGATAGAGATCTATGAACCCGTCGAACTCGAGTTCGATACCGTCAAAAACATACTGGACGCAGCGATAGCGCCGGCCCTGATTCCACCCGAGTTGCGTGACGAGTCGATGCGGCTTGGCAGCGCCGTCGTCGAAAAGCTCGGCGGTGTCGGTGTGTTTGCCATCGAGATGTTTCTGACAGCAGACAGCCGGCTGTTAATCAATGAAGTATCGCCGCGGGTGCACAATTCAGGCCACCATACCCTGGATTCCTGTGCGACTTCCCAATTCGAGCAGCATGTGCGGGCCGTTGCGGGGCTCCCGCTGGGTTCGACCCGGCAGATAGCCCCGGCGGTTATGAAGAATATTTTGTACACGGAGCAATGGGAGCATCTGTGCTCATCGCCTCCCGGGGTGTTGCCGACCAGTCAATCCGGTGTAACTTTCTATTGGTATGGCAAAATTACGCCACGGAAGGGTCGTAAGATGGGTCATGTCACGTGCACAGGCGCATCACGGTCAGATGCCGAGCAGCAAATATCTTTGGGCCTGTCTGAACTTCAGTCGGCTCGCAACGAGGGCTAAGCATGAATATAGCGGTAGGAATTATTATGGGCAGTGATTCTGATCTGCCCGTGATGCGCAAGTCGGCAGAGGTGCTTAGCGCGCTGGGCATCGATTATGAGCTGACCATAGTGAGCGCGCATCGGACGCCGCAACGGATGGTCGAGTATGCAGAGCAGGCCGAAGGGCGTGGTCTGCGCGTGATAATCGCGGGCGCGGGTGGGGCGGCGCACCTGCCGGGTATGGTTGCCTCGATTACCCCGCTGGCCGTCATCGGCGTGCCGATTAGCGCAACTGCGATGCAGGGCGAGGATGCGTTGCTTTCGATCGTGCAGATGCCTGCGGGTGTTCCGGTCGCCACGGTTGCCATCGACAACGCCACGAATGCCGGCCTGCTCGCAGCGCAAATTCTCGGCGCCGGCGATGCGGACATTCGTGATCGAATACGCGCTTATAAGCAGGACATGCAAGCGGCTGTCATGCGCAAGGTCACCGATATTGCGGACATGGATTTTTCTTCACCGGAAGACCAGTAAGCGGGGTCGAACCGAGATTTTTGTAAGTCGGCTCGGCCCCTTCGCCGTCTTCGCGCAGTAACAACCGGCTATTTATTCAGGATAATGTCTTGCACGTCCGTCAGCCGGGCGATCGACAGCAGCTTGTCAGGCGCACCTTCGATCCGAATCGAGTGATTGCGTCGGCGCGCCTGCCGCAGCCACTCGATCAGCAGAGCCAGCGCGGCGCTGTCTACTTGGGTGACGCCGCTCAGGTCGATCTGCAGGTCGCCGGTTTCGGGAAACAATCGGCGGCTCGCCTCGAGCAGTTCGCCCGCGGTTGCCATCACTACAGGCCCGGTGACGCGAAACGTGCCGTCGCCGGCGGCCTCGATCGCGGCGACGTTCATGCGCCGGGCTCCGGATTCGCGCTCGTCGACGTGCCCTCGCGTCCGGCCGTGCCCAGTCGCTCGGTTTCGGCGCGCAGGCGCTCGATCACCGCGTCGAGTCCCCGCGCAGAAATCTCCGAGTCGAACTGGCTGCGATAGGTCTGCACGTAGGAAATGCCGTCTATGCGCACGTCAAAAATACGCCAGCCATCATCCGTAAGCCGCAAAGAGTAGTCGACGGCCGCCGTACCGCCATCGTCCAGCAGCATGGAGGTGCGCACGACCGTGCGCTTGGGATCATTCGGGTCGCCGGGGCGCGGCGGAAAAACCTCGACTTTGTCTTTGTCGAATTTCAGCACGCTGGACGCGTAGTTGCGCAACAGGTAATCGTAATAGGTATCGACGAATGCATCGCGCTGTTCTTTGCTGGCGGCGCGCCCGTGGCGACCGAGTACCAGCTGACCGGCATAGCGTGTATCGAAAACGGGCAGCAACACCTCGTCGACCAGCGTGTATAGCTGCGTCGGGTTGGCCTCGAGCTGTGTGCGGTCTGCGCTGACCCTGAGTGCCAGCGCGTTGGCGGTTTCTTGTATGACTTCTGTCGGTGTGCGGGTGTCGGCTGCGTGCGCGTGCGTGGCACTTGCCAGTAACGCGAGCGCCAGCAATGACGGCACGAGCCTGCGGGCTTTGCGGGGCCGGGAGGCCATCATTGCTGGCCTCCGTCTTGCGGCGACTGGTTGAACAGGTAACGGCCGATCACGTCTTCAAGAATAATTGCGGACTGGGTGATTTGTATTTCGCTGCCGTTCTCGAGGTAGCTTTCCGATCCACCGGGGCCGATGCCGACAAACTTGCTGCCCAGCAGGCCCGCCGTAACGATGCCCGCATCCGAGTCATCGGGAATCTGATCGAATTCGTTGTCGATGCGCATGGTCACGACGGCGTCCAGACGGTCGTTATCGAATTCGATCCGCTCGACCCGCCCGATGTTCACCCCCGCGAGCGTGACCGGTGCTCGAACCTTCAGCCCGGCGACGTCGCTGAACCTGGCGCTGACCTCGTAGCCCGATTGATCGAAATATTCATCGACATTGGTCGTTTGAGTTGCCAGGAACAGCAGCGCGGCAAAGCCAAGAAAAATAAACAGGCCCGTGCCCAGTTCCCTTGATCGTGTAGCAGCCATAATGCGTTGCCTCAAAGTAAAAAAGCGGTAATCAGGTAGTCAAGAATCAACACGATGATCGACGTCGTGACTACGGTCCGCGTTGTTGCCATGCCGACCCCTTCGGCGGTGGGCGGGGCATGGTAGCCCTCGTACACCGCAATCAGGCTTGCGGCGATACCGAACACCACGCTTTTCCAGACTCCTTCCCAGATGTCCTCGGGGTCCACGTATTCCTGCATCTGTGACCAGAATTCGCCACCGTCTACGCCCATGACGACCACGCCGATAAAGTAGGCTCCAAGAATGCCGATCGCACTGAATACGGCGGCTAACAGCGGTACGGCTATCGCGCCGCCGAGAAAGCGCGGCACCACCACGCGCTGCAGCGGGTCCACGGCCATGATCTCCATGGCCGAGAGCTGCTCGGTCGCGCCCATCAGGCCGATCTCGGATGCCAGCGATGTGCCGGCGCGGCCCGCGAACAGCAGCGCGGTGACGACCGGGCCGAGCTCCTTCAGCAGCGTGAGCGCGACGCCCGCGCCCAGGATGTCTTCCTGACGCAATCGCGACAAGGAATCGTAGGCTTGCAAGCCGATCACCATCCCGACGAAAAACCCGGAGACCATGATGATCACCAGCGACAAAACGCCCGATGCATAGATTTGTGCTGATACCAGTCTCGGCCGTTTGAGGCCGGCCGGACAGCGCACCAGTATTTCACCGAAAAACAAAGTCACCGCGCCGAGTTTGCGCAGCCTTCCCAGCAATTGTTCCAGTGCGGTGTGCAGAAAATTCATTGGTTAGCCCAGCAGATCCTCGCGATAGTCCGGTGCCGGGTAGTGAAAGGGCACGGGGCCATCGGGTGCGCCGGTCATGAATTGCCGTACGATTTCCGCATCGCTCTTCTCCAGCACCTCGGGCGTGCCGCTCGCGATGACCTTGCCTTCCGAAATCACATTCACCACATCAGCGACGCTGGTGACTTCTTCAATATCGTGCGACACGACGACGCTGGTCAGGCCAAGCAGGTCATTCGTCATGCGGATCAGCCGCAGGACCACGCCTCTCGAGATGGGGTCCAGACCGGAGAAGGGTTCGTCGTATAAAAGCAATTCCGGATCCATCACCATGGCGCGCGCGAGCGCGACCCGTCGCCCCATGCCACCGGATAATTCTGAAGGCTCGAGCAAGGCCGCGCCCCTGAGTCCTACCGCATGCAACTTGGTCAATACGATATGGCGAATCAGCTCGTCCGGTAGTTCGGTGTTCTCGCGTAACGGGAACGCAACATTTTCAAACACGTTCAGGTCTGTCAGCAGAGCACCGTTCTGGAACAGCATGCCCATGCGTCGGCGCAGTGCGTAAAGTTGGTGACGATCCAGCGCCGGCACTTCCTCACCCAGCACACGAATGCTGCCCGCATCGGGTTGCAGCTGGCCGGTGATCAGCCTGAGCAGGGTGGTCTTGCCCGTGCCGCTCGGGCCCATGATGGCTGCGATCTGGCCGCGCGGAACGGTCAGATCGAGGCCGTCCAGAATGGCCCGCTTGCCGCGCCTGAAAACCAGCCCGCGAATCTCGATGGCGTTCTCGCTGTTACTGCCGTGGGTCAACTAATACTCCCTGGACCGAACCGACTCATGAAAACTCTGCATACCGTAACAGTAACAGGGGTCGAACCGAGTTTTTAGACGTCGGTTCGAGTCCTTTGTTGTTCAAAGATAGGGTCTGACTGGTCTTTGAGTTCCAGCGAGGTGGCGGCCCGTCCGGACAGCACATTGCCTTCCAGCTTTTCGGGTTGCGGCTGATAGATGACTATTGTGCCTTCCTTCGCGGTGATTTCCTGAGGCCACTCGATCGCGAGCGCCGAGTTGCTCAGCAAAGTCAGCGTGAGTATGCAGCTTATCCGGAGCAGGGTGACCGAATTATGCAACTGGGGGGCAGCTAAAGGCATGGCAAATGTCCGTTGTTGTTATCGTCCAGACGACCCGGTGTTCCAGCGGGTCTGAATCCATCCGGCCGCCACGCCTTGGCCTGCCTTTTGCGAGGATGGACTCTGAGCTTCTGCGACTTAGTTTCGGCGCTCGCGCCGAAGGGGTCAAGCGCCGAGTTCGGGACACGGTGCGCAGTTGTTGTCCACGAAATCAGAATTATCCTTAGCGAAGGAAGGATAAAAAAGATAATACGGGCAACTGAAGCCGAAGCCCCGAATTCAATTGCCAGTCTGCGTGCTTGGGCGCATACTTAATGCAGAATATTATTCACTGGGGAGTGTTAATGATGGCTGTTCTAACTGGAAGGACACGCTCGGTTTTTGTACTGGCAGCCTTGCTGCTAATTTCCGGTTGTGCCACTACGACGAAGGTCAAGCAGATCGACAGGCTGGCCGCGGTTGATAACGACAACCCCAAAGTTCTGGTCATGACGCCGGACGTGAAGTACTACCTGCTGACCGCCGGCGGTGTGCCCGAACCCCATGCAGACTGGACGCTGGCGGCACGAGCTAACTTCGAGACGGCGCTGTCGGCCTATGCCAAAGAGCATAACGTCGAACTCGTTATGATCCCGGAGGAAGGTCAGCTGGACGACTTCGAGGTCGGCTACCAGAAATTATACTCGGCGGTCGGTAACAGCATTCTCGTGCATCACTTCGGGCCGATGAAGCTACCGACCAAGCAGGAGTCCTTCGACTGGTCGCTCGGCCCGGGCACCCAGACGATAGGCGAAAAGTATGATGCTGACTACGCGCTGTTCACCTACTACCGCGATTACCAGGCTTCCGGGGGCCGCGTTGCCTTCGCGGTGCTGGCTGCCGCCGCCGGCGTAGCCATGAGCATGGGCAGCGAGGGTGGATTTGCATCCTTGGTGGATTTGAATACGGGCGATATCGTCTGGTTCAATCAGGTGGCCGCGGGCGCAGGCGAACTGCGCGACCCCGACGGCGCGCACACGACTGTCAAGGCATTGTTCAAAGACCTGCCCGAGGGTTAACCCTTGCGCTGTGTAGCGATCGCAACGCTGTTGCTGCTAAGCCTGTCACTGAAGGCCGGCGACGCCGATCTGACTCCGAAGATTCCTCCCGGTTACAAGCCCGACGGGGCTAACGACGAGAAAGGTATGTGGCTTGAGCTGGAAGAGTACGAGCAAGCCATCCAGCGTTCGCCCTTGCTGGTGAAGGACCCGTTCATCAATGCGTATGTGCGCGACGTAACCTGTCGAGTAACCGGCGAATACTGCGCCGATCTGCGTATCTACATTATTCGTAACCCTTACTTTAATGCATCTATGACGGCGAATGGCATCGTGCAGGTTTGGACCGGATTGCTATTGAGGGTTTCGAGCGAGGATGAACTGGCGGCCGTGCTCGGCCACGAGCTTGCGCATTACACTCAGCTGCATACTATGGACCGCCTGCGTCGCACGACCAAGGCGGCGACGTCGGGTTCGATATTTGACATGGGTTTGTTGGTGCTCACCGGTGTCAGTGTGCCGGTCGGCCAGCTTACTGCGCTCGCATCACTGATGGCATACAGTCGCGGCGATGAAAGCGAGGCAGACCTGCTCGGCGCCAAATTCATGGCCGACGCAGGTTACGACCCCCACGCCGCTGCGGATTTGTGGAAAAAGATAGTCGATGAAGACGCCAACGCCGTGGCCAAGGGAACCGAGCCCGGCTTGTTCTCCAAGACCCATCCGAGTTCTGCTGATCGAATAGTCGAACTTAATCGCTTCGTGGACGAGAACTTTCCGGAGGCGACGGCCGACCCGGCTAACAAACAGTCGCACCTCGATATGCTCAATGCCTATTACCTCATGCTGATGGAAGATCAGATCGACACAAACCGCTTCGGCCGCACCGAGGTGCTGCTGGATCGTCATCGGCAAATGGGGGTGCAGGAAGAGCTGGTGCACTTCTTCCACGGTGAGATGTATCGACAGCGTGACGAGGCAGGCGACATGGAGTTCGCGATCAAGGCGTACACGCTGGCCGCACAGGGCGACAACCCTGTCCCTGATGCCTATCGTAACCTTGGTTACATATATTTGAAGCAGGACAACCTGCCACAGGCTCAGTACAACTTCCGGCAATACCTGGAACTGGAGCCCGACGCAGACGATAGGGCGATGATCGAATTTTATTTAAACGAGGACTAAACGATGGTGCGCAAGAGTTTCGTATTGACTGCAGCGATGTTGCTTAGCGGTTGTGTGGCCTACTCGGCGGTTGCGCCGGGCACAATCGATTATTCCGGGCTCAAGGTAACTTCGGCGCAGGCCTGGAACGTTGCGCCCGGGGTTGCCGGCGGGGCGCTGCGCAAGGACAGCCTGCAATGGACTCAGGATGGACTTTTGTTGGATCGCATCGTATTCATCCCCGCCGTGGCCGATGGTGAAACCTTGTTTCGTGTCTCGTCCGGAGCTGATGCACTGCCTAGCTTCCAGGCCGACATGCTGCCTAACGAGATTGAGGAGATCGTCGAGTCATCCATCGTGAAGCTATTCGCTCAGGGTGAAGTCAGCGTGGACACACAGAACCTGCGGCCGCATAAGTTCGGTGAGACGCAGGGCGTTTTATTTGATATGCAGATGGCGGTTTCTGACGGGCCGGATTATTCCGGTATCACCGGAGCATTTGTCAACGGCGGGAAGTTATACGTGATCATCTACCTTGGTGCTCAGCCTTATTACTTCGACAAGCACAAGGACGAGGCGCTGGCGATCATTCGGGGGGCGAGGGTTTAGCCTCGGCACCTGGGTTTGCGGATCACGGCGACGCCCCAATAACCGGTTCAGCGCTGCCATGGCAGCGGTCATCCGATGACCGGTCATTCGAGGATGGGACAAGGTATACTTGCATCCGGCGCTGGATCACGAGTCACGGGTGAGTCTCGCAGCGCTTTATATACTGCATATATTTAAGGGTTATTGGAGAGCTTCATTATGCGCATCAAACGCCTGATCATTGCGTTTACAACGCTGACTTTTTTCTGGACCGGTCTGGTCGCGCCTGCACAGGGCGCCATGCTGGCAACGCAGGATTACCTGAATGCCTCTGAGCGGCAGGCTAATCTGGCTGTTATCGACGCGGCGCTCATGCGCGCAGACGTGCAGCAGCGACTGACGGCGTTGGGTGTGGACGCCACCGATGCGATGCATCGGGCCGCGAGCCTGCCGGATCGCGAGTTGGCGGCATTCGCGGAGCAAATCGAGACCTTGCCCGCGGGTGGCGAGTCGTTACTGGCGATCATCGGCATTGTCTTCGTCGTGTTGCTGATTCTCGAACTGACGGGTGTCATCAATATCTTCAACAAGATGTAGCTTGCCGCTTGCGTTACTTGCCAGCGCGTGTCTCGTGCTGGCGGGTTGCGCAACGCAAAGAGTTGCCCCAAACACAGAGCACGCCGTCGAACTCGACGGCGTGCCTTTCTTTGCCCAGGAGCGTTATCAGTGCGGTCCTGCCGCGCTTGCGACGGTGCTGGTCTACAGCGGTGTCGCCGTTACACCGGATGAACTCGTGCCGCTGGTCTATGTTCCGGAACGGCAAGGCAGCTTTCAGGCAGAACTCAAGGCGGCGACTCGCGAGTTCAGTCGACTGCCCTACGAACTAAATACAATGCTCCTGAGCAGAACGGAACCGGACAAGGCATTCGCAGCTTTGCTGGATGAAGTCGCCGCTGGCAACCCGGTGCTGGTGCTGCAAAATCTCGGTTTCAGCTGGCTGCCCAAATGGCATTACGCCGTAGTCATAGGCTATGAGCCAGATAGCGACAGGTTATTGCTGCGCTCGGGCACCGAAGAACGCAAGTCGGAGCGCCGCACATCGTTCCTGCGCACATGGCGGCTCGCCGGTGACTGGGCGATGGTGGCATTGCGGCCCGGAGACATCCCGGTAAGTGGATCGGCCGATACTTACCTTGCAATGCTCGCCGACAGTGAGCGACATATCAATGCTGCCGACATGGGCAGCGCGCTGGCCTCCGGTTTGCGTGAATGGCCCGAGGATGCGGACCTGATGTTCGCGGCGGGCAACCATGCGCGCCTGCAAGGCAACCTGCTCGAAGCCGCGGAGATCTATCGTGAAGCATTGGTGATCCGGCCAGATCATGGTGGTGTGCTGAACAACTATGCGGACCTGCTGTACGAACAGTCTTGTATCGCGAGTGCCCTCGAGCAGATTACGAGTGGGCCGGCAAGCTCACCCGCCCGGTCTTAGAGTGCTGTTTTTCACCGAGAGGTGGGAGCGTTTCTCCTACTACGGCATGCGCACGTTGCTGGTGTTGTTCATGACCGCCGAAATAATCAAAGGCTCGAACAGCGGCTTGGGATTCACCGATGAACTGGCGACGGCGATTTACGGAATTTACTCGGCGCTGGTGTACCTGATGGCGCTGCCGGGCGGCTGGCTGGCGGATCGGGTGCTCGGTATGCAGCGATCGGTCTGGCACGGCGGCATCATTATCATGTGCGGGCATTTCACGCTGGCCATCCCGACGCTGTGGGCTTTTTTTGCAGGCCTCGCATTGATCATCGTCGGCACCGGGCTGCTGAAACCGACGATCAGCGGCATCGTCGGCGAGTTGTACCCGGAAGGCGGGGCAAGGCGTGATGCCGGCTTCACCATTTACTACATGGGTATTAATCTCGGCGCCTTCCTCGGCCCGCTCGTCTGCGCGTACCTGGGCGAAAACTACAACTGGCACTGGGGGTTTGCGGCCGCTGGTGTCGGCATGTTCTTCGGGCTCGTGCAGTATCAGCTTAGTCGGCACCACCTCGGGGAGGCGGGGCTGCATCCTACGGCAGCGCTGCCTGACGCCGGTGCGCAACGCGCATTCGTCAGCCGCGTTCGGACGGGGGCCACACTCGCGCTGGTCGCCGTGCTGGGGTTCAGCTTCGCGGCATTGAAGGGTTTCATCCGGATAGACGCCGTTGCGGTCGCGGCCAATGCCAGTCTGCTGATACTTGCAATGGCGGGCGGATTTTTCACTTACGTATTCTGGCGTGGCGAATTAACGGTGACGGAAAAGCAGCGCACACTGGTAATCATTGTTTTGTTCTTTGCCACGCCATTGTTCTGGGCGGGCTTCGAACAATCGGGCTCGTCGCTCAACTTATTTGCCGCACGTTACACCAACCGTGAATTTCTGGGCAGCCTGTTTCCGGAAGGTGCGCACCCCGCCGGCTGGTACCAGTCGTTGAACCCGTTCTTTATCATCGCGCTCGCACCCGTCTATGCAGCCATGTGGGTGGCGCTGGCGCGCCGCTACCTGGAACCGTCCGTGCCGGCAAAATTCGCGCTGGGGCTGATACTGATGGGCTTCGGTTTTCTGACGATGCACTTCGCCGCGGGCGTCGCGCTGAGCGGCGTGCAGGCCGCACCGATGTGGCTTATCAGCACCTTCCTGCTGCACACACTGGGCGAGCTGTGTCTGTCGCCGGTGGGCATGTCGGCCACGACCAAGCTCGCGCCAAAACGCTTCAAGTCGCAGATGATGGGCATCTGGTTTCTCGGCAGTGCGCTGGGCAACCTGATCGCCGGGCTGCTGGCCGGTGATGTCACCGGCGGCGGTTTCTAGCGTATGCAGAGTGTCTACCTGAATATCTTCCTGACCTGGCTGGGCGCAGGGTTGCTGTTGTTGCTGCTGACGAAGCCGGTCAAACGGCTGATGCACGGCATCGAGTGAGCGATTATTTATAACTTCCGAATGTCCAGCCACCGGGCGCGCCGGCGATCGGCTCGCAGCACCTCGACGCGGTAGCCTTTCCACTCAACGACATCGCCGCGCACCGGGATGCGCTCGAGCATCTCGGTCAGCAGGCCGCCAATCGTAACGACGTCCTTTTCGGGTTCCCAGGGAATGCCGAGCCGGGCGGACAGCCGCCGCAGATCGACATTGGCCTTAACACGCAGGGTGCCGTCCGGGCGCTGCTCCATGTCGTCGGCAGGACGGTCGCTCTCGTCGCGGATATCGCCGACGATTTCCTCCAGCACGTCTTCGAGTGTGGCAATGCCTTCGACGCTGCCGTACTCGTCCACCACGATGGCGAGGTGCCGATGACTTTCCTGGTACGTGTGCAGCATCTGCGGCAGGGATGCCGTATGGGGCACGATCAGGGCCTCCTGCACCAGATGTTCCCAATCGATATCCGTATCCGGATTTTGCAGTAACCAGTCGAGCAGCGACTTGGCCATTACCACGCCGGAAACGTCGTTGACGGTGTCGGTCGGCGAAAACGGGAAACGGCTGTGGCCGCTCTCGCGCAAGGTCGCAAGGACTTCATCGCGGCCCATTCGGGCCGAGAGAAACCGGATTTCATCACGCGGCAGCATGATGTCGTGTGCCTCGAGTTGCCGCAGCTGCGTCGCTCCGACAACCAGCCGGGCCGTGGTGGCACTGACCGCGCCCTCGCTGCGGCCAAGCACTGCCAGCAGGCGAATTTCCTCCGCAGAGGTGACGGGATTTGCCTGGTCGCCGCGGATGGACTTGGAAATACCCTCACTTAACAGGACGAGCGGTTTCAGCATGATGGTCAGCACTCGAATACCCTGCGCGACCGGCGCTGCCAGTGCCTGCGCGTAACTGACGCCGAGGGTCTTGGGAATAATCTCGGTAAACAACAGCACGGCGAGCGTAAACACGATCGAGAAGACCCAGAGCGTGCCGGCATCGAACACGTTTTCGTAACTGGCGCCGGCGACTGCCGCGCCGACGGTGTGAGCCGCCGTGTTCAGGATCAGTATCGCCGCGATGGGCACGTCCATGTTTTCCTTGAAGCTCGCCAGCAAGGGGCCTGCGCTCCGGCCCTCGCGTGTCAGCAATTCTATTTGCGGACGGGTGATGGACAACAGCACCGACTCGAAAATCGAACACAGGAAAGACACGACTAGGACGACGGCGACGGCAGTGATAAAAATCAGCATGATTGCTCCGTAGGTCTGGTGGTCACGCGACTGCGAATCAACACTATAGCGAAAAAAGCCTGCGGCTCGCCGCTACTGCGCGGCCGACAGTTTCGCGCGGCACGGCCTCTTTCGGTTCGAGCCTGGCCAGGCTCCGCGCTTGCCAGGCGATTCTCGGCGCTAGTAATTCTTGCCAATACTATATAGGGCTTGGCGGATTTTTTGTGCGGTGCGGTGGTTGCATCCGACAATCCAACGAAGAAACGGCCCGGCAAATCCCCGGAAACATTAAGTGCGGGGTTCGCTGGGCTTGATGTTACTCTTGCTCTGTCTGTTCATGCGGGAGAAAAGCGTGTCTGTCAGCAGGTGTTTAACAGCGGTTCTCATCCTTGGCCTTGCCGCGTGTGCGAGTCTGCCGCCGAATACTGAGCGCGCTGAATCCCAGGCCTTTAACGAAACGCAAGGCACAGCATTGGCCGACGCATATGCCAGGCTTGCCCCTGATCAGGGTGGCGAATCGGGGTTCTATTTGCTCGCTAACGGGCTCGATGCCTTCGTGGCGCGCGCGGCACTGGCAAGTGCAGCGGAGCGCAGCATCGATACGCAGTACTACATGATTCACGGCGATGTCGTCGGGACTTTGTTCATCGATGCCCTGTATAAAGCGGCGGAACGCGGCGTCCGTGTTCGTTTGCTCGTCGATGATATCGACCAGGAAGGCAAGGACGCCGCGGCTGCCGTGCTCGACGCGCACCCCAATATCGAGGTGAGAATCTTTAATCCTTTCGGCCGCAATACCGGCAGGACCGCCCAGTTCGTGACCGGTTTTGGCAAGCAGACCCGCCGGGCGCATAACAAGTCATTCACCGTCGATAACCAGGCGACCGTTCTCGGCGGTCGAAACATCGGCGACGAATATTTTAATGCCGACTCGGAAATTAATTTCGCCGATATGGATGTCGTGAGCCTCGGGCCGGTGGCCCGGGAGGTTTCTGCCTCATTCGACCTCTACTGGAACGACGAGCTGAGTTATCCGATCTTGGCATTGCTGGAAAATCCGCTGACCACGGAGGAGGCAGCGCTGCGGAAGCAGGCATTCGAAGCGCGGGTGGCCCAGTATTACGACTCGGACTACCTGCAGCACCTGCGTGATTCGGATCTGGCGAATAAGCTCAGGCAAGCCAGTCTCGAGTATTCCTGGGGTGTCGGCACGGTGGTGGCCGATGATCCGGAGAAGCTCAAGCAGGATACGAGCAACGCAGACTATCGCCTGATCGAGCAGCTCAGGCCGTATATGGAGGGAGTAGAAAAAGAAATCATTATTTTCTCGCCCTATTTCGTCCCGGGTAAGTCAGGGGTGGCGTTTTTTCAGTCGCTGCGTGATAAGGGTGTGCGCGTGCGCATCCTGACCAACGCACTTTCATCCACCGATGTGTCGGTCGTTCATGCCGGCTATTCCAAATATCGCAAGGCATTGCTGAGAATGGGCGTCGAGCTCTATGAGCTGAATATGAACCTGAGCCCGGAGGAGCGGAAGCGAATGGAGGAGGGCGGCATAGGTGATTCCAGGGCAAGCCTGCATGCCAAGGCCTTTGTGTTTGATCGCGAAGAGGTTTTTATCGGGTCACTGAACCTCGACCCGAGGTCGGTCGTTCAGAACACCGAAATCGGCGTCGTATTCCAATCGCCGAAGATCGCCGCAGAGATCGCCAACGCATTTGACGGCAAAATCGATCGGGTGGCGTTTCGTCTGGAATTGCAGACAGATAGCAACGGCCGTGAGCAGCTGCTCTGGCACGGCTTGGTTGACGGTGAACAACAAACCCTGACCAAGGAGCCTTACACCGGGTTCTGGAAGCGTTTCGGTGTGGGTTTCGTGAAGTTGTTACCGGTGGAATCGCAGATTTAATCTTTGGCATTCGAGCCTGTCGCTCTCATCAGCCGCGCTTCTCGCCGCAGGGCGTAAGGTAGGGCTCATGCTCATTTGCTACAGGCATTGGTTTAGAGTCTTTAATAAGTAGTGCGTTGCTGACGCGCAAGGCGAAATACAGTTTCAATGGTTCATTCGGAGGTAAATAATATGATCCGGTGTAACCAATGCAGCAGCGCGTTCGTGCTGTCCGCGCATCTGAATTTGAATTCCCGGAAGGAGCTCTAAAAATGAAAACAACAAGCAAACTGTTGATTTCTTCGCTGGTTCTTGCGGGGTTCATGGGCGCGACGGTTGCGCAGGCGGCCGATCCTGCCCCTGCTGATTTGCAGCGGGTCGTGGACGAAGCCTATGCCAAATATAAGGACCTGAAAGACGGTGCCAATGCCGACTACATTCCTATCCTGACCACGGTGCCCAGCGAACTGTATGGTGTGGTGATCGTAACGCGCGACGGCAAGGTCTATTCGGCAGGCGACACCGACTACGAATTCTCCATCCAGTCCGTCTCCAAGCCGTTTACGGCCGGCCTGATCATGGCGGAGCAGGGCCCTAAAACGCTGCGCGAAAAGATCGGTGTCGAACCGACCGGCCTGGCGTTCAATTCGAAGCTGGCGCTGGAGATCTATCCCGGCCGCTCGGTCAACCCGCTGGTCAACGCGGGTGCCATTGCGGCCGTCAGCCTGGTCAAGGCGGACAGTGAGAAAGAGCGCTGGGAGAAGGTGTCCGGCAACATCAACGACTTCGCGGGACGCAAGCTGACCGTGCTCGAAGAGGTCTACAACTCGGAGTACGAGACGGCCTGGGGCAACCGCGGCATCGCGAACATCCTCTATAACTACGGGCGCCTCTACAGCGATCCTGAAGAAGCCTTGCGCGTCTATACGCGGCAATGCTCCATCGGGGTGAACGCACGCGACCTGGGTGTCATGGGTGCGACGCTGGCCAACGGCGGTTTAAACCCGCTGACGAAAAAGCGGGTAATGCCGGCCAAGGACGTTCCGGAACTGCTTGCCATCATGGCGACGGCGGGCTTTTATGATGAGTCTGGCGAGTGGATGTATGCCGCAGGCCTGCCCGCAAAAACCGGCGTGGGTGGCGGCATCGTCGCCGTGGTGCCCGGCAAGTTCGCCATAGCAGCCTTTTCGCCGCGCTTGAACGAAGCCGGCAACAGCGTGCGGTCACTGAATGCGATTCGTTACATTTCAGGCGAGCTGGGCGTAGGTTTGTTCGGACCGAACCCGGACGAATAGCCGATACTCAAGTAGTAATCGGTTAGCTCGGCGGTAACAGCAAATCCTCGAGGAAGAAGGCCGACAGCGCCGAGCGGCCCGGCAGGCCGGCCTTGCGGTACACCGCGCGGGCCTGTTCGCGAATCGTGCGCTCGCTGGTGCTGCGCACGGCTGCGATTTCCTTGTGGCTCAGGCCCTTGAGTAGCAACAGGCCGACTTCGGCCTCGGCTTTCGTCAATTCCCAGCGGCCGAACTGCTTCTCGATCGCGGCCCCCAGCCCCTGCAGCAGTTCCCTGCTTTCGGCGCGCCACTGCTCGGCCTCGACGCGCGCATGGGCCAGGTCGGTGCGGACTCGGTGCAGTTGCCGCCAGAGCACGACGATGCCGGTGACGGTCGACGCCAGCACCACGAGTTCGATCAGCAGGTGCCGCAGGCTGCTGCCCTGGTTGTAATCGCCGAGCAGATCCCAGCTGATCAGCCCCGCGATGATGGCGAACAGGGCAATGGTGATATACGTGGCTTTGCGGCTGTCTAGGTCATCCGACATAGGGCGTTCCCGGGCATGATTGTGGGCATGAAATTAACGTCATAGGAGCTTTGGCGGATTGTACCAAGCGCGCACGACGCCAGAATGGAGTCTGCACATTTCACAGGAGTTTTATGCCATGCACGACTCAAGCACCCTTACGGCCGCCCCCGAATCCACACTCGAACATACGGTTCCGGTCTGGGATCCGCTCGTGCGTTTCAGTCACTGGACGGTTCTGACGGGCTTTTTCGTAGCCTACTTTACCGAGGATGACTTCATGACGGCACACGTCTGGGCCGGCTACACTGTGGCCACGCTAGTGGTTTTGCGTGTGCTTTGGGGCTTCATCGGCAGCGGCCATGCACGCTTCAGTGATTTCGTGAGGTCACCGGCCGAGACGCTCGCCTACGTGCGGGAGCTTAAGAGTGGGCAAGCCCGGCGCTACATCGGCCACAACCCGGCGGGCGCCGCCATGATCCTGGCGCTGTTGCTCAGCCTGTTCGGCACGAGCGTGGCCGGGTTCATGCTCTACGCCATCGAGGAGGACGCCGGTCCGCTCGCCTCGTGGGTGGCCGATGCCACCGCAACGGATTTCGACTGGCCGGCGGTTATCGCGACCGCGCGCGCGGATGACGATGAGGACGACGAAGATCATCGGGCCGGGCGGGGCGAATCGGCGGAACACGAGGACCGCGAAGAATTCTGGGAAGAGATCCACGAGTTCTTCGCCAACTTCACGCTGCTACTCATCGGGTTTCACGTGTTCGGCGTGCTGTACTCCAGTTACCTGCACAACGAGAACCTGCCGCTCGCGATGTTCACCGGCCGCAAACGCGCGGAGGACTGAGAGCGGGTAAGCCTGCGCTCATCGCGGGGGCGGATTGCTCCTTAATCCTCCGGGCTGCGCTAAATGCGGGGCGAATCATGCCGGCTCGCTAGTTTGTGCAGGAACCAGAAGCTGCCAGATCTGTCTGTAAAGCACATCTGGCAGCTTTATTGAGCAAGAAATAGACCTGACAGCAGTTCGACGGTAGTTTGTCGAGGCTTGTCGCAGTTGCCGATTGGAGCCCACGCGCGATGAAGCGACTGTTTATGTCTGAAGCAAATCTCATCACAAACCCGTTAGTCGGCAACTTGTTCGACGGCCCGCTCGATGTCGTCGGCGACATCCACGGCGAGATCGATGCACTGGAATCGCTGTTGAACCATCTCGGTTACCGCGCCGACGGTTCGCACTCGAAAGGGCGCAGGCTGGTGTTCGTCGGCGACCTCGTGGACCGGGGCCCGGATAGCCCGGCCGTGTTGAGAAGAGTGCGTGACCTGGTCTCGGCAGGTCAGGCGCAATGCATCCTGGGTAATCACGAGCTGAATCTGCTGCGCGGCGATCACAAGCACGGTAACGCCTGGTGGGCGGCGCCCGACAAACCAGGCGAGCATCCGGCCGCGACCGCGTCGCCGGAATTCAAGGCCGAGATCATGCCCTTCCTCGAAAGCCTGCCGCTCGCGCTGGAGCGCGAAGACCTGCGCATCGCGCATGCATGCTGGAACCGGCGCGCCATCGATGCATTACGCGCGATGGCCGGCCCGAATGTGCGCGTGGCCGATTTGTACGAACACTACCTGGGCAAAATCAGGGAGCACATGTTCGACAACAAAACGATTTCGTTTGTGCGCCGCGAGTGGAACACGTTTGCGCCGCGCCTCGACGATCCGGATTGGGATGCGGTCATGATGCCGGTGAAGGCCCAGCTCGATGAGCGCGCGCAGATGGACAACCCGATTGCCGTGGTGACATCCGGCGAAGAGCGGGCAAC
>JARRLL010000029.1:0-27754 GCA_037387125.1 Gammaproteobacteria bacterium | reverse complement strand
CCGTTACGACGCCCGTGCCGGGGTCCACGGTCACCTCGGCGATCTGTGCGCCGAAGGAATAGGCCATGGTCCCTTTCTCGAGGGGCGAGTTGTAGAACCCGCGCCCCATTACGAAGCGGCCTTCGCGACTATGCAGTGTCTGATAGACGACTTTCTTGAACGGAACAGCCTGCTCTTCGGCGCCTTGCGGGTAGACCTTATGATCGCGAAACACCAGTGTGGCTTCGTCGGCTTTGAGCAACGCGACCGCAGTTTTCGCCAACTGATTGCGCGCGTCCAGCGCGGCATTACGGGTCGCATTGCCGGTATTAAAAGTGCCCCGCTGCGTAAACGCGCCCACGTCCAGCGGGTCGCTGTCAGTATCGCCTGATACGACATTGATATCATTTGGCGTAATGCCCAGCACCTCGGCACAGATTATCGCCATGGCAGTGTGAGAACTCTGCCCCATGTCCGGCAAGCCGACAAACAACGAAGCCTTGCCGTCATCGGTTACCTTGAGAAACGCGGCCGACGTATCGTGTTTGAATAAGCCCTTCGCCCCCGACGCCATCGCGCCGATACCTATGCCGATGCCTTTATATTTTGGCAGCTTGCCGTACTTGTCTTTCCAGCCGGCAAGACTGGCCGTCTTTTCGATGCATTCTTTCAGGCCGCAACTGGCATAGTGCGCGCCTTCCATGGTGGTGTGGCCTTCTTCGACCGCGTTGAGCAGATTGAAATCGACCGGATCCATGCCGATATCGCGCGCAAGGCCATCGATGTGTTGTCCCAGCGCAAACTGAAACTGGGCGATGCCACCGCCATGATGAAAGTAGTAGGGCAGATTATTCGTATGCACCAGGCGGCCTCGGTAGCGCGAGGCCTCGAGCGGATAGAGGGCATGGATATACTTTGAAGTCAGCAGCGTGACGATCATCTGTGATTCGACATAGGCTCCGGTGTCGAACAGCAGATCGGCTTCGATCACTTTCAGCCTGCCGTCTTTGTCGGCGCCGGAGCGCAGCTTGTAGATGACCTTGCCGCCGGCACGGCACATGATGAACTCTTCGTCGCCGGACGCACGCAGGCGCACCGGGCGCCCCGATTTACGCGACAGCATCGCTGCCAGGAAATGGTGCGGACGAGTGGAGGTCCGGCCCGTAAAGCCTCCGCCCGAGTTCANTGCTGAAACAAGAGCGCCGTCTGGGTCGGCGTCCACATCTTCAGCTTGCCCGGCTTCGTGAAGTCTGCGACGCAGACATGGTATTCGGCGTAGCAATTGTGGGTGGGATGCGTGACGTAACGGTCTTCGCGCACGAACTCGCAGGCTGCGAACACGGCATCCGGATCGCCGTGCACGTCTTCCTGCTTCCAGCCTATATTGTGTTCAGCCTTCGCATGCAGTTGCGCGGCGTTGTCAGCCAGTGCTTTTTCTACATCAAGCAAGGCGGGCAGGCGCTCGTACTCAACCTTCACCAGCGCTGCGGCCTCCGTCGCAGCCGCTTCGCTGATCGCCGCGATGGCCACTACTTCCTGGCCAACGTGGTTAACTTTTTCTGCCGGCAACAACGGCTGATTGATGCCGATCCAGATGTCCTTGGCATCCTCGGGTGTAACCACCGCCTTCACCCCGGGCAGGGCTTCTGCGGCGCTGATATCAATATTCAGAATGCGTGCATGCGCATACGGGCTGCGGACGACTTTGCCGAATAACATGCCTGGCAGGCGTACGTCGTCGGCAAAGATAGAACGGCCGCTGACCTTGTCGACCCCGTCCAGGCGGGCCCAGTTCTTGCCGACAACGGCCAGGTCGTCTTTAACTCGCGCCATCTGACACCTCGCGTGCTCGCAGCACTCTTGCAGCCTCTCTTATCGCCTTCTTTACTTTAATGTGCCCGGTGCAGCGGCAGATCGCGCCCGCCATTGCCACGTTAATATCAGCATCGGTAGGATCAGTATTCACATCCAGCAAGGCCTTGGCCGACATGATCAGGCCCGGTGTGCAAAAGCCGCATTGCACGGCGCCGAATTCGAGAAAAGCCTGCTGCACCGGATGGAGTTCGTTGCCATCCGCCACGCCTTCGACGGTCGTCAAAGACCTGCCATCCCATTCGACGGCCAGCGCCATGCAAGACAAAATAGCCTGACCGCGCTCGCCGTTGACGGTGCAGACGCCGCAGCTGCCTGCGGTGCAGCCGCGCTTTGTGCCGGTCATGTTGAGTGTGTCGCGCAAGACCTCGAGCAGGGTCTGTTGCGGCTCGACAGCAACCTCGTAAGCGTCGCCGTTGACGGTTAAGGTAATCAGTTGTTTGCTCATGCCTTACTATTCTCCGCCTGATCGCGTAGCTGTAAAAGTGCATCCTTGATCAGAGCCCTTATCAGACGCCGTTTGTAACCCGACGGGGTAAACAGATTGGTGACCTCACTTAAGGCTGAACGGGCCGCTCCGGCAACCGTATCGATAGCCTCATCGGTGAAACCCTCGCTGAGTAGTATTCGAGCTGCATCCTCCATGAGCCGAGGCTCCGGAGCGATCGAGCCCATGACAAGCCGGACGGACTCAGGAGCCTCGCTGCTGCCGGTCATTGCAGCGGCAAAGGTACCCGCCGCAAAATCCAGTCCTTCACGCTGGGCGAGCTTTGCGAAGACGGTGTGCCCGTTCGGAGGCGGCACGACAATGGCGGCCAGAACTTCGCCCGGTTTCAGCACCGTGTGTTCGATACCATCGTCTCGATAAAAATCGACCATGGTTACTCTACGCTCGCCATTCGCGCTCACCACGACCGCAACCGCATCCATTGCCATCAGGACCGGTCCGGTATCGGTGCTGCTTAAAGCATGGCACTTGCTCGCCGTCTTGATGACATGACAGAGTTGGTTATCAGTTTTGAAGCAACCTTCGCGGGTTTCACGCCATGTTTCTGACTGGTTGGTATACCAGCAACGCGTCTCCAGGCAAATATTGCCGCCGATGGTTGCCATGTTCCTCACGTGCAGTGAGCCGACCGACTCTATTGCGGCGTGCAATGCGGGGTAACGATCACGAATTAGCGGGTTATTCACCAGGTCGGTTAACTTGCAACCGGCTCCGATGCGCAGGCTGCCGTCGGGCTGTTCTTCGACCTGCTGCATTTCTGCGAGCCCGTTCAGGCTCAACAAATATTTTGGTGATTCGAGACGAAACTTCATGTTGAGAAGCAGATCCGTACCGCCCGCCATGACGGCGACGTCCCCGGGACGATCGGCCAGCAGCTGCAGGCCTTCTGCAAGACTTGCGGGCCTGATGTATTCAAATGGCGGTAATTGCATGCGCTCTAAGCCCTTAAGATGTAGCGATTAATATGGGTTGCAGCCCATAGATCCTAGCCGAACCCGGCGCCGGGATGCCAGTGGGATGGCCATAACCGGTTTGGGCCATTCTGCATTCTGCACAGCGATGGCTTAAACTCGGCTTTATCCGCGAGTCGGCGCTTCGAATACCGCGTTGCACTAGCAGCGGAAGAATCCCACGACGCGGTAAGTAAAGGATTTCTGGTATTGCTTTGTCTTCTTCGGGCCTGAACACGACCGATTACCTGGTCATCGGCACCTATTTTGTTTTGGTGCTGTATATCGGTCTGCGCATGGCACGGCGCACCCACAGTGGCGAAGAGCTTTTTCTGGCCGGGCGCCGGCTGGGCTGGATACCGATAGGTTTCTCGCTGTTCGCATCCAACATCTCCAGCACCACGTTGGTTGGGCTATCGGGAGCCGCCTACACATGGGGTATAGCGGTATCCAATTACGAATGGATGGCGGCGTTCGTGCTGGTGTTCTTCGCAGTCTTTTTTATCCCCTATTATCTGAATGCGCGCATCACGACCGTACCCGAATTTCTGGAGCGGCGGTTTGATCGCCGGTCCCGGCTGTACTTTTCTACACTGACCTTGTTTTCCAACATAGTGGTCGACACCGCCGGGACATTGTTCGCCGGCGCTGTCGTGTTGCAGGTGTTTTTCCCGCAGCTCGACCTGTTCACGGCATGCCTTGGTCTGGCGCTGGTCGCCGGGCTTTATACGGCAGCGGGTGGGTTAGCGGCTGTCGTCTATACAGATGTGCTGCAGGCGGTAGTTCTGTTAGTCGGGTCCTGCACCGTGAGCTACCTGAGTTTTGCGGAACTGGATTTTTCCTGGGCCGGAATCGTTGCGGCAACGCCTCCTGAAAGGCTGTCCCTAATGCTACCGTTGGACGATCCTAATCTGCCATGGTTGGGGACGCTGGTGGGTGTGCCCATTCTCGGCTTTTATTTCTGGTGCACCAATCAATTCATCGTGCAGCGGGTACTGGGTGCCCGCAGTATCGCGCACGCCCGCTGGGGGGCGCTGTTTGCCGGCTTCCTGAAATTGCCCGTGCTCTACATCATGGTGCTGCCGGGGGTGATGGCAGGCATTTTCCTGCCCGAACTGGAGAATGCTGATGCAGTTTTCCCGACCCTGGTAACGACCCTCTTGCCAACCGGGCTCGCCGGTCTGGTCATGGCCGGGTTGATTGCAGCGATCATGTCGAGCATCGATTCCACCCTAAACTCTGCCTCGACAATACTGACCATGGATTTCCTGCAGCCTGAAAAACGTGGTTGGGCGCCGACACGCATCGCGTGGGTCGGACGCGGCTTTATCGTGCTTTTTATGTTGCTTGCCGCGGCGATCTCGCCGCTGATTGCGAATTTCCCTGGCTTGTTTCATTATCTGCAAACGGCGCTGGCGTATCTTGTGCCGCCGGTCGCCGTCGTGTTTATCGTGGGCCTGTTCTGGCACCGGGCGAGTGCGACCGGCGCCTTGGCAACGCTGGCAGGCGGGCATGCCATATCGGCTGTGCTATTCGCGCTTGCCTACTTTGAAGTGTTTGCCCTGCATTTTACGATCGTCGCGGGGTTGCTCGCCGCGGTATCTGCCCTGATTTTTGTGTTGGTGAGTCTGTCGAGCGCGGCACCCGCCGCTGAACAAATACAACAGTTTGCATTCCATCACCAAACTACGGAACGACAGCCAGGGCTGGCCTGGTGGCAGGATTATCGCTTGCACAGCGTGATATTGGTGCTGCTCGCGATGGCCCTTGTGATTAGGCATTGGTAAGCAGTCAGGCGGGCACCAACATAGGTTTGCTGAGTGGAGATGCCTGCACGCGTAAGCCTTTCATTAACAATTACGATCCGCCGGCAAAATCATCAGGGAGCCTGTTTGGTTGCGCGCAGTTTGACGCTTATGGCAAACGTCAACACCAGTGCGTTGACGATCCCCATTTGCACAAAGGGACCGCCGGGCATCCACAAATCGAAAAGCCTGCCGCCGATCAGCGTACAGACCAGAATTCCGGTGGCGCCGCACAAGGCGAAGCTGCCTAGCACCGCGCCGCGTATCGCCGCAGGCGCGGTTTGTCCGATCAGCGCGTTGCCCGTAATAATCGTGCTGGTCTCGCCCATGCCGAGTAGTACTGCGGGCAAAAAAATGGCGTTGCTAAAAGGATCCTCGACAAGCCCAAATGCCATGTAGCCGCTTGCGGCCAAAGTGAAGCCGATGATCACGCCGGTGACACGGTCAATTTTGTCGAGCAGCCAGCCCATAACCATGGCCCAGCACAGCGCCGAGGCCTGGATAATGCCTACGATGATGCCGCCGCGCCTGAATCCTTCTACCGCTCCGAGTCCGAGGTCCTCAGCGGCCTGCTGCGTCCATAAGAAACTGAAGGTGCCTACGACGAGCACGTCGCCCCTTGCCGCGAAGGCCGTGGCATACCCTAATGCTATGCGTCCGTTCTCCATGCCGGCGCGCATACCCGAGCGAACGAGCATCATAATAGAATCACGCTCGCGAGCCTCTGCCGGTTTGCCGCGATGCAGGCCGAAGGTCGCGATGCAAAAGACGGCGACGCATACTCCACAGCAACCCCAGAACAGGAGCCGGGCGATCTCGGCTTCGCTATATCCGGATTGAGCAAACTCGGCTGGTAAGCGCCGCAGCAGCTGAGTGGTTATGAATATTCCGATGCCCTGCGTCATGCTTGCCAACGCGACCCAGCGGCCGCGACTGCGATCCTGCACATAGTCGGTATTGACCACTGTTATGGTCGTTGCGACCAGCGCCAGGCCTGCTCCAAATACCGTGCGGTACGCATACATCATGAGCACGCTGTCGGCAAACGGGTAGAGCGCGTAACTCGTTCCCAGCAGGGCGATGCCCAGCATCAGGAGCGGCCGGCGCCCCATTTTGTCGGCCATTGCACCGATGAACGGCGTCAGCAGTAGCACGATAATTTCCTGGTAAAACACGAGATCGCCGCTTAACGTTCCCTGCACGGCCCGATCCACGCCGACCAACCGCAATACGATCGGCTGCAGGAAGCTCAGTGCCGCCATCATTGGAACCGCGATCATTGCGGTAAGAAAATAACTGGCACCGTTGACGCGGGTGATGCCCGGCATCAGGTGAAACGGCCCGAGTTTCAGGGTGTTTAGCGTCTGGCCGGTTGGTGCTGATGTAGGCATCGATATTAAGTTACTGCGCTAGAGGTTTCTGAAAGTTGCCTGCAAACCGCACATGCGGCCCTGCCGGTTGACGACGAAGAAATGCGGGACCCCTAATATGTCGCGTGGCGGTAGCGCGAAGATCGGCGTCTGGTCGTCCGTCAGATTGTTGCAGTAGCCCTGCAAAGACCAGTGATCGTCCTGCACCGCCAGGCGCAGGTTGACGCTGGCGCGTGAGGGTATGTAGCCGATATTGGCTTCGTCGATGTATTGCTTGTCCTGCCAGGAATAATCTAGGCGGCCCAGAAAACCCCAGTCGGAGACCGGCAGCGGAAAGTTGACCTGCGCGCCAAGATTAACGCTGCTTGCCGGCGTGCCAATCACGTTCTTGCCCGCGATATTGCCGCTGGTAGCCAGCGTAAAACCCAGGTCATTATCACAAGGGAGCCCGAGCGCATCACAATCCACGAGGTTGGCGACGGATTCCGCCACGCCTTCCGTGTATTTTGCATCCAGAAAGTTGTAACCGAAATTGAGCTGCAGCCATTCACTCGCGCTGATAACGCCCTCGAGCTCGAAACCGTTGATCTCCGTTTCGGCAACATTAACGGTGATGGGAGTGCGGCCATCAGCAGCAACCGCAGTTATTTGCTGATCGGTCCAGTCGACATGATAGATCGCAGTATTGAGAACGGCGCGACCATCAGCAAAGGTATACTTGGCACCTACTTCATAGGTCCAGTTTTCTTCCTGATCATAGGTCGATCTCTCTGGTTCGGCACCGGGGTTGAAGCCGCCCGACTTGACGCCCTTCGCAGCAGACGCATAGGTGAGTAGCTCATCGTTCCATGTGTAGCTGAGGATGAATCGTGGAGTAAAAAAGTACCAGTTATCCTTCTGTAAGCCCGTCGGTGCCGTTTCGGTCGGCCAGTTATTTTCGACTTGGTTAGCTATTTTTTCTTCGCGAGTTTGTCGTCCTTCTGCTGAGATGTTGAGCCGTTCGGTCAGGTCGTAACTCAGCGATCCGTATATCGAGTAGAACGTGTTTTCAATCAATGTCGTCGTGTCGACGAGCGGAAAGGGTGATGCGATTGCGTAAAAGTTTGTCTGTGCCGGATTGCTCAGGTCGCCGTCACTTAGTCGCTGCGACTGATCGGTGAAGTCTTCCTCACTGTAATAGATGCCTGCGGACCACTGAATTCGTCCGTCACCGTTTGATTGCAGGCGTAAATCCTGGCTCAATTCGTCACGATCTTCGATCGTGCCGGTCAGTATGTTGATAATTTGTGGCGTATTTGCAATTGGGCCGCCAAAGAACGTGCCCAATTCATCGGGGTCGACGCCGTCGCACACGGCGGAACGTGTTTCACGCCGGCACGTGTTGAAATCGCCCAGGGTATCCACCTCTCGCTCCTGATAACCGGTCAGACTTGCCAGCGTAATGCTGCCGAAGTCATATTCGAAACTTAGCGTCCCCCGCCAGATATCGCGATCACCGGCATAGGCGCGAGGGTCTACAGTGAAACTGTCGGTCTGATCGTCGATGGAGCCTGAATAGACTCTGCCCACCGGGCCGCCGTCACCTGCAGAGAGTTCGAAGGGGCTGAAGAAAAACAGCGCCTTTTTCCCGACGCGACTTGGGCTGTCATCCGCGACCTGTGTGAGTGGCACCGGCTCCGATTCATCCTGTTGCCAGGATAATGAGCCAAATATCCTCATTCGCTCTGACGGATCCCAGCGTAAACCCAGGCGGGCGAATTCCGTGTCGGTGCTGCCGAGCGGATCGCCGCTAAGGGTGTTGTCGTAAGTTCCACCGGAACGGTTGTAACCGCCGTCGAGGCGCACTGCCAGAGTATCGTCGATAAGCGGCGCCGAAAAATAAGCGGATGCACCGCGTCGATCGTAGTCACCGTAAGTCAGCCTGCCCCCATAGTCGACGTCATAAGTTGGCCGGCTGGTGATGTAATTGATCGCACCGGCAAAACTGTTGCGTCCATAGAGTGCACTTTGCGGGCCTTTGACCACTTCGATCCGTTCGAGGGAATCAAAGCCGAAAAATTCTGCACCGCTGAAGCCGGGCGTATAAACGCCGTCCACAAAAGTTGCCACGTTGGTCTCGTCACCTACACGGGTCTGCTGGGCCATGCCCCGGATCACGGCCCGCCGGTTTACCAGGCTGCCGGCCGTTGCAAAACTGAGCCCCGGGGTCTGATCGGCGAGGCGGTTGAGGTCAACGATATCGCGTAACTCAAGTTGGCTCGCAGTGAAGGCAGTGATCGCGATAGGAACCGCTTGCAAATCTTCGGTCTTGCGGCGCGCCGTTACCGTCAGCTCATCGACCGGCTTGGCGGTTGATTCCTCGGCCGCAGCATTCGCGACCGGTTGACCACTGCTGCTCAATGCAGTCAGTGCCACGATAACGCCTGAGCCGAGCCTTGCGAAGGGCTGCATTCCTCCCCCTGGACTAGTGCTTGTTGCCTTACCAGAGAGGTTGTTATAGCGTCTTTAACTAGCCTCGTCCAACTGCAGGAAAGGCAAGCGCTGCGGCGCTCGCCTGATAGCCTGAATGTTTTAGTCTGCCTTTGCATGGGGCTATCGGCATTTAGAGAGGAGCAGAACACATGACAGCTGTGCCAAAACCGGCAAGCTCCAAACTGGATATTCGGCCGCTAACAGGCGCGCTCGGTTGCGAAATCCTGGGTGTCGATCTCCGTAGTCTGGACGAGGCGGCGTTTGCGCAAATTCACCGGGCGTTTCTGGACTATTCCGTGGTCGTATTCCGCGATCAGGGTCTGGATGAGTCTCAGTTCGCAGCCTTCGGTAAGCGCTTCGGCAAGTTGGAGGACGAACCCTTTCTGCCACATCGCTCCGAGAGCACTCCGGGTGTGTATTACCTGAATGGTGCACCCAAGCAGAGCAAGAAGTTGTCGACCCAGAATCTTGGGTGGCACATGGATCACAGCTATCAGAAAAACCCGAGCCTGGGCGCGATGTTGTATGCGGTGGATGTGCCCGCGGTGGGCGGTGACACCTTGTTCGCCAGCAATTACGAATCTTATGAAAACCTGTCGCCGATGATGCAGGAGATGCTCGAGGACAAAATCGCGGTCCATGATGTGCTCCAATACGGTCTCAGTTCGGGGCATCATTCGACCGCAACGGTCGGTGCCATCAATATGCTGGCAAGAATGCGCGAGCAGTTCCCGCCCACCGAACACCCCCTGATATGCCGCCACCCGGAGACGGGGCGCAAGATGCTATATATCAATAAGGCATGGACCACGGCGATAAAAGGCCTGCTGCCGCATGAAAGCGCAGCATTGGTAGACATGCTCAAGGCGCATTCGTTGCAGGACCGCTTCCAGTGCAGGGTGCGCTGGTACAATCGCAGCTTGCTGCTATGGGACAACCGCGCCGTTCAGCACAGCCCGAATTCCGATTACACTGAAGCGCGCCGTATGCTCAGGCTGGCGATCCATAGCGATTGGGAGCCCGGTAATTAACCGTGTATTTGGTCTTAAGTTAGTGATCAAGTGCGACAAGTTACCGCTGGCGGTGAACTCATGGCATCCTTGCGCTAATATTTATTCCGCTGTACTCCATCGTGCTTTTTCAAGTCCGGATGGAGCCGCTAGGTATTTGCTAGCTAACTTTGAATTCATGCGAATTTATACAATCTGCTTATATTGTTGTGTTCAGCTTCAGCCGCCAGAAAGCTGAAAAATACAAGAGAAAATAAGCGTTAAAAGGATTTGCCAAATGAGCACAGGAAGATCGAGCTTGGCGCTTGGTAATTGTTTCGTGCGATGTTTAGTTAGCTTTGTCGTATTGCCGATCGTTGCGTCATGTGACCAGCCTGACCAAGAATCCTCCATGCCCGCGGGCACGGCCGACGCCTATAGCATCGCGGCCGGCATGACCCTAGAGCGAGCGGCTCCCGGAGTGCTGGCGAATGATCGTGATATCGGCAAAGGAAACGTTGCCAAGCTGGTCACGCAAACGAAATACGGGACCGTCTCTCTTGAGGAGAGTGGCGCTTTTATTTATGAGCCCGATTATAAGTTTGCCGGGCGCGACTTTTTTAGTTATCAGATTGTTGATGGGGAAAATGTATCTGATCCGATACCCGTGCGCATCACCTTCCCAAACGTCATCGTTATTCTGGTCGACGATATGGGGTTGGGTGATATTGCGGCGCTTAACGAACATGCGGCTATCGACACGCCCAACCTGGATGCATTGGCAGCCGCAGGTGTGTCTTTCAGCCAGGCTCACTCTACGGCTGCTGTTTGTGCCCCCTCCCGATATTCGGTTCTGACCGGCAATCATCCTTATCGGGGCCGTCTGTCCAGTGGCGTTTGGAGTACGCTGGAGCCCTCGACAATGATAATTCCCGGGCAGAGCACCTTGGGGAATGTGTTTGATGAGTCCGGCTATCGAACCGGATTTATTGGCAAGATGCATCTTGGCGGCGCCTTCTGGAATCTTGCAGGAACTGAATACACGAGAAATCCCAGCGAAATTGATTTCACTCGGAATTTTGACCGTGGGCCCCGACAATTTGGATTTGATTATTCCTTTGTGCTACCGGCCGGGCTCAGTGGTCCGCCATATGCCTATTTTGAGAACGACCGGCTCGTAAGATTCGACCCTGCTGCAGGGAAGTACAAAACTTTTGGCAGCAACGATGAAGCAGTCAGTCATTTCCTGGATATAAAAAATAGCTGGGGGAAAAGCTATGGCAGCGGCCTGATTGGTGGGCTAATAGGTTCCGTTGGTTGGGCGATGGACAATTACGATAGCCGAAATGTCGGCAGAATCCTTACTCGAAAAGCGCTGCAGTTTTTAAATGAAGCCATAGACGAGAACGTATCGGTAGAATTTCCCAAGCCCTTCTTTCTGTATTTTGCCCCGCCTCAGCTACACCATCCCTATTCGCCGCCCAAGTACTTCAACGTAGATTTTGAAGATGACTCCGCCCAGGCGAAAGAGGGCGAGGTGGTTGCAGGCGCCGGTGACGCCATTAGGCTGGACTTGATTCGGGAGATCGACCTAATGGTCGGAGCTATTGTCGAGTCGCTCAAGCAGCATGGGGAGCTCGAAAATACATTAATAATTTTTAGCAGTGATAACGGTCCAATTACCTGGGAAAATAAAAACCCGAAAGTTCATCCGCAGGGAACTGACGGCGGAATTCCACTTAGGGGAGCCAAAGGCGAAATTTATGAAGGTGGACACCGTGTTCCGTTGCTCGCGCGCTGGGGCAATGGCGCAAAAGGTCAATCTGTAATTACGCCGGGCATGCATAGCTCGCAATTAATAGGTTTGCATGATTTGGCAGCAACCTTTTATGCAATGCTCGGTATGCAGAGGCCTTTTGATCAGGCTAGCGACAGCAAAAGCTTTCTACCTGTATTTGTTGGCAGCCAATCGGATGATGTTCCACTGCGCGATCACCTGATAATTCAGGGTAGCCCGAAGTCCGCTGCGGAAAATAAACTTTTCATCGACAGGGCATTTTATAAGCGCGATGCTAAAGGGGATCTCTGGAAGTTGTCTGTCGTGTCCAGCAGCATTGATCCTGCAGCTGAGATCACTTGGAAAGAGCTTTATAACCTGAGTGTTGATCCAGGTGAAACCGCGAATTTATTTGATTACGCGGAAAATCGCGAGTGGCGGGAAACAATGCAATCAGAGTATTTGCAATTGATTGTTCAGCCGCAAACTGTCATTAGTTTTATGTAGGCAATTTATATTTATATTGCGTTACGGTCCCGATGCCGGGCGTGCTTCGGCTCAGTTGGCTCCGCTTTTCGGAAGGAGCGGGTTTCAGGCCAGCGCCCAGGCTACGGTAATTCCGCCTACTAACCAAGCGTACCAGGCAAATATGAAAAAGCGCTGCGTTCGCAGCAGCCAGACGAAGGCTGCAAGTGCCAGCAGGCCGCTAATTAGCGATGCCAGAGCCCCGAATAAGATGGTGTTCATAAGACCGGTTTCTACGCTGCTTAATTCCGGTAGCATCAAAACTCCCGCACCGGCCATCGCTATCATACCGAGCATAAATGAAAACTCTGCCGCAGCCAGCGGGCTGAGTCCCAGCGCCAGTCCGGCCGCGACAGTGGAACCGCTGCGGGAAATCCCAGGCAGGATCGCGAATGCCTGCACGCAGCCAATCAGCAGTGCGGCTGTCCAGGTTGGTTCATCAAGCCCGGTATGTTTGTTGGTGAACCGAGTGCTAAAGACAATAAAGCCAGTCAGGATCAGGCAGATTCCAACCCCGAGTAGTGAATCAAACTGCGCCTCTATCCAAGTCCGAAATAGCAAGGCAACGATTATCGCCGGCAAAGTGCCAACGACCAGTTTGCCGACGTACTCGAGCGCGGGTTTCTTGAAACTAAACACGCCTTGCGCCAGTTCAGTTACGCGCCTGCGGTAGAAAATCAGGATTGCGAATAGTGTCGCGATATGTACAGCGACCTCAAACAGGATTCCCTGGCCTAAATGAGCATCCAAAAGCTCCTGCGCCAGCACCAGGTGCCCCGAGCTTGATACAGGCAAAAATTCCGTCAGCCCCTGAACGATGCCTAGCAGTATTGAGTCCAGAATGTCTTCCATGATCTTTCTGCACAAATCCGTTTATTACTATCCAGCCAGACGCTTAATGTTAAAGAGCTTAAGCGATGGCCAGCCTGTTGTGCGGCAATGTTAACCTAATTTCGATAATGGTAATGCGCAGATCATAATGGTTAGAAACTGAAAATTCATGATTCTGCATTCCAATGAGCAGCCCAACCCGTCGGTTAAGGTTTTACTGGCACAAATGCTGGCGCCGAATATTCGTTCTTTCGTAGCATTAAAAATGCTTTCTTCGACTAATATCCCGTTGGGCGCTATCAGCTGTGCCCCCTCGATTCAGCCTGATATGAGGCCTGTCCCGGCGGGGTAATAGCAGTACAATACCCGCATTTATAATCGCCCGGTTGCTATCGATGTCAATTGTAGGGCAGGTTTGTTTCATGTGGCCTTAATTGTGGTCCGGAGTAGTGTCGGTGCCAGTCAAATTACGCCGTATTTCCATTGCCCAAATCTGCGGCATAGCGGCCATGTTTGCGCTCATCAGCTGCGATGCGCCCGAGGAAGAAGCGAGCGGCGGGATGGGCATGCCTGGCTCGCGCGGCCCGGTCCCCGTCGTCGTGGCCCCGGTCGTGGAAGAGAATTACACGGATAGCTTCACGGCGCTGGGTAACGCTGAGGCTAACGAGGCGGTTGACATCATTGCGCGCGCGGCGAGTGTCGTCACCGGCATCTATTTTGAGGAAGGACAGCAGGTTACGGTCGGCACCGTGCTGGTCAGACTCGATGACCGCGAATTTGCAGCGCAACTGGGTGTGGCCCGCGCGGAACTCGATAAAGTCACCAGCCAATATAAACGCGCCAAGTCGCTCGAGAAGACGCGAGTCGTGTCTGTCGCGGAACTCGATGAACTGGCGGCGGATGTGCGTCGTGCTGAGGCTGATTTGCAGGCGGCGCAGACCCGCTTGGACCATTGCACTATTCGCGCACCGATAGCCGGCGTGGTCGGATTGCGTCGAGTGAGCCCGGGCGACCTTGTCGGCACCGATACGGTGATCACGACGCTCGATGATGTCGGTACGATCAGGCTGGCATTCGCGATGCCCGAAACATTTCTCGCTAATATCAAAGAAGGCATGGCTGTCGAGGCCTCGACAGAGGTATACAGCGGTCGAAGCTTCGCGGGTAAGGTCATTGGCCTCGATTCGCGGATAGATCCGGTGACACGGTCCATTACCGTTGTGGCAGCCATTGCTAATCCCGACAACCTGATTCGGCCGGGCATGTTTATGACCGTTAATCTTCAGCGTGAGCGCAGCAATGTGCTGCTGATCCCCGAAGAGGCCTTAGCGCCGCGTTCCGGGCGGCAGTTTGTTTATGTGGTCAAAGATGGTGTTGTCGAGGAGCGGGAGGTAACGCTGGGAGTGCGCGCGCCTGGCCGCGCCGAAGTCCGCGCCGGCCTCGAGGCCGGCGAGGAAGTCATTGTTGAGGGTGTGCAGAAAGTGCGGCCCGGTGCAAACGTGATTCTGCAAGCGGCCAGCACTTAGCCATGCTGATTTCTGACATATCGGTGCGACGCCCCGTTTTTGCGACGGTGATGAGTCTGGCGCTCGTGATTATCGGACTCCTTGCGCTTGATCGAATGGCTGTGCGCGAGTATCCGCAGGTCGATCCTCCTGTCGTATCCGTTACGACGAGCTACCGGGGTGCGTCGGCCGAGGTCGTCGAGCGGCGTATTACGCAGATTCTCGAAAATGAGATTGCCGGTATAGCCGGCGTAGAGAAACTTACGTCCACGAGTCAGGATGAACTGTCGCAGGTTACGATTGAATTCGATCTCGACCGAGAAATAGACAGCGCCGTAAACGATGTGCGCGAGCGCGTGTCCCGCGTCATTCGTCAGCTACCGGAAGAGGCCGATCCGCCGCAGATACTCAAGCAGGACGCCGGCATGGATGCGACGATGTACATCGACGTCTCCAGTGCGAAGCGTTCATTGATGGAATTAACTGATTTTGCACGGCGCAATTTTGTCGATCGCCTGTCCGTGCTCGACGGCGTTTCTACGATTCGGATTAGCGGTCAGCGGGAACTGGCCGTAAGAATCTGGCTGGATCGCGAGGCCATGGCGGCGCGCGGACTTACCGTGCAGGATATCGAAGACCTGCTGCGGCGGGAAAACGTTGAACTGCCCGCCGGTCGTATTGAATCGACCGAACGCGAGTTCAGCCTGCGCACAGACACGGCACTGCGCACGCCGGAAGATTTTG
Source organism: Gammaproteobacteria bacterium (assembly GCA_037387125.1). GTDB lineage: Bacteria > Pseudomonadota > Gammaproteobacteria > Steroidobacterales. The sequence continues at coordinate 12,427 of JARRLL010000029.1, read as the reverse complement.
CCAAGCTGGTAGTGACTCTGGATGAAGGTTACGTTACCCGGCTGGGCGATATTGCCGAAGTTCGCTTCGAGCCCGAGAGCACTCGCCGCATCGCGCGTTCCGACGGCATGCCCGGGCTAAGCCTCGGCATCGTGCCGCAGTCGCAGGCCAACATACTGGCCGTCAACCAGTCGGTGCTGGAAGAATTGCGGCGGATGGACAGCATCATCCCGGGTGACATTGCTATCGACGTAAACGTCGATTTTTCAGTGTTCATTCGGGAGTCGATGCGCGAGGTGGTGAAGGCACTCGTGATTGCGCTCTTCATGGTGCTGATCGTGATTTTTGCGTTCCTCGGCAGCATCCGCGCTACGCTCATCCCCGCACTGACGATTCCTATTTCGATCATCGCCGCGCTGATCGTCATGGCGGCAATGCAGTTCTCGATTAATACACTGACGTTGCTCGGCCTGGTGCTTGCGATCGGTCTCGTCGTCGATGACGCTATCGTCGTGCTCGAGAACATCGTGCGGCGTATGGAGCTTGGCGAACCCCCATTGCTTGCAGCGATCGAGGGCAGCAAGGAGATCGGCTTCGCTGTCGTGGCGACGACCGTTGTGCTGGTCGCGGTATTCGTACCGATATCTTTCATGCCGGGCCAGGTGGGGCGCCTGTTTGGCGAGTTTGGTATTTCGCTGGCGGCAGCGGTCGCGTTTTCGAGCTTCGTGGCACTCACGCTGGTGCCGATGCTGGCCTCGCGGCTGTTCGCCGGCGGAATAGAGCGCAAGCGTGTGGCAGGCGGTATCGACAGGGTATTCCGGTGGCTGAGCGCGCACTATGAGAGGCTGCTATGGCCCGTGGTTAGGCGGCCGCTTGTTTCTTTGCTGTTGGTGGTCGGCCTGGGCGTTGCCAGTTTTGCCATGTTCCGGGGGTTGCCCTCGGAGTATGCGCCGGTTGAAGATCGCGGCATGCTGTTCCTGTGGATGCGGGGTCCTGAAGGGGCTACGCCGGATTACATGGATCGGCAGCTCAGGCAAATCGAGGACATGGCGATCCCGTACGTGGATGCCGGTTATGCGCGGCGTGTGCTGGTTCGCACCGGCATGGGCGCGGGCGGCGGCGACGCGAACACGGCCTTCGCGTATATCCCCCTCATGCCCTGGAGTGAGCGCGACCGCAGTGCGATGGAGTTGGGAGACGAGTTACGCGGCAAGGTTTCGACGGTCCCCGGTATCCTGGCGATGGTTATGCTTCCGCCAAGCCTGAACATTCGAAGTTCCGGGCAGCCGCTGATCATCGTGCTCGGCGGCACGAACTATGATCAGCTCGCTGAGTATTCGGAGCGGGTGATGGCCCGCGCCGAGGAAAATCCGGGCATCGTCGGTCTGAGGTCAGACTGGTTCGAGCGCAAGCCGAAAATCGACGTGCAGGTCGATCGGGAAAGAGCGGCCGACCTGGGCGTATCACTGGCAACGGTGGGCCGCACGTTGGAAACCATGCTTGGCTCACGCGTGGTTACCACGTTCGAAGATCGCGGCGAAGAATACAACGTTTTGTTACAGGCCCGCCCGGAAGACAGAGCGACTCCGAGTGACCTGTCCAATATTTATGTGCGGTCAGAACGCAGCGGCGAGCTTATTCCGCTTGCCAGTGTCGTGCGCTTGACCGAGACCTCCGGCTCTGTCGAGCTAAAGCGCTTCGACCGACTCCGCTCGATCAGCATGACCTCATCGCTCGCGCCCGGCTACTCGCTCGGCGAGGCGATCGAGTACATGGAGGAAATTATCGATGAGGAAGTGCCGGAGGGCGTGCAAATCAACTATGACGGTGAATCACGGGAGTTCAAGCAGTCGGGTTCATCCATTTACTTCACTTTTGCACTGGCGCTCGTACTGTCTTTCCTCGTGCTTGCCGCTCAGTTTGAGAGCTTCCGTCATCCGCTAATTATTATGCTGACGGTGCCGCTGGCCCTGTTCGGCGGGCTGCTGGGTCTCTATATTATGGGCTCATCGATCAACGTGTACAGCCAGATCGGCGCGATCATGTTGATTGGTCTCGCGGCGAAGAACGGCATTCTGATAGTGGAGTTTGCGAACCAGCTGCGGGACAGGGGGCGAGAGTTCCTGCCGGCGATCGTCGAGGCCGCCAAAGTAAGGTTGCGCCCGGTCGTGATGACAAGTTTGTGCACGTCAGGCGGCGCAATACCGCTTATCCTCGCATTTGGCGCAGGGGCCGAGTCGCGTCGAACGATCGGTGCCGTCGTGTTTTTCGGCGTGACGATCTCGGTGTTTCTGACGCTCTTTCTTATTCCGGCCATGTACGCACTGCTCGCGCGGGGCACGAAATCTCCTGACTTTATTTCTCACGAAGTGGATGAATTACGCAAGCGAGGGGCAGGTGGCGCTGCCGCCACGGTAGCGGAAAAGCAGGTGGATTGACCCACGTGGCAAAATGCAACCAGGGCTAAGGTTCCGGTCAGCTCACACACGGGCGCCGTTTGAATGCGCCTACACTAGTTAATATTTTTCGGAGATAGCCGACCTGATTGCGCGAAAAAGCGTTCCGCGGAGCGCCGACCAGCTGGGGCCGCCTGCAAGTAAGCTACCCCCGAATGGTATTTAAGCTATTTTTTGCAGGTACTCTTTAAACGATGTGCCGGGCCGTCCCATGATTTCCTGGAAGGTGTTGGTTTTGATCCCTGGCGTTGCGCCATTCGCGATCTCGGCGAACAGGTAAGCCACCGCATCCGAGTGCCAGTCATTCCGGTGGAAAGGGCGAATGGCTTCCTGGAAAGCCTTGGGGTCGCAGTCATCATAAACGACTTCCTGGCCGATCACTTCACCGATGATTTTTGCGACGTCGTGAAAATTCATTACCGAGTCCGGGCCGGTGATGTCATAGCATTTTCCGTAGTGTTGCGCCGAGTTTTTATCCGTCAGCACGTGCGCAATGAAAGCGCCCGCGTCCGCGCAATCGGTCAGCGCAACCGTACCGTCGCCCATTGGCATGGAAAGCTTGCCACTGGCTTTACAGGAGGTTGGTGAGCTGCGGAAGTTCTGCATGAAAAAGCTGGGCCTTACAAAGGTCCAGTTCATGCCCGACGCCATGATGGCGTCTTCGGCTGCAATGTGTGCGAGAGGGATCGGGCTGGTTGTGCCGCGCACGGCCTCGGGCGAGGACAGTTTGATAATCCACGGCAAACCGGCTTCTTTTGCCGTTGCGATAAATGACAATTCGAGGCGTTCCTGATCCTGACCGTTGGGCAGTATCAGCACGGCTCGGTCGATGTCCTGCAGCGCTGCCTTGATCGAGGCGGGGTCTTCCAGATCGCCTTTAACGAGCTCTACGCCCTTGTCCGCCCATGCGGCGGCCTTATCGAGGTCGCGCACCAGCGCCCGGAATTTGACACCTTTTTCCAGCAATGCATTCGCGGTCGCGCCGCCGTTATTACCCGTTATACCTGTCAGCAAAATCATCTGTTTGTTTCCTTTCGAAATTCTTTCCGCTAATACTGTCCGCCGAGAGTATTCCCGCGCCGGTTAGCCGTTGTTAGGGGGCAGCATTGTACACGCATGTTGGGACGGGTCCCCAAAGCTGCGGGCCCGTTTTGGCCTCCAACAAGTTTTGGCCCATCAAGCGGTCATTCGGCGCGAACGCGCATGAATCGGCGCACAAATGTGCTGTCAGCTCCCATCGCCTGAGAGGCCCGCTATGCGAAGCGCGGCTCCTGCAGGCAGGGCTTCGACGTCGGCCGGCACGACCGCCCAGCAGTTTGCCGCCATAAGGGGTTTGATCTTGAAAGACTCCTGACCTGGCAAAACTTCCACCTCCAGGTTGCCGTTTTCGGTTGTGGCTGTCCGGGCTTTCGCGAAGAAGGTCAGCCCCTCTTTCTTGTGCACGGGTTCCCTGAGCGTGCCGGTCCGATATTCCTCAGGGGGCATGCCCCGCAATAGGCGCAGTGCCGGAGCGACAAAAAAGCGCAAGCCGACGGCCACCGCTATCGGGTTGCCGGGCAGGCCGAAGAACCAGGTCCCGTCCGGCAGCCGTGCAAACAATGCGGGCTTACCGGGGCGTATCGCGACCCGGTGGAAGAGGATATCGGCGCCCATGAGTTCGAGTGCCCGTGGCACAAAGTCCATGCGGCCTGCAGATACCCCGCCCGTTGTGATAACGCAGTCGACGCGACCTTTGAATTGCTCGATTTTATCGATCAACTCGCGGTCTGAGTCACTCGTGCGGTAAACGCCAATGCAATCGGCACCGATCCCGGGGAGGGCGGCGCCTAGGTAGGGGCCGTTGGAATCGCGGATCATGCCCCGCTCCAGCCTGCCGGTATCAGCCAATTCATTGCCTGTCGTGATGGCGAGAGCAACGGGTTTGCGGCGCGCACTGAAAGTGTTCACGCCGGTAGCCACGAGGCCCATGATCTGATTCGGGCCTATCAGTTCACCAGCGGCCAGCAATGGGCTGCCGGCCACAAAATCTTCGCCGGCTTTGCGCAGGTTGCGGCCGGCTTCGATCGGTTCCGACACCCTAATGGAGAGGGGTTTGCCTTCCGTATCGCGTTCGATGACTACTCTTTCAACCGGTATCACGGCATCGTACCCGGCGGGAACCGGCGCGCCCGTCATGATTTCATGCGACGACATTCCGGGGGCGACCGCGTCGCCCGTATCGCCGGCGAGGACCGTTCCGATGACTGTCAGTTTCAAGGGCTTTTCGTCTGTTGCCGCTTGCGTCTCAGCGGCGCGCAATGCGAATCCGTCCATCGCGGAATTATCGAAAGGCGGGACATTAGAACGGCAGGACAGTTTCGCGGCGGCTACCCAGCCTGCCGCATCGGCCGGGGCAACCTGTCTCGGCGGTAGCGGTTCGATGTTGGCGGCGATGATGGCAAGTGCCTGTTCGTAGCTCAGCATGTCGGGCGATTAGTCGAATTATCTGTCAGGGCAAAAGGAGGCAGGTCTGCATTCTATCCGGGATTGCGAATCATTGTCGCAATCCCTTGCCTTACTTGCGTTTCCTTATTGGCGGACATAGCATCACATGCCTTCGGCGACCGCGATGACGATTGTCAACGCCCGCTAACCTTCCGCCCATGAACCGGCCGTGACTATGCCTTTTAAGCTGCACAGAGACATTACTTTGCATCCCGTGAAGCTCGGAAAAATTCAATCCGCGCTTGCGCGATGCTTAAGCTTAGATGCCGAAAAAGACTGGACGAAGAAAGACCGGATCAAGATATGAGTGAATTTGCCCATCAGCCAGGTGCCCATAACCCGGCTAACAGCCCTGTAAGGGGCGTAAAGCGCGACGGCGGTGCGACCGCGCCGGGACGCTGCCTGATGTATGCCGTCTATTCGGACATCGCCGCCTCGCCGTTCGATGCGGAGCCGGCGGTAGCCGGCCAACCGGTCGACATCGGCGCATTGGGTTTGCCCTACGAATTGCCGGGCACGGAAAGCCTGCTCGACGAGTGGCGCGAGACCGACAGGGACACGCTGAGGCGCGATTACAGCGGTTTGTTCGAGGTGGGCAGCAAGGGCCCTCCGGTGCCGATCCGCGAGGATTTGCATCGTAACCAGCCCGCCGGAGTGCGTGAAGACATCGTGCGTTTTTATGAGTTTTTCGGTTACGGCCTCGAAGAAAAGTTTGCCTGGTCGCCGGATCACTTGTCGATTGAACTCGAATTCATGCATTTCCTTTGTTACCAGGAAGCGGAGCAGAGCGCAGCAGAGGACGGCGACGCGCTCCCATACCAGCTTGCGCAAAGTGATTTTGCCGAGCGGCACCTGGTGAACTGGGTGTCGGAACTGGCGGAGCGCGTTAACCAACAGCAGCCGGGCTGTCTCTACAGCCGATTGCTGGCGGCGATGAGCGAATTTTTGGTCAAAGATTTCGAGTGGCAGGCGTCGACTATAGTAGCGACGCAGTAATTTCGGTTGCGAACAGCCATTCGGTAGCCTGCAGCTCGCGTTTAGCGAGCGAGCAATTCCGCAGGCGAAGGCCCTGGCCTCACCGCCGCCTGCTTCAGGTGCAGATAATCTCTTATCCTTGCCGATGACGTTAAAGATTCGTCTCTGTAAGCCTTTTACATGGATGTTAATGTATACGTCGCGGACTTGAAGCAAGCACAACACTCCGGAATTGACTTATGGCAGCGGTCGAGCCTCTGTGGACACCAACTAGTCAGCGCATCGCGGCAGCGGCGATAACGCGCTTCACGCGCGCGGTGCGGCCAGACCTCGCAGGTGCCGGCTACGCAGCTTTGCACGAATGGAGTGTCAACGAGCGCGAGGAGTTCTGGTCGGCATTGTGGGATTTCGCCGGGATCGTCGGCGACAAGGGCGCGGCACCTTATCTCGTTGACGGCGACCGGTTGCCGGGTTCGCGCTGGTTTCCCCGCGCGCGCCTTAACTATGCGGAGAACCTGCTGTGGCGTCGCGATGACGGCGTCGCGCTGGTCGGGCTGCTGGAAAACGGCAAACGCGGCACGCTGACTTACGGCGAGCTTTACCTGCGGGTTGCGCAACTGGCCGCGGCTTTGCGTCGGGAGGGTGTCGCACCGGGCGATCGCGTCGCGGGTTATCTGCCCAACGTGATCGATGCCGTCGTCGCGATGCTGGCCAGCAGCAGCGTGGGCGCCGTGTGGAGCTCCTGCTCGCCCGATTTCGGTCTGCAGGGCATGCTCGATCGCTTTGGTCAGATCGAGCCGAAGCTGCTGTTCACCGCCGACGGTTATTACTACAACGGCACGCGGCACGCTTCCTTGCCGAGAGTGGCCGAAGCCGCGAAGCATTTGCCCTCGGTCCAGCGGGTGGTGGTGATCCCCGTGCTGGAAGACACGCCCGATTTAAATGGCCTGCCGAGCGCTGTGCTGATCGACGACTACCTGGATAAGGGCGCAACCGCATGCGAATTCAATCGGCTGCCCTTCGACCACCCGCTGTTTATCATGTACACATCCGGAACCACGGGCAAACCCAAATGCATTGTGCACGGCGCAGGCGGCGCGTTGCTTGAGCATCAGAAAGAGCACCTGTTGCATACCGACCTCGGCGCGGGCGACCGGTTCCTGTACTTCACGACCTGTGGCTGGATGATGTGGAACTGGATGGTCAGTGCGTTGGCCTGCGGCTGTACGTTAATCGTATACGACGGTTCGCCGGGTTACCCGCAAGCCGACAGCCTGCTGGGAATCGCAGAGCAGGAAAGCCTGACGGTGTTCGGCACGAGTGCGCGTTATATAAGCATGCTCGACAAAGAAGGTGCGCGGCCGGCTGAGCATTATGATCTCTCGAGCCTTAAAACCATTTTGTCCACGGGTTCGCCGCTGTCGGCAGAAGCTTTCCGCTATGTCTACGAGCACATCAAACAGGATGTGTTGCTGTCATCCATTTCCGGTGGTACCGACCTGCTGGGTGCGTTCGTCTCCGGGCATCCTTGCCTGCCGGTGTATGCCGGCGAATTGCAATGCAGGGGTTTGGCGCTGGATGTCGATGTGGTCGACGACGATGGTCTGCCGGTTCGCGGCCAGAAGGGCGAGCTGATTTGCCGGCAGTCTTTTCCTTCGGTGCCGACGGGTTTCTGGAACGACCCGGACGGCGAGCGTTTCCACGAGGCCTACTTCGCGCGTTTCCCGAATGTCTGGACACACGGGGACTATGCTGAATTGACTCTGCATGACGGCATGATTATTCATGGCCGTTCCGATGCCTTGCTTAACCCGGGCGGGGTGCGCATCGGTACGGCCGAGATTTACCGGCAGGTCGAGAAGATTCCGGAGGTGGTGGAATCGGTCGTGGTGGGGCAAGACTGGGGAGACGACTGCCGAGTAATCCTGTTTGTCCGGCTGCAGGAAGGCTTGCGGCTAGATTCGGAGCTCGTAACGGCGATTCGACAGATGATCCGGAGCAACGCCTCGCCACGGCACGTGCCCGCGCAAATCATCCAGGTAACCGATATTCCGCGCACCCGCAGCGGCAAGATTGCCGAAATTGCTGTGCGCAAGGCCATCCACGAAGAGCCTGTCAGCAATACGGAGGCGCTGGCGAATCCTGAGAGTCTGGCGCAATTCAGGAAGCTGCAGCAATTGAGCGGCTGAGCGTCGTCACGCCAACATGGTGCTTCCTGCCGCGCGATTCAACTGTTCATTTGGCGGATTGACGTCCATTATTGTTCGGCGCTGCCGGTTCAACTGAAAGAAACTACGTCGCCGGCTAGAGTTGTTGTAGAACACCTGAATACAGAGGGCATTCATGCAGGAGAAAAACGTTTCCGGCGCTGCGCCGGCCAGGCAACTTTCACCGTCGTGGCCAAGTCCGGCCGTCGCATGGTTTGGTGTCGGTGTTCTGCTCGTCGCCTTTATTTTTTCTATAGCGGATCGCATCATCATCAGCCTGCTTGTCGATCCTATTAAAGCGGACCTCAATTTGACCGACTCCGACATGGGTTTGATGATGGGGCCCGCGTTCGCGTTGTTTTATGCGCTCATGGGCCTGCCGATAGGCCGCATGGTCGACAAGCGCAGCCGCACGATGATCGTCAGTATCGGTATTTTCCTCTGGAGCATCATGACCGCGTTGTGCGGTCTCGCGCGCAGCTTCTGGGAGCTTTTCCTGGCGCGAGTCGGCGTGGGTGTCGGCGAAGCGACGCTGTCTCCGGCGGCCTATTCGATGATTGCCGATTTCTTCCCCAAGGAAAAACTGGGGCGCGCGCTGAGTGTCTATCAGTCGGGTGCTTTTTTCGGCGTGGGGTTTGCGTTGATTTTCGGGGGCCTCGCGATCCAGTTTGCCAAGGGAGCAGAGTCCATTGCGTTACCGCTGGTCGGCAGCGTGAAACCCTGGCAGATGGCATTCATCGCGGTTGGCTTGCCCGGTGTGTTGGTGGCTGCGCTCATGCTATTGGTGAAAGAGCCACTTCGGCAGGGCATAGCCTCGGTCGCCGATGATGAAATAAGCCTCGGTCAGGCGTTCCGCTTCGCCTTCAAACGCTGGCGTGTGTTTATCGCGCATTATTCAGGATTTGCTTTGCTGGCGTTACCGATGACGACGCTGGCCACCTGGGTGCCTGCCTACTTCATTCGGGTGGTAGGGTTTACGCCGCCGGAGACTGGCCTGCAGTTAGGGCTCATTGTGCTGATCTTCTCACCCGTGGGCGTCGTGACCGGCGGCTGGTTCGCCGATACTTTATTCAAGAAAGGCCATACGGATGCGGCCCTCCGGGTGGCCGTTATGGCAGCCGCATTCATGGTGCCGGTCAGCATGCTTGCGACAACCTTTACCGACAAAACGCTTGTGCTGATACTTGCCGTTCCGTTCGCTTTTGGCGCCAGCGTTTCCATGGGGTTGGCGCCGACCGCCTTGCAACTCGTGACCCCGAATCGATTGCGAGGGCAAATAGGGGCGGCCTGGATGCTGTTTTTGAATCTGATCACGGCCGCGCTGGGGCCGTGGGCGGTGGGCGTGATTAACGATGCCGTGTTTGGCGACCCGCTGGCCGTCGGTAAGTCCATCGCGCTGGTGAATACCATCGCTGTCGTCGTAGGCGGACTCATACTGTGGGGCACGTGGCGACCGTTTCGTCGGGCTGTCGAAGAGCAGTCTGTGTAGCGAGCCAGTAAGTGGGTTTTCCGAATCCGTATATATAACGGTTCTTTTTTTGCCATACGCCGCATATCATGGCGGCTGTTTGATTGCCTGCCCTTGCAGATGCATGGAGAAATAGAATGAAGCCTATACAGAATTTTGGTCTGATCTTCCTGGTAGCAGCCTTGTTTGTAAGTGCTTGCGATCAGGGGCCTGCCGGTGCTGGCGGTGGCGGCATTGCCATTATGGACTTGAGCGCGATAGCCAAGGCGACCGGACAGGACGAGGCGATTCGGCAGGATGCGGAAACGGCCCGCGCAGAATTATCAGCCCAGCTGCAGCAACTGGCCACCAACCTCGAGCAGCAGCTCGCGGCTGAGCGCGAAAAGGTCGGCATATCGCCGAGCGAGGCTGATCAGCAGCGTTTGCAGGAAATGACGATGCAGGCCCGCCAGCAAATCAGCAATGCGCAGATGCAGGCTCAGAGCCAGGCGTCGCTCATGGAGCAGGAGTTAGTCACAGCTTTCCGCGACAAACTGACTCCGCTCGCAGAAGAGATCGCCAAAGCGAAGGGCGCCTCTGCCGTATTGGCTGCCGATTCCTACCTGTTCTGGTTTGATCCGACGATCGATATCACCGATGAAGTTATAGCGGCATGGCGTGCGCTGCCAGGCGAAAAGCCTGTTGCAGATGAAGAAGCCGCCACCGATGTCGCTGATGAGCTGGCGGAAGTGCAGGCCGAGTTCGAGCAGCTGGAAAGCGAGCAGGCAGGCATCGAAAAAGAAGTCGATGATTTACAGGAAAAGCTGCAGGAAGAACTAGAAGACACGGCAGATCAGGCTGAAGAAGCAGCTCCTGAGCAGTAGTCTGGTATGAGCAAGCCGAACCCGCGCGCGGGTTCGGCTTTTTGTTGGGTCACGCTTTCAAAGTTGCTACAAGCGTCTCTGGTGCAAACGGCGCCCCCAGCTATTAACTTCTTTAGGGGCATATCCCGCGATCAATTTCGATTACTGCAGTATGCATCCCAGACTCACTACTCTAGGCAATATTAGACTAGTGGCGCTGTTATCATAGCCAACATATGAAATGGCGGGCTGATTTGTCGCAGATAAATAATATAGTTCTGTCCGACAGAGCGGGCGAATTAGATCCTGGCGTCCGGCAGTTTCTGCTGTTGGTTCGTTTGGCTATAAACAGCCCTGCCGCGGCGGTAGCTCCACCAATCGATGAGCCGATTGATTGGCAGCGAATATGGGGATTGGCGGAAGCGCATGGTCTTTTGTCATTGCTCGGCGGGCAGCTTGTCCGGATCACAGAAAGCTTAAACTTGCCAGACGAGTTTTGCGCAGCGCTGAAGGACTACTCCTATGCAAACAAATTACGCAATCGAATGCTTTTGCAGGAATATGCTGTCGTTAGAGCTGCGTTTGACGAAGCCGGTATAAATGCGGTCGCGCTGAAGGGTATCGGACATCTGCTGACTATGCCCGACTACGCCAAGGTGCGGGAGTTGGCCGATATTGATTTGCTCGTGCCGTCGCGTCATGTGGCTAAGGCACGGATGCTTTTGGAGCAGCAGGGTTATCGGGCCGTATACGCCCCGAATACCGTCAGATTGGGAGAGGAAGACCTTACAGACGAGCAGTCAAAAGTCTACGACGATGTATACCATGAGTACTCGTTCGTAAATAGCGACGGCCTGATTTACATTGATTTGCACTGGAGGCTTTCCCCGCGCGTATACCCGACCTCACTTCCGGCCGACCTGCCGTTTGTCAAGCAAAGCAGCGATGGATTGCCTTCGCTCTCGTATCAGTTGGTTTACCTTTGTATGCATGCAGCCAAGGACGGCTGGTCGGAACTTAAGTGGGCATTGGTCTATTTATCTTCCATCGGATCGAACGCTGCGAAATTTGCGTCGGCGTTTGGTGACAGAGCCGAACCGCAAGCATCGCCGTATTTCTTGCTTGGGGCTGAATAAAACATATATAGCGCTCTGCGATGGCAACCAAGATCGACTGATTTATGTGTACCGTATGTTTACCTATCCTCAGCCACGTGATTTCGTGCGCTTGGGGCTAACCGATCGCTGGTTGCCGATTTGGGGCCTGCTGCGGCCGTTTCTCATATCACTGTACTGTTTGAGGCGTTCTTTGCAGATATTGTTATTAGGCAGAGCGCAGGGACGCTATGGTTTTGACTAGTTTTTATTGAGCTCAAACCATTCTGACTCATTTCCTCGTTGCTTTAGATCCGTCATACGTGATGTATGGCTGCCCTCTCTGCAGTTTTTTAAAAAAGTTTGCAAATATTGATTGGCTGGGAAGCATCACTTCGCTGGGTCAAGTTCGGTTCCAGGTGGCGATTGCTGTTATGTTCGAGATTTTCGAGTAATGGGCCGAATTTGTCGAAGAAATACATATGCCCGCGGCGCTTCCGCCGCTGCTGAGCCAGTCGGAACCCGTGTTTCGTGAGCGGTTTTCACGCCGCCCCGATGGATCGTTAAATATTGATTAAAAGCGCGGCGATCGGTTGGTGATGTCTTTATCTGGAGAAGGGCGCCGTTTTTGGAAAAATACTTTACGACTGCTAGCTATCCTATCCCTAGCAAAGCATTGTGACTATGCCGCTAGTAAGGTGATCATTTTTGGGCCCAATGCGAAAGATGGATTAGGCGCACGAAACCCGATCATTGCTTGCTTCCTAACGCAACAATCAGGCCTAGTGGCATCGATTTTTGGCAAAGCGGCCGTTATTCGAGTATCAAGAGTCTATGATTAGAGAGGACTCTGCAGAACAACGGAGAATGCGCTAACGGCTATCTAAAAAGGTCCGCCGCCGTTCTTTGCGCCGCTTTCTCC
>JARRLL010000028.1:0-59972 GCA_037387125.1 Gammaproteobacteria bacterium | reverse complement strand
CGCGACTGGTTTCCGGGCGTCCCGCGCATGGCCCTGACGGCGACGGCAACCGAACTGACCCGCACCGAGATTATCGAGCGCCTCGCACTCAACGACGCGGCCACACTGGTCAGCAACTTTGATCGGCCGAACATTCGTTACCGAGTGCAGCCGAAGACGGAGGGCAGCGGGCAGCTCGACGCGTTCCTGCGCCGGCACAAGGGCGAGGCCGGCATCGTCTATTGCCTGTCGCGCAAAAAAACCGAGAGCACCGCGGAGCGACTGCGCAAACAAGGTTACAAGGCATTGCCCTACCACGCCGGCCTGTCGGCCGAGATGCGGGCAGAGCATCAGGGTCGGTTTCTGCTCGAGGACGGCGTGATTATCGTCGCGACGATTGCATTCGGCATGGGCATCGATAAACCGGACGTGCGCTTCGTCGCACACCTCGATTTACCCAAGAGCCTGGAAGCCTATTACCAGGAAACCGGTCGTGCGGGCCGTGACGGCGAGCCGGCTGAGGCCTGGATGATTTACGGCCTGCAGGATGTGGTGCGATTGCGCCAAATGGCTGACGAGTCGACCGCCGGCGAAGAGTTCAAACGCCACGAGCGCCTGAAGCTCGATACGCTGCTGGGCTGGTGTGAAATTACCAGCTGTCGACGCGCGCCGTTGCTCGCTTATTTCGGTGAAGAATCCGCATCCGCATGCGGCAACTGTGATAACTGCCAGCAGCCCCCCGTAACGCGCGACGGCACGGAAGACGCACAAAAACTTTTATCCGCGGTGTACCGCACGGGTCAGCGTTTTGGCGCCGCCCACGTAGTCGATGTGCTGCTCGGCAAAGACACCCCCAAAATTAATCAATATGATCACGACCGACTCAGTGTTTTCGGCATCGGGCGCGACAAGCCGGCGCAGGCATGGCGATCGGCGATTCGCCAGCTCGTGGTGCAGGGTTTCCTGCGCGCTGACCCGGAGCGCTTCGGCGCACTGGTACTGACCGAGAACAGCCGCAGCGTGCTGCGCGGCGACCAACGCTTGCGGCTGCGCGAAGACCCTGTTGTAAAGGGCGGTCGCAAACGCAGCCGCGAACCGGCCCCCGCAGCGGACATCACCACCGATGATTTGCCGTTATGGAATGCCTTGCGCGAATGCCGGCAGCGTCTCGCACTGGAAAACAATGTGCCGCCGTATGTCATTTTTCATGACAGCACCCTGCGCCAGATGGCCAGCGAACGCCCCGCCGACGCCGAGGCTTTTCTGCAACTGAGCGGTGTAGGCCAGGCCAAACTGGAACGCTACGGCGAAGCGTTTATGGACGTTATTCGCGAGACCTACTGAGTTTTCGTTACGCGCGATCGGCTCGGGCTACGCTTTACAGCCGCAATTAATTTTCCACCGCGATAAAGAGCAACCGCAGAGGCTGCAGCGAGTATTGGTCGAGGTCGGCGGTGTAAACAATCTGGGCAAGGCCCGCTATGGTCAGGAACACAGCCATGCCGACTCGGGCGCAGATCGCTACTCGAGTGCGCACCCGCATCTTCCTGAACTCCGCAAGCATCTTTCGGCCAAACTCGCGCACTGCTGTTCTCGATCCTCTCGTTTACTGCTGTTGCTTACTTCTTTGGCTTAATTTTACGCCGGACTATTGCTCGTTGCTGTCGCCACGCCCAGCGCGCCGACACTTTCTGACCATACCACGAGATCTGCAAATAAAGCTGCGGGTGTGGCCTGCCGCGCACAGGCAGACCCCGCGACGGAGGCCTGACTCCAAATCAAAGCTTGCCATAGTCCCCTTCTAGCGAACCGGCATCGTCATTACTCGCGGTGCGCCAGCCGCCCTCGATCAGCCCCAGTTGCTGCATCATGCCGAGCGAATCTTCGTTGCCCCAGCGGGCACAGATTTTTCCGTCGCGAATCTGGTACGTGTCTGTTGCGGTTATTCGATAGGTTTTCCCTGTGGCGGGTATGCCCATGAAGGGACCGGTCATGGTGCCCTCGGTGATCGTGCGCGACACCACCCGGTCGCCGTCACACAACGTAAATTCGGGCGTCAGCCGGCGGTCCGGAAACGCCTTCTTAAACATCGGCAAATAAGCACGGAACGCTGCCGGCCCGGTGGGCGCGCCAGGGTAGCCGTCATGATTGAAGAAGTCCTCGGTGAAGAATTCTTCGAGGCGATCGAGTTCCTGCCGGTTAAAAATCACATCGATAACATCAAGAACCAGTCTCTTGTTCGCTTCTGCGGACATAGGCAAATTAACTCCGGCAGCCGAGCATAGAATCGAAGTCAGCCACCGCCAATCACTCCTTGCGCGCCAGAACCGGCTCGGCGGGCTGAGCCTCGAAGTGCGGCGACATGATCTGAACCTGGTTCTCGTTGAACACGTCCAGAATGTTTTCATGCAGGGCCGAATAGGTCTTCAGCATCTTTGCGGCACTGTCGCTGTAAGCATTGATTTCATAGCTGACATAGAAGTCAGCCAGTTCGCGCTTTAGCACGAAGGGTTTCGGCTCCTTTAACAGCCCCGGCGTCCTGTCCGCTGCTTCCAGCAGCATGGCTTCGACCTGGCGCCAGGGCGTGTCGTAGCCGATGGATACGGTGGAATGCAGAATGAGCTGCCCCGCCCTGACGCGTGCGCTGTAATTAGTGACTTCGGCCGATACGATGACCGAGTTGGGGATCATCACCTGCTCGTTCTTCGGAGTCATCAGGACCGATACCTGCTGGCGGACGTCGGCCACCCTGCCCACCTGTTCGCCGATCCGCACCACGTCACCGAGACTAAATGCCTTGCGGTAGATAAGCATGTAACCGGCAACCGTATTGGCGACAATCGATGAAGCGCCGATCGAGAGCAGCACACCCGTGAAAACCGAAATACCCTTGAAGGCATCGGAACCCGAACCCGGGATATAGGGGTAGGCCACGACCAGCGCAAAGGCGAGAATCCCGTAGCGAATCAGCCGGTAGGTCACCATGGCCGTATCCGGCTCCAGCGCCGCAATTTTGATACTGCGACGGGAGATGCCCATGAAAAGCGCCTGCAGCATTCGCAGCACGTAGCGAACCACGAAAAACAGAATCAGCAGAAACACCAGGTTGGGAATCGAATCCACGACGGCCGATAGCATTTTCCGCACAGGGTTCTCGACCAGAGTCCTGAATGCGTATGACAGGAAGCGGGTCCATGGCAGCCGTTGCAGGGCAACGTCGGCCGCCAGGGAAATCGCCATAAGCAGCGCCACCCACCAAATGCCGGAAACGAGGCCTCTGATCACCCGCCACAATTGGTCGGCGTCGACGGCCCCGGCAGAACGCTCTTCAAGGGTATCAAGCCGGGCTTCGTAGCGAGCCTCCAGAACATTGAGCAACCGGCCGAAAAGCCATCGCAACGACCAGAACAGCGCGACAACGGCAAACGTTACGGCTGCGATTACCGCAACGCTCCGCACAATGTAGCCCGGTGCGCGCTCCTGGCGGTACTCGTCAATGGCCTCGCGAATCCGTTCCGCCATGGCAACAGCCACGATCCTTGTCGTCAATCCTTCGAGCGCCGCATCCTGATCGAGAACCGTCATGATGCGCGTCGCGTCAGCCACTATCACGATCGTGCCCTCGTCATCGGCCAGCTGCACGGAAGAGGAATCGAACGCCGGGTCCTGCGCCAGGTCAATGATGCGAACCGCAATCTCCGCCGCGCGGCGCTTTGCCGGATATGCAGCAACCCCGACCACTCGGAAAAGCTCATGGCCATCCACGAGGACCGGCGCCATCTGCGGCGCGCCGACTATGGCGGGCGCAGGCTCTTTCAGCTCAACGGCACCTGCTATAACCGGCAGCATCGCGGCCGCGAGTAAGACCAAGGCTAACAACGTCCAGCGTCGGCGAGTCATACAATGGGAATACGTGGTCACTGAGGTGAAATCCGTCAGCGGATGGGGCTTTGATCTTAGCCAAACCCCTGTTGGGTAGCAACGCGCGACGGCTGGGGGCGGTGTTAAGTTTTGCCTACTTTGCACGATATATCCGCGGCTTAAATTCTTAACCTGACCTTGAGTTTTATTGCAGCTCAAACACCGCGTGCAGCGTGGCCTCAAATCGAATGTCGCCGGCGCTGTAGCTTTGCGCGGCATTCTCGGCCATCGCCATGTCGGCCTGCATACGCAGCATCGGCTGAGGCGGCGGGTTGCCTCCGTTGGCCGCATTCAGCGATACAACCGCACCCAACCGGGCGTCCAGGGCCGTCGCGAGCGCAGCGGCATTGGCGCGCGCGTCCTCGGCGGCCAGCGCCAAAGCGGCGCGGTAGGTGTCGCGCCGTTTGGTGCTATCGAGCTCGGGTGGCTGCACCTGGTTGACCCCGGCTTTGACCGCCCCTTCGATGAGTTCGCCGAGTCTGTCCAGATCGCGCAGTTCGACTTCGATCATGCGCTCGGCCACATAACCGATGAGTTCCTGCTGCTCAGTTTCACGGTTCCAGCGGTAATCGGGCCGCGCCGAGGCACCGGTCGTATTGACCTGCTCGCGGGCGATGCCAAGCCGGTCTGTCAGTGTGAGTGCCCGAGCAGTTACGGCACCCGCCGCCTCCTGAGCCGCGGCGAGCGACGCATTACGCTCGACAACACTCATGCGAACATGGGCCAGATCCGGCGCAACGGTCGCAACGCCGGTGCCGGTGACCGTAATGATGCGTTGCTCGTCGGCAAGCGCCGGTCCGGCAAGCAGCAATAGAACCAACGAGAAGCGAATGAAGGATGACATGCTGAATCCTCAAATTATGAATAGTCGCGTTGCACGAAACGATGCCAATACAGTTTGTGCAACTCCATCACCACCAAAATCGACAGGGCCAGCACAAGTAGCACGCCCCATGCCATCGGCGACACGGGCGCCGTATCCAGCAGCTTCTGGCCCCACGGAATATAGAGCATAGAAACATGCACCGAGAAAGCGATCAAGGCACCGCCCATCAGCAGCGGACTCTTGAGCGGCGATATTTTCAGCGCCGATGTCAGCTCCGAGCGCGCATTGAATATATGCACGTTTTCGAACAACACCATCAGGAGCAACAGGTAATTACGCGCGGACGATTCACTAAAGCCCTGCTCCAACATCCATTGAAACGTAACGAACCCAATACTGCCCATGGCCACTGCGGCGATTAACGTGCGCTCGATCATTAGCCGGTTGAACACACCTTCGCTGGGCGGGCGCGGCGAACGCTTGAGGACACCGGGTTCGCCCGGCTCAAATGCAAGCGCGACGTCCTGTATACCGTTCGTCACCAGGTTGAGCCATAACAACTGCGCCGGCAGCAGCGGCAGCGGCAACCCGAAAGCAATGGCCAACCCCACCAGCACCACCTCGGCCGCACCTGTCGAAATCAGCAGGTAAATTACTTTGCGCACGTTGTCGTAGGCAATTCGACCTTCCTCGATGCCGGCCACGATCGTGGCGTAGTGATCGTCCGTAATCACGAGCTCCGCCGCCTCCCGGGCAACGTCCGTGCCGGCACGCCCCATGGCCACACCGATGTTCGCAGCCCGCAGCGCCGGCGCATCATTGACACCGTCGCCGGTCACCGCCACGTAATGCCCGGCCAGTCGCGCAGCCTCGACTACCTGAACTTTCTGCTGAGGCGATACGCGCGCAAATACTTTCGCGCCAGCGATAAGACTGGCGAGCTTATCGGAGTCGGTCGACATGAGTTCGGCTCCGGTGACGACCTCTTCACGCTGAGCCGCAAGGCCCAGATCGCGGGCGATAGCCAGGGCCGTGGTCGGATGGTCACCGGTCACCATGATCGTTTTGACACCTGCCGAATCCGCCTCTGCAACGGCCTGCCGCACGCCCGGCCGCAACGGGTCGATCATCCCCACGAGACCCAGTGCATCGAGGTTGGCCGGCTCCGCGGGGGCACTGGCCGGATCGATCGCTTCCTTCAATTCACCTTGCGCAAAGGCCAGCACGCGATAACCGGCTGCCGCCATCGATTCCGCATCGTCCAGAAGCTTTGCTGCTGCATCAGCGTCGGCACACATGGCGGCGACCCGTTCAGGCGCACCCTTGACGAAAACATGGGTGCAACCCTCAAAGGTGTGGAAGCTGGCCGCATAGCGGTGTTCAGGTTCGAACGCAATCTCTGCAACCTGCGGGTGGAGCGCCAGGATGCTTTCAAGTTTGAAGCCGGCCTTGTGGCTCATTGACAGCAGCGCGATATCGGTCGGGTCACCACGCCAGACCCACGCTCCGTCACGGCGATGCAGATCCGCCTCGTTGCACAGCGTCGCAGCGCGCAGCAACTCTGGCAGTCCCGAAAGCGCCGCGACGTCGGCGGGCATGCCGTCGATCAATACGTCGCCCTCGGGGGCGAAGCCCTGCCCGGATACGGCGAATACCTGTCCATCTGGCGTGCGAATTTCCGTTGCCGTCAACTCATTGACCGTAAGCGTCCCGGTCTTGTCGCTCGCGATCAGCGTACAACTGCCCAGACCCTCGACAGCGGCGAGCCGGCGGATAATCACGCCCCGCTGCGACATCCTGTAACTGGCCACGGCCAGCGCAACGGTCAGTGCAACCGGCAGCCCTTCGGGAATCGCAGAGACCGCGAGCGCAATCGCGAACATGATCATCTCGCTGATGCCGTAACTGCGGACAAGCACCCCGAGAATGCCAACAACTGCCGCCGCAACAATGACCGCGAAGCCTATCTTTTTACTGAAGATCTCCATGCGCTCGACGAGCGGCGGCTTACTCGATTCGATACCTAAGACAGATGTCGCCACCTGCCCGACCGCCGTGCCGCTGCCGGTCGCGACGACGACGCCCCGGCTGCGCCCCTGCGAGACCATGGAGCCTGCAAATACCATGTTCTGTCGATCGGCGAGGGGCGTGTTCTCCTCGCCCAGCCATTCCGGGTCTTTCAAAACCGGTATCGACTCACCCGTTAGCAGGGATTCGTCTACCTGCAGCCCTCTCGCTCCGAGCAGGCGCAGATCGGCCGGCACGCGATTACCTGATTCGAGCCAGACGAGGTCGCCCGGAACAAGCTCTTCCGAATCGATCTCGGACGCCTCACCGTCGCGATACACGGTGGCGCGAATACGCAGCAACTTTTGCAGTGCCTGGCTGCTCTTCTCTGCACGGCTTTCGTGATAACTGCCGAGCAAAGCGTTGATCAGCAAGACGGCGAGAATGAAAAGCGCATCCTTTAGCTCACCCGTCAACGCAGCGAGCGACGCTGCCACGGCCAATACATAGATCAGCGGGTTGATAAACTGCCGCGCAAATATCTGAATAAAAGTGTCGGGCTTGCGCTCGGGCAGCCGGTTGCGTCCGAATTGCTCCAGCCGTTCAGCCGCCTCTTCCCCGGTAAGACCACTCTCGCTGGCATTGAGCCGGCGCAACGCGTCGGATTCGTTGCACGCGTGCCAGCTTTCGCGGGGCGTTTCGTCGACCATAGAAGGATTTATGTTCTGCTCAGACATTCCAGCATCCTCAGCTGCCATCGCGCAGCTGAACAATGCGCAAAATTACCTAGAGTTCGACTCGCGCGCCAGTTCGCTTGCGCCATGCTCTAGCCATTGCGCCTTGGCCGGGCACTTGGCGATAATGAGTTCAGGCCACCGCCGAACCGAATCGCCAAAAGTATCCGTGCAACCGACTAGACAAAGCGCCGCTGATCTCAGGCAACATTATGTCAAATAAAGGTTTTTTTGGGTATCTACCTATACAAAGCGATCGTGCCCTTCGCATAGGCTGAGCCATCGAATTGCCATTCAATGGCAGTCAGATTGTTGTTGTAGCGCAGGACGCGATGCCCCGACGCAAGGTCGTATAGAGCACGCCGCGTACCGAAAGCATTTTAAGGTGGTATTAATCAATGGGTTCATTCATCGAAAACAAGCGGCTGTTTGGTCGCGCCGCGGCTATGGCAGCCGCACTCGTTATTACTTCTTGCGGAGGCAGTTCGAGCGGATCCGGAGACCCAACCGAGCCAGCAACCACCGGCATAGTCGGCGTCACAATTACCGACGCTCCGTCGGACAGGTTTGAACAAATACTGGCCACAATCACGCGCATCGAATTGTTGGGCGACGGCGAGCCTGCGATCATTTTTGAGGGCAGCGAACAGATCGACTTTCAGCAGTTAACCAGCTTTTCGGAATTGTTCGCCACCGCCGAAATTAATACGGGCACGTATAGCGGAATCAGCCTGACGCTTGCAGACCTGATACTTGTCGACCTGAATGCTGACGGTTCAGTCGCCGAGTCGATTCAAGTCGAACTGCCTGGCAACGGCGAAATAGAAATCGACCCGAATCAGGAATTGAACGTCGTTGCCGACACACCGTTACTGGTCGAAGTGGACTTCGACACAGCCACATCCTTCAAAGACAACGGCGGAACAGTGAATTTTCGCCCTGCACTATTTATAAGGGTCATAAACGCCGGTGCCGAAGGACGTCTGACGAGGATTTTCGGCCGCATCGGTCAGGTCCTGGATGCAGCGAATTTTGAACTGTGCCAAACGGAATTTCTGTCCGATACGGACAGTGCCGACGATTTCACCTCGGAGCAATGTGTCGCTGTCTCGACGTCGAGTGCAACTGGTTTCTTTTTGCCAACCGGCGAACCCACAGACTCAGGCTCGATCTCGACCGGTCAGTTCGCAACGGTCATTGGCTTCATTAGCGGCGCCCTGAATGACGTGGAACCAAGCGGTTCCGAAACGAGCGGATCGTTCGACCTCAAAGCCGTGGTGACGGAACTTGGCGATGCGGATGACTTTCATCGTCTGAAAGGCAGCGCCCAGACATTTGTCGGCCCGGGCCGGGAATTCGATCTGCTGATCGACCCCGCCCAGGGTTTTGGAGAGGCCACCGCAGTCAAGGCGCAACTCCAGATAGGCTCGCGAATTTATTCACGCGCAGGCGCGCCTCTGGGCGATAGTGAAATTCGTAACGGCGTGAGGGGTCTCTTCGACGGTGTAGTGACGCTGGTAAACGGCGGCTCCGGCCTGTTGAGGCTCGCACTGGCCGTAATTGATACCAACCCGCGGGGCGAAGATATCCTGCTCGGCACAATCCTGACACCCGCGATGGACAACCAATTGATGCTGGCAACAGCCACCGGCGACCAGTGCGTCGATGTGCCCGCGGATGCCGGCATCGTTGTCGTCACGCCGGTCGGAGACCGACTGGTCAGCACGCTGACCCGCCTCGAGGAATTGCAGACAGATTGGCCTGTCGACGTCTATGGCGAGTCGAACATCAGGGGCTGCTTTATTGCCGACGCGATCATTGTGGACCAGACCGCAACGCCGCCGCCCGCAAATCAACCACCGGTGGCCGATGCCGGTAGCAACCAGGCCGTCGACACCGGCACCGGCGTGATGCTGGATGGCACCGGCAGCAGTGACCCGGACGGCGACCCACTGAGTTACAGCTGGACACTCGAGACGCCTGCCGGCAGCGCCGCAGTGCTGTCAGCCGCCGACACAGCGATGCCAAGCCTGCTAACAGATGTGGATGGCGATTACGTTGCAACACTGGTCGTCAATGATGGCGCACTGGACAGCGCACCGGCCACGGTGACTGTAACAGCGTCGTCAACCGCACGGCACGCGAGAGACGCTCAATGGTGCCGGCAGTAGCGACCCTGATGGTGATCCGCTGAGCTATAGCTGGACACTCGACGCTCCCGCAGGAAGCGTCGCTGTTCTTTCGGCCGCAAACTCTGCCGCACCGAGCTTTACGCCGGACGTCGATGGCACTTATATCGCAACACTGGTAGTCAACGATGGCGAGCTGGACAGCGCCCCCGATACGGTAACGATCAGCGCATCGACACCACCGCTTGTCAATCAGCCTCCGGTGGCCAATGCCGGCAGCGACCGGGCAACCGAAACCGGCGCCGCCGTAATGCTGGACGGCACCGGCAGCAGTGATCCCGACGGCGATGCACTGAACTACAGCTGGACATTGGACAAACCCGCCGGCAGCGACGTCGTTCTCTCCGGCAGTAACTCCTCTATGCCCACGTTTACGCCGGATGTGGAGGGCAGTTACGTCGCAACACTGATCGTCAACGATGGCGAGCTGGACAGTGCACCGGACACGGTGACAGTGACAGCGTCTGCGGCACCGCCGGGGAACCAGGCACCCACGGCCAATGCCGGCGCCGACCAGGAAGTGGATACGGGAACGCCGGTGATGCTCGATGGCACGGGCAGCAGCGATCCGAATGGCGATGCACTGAACTACAGCTGGACTCTGGAAAAACCGATCGGCAGCAATGCCATTTTGTCGCCGACCAATTCGGCCATGCCGGGCTTCACGCCGGATATAGATGGCGATTACGTTGCCACCCTGGTGGTCAGCGACGGTGAGCTCGAAAGCGCGCCCGATACCGTTGCGGTCACCGCAACAGCGCCGCCGCCGGCTAATCAGCAGCCGGTGGCCGATGCCGGCAACGACCAGACAGTCGATACCGGTAATGGCGTGTCGCTCGATGGCACCGGCAGCAGCGATCCCGACGGTGATCCCCTGAGCTACAGCTGGACACTCGAGAAACCTGCGGGCAGCAGCGCTGTTCTGGCTGCAGCCGACACCGCGATGCCCAGTTTTGTGACCGACCTGGACGGCGATTATGTCGCTACCCTCGTGGTCAACGATGGCGAGCTTGACAGCGCACCGGACGCGGTAACGGTCAGCGCATCGACCCCGCCACCCGCTAACCAGCCACCCGTGGCCAATGCAGGCCCGGACCAGGATGTCGAAACAGGCACGGAGGTCACACTGGACGGCAGCGGAAGCAGCGATCCTGATGAGAATGCAATCACCTATAGCTGGTCACTGGTTCGACCCGGCGGCAGCAGCACAACCCTGACGGGCGCAGACACCCGGGCCCCCAGCTTTGTGCCGGATGTAGATGGCATCTATGTCGCCACACTGATCGTTAACGACGGCGAACTGGACAGCGACCCGGATTCGGTGACGGTAACCGCCACCACGACGGTCGTTATCGACGGCGCGCAACT
Organism: Gammaproteobacteria bacterium; assembly: GCA_037387125.1. Taxonomy (GTDB): domain Bacteria; phylum Pseudomonadota; class Gammaproteobacteria; order Steroidobacterales. Next base: position 48,948 of record JARRLL010000028.1, on the reverse strand, counting down.
CTATGCGGATAACTGCCAGCTTTGCCACCGCCCTCTCGCGGACTCAGAAAAAGCCGGCGCAACTGCGGCTGAAATACAGGGTGCCATCGATCAGGGCAAAGGCGGCATGGGTTCGCTGAGTTTCCTGACCAGCGAGGAAGTACAGGCTATCGCGGATGCGCTGAACGCCCCCTGATCAGCACGGGGGTCGGCCTCGGAATTAATCTGCTCCGCTTCGCGAGGGCTCGTTAAGATTTGGGGCCGGCTCCCAACCGCTAAATCACCTTGGCGATAGGTAATTTCCGAAGTATTTGCACCGGTTGACTCACGCAGCGAGGCGTATAGTTAACTTGAACGCAAAAAAGCGTTCAAGGAGTTCTGATCAAATGAATATTCATTTGATGTTCGCAAACACTAACTGGCTGGTGGTTATGCTTGCCGCGACCCTTGCCTTCGTTATCGGCGGTTGCTGGTACTCCCCCGCCCTGTTCGGCCGTTTCCTTCCCCACCTGATGTCTGATGCAAAGGCAGACGGTGATACCAGCAAGGGGCCGACACGCCACATCGTGAGCATTTTCGCGGCATCGTTTGCTTTGCTGTGGCTTTCCGCCGCTTTTCTCGCCGGGCTTCTGGAGCCGCAGGCCACGGCGCGTGACGGCATCTACATTGGCCTGGCCATCGCACTGTTTTTCGTGATACCGGCGCAATCGATAGCAGCCATGTTCGGTGCACGCCCGATTCAGATGGTGTTCATTAACGGCGGGTATTTCGCCGTCTGTCTGGCCGTCATGGGCGCGATACTGGCTGTGTGGGGCTGAGCAAAGACTGGCTCGTCCGGCGGGACGAGCAAAGGATAGCGCGAACCGGGGCTGCGACAGACGGAGCCTCTGGGCCACTGTTTAAACAGGCCAGTATATCGACGCCGATGACCGCGGGCACGGCAGATAATGTTTATGTCTACGGCTGCTTTATGCCCGAAGAATCAGGGCCTTGCGCCGCTGCGGCTAGTCTTGACAAAGCTGAATCGCACAGGGGATATTGGTAAAGACAAGATAATTTAACCTGGGGCAAATTATGGGGAATCGCCATTCGCTAATCACCGCGATAGTGCTCATCGTTAGTTTTCCGGCCGCCGCAACAATTACCGACCACGGTCAATACACTTATGACTCTGAAACCGGCCTGTACTGGCTCGATGTCACCATTACCCAAGGGCTGACCTACACGGAAGTGAACCAGCGGCTCGCGCCGGGCGGCACGCTGGAAAACTATCGGTACGCGAACCATGCCGAACTGGAAACGCTGTTGCAGCATTTCGGCATCCCACCGCAAGGCAACACTTGCTATGCGTCAAGCATCGGCGGCACACTGCCGCTGTATTGTGACGATGTCGATGCGGCCTACGCGGAACTGATCGAAGACGTCATTCGCACGCTGGGCGACACCGAGGCCGCCATCCTGAACCCCAACCCGTTTAACGAAGATGTCTCGCCTGACGGCGCGGGCATGACGCGGGGCATTATCCTCGCGGCGCCGGGCACTAACGTAGCCGGCGGCCGCGGTACCGTCTGGATCGAGGACGGTGAATACGTCTACGGGCCTGGCAACAACAATCCGGCAGCAGGCGAACCCTACGCTGACCGCACCGATGAAATTCGTTCGCTGTACCCCAATGGTCCGGCGATCATTGATGGCTTTGGCAGCTTTCTCGTCAGCACCACGGAACCCACCCTGCCGATCGTGATCGACCTCGACCCGGTTCCGCCACCGGCGGTGCCCGCTGGCGGAGTGGTGCTGTTCGACGGGCTTTCGCCGGACGCACTGGGTCTTGGCATTCATTGCGAGCCGCAGTATTCGCCGGGCCCCTGCGGCTACAACGCAGATGGCTTCACGGCCTCCAACACTGAAGACTATGGCGGAAATATCTACGCGGGTGTGTTTAACCTCTACAAAAACGGCATTGACGACCAGGCAAACCCCTGGATGCGCATCGTGGGCTTCGACATTAGCGGTGTTACTACGAACGGGAATTGCTCGACCAGCGCCGATCTGATTCACCCGGGCACGCTGGCGACCGCGGCCGACCTCAGCCTCTACGAGGGCGGCAACGGTTATTGCCGCTTCGAACTGGCTGATGTGGACTACAGTTTTCTACCTGCGGTAAGCGGCGTTAACTCTATTCCGGGCTCAGTCATCCAGGACCCTTATATAGCCTACGTGCCCCCCTACGCCCTCTTTCAACTCGACAACGTCGTGGTGGAATTCCTGCGGCCGAACATGGAAATTCTGTTCGATCGCTGGCGCAATAGTGAACTGTTCCCAACGCAAGCCTACTCGGCAGCGGTTGAACTGCTGACGACGAGCGTGGCGATGGGCGATTCGGTCGATTTCGATGTCACGCAGGTCGATCCGTCCACCTTGGTTCTGGGTCCGGGCCGCGCGCCCAACATAGCCGCACCCATTATGTATGACGTCGACGGTGACGGCGACATGGACATGGCGGTTGGCTTCCGTATCGAAAACAGCGGGCTCGATTGTCTGGACACCGAGGTATCCGTCATGGGACGCACGCTTGCCGGCGACCCGTTGTTTGGCAGAGCAGCGGTAACGACGACGGATTGCGCCAAGACGCTCGACATGGACGTGGACCCGTATAATGCCACCAACGAGATCCGTCCCGATGACGATTACGTTGTGCTGGTCAGTGTGAAATCGACCAGCACGGCAGCCGGCGAAGCCAGTGACCTCGATGCCCTGCAAATCGACCCGGCGTCGCTCCGCTTCGGCCCGGCCGGAGCGTCCAACGCCATCTCACCTATCCCGGCAGATCTCGACGGCGACAGCGACACCGATGTCATCTTCGGTTTCCAGGTTCAGGAGTCGGGCATCTTCTGCGGCGACACCGAGGTGACACTCGAAGGCGAACAGTACGACGGCTACCCACTGACCGGGGTGGATAACATCACGACCACCGACTGCACGGAGACCAGCTGTCATCCGTAAGTCTTAACGGAGGTTGCTGTCGCTGAATACGCCGTAATGAAAACAGCCCTCGATAACACCGCTGGTGTAATAACCGCTGAGTCCTTTGAAATCGCCCTTTGCGAAATAGACCTGCAGGTCAGGATTCTCCTGCATCGCATGCCTGACCTTCTCGACCAGCTGTTCGTCTGCATTCCGCACCAGCACGCCGGCGAAACCGGCGGTGAGCGGAAAAATGTCATTGCCGCTGTCACCGCAGAAGACGACTCTATCGAGAGGCTGACCGTATTCCCGCGCGACATACTCCAGCGCTGTTTGCTTGGTCGCACTGGCAGGCAGCAAATCGAGTAAACCCTTGCCTTCCTGCGAATCAAAACTGTAGACGATCACTTCATCGAACTTCTCGCCGACGGCTTTGTGCACGGCCGCCAGGATTTCTTCCGTGCGATCATGATCCGTGTAGTAACTTTGCTTGAATTGATTCAGGTGCTCAGGCTCCTGCTCGACGATACCGTCGATGCCCGCCAGGGCCTGCCTGATCTGCTCGGCATCCCAGCGCGGACTCGCGCGGTGAACCAGGGCCTCCCAACCCGTGTCGAAATGCCAGCGACCCTCCTGAAACTTGCGTATCGTCGTGCCGACATCGCCGCAGAGTATGTCCGGGTGCCTGACGCCGAATTTCCTGATCGCCGCTTCGGTCAAGTCGAGGTTGCGCCCGGTCACGTAAACCAGGAGCACATCGTCACGGCGGCTTAGCTTGTTGAACAGCGGGATGGCCTCCGGATCTGCCGGCCAGTGCCCATTTGGCAACAAGGTTCGATCGAGGTCAGTAGCGATGATGCGCATAATAATTTTCCTCAGCGGTACGACAGTACCGTTTCCGCGCCCGACTCATCGACGTGGGTCACCACGAAACTGAGTTCGAGCAGGTTGGCCTTCAGGGAAGCCCGTGCGGTGCCATTCGTCCAGCTCATTTCCATGAGGTGTTCCTCAGTGCCGGTCACATTTAACTCACCGTCGAAAGCGGGCGATGTATTGCGCAGCCTGATCAGCTGCAACTGGTCCTGGACGACGATTCGCTTGAGGCCCTGCTCGATATCGACCAATGAGAGCGTCGTGCGATTGATCTCCTTGTGCCCACCCGTATTGCCCTTGTCGGCAGCAGCATAGTCGTTCTTCCCGGCGAACAGGTCGAGGTACCAAACCTGGGGAATGCCCGGCATGAACATCTGGATCGCGCGGGCCAGCCGCAATTTGCGTTCGTCTTCACCCAGCGCGCTGAAGAACGCCGCATTGACCTGGTAGTAGGCAATTTTTTTGCCATCCGCCCCATACAGGTTCTTGACCCTGCCGCCCCGGGCAATGATTCGGTCGATGACTGCATCGATTTCCTGTTCGCTGAGCAACCCGGCATGGGACACGCCGATATCCCTGCCACGCAAATCCAGAACCGGAATCCCGTCGTGACAACCGAGCATATTGATGGTTCTGATGCCTTTTGTCAGCACGTCATCGATCCAGCGCAACAGGTGGCGGTTGGTAGCCCGATCCAGTGCGTCGATAACCAGCCCGGGAAAGAAGAAGTCATAGACAGGGAAATCCTGATCGGCGACCTTTTCGTGCAGACCGTAGCCGTACTCAGTGTGCAGCTCGGGCAGCAGGGTCAGATTATATTTGGCTGCAAGCTGCTTCAGGCGGTCGAGGTATTCCCAGGTGCCGGGCTCGTTGAAGAAGTTAGGTTTGCACGGCTCCTTATGAAGGTAGGCGAATGCATCCAGGCGCACCAGCTTGGCGCCGTAACCGCTCAGTTTGGCCAGCGTCGCATCGAAATAATCCCAGACTTGTTCCGAACGCGCATTGAGATCCATCTGGCCGAGGTAGCGCCGGTTCCGTTCGATAACCTCGACGACGGCGGTTGCATGCGCCGAATGCGAACCCCAATCGATATCCGCGAGCGGATCCTTGTTCCGAATAGCCCGATTGGCAATCTGCACAATCTCGCGGGCCTCGCCGTTTGAAAGGCCCTCGATCCCTTCGAGGTCTCTCGGCACCAGTTCCTGATAATTGATTTCCTGGTAGAAAGTGTTCCAGTAGGGCCGCTCGCTGCCGTCCGGAAAGCGCACCTTGAGTATCGGAAGACCGGGCTTGCGCAGGAACAGCACGTCAAGACAGTCCTGCTCGGGGATAATGTAGCCGTCCGGGCCCATCTCACCCTTGTCTTTCCAGAATTCGTTCCAGTCGATGAAAAAGTCGCGGTACGCCGAAGCATCCCCGTTGCGCAACATATCCTGAAACTGAGGCGAGCCTACCGATAAGTGATTAAGCACCAGGTCGAACTTAAAGCCGATGTTCAATGTATTCAATCGTTCGAGATCCCGGTCTGCCACGAGCTCGGAGTTCATCTCGTAATCAATTATCGAAAACCCGCGATCGAGGTCGCTGTTAAAAAATGTGGGCAGAATATAAAAAAGCGAAAAAGCGTCGCGGAATTCCGGCCGACTCAGCATATCCACCGTATCGGTCAGGCGCCGTCCGATGCTGTCGGGGTATGCGTTGAACATTACCCCCTTGGGCAATTCATCTGTCATTGGAGATTTTCTGACTCGATCTAGGTTTCGTGGTCTGCCAAGGTGGCAATGGCTTTCGCCAGGCTGAAAAACCTATTCTGCGCAAGATCCCGGACCGTCTCAACCCGAAACAGGTTCTGAAGCACATCAGCCTGCCGTCGGCTCACACTTTCGAGTTGATGCACCGGCCCCTCGGCGAGTCGAGTAAGTGCACGGTAACGGCTTGACACGTCCCCTCCCCGCATGCCGAATTGCTCGGCATCCGCGAGGGTCACAATGCCTTGCGCCTGCTCGAAAGCAGCGCTATTAGACATATCGCGTATGGTCTCCATCCCGAACGCTGATGCGAGACGCTCTGCCGTCGCGCGCGAGACCCCTTTCAAAGCGTCGATCGGTGCGTTGGCCAGTTCGGCAGCGGTCATGCCGTCGTACGACTTGATCAGCCCGCCGTGAATTTCCATCGGCTGTTGCGCGCTGCGCGACTTTTCTTCACGCGCGCTTCGACCGTTGGTGACCAGTTCTTCCAACGAATAGGCCAGCACGCTGAGGCGCGCGAGCACACTGCGCAATGCCGCCTCGGTCGGTCGGCCTGGAAAATGCTGCCGTCTTTTGAACCGCGCCGCGCTGCGAGCCGCCGAACTTAACGCGGCCATAGCGTCTTCCGTCGCTTCGGTCAGGAAAGCAGCACGACTCGCGGTGTTGTCCGCCGCGCCGTTTTCGAGCGCGCGATTAGAATCCGCGAGTTTCTCCAGCCCTTCACGATGCATGGCCACCAGCTTATTCAAGCTATGCCGGTCCAAACCAAACCCGGCAAACAACGCGCGGAACTGCTCGACCATCTCGACCGGGTCATTCAACGACAGCATGCCCCTGATATCGGTGACGTACTCGTCGTCAATTTCCTTGATGGCTTCCGCCACATCCTCAAACGGATCACCCCCAACGAAACCCCGCCGTTGCGCGCGACAGTAGACGTTGTCAGTGATCAGCACCCAGCGCTCGGTGGCGGTAATCTCGGGTTTACTTAGCGGAGCGTGTGATGGAGCGGTGGTTACCCTGGGATCAGGATTACGGCCGGTGCGCGAGGAACCGGAATCGGTCGTTGAATTTTGTGTTGGCATCATCTTCGTCAGACCTCGACCGACAGATGATCTTAATCACAGCACTTCAATTTTTAGACAACAATAATCAGCTTTCGATCAATCACCAGTCCATAAATTCTACTCCTTCCACCACGCCTCTGCACGACAGGAACGACTCATCAGGGCCGATCACCAGCCTGTCATCGCCCAACGCCGGACCGTGGCCGCGCGCAGGCTGTCGAAGACGATCGGTGAACGGGCCTGAGCAATGCCGGGCCACGCGGCGAGGTTGAAGTAGCGCATCGCACTGCCGCAAAACGATGGGCGGTAACAAGTTTGAACCGGTTGTACAGGCGATGATTACGCGGTTGATTCCAGTCTTTCGGACGGCACCCTGCAGGCACCGAAAAAATCATAGTTGTCAATTGCTTCAAGAACCCCCGCAGCATACTGGCCCGACGCAAAGTAAATTCGGTCGACTTCGGGAAGCAGGGACAGTTCCTCGTGGTGCCTGTTTTCCACGACAACGGCGAGGGTGTTGCCGCGCATCATGTCTTCGTCGGCGCCGGATCCGCCGGCGACCAGGATTCGGTCAAGCATGATGTCGAGACGCTGCGCCACGTAACGCAGCGCCTGACCTTTGCTGGCACGGGACGGCAATATGTCCAGGAACTGACCGAAAGCGAGCGAGGCATGCGCAGTGATCTCGTGTTGCAGCAACAGTGACTGAATCTCCTCCAGGCTCGGAGACGTCTCCGGGTCACAGTAATAAGAAATCTTCGCCGCCGACTGTTCACGTTTGTCCTGCAATTTGAGCCCGTCCAGTTCGCCCAGCAGTTGCCGGATCTTGCGCGGTGACCACTCATGGTCGATATGATCGACCCAGAATTTATCCTCATCCAGGCCCGGCCCGTAGTGAATTCGCGTGCCCAGGCTGGTCATCAGGACGTCGGGGACCGGAATGTCGTGCTTCTTCATCAACGCCAGTGCGGAATCGATCCGTCTGCCGGTGGATATCCCGAATACGACCGAGCTGCGTTTGGCCCGGATCAACTCGACAAATTCAGCCAGACTGTGCGGATCGCCTATCAGATTCTGATCCAGGTCCGTCACGATCATTCGGTCGCGGTAACGCAGCTTCTCCGGCGCTGCGGGTTTCGCGCCCTCATGAACGAATTTTTCGGCCAAGTCGCGGACCCTGGTCAGATAGTTCTGCGCATGCGCTTCCCACGAGTAATACTTGCGCACACCCTTGATACCGTTGCGGGAATAGCGGTCCCAGCGTTCAGGGTCGGACAAAACTTTAATGATCGCAGCGGCGATCTGATCCTTGTCGAGCGGATCGATCAGCTCCCCGCACTCGCAGTTTTTAAGGATATCGACCGGACCGCCGTTTTCTGTCGCCACGACCGGCAGGCCGCTGGCGGCGGCTTCGAGCAGGGTCAGGCCGAATGGCTCGGTCAGCGCAGGATTGACAAAAACGCCCCGGCTCGAAGCGGCCAGGCGATAAATCTCGGGCACCTCGTGCGGCTGATGACGCTTCGGTAAGGCCACCTTACCGTAAAGATCGTAACTATCGAGCCAGACCAGCAGATTGGTCAGCACCGTCTGCGGCCCGTCATCCATGTCGCGGATGTCGTCCCGGCTGCCGGCAACAATCAGCAGATTGGCCATCTCCTGCAGTTGCTCCGACTCACCGTAGGCTTCCATCAGCGTCAGCATGTTCTTCCGTTCGTCGGGTCGCGACAACGCCAGGATCAGCGGCTTATCCGGATTGTCCAGGAATCGCGCCAGCTGGCGACCGAACGCGATCTCGTCCCCGGTTCGATACGGCCGGAATTGCTCCAGGTCGGTACCCGGCGGAATAACGCACATGCGCGAGTTGTCGTAATAATTATAGAGTCCGTATTGCGCTTCGATCTCGTTGCTGGTGCTCGTGATCACCAGGTCGGCATTGGAAAGCGCCTCCTCTTCTGCGTCGATTCTTCGGCCGATGTTGTAAGTCTGTTCGATCTCCTGGGCCACAACGCCACTTGCCAGCAGGCGTTTGCGCTTGTCGCGCCCGAGCGAATGCCCCGTATAAATAAAGGGGATACCTAACAGGTTCGAAAACCGGACACCCACGTAGCCGGCGTCGGCATAGTGGCTGTGAATCACGGAGGCTTGACGTGGCTGTCTGGCCAGCCAATCGGTCAGATTATCGGTAAAAGCGTCGAGGTGATCCCAGAGCTGCTCTTTCGGGATGTACTCCTCGGGCCCGCACTCAATACGAACGATGCGTGCCCCGTCCCCCAGCGGTTCTGTGAGGAGCCCATAATCAGGACCCACCGCCCTATCCATGATGCGCCGCGTGATCAAATCCACCTGGCTCACGTCCGGATGCCGCGCCAACGCCCTGGCCAGGTCCACAACGTATTTAGTCTGCCCACCGGTGTCCGAATCACGACCCAGCTCCAAGTCACGACTTCGAATGAGGCCGTGGATACTCAGCAAACAGATATACAAACCTTCAGTTTGTGTTTTTTCAGGACAGATATGATCCTCTCCTATTTGTTGCTTAGCTAAAACATAACACGTTCAGGGCGAAACTAATGACGTGACGAAGCATTGCAACATCCGTAATTGCCGCAAGAATTGAATTGAGCGTGGCGCGGTGAGCAATGGATCTCGTCGGTCCGGAGCCCACTCAGGCCAAGTACTTCCGGGGTCGCCCGATCAGCCCGTGACGCACCGGTGGCTTCGGCCCGTCAAAACGACAGCCAGTGAAATTGACGCGGCCCTACCCGCAAATTGCCATCCGCTTGCACCGGTGCTGCTCCGGTCAGCAGATCGTTCGCCCGCGTGAGATCCAGCGGCGCGAGATCGCGGATGCCGGCCAGATTGAGCGTTTGAGGCAGATCACTGAAGTTCGCGACCACCAGCACCGACTCACTGAGTTGTTGCGGCATGGTGCGCAAGAAGATAAAAAAATGAGAATTGCCCACGTCGATCAACTCGCGATTGTTGAAATCTGCAAACGCCGGCGTCGCCTTGCGAACCGCAATCATCCTTTTTAATTCTTCGAACAATCGTTGCTGCACACTGCCGCTGATGTGACGCATGTCCGCCACATCCCAGTCAATCCGCGGGCGATGAATCCAGCGGCTGTCGTTTGCTTTGCTCATGTCTTCAAGGTAGCTGACATCGTTCAGCGCGCCTATTTCGTCACCATAGTAAAACAGCGGAATACCGCCGAAGGCCATGATCATCGAATGCAATAAGAGAATCCGCTCGATGGCTTTGTCGACTTCCCGTGCATCTTCATTATCGAGTGCGGCCTCGAGCCCGGCGAGTGAGGCAAGGGAGCCGCAGATGCGGGCATCGTCCGTCTTGTCGTTGCGCCCGAACGGTTTGCCGCGCGCTTCCGATGTCGCATAGGCGCCCGTGTAGTAGTCAACCAAAAAGCGCCGGTGCGGGCCTGGCTCGTAACCGACCGCACGAATATCGTCGTCATCAAAACCCAGGCCGATATCATCGTGGCAACGGATGTAGTTAAGCCATGTAGCGCGATCGAGCTTGGTTGGCAGGCTGCGGATCCCCTGGTTCAATAAATTCGCATTTTTCGTGGCCACCGCGTCCCACAACAGGGCCATGTAGGTCGCGTTGTAGGCAATCTCGCACTCCTTGGCAATAATCGCGTCTTCCCCAAAGTATTTTGCGATCTCCGTCGGCGCGACGATTGCCTCGGCGATAAACAACAGGCCCGGCGCCACCACTTGGCAACAGTCCTTCATCAGTTGCAGTAACAGGTGCGCTTCCTGCTGGTTCTGGCAGGTCGTGCCCACTTTCTTCCATAGATATGCGACGGCATCCAGACGCAAGATATCCGCGCCCTGATTAGCCCAAAAGAGGATGATGTCGACCATGTTGATAAACACATCCGGGTTGCCGTAATTCAGGTCCCATTGATAGTCATGGAAAACCGTCATGACCCACTTCTGCATGTCTTCGTCCCAGGTGAAATTACCTGGGGAGGTTTCCGGAAATATTTCCGGCATCGCCTGTTCGAAAAGTTCAGGCACCTCACGATCAGGATAGATGTAGTAGTAGTCCTGATACTTCGTATCGCCGCTGCGGGCCTGCTTTGCCCACGCATGCTCCCGCGATGTGTGGTTGACCACCACATCGAGAGTCAGGAGCATGCGTCGCTGGCGCAAACTGCGGGTTAAGTCTTTCAGCTGCATCAGCGTTCCGAAACGCTCATCGATCTGACGAAAGTCACTGACCGCGTAGCCGCCATCTGAACTCCCTTCCGGACACTTAAGCATCGGCATCAAGTGCAGCATGTTGATGCCCAGCTCTTCCAGATAAGGCAGGCGCTGTTGCAAGCCGGGAAGATCGCTGGCGAACCCGTCCGTGTAGAGAGCCATACCCACCCATTCCTGGCTCAGAAACCAGTTGTGATCGTGCTCGCGCTCCAGATCGAGCTTTTTCAGTGCGGGTTCACGCCGGGTATAGTTGACTGCCAGCACGTTGACGAGCCGCTGCATTTTTTCACGGAAGTCATCACGCTGCCCGTACAGTTGATAGAAAAGCGTATGAATTGCGTAGAAGTTAGCACCAAGCCGGCCGTAGAAATGGCGCAGATTAGTGCCCTCGATTCCCGGCTGTAATTCGTCGAGTATGTCGTTCAGCAGCGAGTGAGAGACTTGTTCGTACATAGTGAAATAGACAAAAATGTTTGACCCAACCAGCGTCAGTCCTCAAAGAACCATTCGCTTACCTGGCCCCCGCCAATACTTCGGTGACCTTGTATACTGTGCCAATACGGTAGCATAACCATGTCGAACAACCAGCCACATAAACGTCCTGTCATTTTCGGCGAGGTATTATTCGATCGCTTTCCCGATGGCAGCGTCGTCCTTGGCGGCGCCCCTTTCAACGTCGCCTGGAACCTGCAGGCGTTTGGTCAGGCGCCGATTCTGATTTCACGGGTCGGCGAGGACCCACTCGGCGATAGCATTCGCGCAATCATGACAGACTGGTCGATGGACATGAGCCAGCTGCAGTCCGACCCGTCTCACCCAACCGGCACCGTCGACGTAAGTTTCAAGGACGGTGAGCCTCACTACGACATCGTCGCCGACAGCGCATACGATTTTGTCGAAACCGCGGGCTTAGCGGACATACAGAATGCCGCGGTTCTGTACCATGGCAGCCTGGCGCTCCGCGGTGACAAGACACGCCAGACTTTCCGCACACTGTTGCAACAACTGCCGGTGAGGCGGTTCGTCGATGTCAACCTGCGCGCGCCCTGGTGGCAAAAGCAGCCAATCCTCGAGCTCATCAATGGCGCCGCATGGGTCAAGCTTAACGAGGACGAGTTGAACGTGTTGACCGAATCGGAGCAGGCTCATAACGATGCTGACACCGAGTTAAGGCAAAGGTATGGCCTGCAGGCGCTCATCGTGACCCGCGGCAGCCGGGGTGCCGAGCTGCTCCTGGACAATTCCGCGGAAGATACGCAATTGGAAGATACGCGCTTGGGGGTGGCCCCTGCTCAGAGCACGCAGGTGGTTGACACGGTCGGCGCGGGCGACGCGTTTACGAGCGTCATCCTGCTTGGACTTTTGAATGAGTGGTCACACCGAACCACGCTGGAACGCGCGCAAGCTTTTGCCAGTGCAGTCGTGGGGTTGCGAGGGGCTACCACGCGGGATCCGGATTTCTATGCCCGCTTTGCTGCCGAATGGGGTATCGGGCGCTGAATTTGGTCGTGCGGCCTGTTTAGTCTGACCCGCCAACCGCGCCCCGATTAGTTATTCTGAGCCACCGTTGTGCCGCGGTGCGAGAGCGCCAGTTGCTCGATCCGCCCGGCCGCCTTCTGCGTGCCCTTTTCAACCGAACGATTAATGATCAAAGCGCCGAGCAGTGGCGGCACCCAGAAACCGGTATCGATTTCATGCCGGTACGAGATCACGGTTGAATCGCCGTCCGCCGTCAAAGTCCAGCTCTCGATACTGACAGCCGCATCGCTGAGTTCGGGCTCTGCAATGGCCACTATTTTCTGTTGCGGCTGCACTTCGAGCCGGGCATAGCGCTCTATGGTCTTGCAGAAAAACCAGATGCAACCCTCGGTCCGGGTGTAGATGCGCGGTGCGCCATCGGATGCCGGCTCGACATAGCGACTGTCGGCAAAAGTATCACCCATTTTTGCAAACTTGTCGTAATCCAGCAGGGCTGCGTAAACCTCGGGCAGAGGCGCATTAATGAGTATTTCCGAACGAACGTCGACCCGCCCGCCTTTGCGATCCACCTCGATCCAGTTAACGTCGGCTGCCATTGTCTGACCTGCCAAGAGCACCCATACAAAACTGGCAACAGTTCGTTCAAAAATTTTTGATGACATCGTGTGCATTGCTAAAGTCCCCAGACGCGTGGGCCTGCTTTCGCAGGCAGTATGCTTATATAAGTGGTTTTCGCAGCCTGGCGGCCTATGGATTCAGCACTATAAGCGCCGGAGCATAAAAGGCTTATAATTCAGATTGTTAGGATATTTCCGGCCGACGATCTTGAGGGGTGAGCAAGAACGGAGGCGTGCGGAATCAGCTCGCCTGGTGGTCCGGTGGTCGGAATCCGGTGCGGACACGCACCCTGATGGCCACAACCAAAATCAGCAGGTTGATGCAGCCAACGAACACAAAGGGTGCTCCCGGCATCCATGCGTCAAATAGAAAGCCGCAGATTACGGCGATCACCAAGGTGCCAACCGAGCCGCAAAAATTAAACAGGCCCACAACCGAACCACGAATGTCTTCTTTAGCTTCCTGACCGATCACAGCCGCGCCCGACAGAATCGCGGCCGACTCGCCCATGCCCAGCATCAGGGCGGCCGGTATAAAAATGAGCGCCAGCGGGTCCGGAGAAAACCCCACCCATAAATACGCAGCGGCGGCGATGCCCATCGCGGTGGCCATCCCGGTCAGGCGATCGACTTTGTCGAGCACTAAACCCACCACGGGCGAAAACAGCAATTGTGCAATGCTGACCGTCACCGCCAGCGTGCCCGCTTTGGCCACGGCCTCCTGCAATGACAGCCCTGCCAGCAAGCCGGCCTCTTTGGCCCACAGGCTCAAGAAAGTGGACACGACCACCAGGTCGCCGCGCGCGATAAACGCCTCTGCGCAGGCGATACCCACGCGCGGATTGCGGCGCGCCTCGGCGACGCCATTGGCAATCAAACGGCGCAGCGGCTGGCGCGCCTGCGGTTTACCCGGTTTGCCGGCTTTGAGTCCGCGACCGATGATGACGGCAGTGATCACGGCCAGCACGGTGCCACACCAGTACGTCAGGCGGCCCGACATCAGCGCGTCGTAGCCCATGCCGCTGAATAGCCGCGGCAGCTGCGACAGCAAGCCCACCATCATCACCGCACCGAGGCCATTACATATCCCGGAGCCCGCGAGCATTTTTCCGCGGGAACGCTCCTGCGGGTAATCGGCCAGCACGGTGGCCATCATCGACGTAATGCAGGCCGAACCGACGCCGTAAAAGGCGCGCAGCAAGCCCAGTTGCAGCAGGTTTTCAGCGAGCGGCAACAACGCCAGCACCGCACCCACCCAAAGAAAGCCGGCCACATAAATCGGCCGACGGCCGATGCGGTCGGCCAGCGCGCCCAGCGGCCCAACCATGATCATAAAGGTCAGTTCATAGGGCAACGCCAGGATGGACGTGGCCCGCCCCTGTTCGTCAGCCGGAATTCTTAGGTTTTCAGTCAGCAGATAAGGCTGCATGAAACTTAAGAACGCCACCATACCAATGGTGAAGAACGCGGCGTAGAAGTAAGTGAGCGCATTGCGTCGAGTAACGCCCGCGTTCAGCCAGACAGGTCCGAGCCGCAGGGTCTGATCTGCGTTGCTCGCAATGGATGATGACTCGGTCATGTGACTGGGCCTGACCTCGCTCAGCAGCTACTGATCAACGAACGCCACTATAACCGGCTCGGCGAGGACATGGGATAGGTCCGGCAGTTTATGCCTCCATCAAGCATGAACCGCCCGCGACTGCGCCATGACCAGCAAGTAAATACCCCAGGCTATCATCGCTGCATACGCGGTCATGACCACGTAACTAGCAGCCCTCAAGGGAGCCGATCTAAAGGAAACGCTAAAGGGCAAAGGTCCTTTTACCGTTTTTGCGCCGACCGATAAAGCGTGCAAGAAGCTGAAGCAGTAGCTTCTGGACGATCTGCTGAAAGATAAAGCCAAGCTAACCGAGCTGCGCCTCGACACCCAGGTGTTGAACGCGCAGCAACTCGTGAAGGCGATTCGCGCGGCACTGAAAAAGAATTAACGCGAGCTGAACCCGCCAAAAGAATCAGGGCAGGCGCTAACTCAGATACGGCTCGACCAGTTCCGCCGATACATCCCACAGCCGGGCAGCCAGCGCGGCGTCGGTCGCATAAGGCCCTTTCAGTTCCAGCGGGTTGCAGTCTTCGAAGTAGTAGCCGCTGACGTTCGCAAGGCGCGGGTCGGTGGCAACGTAGACCTGCGTGGCGGCGCCCTGGTCCGGCCACTTCTGGCCTTTGCCCAACGGTTTGTCCGGGTCGCGCATCTTGCCGCTGATGTAGCGCCCGAGGTTGGTGGCCACCACGCCCGGGGCGATCGAATTCGCCGTGATGCCCCGGCTGAAAAAACGGACGCTGAGTTCGTTCGACATCAGGATATTGGCGAGCTTCGACTGGCCGTAGGCCCTGAATGGCTGGTAAGCGGATTCGCCAGAGAGGTTGTCGAATTGAATACCGCCCTGCGGCGCCAGCGAGTAGCCGCCGCTCGAGACCATCACGATGCGGCCTTGCGGCGCGGCTTCGATCACGGGCAGCAGCCGCCGGGTCAGCAGGTAATGGCCGAGGTGATTCACGACGAACTGCTTCTCTAACACGACCGCACCTCCGCTCGCCTGAATCGTGACCTGCTCCAGTTCGGGTAACGCCATGATGCCGGCGTTGCACATCAAGATATCGAGGCGCGTATCGAGCGCGTGCACCGCATCGGCACAAGCAACGACGGAGTCCATGCTCGTGAGCTCGCAGACCACCGGCGTGGTCTTGCCGGTCACGCTGTTGCACGCCTGCTCGGCCTTCTCCATCGTGCGGGCCGCGCCGATCACGTGAGCGCCCGCCGCCGCCAGCGTGCGCAGCGACTCGTAACCCAGCCCCGAGTTGCAGCCCGTGATCAGCGCCGTCATACCGGACAGGTCCATACCGGCGACGATCTCATCCGCCGTGGTCGCGAAGCCATAATCGCTGCGCGGAATATCACCAAAGGCAACGCGCTCGCGCGGTGGTTTTTGTTCGGCTAGCGGAGCGCAACGCGGCAGGACGGCGGCCAGCGCGAAAGCCGAGGTGACCTGGATGATTTGGCGGCGGGTTTGTTTGCTGCGGGTTTGTTTGATCATGGGTCGCATTGTACGCCGAGACTTGAGTAACTGTCAGACGGCTGGCTTACGATAGCGTTTGCATGCAGCCACTGAGCAGGTTCGGACCGCAGCAGCCCGGTCGATCGATGCAGCGCATAATGCTCAAAGCATGCATCTAAAGTGCCGGCATCCGGCCCGCGTCGCAAAGCGAATACAATCACATGATGAAGAAAGCGATAGTGTGGTTCAGGCGTGATCTCAGGCTGGCCGATAACCCGGCGCTGCAAGCCGCCGTAGCGGATGCAAAACGGGTTGTGCCCGTCTACATTCACGCGCCGGAAGAAGAAGCCCCCTGGCAGCCCGGCGCTGCGAGCAACTGGTGGCTGCACCATAGCCTGCAGGCGCTGGCGGCTGATCTGGGCGCACACGGCGCGCCGCTGGTGCTGAGGCGCGGCGACAGCCTGCAACAACTGCTCGAGCTTGTCGACGCAACCGGCGCCGACGCCGTCTACTGGAATCGGCTGTACGAACCCGCCGTAATAAAGCGCGACGCGCGCGTGCGCGAATCACTCGGCGAGCGCGGCATCGTCACTCAGGATTTCAACGCCTACCTCCTCCTCGAACCGGGTCGAGTGCTCAATCAGTCGGGCGCGCCGTATAAAGTATTCACGCCCTTCTGGAAGGCGGCCCGGGGCGAGCTCGCCGTGCGTGCACCAGCACGGCCGCCGAAACTGACCAGCATCAAGCAGTCACCCGCCGGGCTCAGGGTTGATGATCTGCAACTGCTGCCGGAGATCACCTGGTACGGCGGCCTGGGAGAAAACTGGACGCCGGGCGAAGCCGCAGCCCTCGCGCAACTCGACGAGTTTATCCAGGCGCCGGCGGCCGACTACAAGGACGACCGTAACCGGCCGGACAAACCCGGCACCTCGCGCCTGTCGGCGCACCTCCATTTCGGGGAAATTTCGCCGCACCAGGTCGCGTGGGCGGCCCAGAAGCAGACGGCGGAATCGGCGCGCGGCGCGGCGGGTATCGAAGTGTTCATGAACGAAATCGGCTGGCGTGAATTTGCGCATCACCTGCTCGTGCATTTCCCGCACACGACGCACGAACCCCTGCGACCCGATTTCAAGGCCTTCCCGTGGCGCATGCCGGATGACACCGACGAGGCGTACCGGGCCTGGTGTACGGGCCACACCGGCGTTCCGCTCGTCGATGCCGGCATGCGCGAGCTCTGGCACACGGGCTGGATGCACAACCGCGTGCGCATGGTCGTCGCGAGCTTTCTCACCAAGAACCAGTTGATCAGCTGGCAGGCCGGCGCGCGCTGGTTCTGGGACACACTGGTCGATGCGAATCTGGCCAGCAACACCTTGGGCTGGCAATGGACCGCCGGTTGCGGCGCAGATGCGGCGCCGTTCTTTCGTATTTTCAACCCGATCAGGCAGGGTGAAAAATTCGACCCGCACGAGCGTTACGTGCGCCGCTGGTGCCCCGCGCTCGCAGACATTCCGCGCGGCGCTGCCCACTCACCGTGGACCGCAGACGGCACCTACCCGGCGCCCATCGTGGATCTTAAAGAATCTCGAGCTGTCGCGCTGGAAGCCTATAAGCACGCCCGGCAATAAGCGGACGCGGCGCAGAGGCTGATTTGTTTGCGCGTCAAAACCAGGCTCGCCACGTGCGAGGGTGCGCTTTTCGTGTACAAGGGGAAAAACGGATGCTGGCGGAAATCATTCGCCCCGTTTGAGCGGCACGAACCGCACGGGCAACACCTCGTTTTCGACCAGTTCGCCGGCGGCGGTTTTTTCGATCAGCAGTAACCGCTGAGCGCCGAAGGGCCGACCGACCGGAATCACCATGCGACCGCCCGGGCGCAGCTGTTCGATAAGCGGCTCGGGCACATGCGGTGCGGCCGCCGTGACAATAATGCCGTCGAAAGGCGCGTGTTCAGGCCAGCCCGCATAACCGTCGCCAATTTTTACATGCACGTTGTCGTAGCCGAGCCGCTGCAGCAGCGCGCCGGATCGCACCCCCAGCGGCTCGACGAGTTCGATACTGCGCACCTCGTCACACAACTCGCCGAGCACCGCGGCCTGATAACCCGAACCCGTGCCAACCTCGAGCACACGACCGCCCTCGAACACTTGCAACAGGTCGGTCATGACGGCAACGATGTACGGCTGGGATATGGTCTGCTCGTACCCAATCGGCAGCGGCTGATCAAGATATGCGGATGACTGATATTCGGCCGGCACGAACTCGTGGCGCGGCACCTTGCCGATCGCGGCGATGACGCGCGGATCGAGGACCTCACGACCAAGATAGGATTGAGTCTGGCGAACATTCGCCTCGATCTCGCGCACGAGCGCCGCACGCGCCCGCGCATATTCATCCGCATTCGACTCGTCTGCGTAGGACTGCATCGCCGTTACCGCCAGTACCATCAGTGCTGTAATGATTAAACGCATGGCAACAAAACTCTGTTGCGGCTACCGCGCCCATTTTATGCCATTTGGCAACAGGAGGGCAGATTAGTCGCCGCCGACAACCGTCGCTAACACCCGCTACCCCCTGCTCCGGGCGCGCCCCTCCCACAGACCCTTAAAAAAGTGCCGCGCGTTGATGCCCAGTGTGCGGGTGCGATAGCCGCCTTCCTGCACCAGCAGCACGGGCAGGCCGAGTTCGCCGATCATCGTGCCGCTCGCATGAAAATGTGCAGCGCGCAGCAGGAATGTGCCGGTAGGGTCGGCCTTGGCCGTATCCAGCCCCAGCGACACCACCAAAAAGCGCGGCTTGAATCGCCGCACATGCTTGATGCCCTTGCGCAGTGCTTTCAGGTAGCGCTCGCCCGAGGTGCCCTCGGCCAACGGAAGATTCACGTTATACCCCTTGCCTGCGCCTTCACCGCGCTCGTTGGCGAACCCCGAAAAGTACGGATACGTCGTCTCAGGATCAGCGTGCAATGAAACCGTCAACACGTCTGCGCGATCATAAAAAATATCCTGCGAACCGTTGCCGTGGTGGTAATCGACATCCAGTAACGCCACTTTGCCGTAGGTAGAAAGGTAGTGCGCCGCAATGGCTGCGGAATTGAAATAGCAAAAACCACCAAAAAATGCCCGTTCGGCATGGTGCCCGGGCGGCCGCACCAGCGCGTAAGCGAGCTGGTAACCGTCCATGAGAATGTTGTCGGCTGCCGTAAGCGTGCAATCCACGGCCTCGCGCGCCGCCTCATACGCGTTGCTGCTGATGGGCGTGAAGCTGTCGATGCAGTAGTAACCGGCGCGCAGGGGTAATTCTTTGGGTGCGCGTGCGTGCTTGCGCGACGGAAATGTATAGGGGTAGACGGCAGACTTGGGCCCGACGATGTCGCCGGCACGCTTCAGAAAATTGACCAGCCCGGCATCGTGCACCGCCAGAATGTGTTTTTTCGCAAACCGTCTCGACTTGTGCACTTCAAACAGATTTGTGCGCGCGAGCTCTTCGCGAATGACCCGCACCCGCACCGGTGCCTCGACATAGCCACGCTCACGAACGTGGTGTATGTCGTGCTTGTCGTTGATGACCATCGCGATGCCCTTCTTTTTGGGCGAGCGTTTCGTCGCGGGGATCGCAATCTTTTTTACGTAGCGCGGCGGACGCAATTGTATGGGGTCGTCGACAAACGAATTGCGCACTTTACGCACGTAGGCCTTCGAACATTGTTCGCCGTACTTGCGGTTGAGGAATGCGGCCACGATGCGACGTATCTGGTCGCGGCCAATCTTCGTCCCTGCACCCAGATCGTCGAACACCAGGTAGTAAGGCTCGTCTTCACCCTCCACCAATGGCGTGGCATAGGCGTTGTTGATGATCGGGCGGGCCCCGTAACGCTCATAAAACTGCAAACGAGCCTCATTTTCGGCACGTGTTTTTGCGGCGGGGACCAGTGCCGGGTCATCCGTGAGGCATTCCAGAAAAAGGCCGCAGGCTCGCAACTGGACTGCTTCGTCGCGCACTCGCTCATACAAGGCTCCACCGATCCCACCACCCGACTTGCCCAGACCCGTCGAAATAAAATCCAGAAAGCAACAATCGAGATCGGCCAGGTGCAGTAGCACGGCAAAACCCTGCACCGTATTCTTGTGTTCGGCGACGAACAGCGTGGTTTTAAAACGGTGCCGCAACGGATCGCGAACTTGCGTCACCATGGCTGCAACTTCGGGTTCTGTCAGGTCAGAAAAGTTGGCGCGCAATATCGCCTGCACCTGGCGGAGCAGGTCCTGATTCGTGGGCGTGGTGTCGTCATAGACACGGTGAATTCTGAACATGCAGCAATATCCGGAGGCAGTCGTGGCGGCCCAACGATAAGGATTTTTGGGGTCGGAGTAAAAGCAAATCTTGAGTTTTCGGCGCTGCCGTAATTACGGCCTGAACCCCTATTTTGGGTATCACTGATGAGAGGCATGGCACTTTTGCTCAAATATCCACGCAATACGAGGGCACCGCCCGCATATATTGTTCGCGCCGCCCGAGCGAACCTGAACAGGTCATCATACTAAGTTAGACTAGCCGCCAGAATTCGAGTCAGCCAACAGAGGAGTAACCACGCTTGATCAAACCTCCTAAGCGCGTTCTCTGGGTTGGGTGGGCCGGCCTTTTACTTTTGAGCGGCTGCGTTAGCAGCCCGCTGAGCGACTACACCACGGAAGCGCCAGCCATGGTGTTGTTACCCGTCAATCAGGCCGGCCTGCGGGACGGGCGGGCGCGGTTCAGGGAAATCTACTGCGCGATCAATGCCGAGCGGGGGCAGTCCCTGCCGGACTACCGGCCTTGCGATGAAGCGCTGGTGCGACTGCCCGATGAAGTTGCCACGCCGACGAGGCCAGTCAATTTAGGGTCCGCCGGCAAACCCCTGAAGATACTCGCCGTTCCTGGGATCGGCTGGAAGTGCTTTCGTGATTGGCTCGACGCTCCGCTCAGCGGCGCACTTCATGTTCGGCAATTTGCGTATAGCGCCGACTGGTTGGCGGTCGACGCTCTTTCGGGCACGGAACGCAATGCAAAACTGATTCGCGATGCCATTATGGCCCGGCCGCCGGAAAGCGACGACGGGGGCCTGGTGCTATTGGGTTACTCAAAGGGGGCGGCCGACATACTCGAAGCACTGGTAAGCTACCCCGAGATTGTCGAACGCTTGACGGCTGTCGTTAGCGTAGCAGGTGCCATCGGCGGTTCGCCGCTAGCGAACCGCGCGTCGCAGAAAACGGCCAACCTGCTCACCAACTTCCCCCGCGCCGACTGCGAGGTGGGCGACGAGAAGGCCGTCGAAAGTCTGACAACGAGCGTGCGGCGCAACTGGCTGGCCACGCACACCCTGCCCGATTCGATCCCCTACTACTCCCTCGCCACCTACCCGGAGCCCAAACGGATTTCGTCGGCGTTGAAATCGAGTTATAAGAAACTGGCGCAGGTGGATCCGCGCAATGACAGCC
This sequence comes from Gammaproteobacteria bacterium, assembly GCA_037387125.1. Classification (GTDB taxonomy): domain Bacteria; phylum Pseudomonadota; class Gammaproteobacteria; order Steroidobacterales. The sequence continues at coordinate 27,465 of JARRLL010000028.1, read as the reverse complement.
AGCTGATCTTCTACGACCAGCTCATTCCCGGCAGCACACTCATGGGTTACGTCAACGGCGATCACTGGTCGATTGCCGTTCCCATCGATCGGAGCCACGAGTTTGTTGCGTCGACACTCGTCGACCAGAACGACTTCCCACGCGAGGTGCTACTCGAAGCCATCCTGCGGTTTGTCGAGGACGACCTGGCGCAATAACGCACGGCCGCCAGGTAAGGAGGACGCAATTCCGGGGACAGTTTACTTATCTATAAATAAGTAAACTGTCCCCGGAATTCTTAGCCCGTGTTCTGAATCCCCCGGGCAATACCGTTCACGGTCTCGAACAGGGTGGCCAGCAGGGCATCGTCTTCGCGGTTGCCCGCGCGCCATTCAGCCAACAGGCGAATCTGCAGCAGGTTGAGCGGATCCACGTAGGGGTTACGCAGGCGTATGGCCCGGCGCAGCGTTTCGTCGTTGCTGAGCAGATGATCGGTGTCTTTGATCTGCAGGATCAAAGACTCGGTGCGGCGTGATTCGGTTTCGATTTCGGCAAACACGGGCCGCAACTCTGAATCGGCCAGCTGACTGTAATGCTGGCCGATCTCCAGGTCGGATTTGGCCATAACCATTTCCACGTCGTTGATCAGGCTGCCGAAGAAAGGCCAGCGCAGCATGTCGCGGATCGCATCCATGCCGTATTGATCGATCGCAGCTGTCAGCCCCGCACCGAGGCCGAAACTGCCCGGCAGCGAGATCCGGGTTTGTGACCACGAGAACACCCACGGAATGGCGCGCAGATTTTGAATGCCACGTTTGGTGCGTCGCGCGCTGGGCCGTGAGCCGATGGCAAGGCGCTCGATCACATCGATCGGCGTCGCCTGCCTGAAATAGGGTTCGAAACGGTCATCGCCGTAAACAAGGCCACGATAGCGCGTGCGCGCCGTTGCGGCGATATCAGCCATAATTGCGGACCACTGGCTGCGCTCATTCGGAGGCTTGCGCAATGTTGCTGTCACCGTTGCCCCGGTGATCTGTTCCAGATTGCGCACGGCCAGCGGACGTATACCGTACTTCTGGCGTATGACTTCGCCCTGCTCTGTGACGCGCAGATACGCATTCACGCTACCGGCCGGTGCTGCGTTTATGCCGTGCACCATATTGCCGCCGCCGCGGCTGACCGTGCCGCCCCGACCGTGAAAGAACGCGATGGCGATACCTTCCTGTTCGGCGAACCCGGTCAGTTCCCGCTGCGCACATTGCAGTGCCCAGCGCGCCGCCGTAATACCACTGTCCTTGTTGCTGTCCGAGTAGCCAATCATGATGAGTTGGCGGTTGCGACGCTTCGCAAGATGCGCGCGATACGGCTTGTTGGCTGCAAGTTCAGCCAAAATCCTGACACCCGCGCCCAGGTCATCAACCGTTTCCAATAACGGCGCGATGTCGAGTGGCAGGCATTGGCCGGGTTCTGCCAGGCCTGCAACCCGTGCGAGCAGCATGACCGTTAATACGTCATCCGCTCCCTGGGTCATGCTGATGATGAAACTGCCGATCGAATCAGGGCCGAATAACGCGCGACAGTCCCGCACGGTGGCAAAAACGTCGAGCGCGCGTTTCAGTGCCGGGCCGGGGTTTGCAGGCACGGTCGGCAGTGCCTCGAGCAGCCGCGATAATTCGCTGGCGCGCTCGGCACCGCTGAGTTGCTGCCAGTTTTCGTTGCCGAGCAGATCGGCAGCAGCGGTCCGCAATTCCGCTGCATCCTGCCGAATGTCCAGCGTCGCCAGGTGAAAGCCGAAGGTGCGCACGCGACAGATGAGCCGTTCAACCTGGAACAAGCCGGCCCGGGCGCCCCGGTTTTCCTGCAGCGACTCTTTTACCAGCGCCAGGTCAGCGAGTAATTCGTCATGGTTCGCGTAAGCATGTTCGTTCGCGCCCAGCACCTTTTCCAGGCGTGCGGCAATGAACACGAACAGTGCCCTGTAGGGCATGTCGGCATAGCGTTCCGGAATGATCGCGGCCGTATTCGGCATAATTTTATGGTAATAATCCACCCGTTCCTGTAACGCGGCAGACACGCCCACCTCGCTGAGAGACTGCGAGAGTTCCCGCGCAAGGTAGCGCGCGTCGGGTATGTAGCGGCCAATAATCAGTCGACGATGTTCTTCGAGACTTTCGCGAATCGTGGTGTGATCGACATTGGGATTGCCGTCCATGTCACCGCCGACCCAGGAGCCGAAACAGAGGATTCTCGGCAAGGCGGCCGACTGAAATACCGCCGGAAAATGCCGGTCGAGTGCGCGCCGCAAACTTTCATAGTAGACGGGCACGATGTCGTAAACGGTTTCCGCCAGATAGAAAAGAATGTGCTCACGTTCTGTCGCGACGCTGGGGCGCACCGTCGCGTAATTGCGGGTTTGCCAGGCCACCGTGATCTGCTGGCGAATTCGCTCTAGTGCAACGCGCTCTTCATCCGGGGTGCGGCTCGGGTTCAGTCGTTCTGCCAGCCGTTTGATAATGGAGCGTTCTCTCTCCAGCAAGCTTCGGCGGGTCGCTTCCGTGGGATGGGCCGTCATGACCGGCTCGATCAGTAATCGTTCCAGTAAGCGCTCGAGCTCCGCGTCTGTAACACCGGACGCTCTAAGCTTGGACAGGGCATCGTTTAGCGATCCGGTCAGCTCGTCACCGACGAGCAGCACTTCGCGGATTCGTCTGATTCGATGCACCAGTTCCGCGAGATTGGTCACCTGGAAATAGGTCGAAAAGGCTCGCACCAGCTGCCGGCTGGTCATTGCATCGGGCGCGCCTATCGCGAGCTCGACGGGCTCAAGATCGGCCAAACCTGCTTCGCGCCGGTTTATCGCGCTGCCTCGAATGGCCTCCACCTGCGCATAGATAGCTTCTCCGCACTGTTCTCTAAGCGCTTCGCCGACCATGCGGCCCAGTGTGCCGACGTCCTCCCTGAGCGGAAGGTCTTTGGGCGAGAAGCTAATGTCGCGGTTTATGGGGTCACGATTCATTGGGTCGATTCATTGGGTCGATTCATTGGGTCGATTCATTGGGTCGATTCATTGGGTCGATTCATTGGGTCGATTCATTGGGTCAATTCAGATCAGAGTAATAACTGTTAAAGGCGGAGTAGAAACTAACCCTCGACGCGGCATTTGGCCAATTCCGGGGACAGTTTACTTATTTACAGATAAGTAAACTGTCCCCGGAATTTGGGATCTGACAGGCCAGAACTTATACTGGCGCAGGCTTTAACGGGCTCAGGAGCCCGCTAACCACCGCACGCGGAGAATAACAATGAAAATACGCAACCTCTGCTCACTGGCAATCATCGCGGTTGCGCTCACGAGCGCCGCAGCATCAAATGCCGGAGACATCGAGCACGGCTATGGCGCCTTGTATGTCTTCGGCGACAGCTTGTCCGACCCCGGCAACGTCTATGCGCTGACGGGCACGTCGGTGCTGCCGCCTTACACTTTAATACCGACTGCGCCGTATGCGGTTGGCGGTTTTCATTTTACGAACGGCAAAACCTGGGTCGAGCGCCTGGCGGCCCGGTTACGGCTGCCTAACGGCGGCAAGCCCGCGTTCGGCAAGCCCGGCGTGTACGGTAACTATGCGTTCGGCGCGTCTCGAGCGGGCGGCAGCGAGTCGCCACTCTTTAGCTTTGCGGGCCAGATCGATAGTTTTTTTGCGGACATTGCGGGCGAAGCGCGCGGCGATGCGCTGCACGTCGTTTGGTTCGGATCCAACGACATTCGCGATGCATTGCTCGCCGCATCGAGCGATCCTACGCTGGCGACCAGCCAGGCCATCATCGCCGCCGCCATCCAAGCTGAAGCTCAGGGCATTGCCCGGTTGCATGCCGCGGGCGCCCGCAAATTCCTGGTGTTGAATGCGCCGAACGTAGCGCTAAGCCCGATTGTGGCATCGCTTGGTCCACAAAGCGTCGCCGCAGCGCTGTTGTTGACCCAAGCATTCAACATCGGGCTAGCCGACGCGCTTGATGGCCTTGAAGGCACGCTGCCCGGTATCGAGATAGCCCGTTTTGACGTGTTCGCCCTGCTCTCTTCGCTTGCTGCCAATCCCCAGGCCTTCGGCATTCATAACACGACAGACCCCTGTATTCGACCCGGAGAGACCACCCGGGTGTATTGCTCCGGCCGAAATCGCTATTTGTTCTGGGACAGTATCCATCCGACCGCGGCGGCGCATCGTTTACTGGCGAGAGCGGTTGCCGACGAATTTCGCAGGTGAATTTCCTAGGTGTAATTCCGTAATTCCGGGGACAGTTTACTTATCTATAAATAAGTAAACTGTCCCCGGAATTCAGACGCTATCCCCACCCTATGCCATGCTGATTATGAAACTAGCGATGGAGTAACATCGTCAGTAACAACCCGGGCTGCACACTCAACAGGATACGCACATGGATAACGCCATCACCGCGGGCCGGGACGCGCCGGCCAATCTCGATACCGCGGAGTTTCGCGAACTGGGGCATGCGCTCGTCGACCAGATCGCCGAGTTCCTCGACGCCCTTCCGCAACAGCCGGTTACCGAGGCGCTGACCCCACAGGCGGTGCGCGACTTGATCGGCACGGGCGGCGTCCCGCCCGAGGGCAGCGACCCTGCCACGTTGTTGCACGAGACCGCCGACTTGTTGTGTCGCCATTCGCTGCACAACGGCCACCCCGCTTTTCTGGGTTACATCACCTCGTCGGCCGCGCCGCTCGGTATGCTGGCCGACCTGCTGGCTGCCAGTATCAATGCCAACCTCGGTAAATGGGATTTGTCGCCGGTGGCCTCGGAGGTCGAGGCTCAGACTGTGCGCTGGCTGGCCGAACTCATTCGCTACTCGCCCGGCTGCGGCGGGCTGATGGTCAGCGGCGGCAACTTGGCGAATATCGTTGCCTTTCTCGCGGCACGCAACGCTCGAGCCGGCTGGGACGTGCGCAGCGAAGGCCACAGCGCGGCAAGCCCGCAACTCACCGTGTACTGCTCTCGGGAAACCCACACCTGGATCGAAAAAGCGACCGCCATCGCCGGCCTCGGCACGCAGGCCATTCGCTGGATCGCCACCGATGCGGATCAACGCATTTCGCTGGACTCCCTGCGTAGCCAACTGGAACAGGATCGCTCGGCGGGTTTGCAGCCGTTCATGCTGATCGGCACGGCGGGCAACGTCAGTACGGGCGCCGTCGACCCGCTCGCTTCACTGGCCGACTGCGCCGAACAGGAAGGGCTCTGGTTCCACGTGGACGGCGCCTACGGCGCGCCGGCCGCGATGCTCGACGATGCGCCTGCCGATCTTACGGTGCTGGCGCGCGCGGATTCGGTTGCGCTCGATCCGCACAAGTGGCTGTACAGTCCGATCGAAGCCGCGTGCACACTGGTCAAAGACCGCCGCCACCTGCTCGATGCGTTTGCGTTCAAACCGCCCTACTACAACTTTGCCGAGACGGCCGGCGCCGGCGAAAACTATTACGAGCTCGGCCTGCAAAACTCTCGCGGATTTCGCGCGCTCAAGGTGTGGCTCAGTCTTCGGCATGCGGGGCGGCAAGGCTATCAACGCATGCTCGGCGACGACATTCGTCTGGCGCAACGCCTGTATGCCAATGCCGACGCACATCCGTTACTCGAGGCTCGCACCTGCCACCTGAGCATCTGCACATTTCGCTTCGTGCCCGCCGACCTCTCCGATCACACCGGGGAGCATCGCGAGTATCTCAACGAGCTGAACCAGGCTCTGCTGCTCGAACTGCAAAACAGCGGCGACGCATTCTTATCCAATGCCGTGGTGGACGACTGTTATTTGCTGCGGGCCTGCGTCGTGAATTTCCGCACGACAGCTGCTGTCATGGATCGGATACCGGAACTCGTCGCCGCTATTGGCGCCCGTCTCGATGGTGAGAGGCGCGGAGAGCGATAACTGGACACGGCATCAGTGTAAAAACCTCCCAAAGCGAATTACCCGCAGATTCCGGAATTCGAGCTCCGACAGCGATGACTGTCCATCATGCGGTAAGCCTGCGCATCACTCGGGCATAGCACCGCGGGTAGCTGCACACTAGCCCGCCTGTTAATGCACTGATAGCTGGAGACACTCAATGACACTGCGCGTGCTGCAATCTTCCGGTCTGACGACTGACCGCGACCCGGAGCTGGACCTCGATGATCCGGAAACCAATTTTAATGCCCTGCTGAAATTACGCGGCGACCTGAGTGGCGATGACTTCTTCTTCGCCTTTCCCGGCCAGGCATGGGCCATGATTCCGCAACAGCAGAATTACAAATGCTTTCGCACTTTTGGTTTCGGCTCGGGCCGGTTCGATAAAGTGGACGGCGACTACCGTATCCTGAGTCGCGAGGTGCTTTACTACCTCGACCCCGAAACCGGCGAGATTCTCAACGAGTGGTCGAACCCCTTCCTCAACGATCGTAAGGTCGAGGTCGTGCACATCCAGAACGACCCGGTGAACGGCGTGTTCTCGCTGAACGGCCGCGGCCCGCTCGCGCCGCCCTACCCTTACGTCAGCTGCGGCGACATGGTGGCGTTCCAGTGGAACTTCTTTATCCAGCACCCGAACGTGCTTACCCGCGAGGAATACCCGAAATATTCAGCCGGCAACATCGATCAGCATGCTGAGCTGTGGGGCCTGATCGGCAGCAAGAAAGACATCCTCAACCCGGACACCACCTCGGCGTACTGCACGATGTCATGGAGCCGCGTGGCCGACTGGCTGCCGTTCATGGAGATGGGTGACGCGCCGGGCAAGATGGTGTTCCACAGCCACTCACTGAAATTGATGGACGGGCCTAAAGAACTGCCGCGCGCCATCCTCGACTACACCGAGAAACATCACAGCGAATACCTGACGGCACCGACCGAATGGAACGGACCACAGATGACCAGCTCCGCTCAGGTGTTCAAGGACATTGTCGACAAGCGACGGGCAGCCGCAAAAGGGTAATAATTCCGGGGACAGTTTACTTATCTATCAATTAGGTAATCTGCCCCCGGGAATTGGATAGATAAGTAAACTGTCCCCGGAATTCAAAACTTTATCGTGCGCCCACGCTAACCGGTGTCGCCGTTGCGGCGCCAAAGCCTGGTAACGTAAACGGGTCTACGCGCGCGCCGGTGACTTTAACGCCCCAGTGAAGGTGGGGCCCGGTCACGCGGCCGGTGGCACCTGCCAAACCCAGCAATTCGCCTCGCTCCACCAGCTGCCCTTCTTCGACCAGAATTTTCGATAGGTGCAGGTACATGCTCAGCACGCCCATGCCGTGATCCACGAAGACGGCGTTGCCGTTAAAAAAGAAATCGCCGGTCAGCACGACGCGGCCACGATTCGTTGAGCGAATTTCCGTGCCCTCGGCGGCCGTCAAGTCCGCGCCCGAATGCGGTGCCCGGGGTTGATCGTTGAACACGCGCCGATGACCGAAGTTCCGGCCGCCGGTTACCCCGGGAATGGGTACAGTAAAAACATCCGTCCAATAGGGTTCGGCGGCCGTCGTGGCGTAGGCGGCTTCGATGCGCTTTTTATCTTGCGCTGCCCGTTTCTGGTTCGCCGGGCTCAACTCGACGTACTTCGGCTCAACCGTCAGGCGCGTCGTCGGATACTCTTTGGGCGTGACGGTCAGCGCCAGCGTTCGGCGTTCCTGCCGGTTACCCGCATAGCGAAACACAGCATCGACTTCATACGGCCCGGGCGCCACGTCCAGATCGACGCCGAGCAAAGCAAACCAGCCTGAGTCGGCGCGGGCCATGCTGATTTCCTGCGCTTGCCATTCGAGGGTCACGGCTTCCAGTTCAGGCTCAAACGGTATTTCGACGACAACGGCCTGGCCGGGATAGGCACTCAGCGCTAACAACAGGGCGATTATTTTCATGCCGCGAATATACCGCAGAGCAGGCAACTCAACACAACCGGAACGCCGCCGATTGCCCCTGCCATGCAGTGAAAACCTGCAGATATCACCCCGTCCCGCCGCCGGCTGGTGCGGTAAAGGGTTGTTTCTGCTGCGAGCAAGAATTGCGCACCCTACGAGACGGCATACGGCTCAAAGCGGCGTTCCGGACAACGTAAAGGATGGTTAATTAACGGCCTGGCCTATTCTAACCAGTCATCCAGATTTCGGCCGGTCTGCTTACTCAGCAACTGAATGTCCTCGCGAAGATCGTCGAGGATAATTCTGCGAAGTTCGGGCGACAGCTCCTGCTGTTTGGGTGTTTTCATGTTCAGTTCGCGCATCATTTGGGCAACATCCAGTTTACCCATCCTGAACTTGCGCTTAATGCGCGTAAACGTTCTGCCCAGGCTGGAAGCCACGCAATACTCGATAAACCGCCCCAACAATTTACTGCGCTGAATCTGGCGGGTGTTAAGCACAGAGAAATCCACCTCTGTGTATGGCGGCAGCTCCAGAAACTTCAGCACTTCTGCATAAGTTTCAGCCGTTTTGTTACGCAGGTCATCATTGAAGACGACATGAATATTTTCAATCGGAAAATATCGCTGCAGATTTTGCAGCCGTTCACCAAGCTGACCTACTCGCCGGTACTGGAGAAAGAACGGCTCGTTACAACGCTCCGGCAAAGATCTACCCGCCGCCCGCTCCTCCTGCAGTGCCCAGGCACGCGCAAAGTCCCGCTCCTCTTCATTCATCGTTTTCAGCATCTGCGAATACCATGAATACAGAAGGTCAGCTGGATTGCGCACGATGTAGATAATCCGGGAGTCGGGATTGATGTCGACAATGTGCTGCAGAGCTACCTCCGAGTACATATAGGTCATCGACGCCTCGCCGATAACCTTGTGTTGGGGCTCGACCCAGGTGTATAGCTTCTCGTAGGCTTCCCAAGTTTTTATTCTCCGTAATTTCGGAAAATCCTCACAAAGAAAGTGAGGTTCCTTAATCCCGGTGCCATAAAAATTGGGATGCTGAGTAAGATAATAAAACAGCGAGGTGGTGCCGCACTTCGGCGCGCCAACAATGAAGAAATTTGGTTTAGCGGTCACGCAGCTCGAAATCTCAAAGATCGGGAAGCGAGCAAGTATAAATGACCTGCACTACAAACTCAGCCACCGGACAATCATTTGTCTCGCGGCTTCACCACGAACGCCTGGACCGACATGCGCTCCAGAGAAAGTGATGAACTATAGGTCACCTTATGCGCGATGGTGTTCTTGTTAATCACAAGACGGTTTGGCAGCGGCATAACCGCACGGCCGAGGCCCCGCTTTGCGGCTTCGGCTGATTCGTAGAAAACCAGATCACCGAACCAGTTTTTTTGCCAAGTATCATTCACGTAGTAGGTGATTGCCGTTTCAGTATGGCCGTCAGTATGCTCACCCATGCCCGAGCCAGGTTGCCACCGGTACACCCCGATCAAAATACTGGCATCTTCGTCCACGTATTCGGTGCTGCGGACTTTTTCAACAAAAAGCTGCGCTTCCGGCGGCAAGTCATCATCGTCAGTCAGCCACATCCTGCTCATCAGGCATTCTTTGAAGTCGAGCTTGATGTAAATACTCCAGTCACGATCCTCACGGGTCAAATCCGACGAAACGCTCAGAGCCCAGTGCTGAATCCGCCGAAACTCCTCATCTGTAAACAAGTCGTCGTAAATAGCTATGGCCTTGCTGTCACTGACGACAGGACCAAGAGACATTGGTTGACGCGGCGGTGCCGGTAAAAGCTTGCGTGCGACTCTCTGCAGTAATGAGGGTTTCTTAACCTTTGCATCGGTCTTTAACTGATACGCCATCTCTACATCGCCTTATAAAAATCTGAATGGCTAAAGAAACTTAAGCCGGGAACGACCGCGGGATTGTAGCAAAATCGAGTCAGTAGTCTGTAAGCTGTTGTTCATAACCCGGCAAAACCCGCCCGTGGAATGCGCTGGTCGCGACTCGGTCGACACCAACCCCTTGCAGATGCGCTCACAGCACAGCATTCTTGCGCTTTCGCAGCCTGAGTGCAGCCATGAAAAGCTGCCAAAATTGATTCTAAGATAAATCGGGTCAGTGGATAAATGGGTTCAGAGTGACCATCTGTTTTGGTTTACTGCAAACAGGCTACCCAGTTCGCGTTTTCAAACAGCGCGGCCAATAGCGCTTGATCTTCGCAGCCGCTCCCCGCCATTCGCTCAACAGACGAATCTGCAGCCAGTTCAGCAGATCAAGATATATTGTCTTTGCCTGCGGCGGCGAAGCTGATGCTATCCTCCAGGTCGCCGTCACCCCTTTGCAATATGGGCCCCGCACGACATCCGCCGCCGTTCATTCGGCCACGGCCAGCGCCTGGGTGCCGCGATCGGACGCGAGCTCGCAACACTGCCGGCGCTGACTGACATACGCATGGTAGCGCACAGCGCCGGGGCGTATTTGCTTGACCCGATATGCGAAGCGTAACGCGCGCATAACGATGCCGACGCAACGGCTTTCATCAAGATGACGTTTCTGGACGGGAATAATTCCGGGGACAGTTTACTTATCTCTAAATAAGTAAACTGTCCCCGGAGCTTTGATTCTACCGGTAACTAAACCGCCCACCCTGTTCCGTCACCCGCAATGCGGCCGGGCCGGCAAAATGGGCGCCGATCAGATGCGTGTGACCGTCCGCCACATCGGCCACCAGGGCTGCGCGGGTGGCCTGCGCCATGGCCGGGTCTTGATCAAAGACACTGTTCCAGTCGGGTCGCTCGATCTGCACCGGGTGATGCAGGACGTCACCGCTCAGGACCGCTTTGTCCTGCCCGCTGCTGACATCGATTACGACGTTACCGGGTGAATGACCAAATGCCGGCCTGAGTTGCACGCCGGTAACGATCTCATGCTCGGGACTGACGATATCGGCCTGCTTCGCCTCGATCACGGGCAACACGCTGTCGTTCCAAGACTGCGTGAAGATGTGCTCGGGATTGTCTTTGTGCACCTGCTCCCAGTAACGCACCTCGGGTTCGGCAAAGAGGTAACGCGCGTTCGGGAATGTAGGCACCCAGGTGCCGTTTTCCAGCCGCGTATTCCAACCGACGTGATCGGCATGAAAATGCGTGCAGCACACGTAGTCGATGTCGGTCGGCGCCAGCTGCAGTTGCGTCAGCCTCTGCAGGTAGGGAAACGTCTGTTGATGCCACGGCTGAATTAAGGGCCGCTCTTTATGATTGCCGACGCAGGTATCGATCAGCACATTACAGTGCGGCGTGCGCAGCACCAGTGAATGGAACGACATGCGCAACAAGCCGGTCGCGAGGTTTACAAAGCGCGCATCGAGCGCCGTACGCGTCGCTGCAAAGGCTTCCTGCGACACGTCACGCAGCATAAAGTCCAGCGCGACGCTTTCCCACTCCTGCTCCTGGACGCTCTGGATGGTCAGGTCACTGCCGAGCTGGAGATTCAGTGGGACGTTGGTCATTCAGGGAGTATACGGAAATAGACAACTATTCCGGGGACAGTTTACTTAATTCTAAATAAGTAAACTGTCCCCGGAACTATCGGAATTAGTCAGTCTCCGCAAGGCGGCGGCGGACGAGGTCTATATCGCGGCGGAGTTTGTAAATGTCGTCGGTGTAGGATTTCGGGACGGTGCCGATGGCCGAGTCGGCGTCCAGACCATGGAGGCGTTGTTTGCGGGAGGCCAGGTCTGCCGAGTCTTTCACCGGGTTAACAAGCGGGTCGATCTGCTCGAGTTCGGCATACATGTTCAACAGGCGTTTGCGAATCCGCCAGCGGTAGGCCGGTGGCACTACTTTTACCAGCGGAATTACCAGGCCGATCAAAGGCAAAAGCATGATCCACAAACGATCAACCAGCGTGGCCGCCCAAAAAGGTAAATACTGCATCAAAAAAGGCGGGCCGCGCCTGAAGTAGCGTTTTGCGTTGTCGCTGAGCGGCAAATCGATGTAGCGTGGCGTCGGGAATTGCCCCGCATCGACCAGCAAGCCGGGCTGGCCGAAAATGTCAGTCGCCGCAATGAGGAGCAGATCAAACAAGGCGGGATGCAAATCTTTGTTCGCCGCTAGCATAGCCGTGACGGCCACGGTGTTGACGTCGGCAGGCGGAATGTTGCCCTGCAGATCAAGCACGCCCTCCGGCAGCGTAATGCTGGAAAAATACGGGTAGCGCCGCACATACGCCGGGGCGCGCGCCAGGCTGTGCAGTTTGACGCCAGGCTGACTGATCAGCCTGGCCACGGCACCCGATTCCGGCGCGCCTATCAAAAAGGCCGCATCGAGCGTGTTATTCGCAAAGCCATCGGCCAGTTCCTCGGGGGCCAGTTCAAGCAAATCAGCGGTGTCGGCACCCATGCCATTCGCTGCGAGCATATTCAATGCGACGGCCCGCGTGCCGCTGCCTGGCTGGCCGATTGCAATGTGTTTACCGACGAGATCCTGCACGCTGTCGATACGAACATCAGCGCGCGCGAACAACCACAGCGGCTCCCAGTAAAGCGAAGCGGCGGCGACTACGTTATCGGTGGGCGCCCCCTCATTCAGCCCGCCCTGGACGAAACCGATATCGACGCCGCTGTCGCTGTCGAGTAGCTCCAGGTTTTCGACCGAGCCCGCCGTCGCGAGCAACTCCATCTCGATACCTTCGGCCGCAAAGTATGCGGCAAACCGGTCGCCGTAGGCACGATAAGCCCCGCCCTCCTGACCCGTAGCCATCACAATGCGTTCAGGCGGTGCCGGACCGACAAACTGATACGTGACCACGAAGCCGACGACGACAAGAACAACGGCCAGGCCCCAGGTGCTGAAGGCATCGATGAGACTTTGTTTGAGGCGGCGTAAATCGTTATTCATCAGTAGTGCCGGTGTGTATTGATCTTTTGGGGGCAGTTTAACGAATTATAGATAAGTAAACTGTCCCCGGAATTGCCCTAATTTACCAAGCCTTACCAGGCGATCGTTCTGCCCGAGTAATCCCGGAAACTGCCACTATCCGCCAGGGTCAGAGACTCTATCAGCGGGCGCAGCGAACTGACACTTTCCTCTATGCCGACACGGGCATTACCCCAGGCGTCCATTCGGGTTTTGACGGCACCGGGGCAGAAGAGCGCAACGATGATGCCTCGATCCCTGAGTTGCTCGGCAATGATCGTGGTTGCCCGGTTGAGCGCCGATTTGCTGGACGAATACGCGATGGCGGGTTGGCAGCGCTCTGCGATCGACCCTACGTTACTCGAAATATTGACGAGTTTCTTTTGCTCACTCGCTGCGAGATTGTCCACAAATGTTTCAGCCAGCTTGATCGGCCCGAACGTATTCGTTTCAAGTACTTCTTGCCAGACGGCGTAATCGATGGAGCCGAAAAGCTGGCGATGAATGTGGTCGATAATTGGCACCGGCCCGATCATGCCCGCATTGTTAAGCAGCACATCAAGCGGCGTCTCTCTGTACCTGGCGCCGAGGGCTTCAATGCCCGCATGATCCCGGACATCGAGTTGTTCAATCCTTATCGCAGCATGGTTAGTTGCAAGCGACTGAAGTTCATCAGCCTGATCGGGGGTGCGGCAGCAGGCAATAACATCCCAGCCAGCGGCTGAATATTGTCGCGTGAATTCGAGGCCTATCCCCTGGTTAGCCCCGGTAATCAAAATTGTTGGCATTGAATTCCACCCCACTAATAAATTCCAATTCCGGGGACAGTTTACTTATTTATAGATAAGTAAATTTGATCAGACAAGCTTTCCTAACATACAGACCATTTTTGCGGTGATGTATGACGTTACTATTGTGCGAAGGTGGCAAGCTTTAGTCCCGGAGGCACAATCAAACAATGGCCCGCATGCCGCGGCTGGTGGTACCCAGCTACCCGCACCACGTTACGCAACGAGGCAACCGTCGCCAGCAAACATTTTTCTCAGCCGAAGACTATGAGGCTTACATTCAGTTTCTGGCTAGCGCCCGGGACGCCGCGGGTGTGCAGGTTTGGGCATACTGCCTCATGCCCAACCATGTGCACCTTGTTTTGGTTCCGGCTCGGCCTGAGAGTCTCGCCGACCTGTTCAAAGAGGCGCATCGCCGTTACACACGGCGCATCAATTTCCGTGAGGGTTGGCGTGGTCACTTGTGGCAGGAGCGGTTTCATTCATTTGTGATGGATGAGCAGCACCTGCTGGCGGCGGTTCGCTATGTTGAGCTTAATCCGGTCCGCACGAAGCTTTGCACACGTGCCGACCACTGGGCCTGGTCCAGCGCGCTGGCGCACCTGAACGGCACTGACGATGCGTTAGTAACGGTCGCACCCATGCTGGAGCGGATCAGCAACTGGTCGGACTATCTCAACACCCCGGAATCATTTCAACGTCTGGACGTCCTGCGCACGCATTCACGAACGGGGCGCCCTGCCGGCGACGAAGAATTCATTCGAAGACTGAGCTTGTTAACAGGCAAAGAGCTGCGGAAAGGCAAACCCGGGCCGAAGGCAGCAATTAAGTAAACTGTCCCCGGAATTGTATTTATTTAATAATGCCCCGATGTTTCAAACACTCAACTCCATTCATCCGTGGTTGCCCGCCATCGCCGGCTCGGCGGCGCTGCTGATTGCGGCGATCGCCGCTCACTACATTGCCAAAACGGCGCTCAAGCTGGTGGTGCATCGCATAGCGGTACGCAGTCATGCCACCTGGGACGACGCGCTGGTCAGGGCACAGGTATTCGGGCGGCTCGTACAAATTGTGCCGGCACTGCTCATACAAAAGTGCATTCCACTGGTACCCGGCTGGTCGGACACGGCGGAGCTTGTGGTCTACAACGTCACCTCCGCGTGGATCGTGCTCACCCTCACAATGGCCTTCGCGGCCCTGCTCACTGCGGTAAATAACATCTATGAAGAGCGCCCGGATGCGGGCGACCGACCCATCAAAGGGTTCATACAGCTGGGACAGCTGGCTGTATACATCATTGGTCTTATCCTGGTGGTGGCGGCACTGATCGACCGTTCGCCGGTGGTGCTGCTCAGTGGCATCGGTGCCATCACCGCTGTTTTACTGATTGTCTTTAAAGACACCCTGCTGTCGCTGGCGGCCAGCATCCAGCTGTCGAGCCAGCAACTGATACGCGTGGGTGACTGGCTGGAAGTGCCTCAGTTTGGTGCCGACGGCGATGTCATCGATGTCGCCCTGTACACCATCACGGTGCAGAACTGGGATAAAACTATTGTCACCATTCCGACCTATCAGCTTGTGGCCGGCTCGTTCAAGAACTGGCGCGGCATGTCCGAGTCGGGCGGACGGCGCATCAAGCGGTCCTTCAATATTGATCTCGGGTCAATTCGTTTTCTGACCGAGGAAGAAGCGGAGCGCTTCGCGGCTTTCGACCTGCTGGCCGACTACATCCCCGCCAAGCAGCAGGAACTGGCGGACTACAATGCACGCATTGAACACAAAGGCGATTCGGACGTTAATCTGCGACGGCTAACCAATATCGGCACACTGCGCGCCTACATCGTTAACTACCTGCGTAATCACCCGAAAATTCATGACGAGATGACGCTCATCGTGCGCCAGCTGGAACCCGGCACTACCGGTTTACCGATCGAGGTTTATTGCTTCAGCAACGACACCAACTGGAGCCATTACGAAGACATACAGTCGGACATCTTCGATCACATCTGCGCCATCGTGCCGGAGTTCGGGCTGCGGCTATTCCAGGAACCTGCGGGGAGCGATATTGCGCGATTAGGGGCGGGTTAGCGAAATTCCGGGGACAGTTTACTTATCTATAAATAAGTAAACTGTCCCCGGAATTCAGACCGCCTGCCCGGCGGCCTGCGCCGATGACCAGGCCCACTGAAAGTTGAACCCGCCCAGATGGCCGGTGACATCGACCACCTCGCCGATGCAATACAGCCCCGGCTGGCGCCTGGCTTCCATCGTGCGGGATGACAGCTCGCTGGTATCCACCCCGCCTAGCGTGACCTCCGCGGTACGGTAGCCCTCGGTAGCTGCCGGCTTTAATACCCAGTCATTCAAATGGCGGCCGACGGTGGCGAGTAATTCTGTCGGCACTTCGGCCAGGCGGCTGTCAGCTGCCGCGGGCCACCACAGTTGCTGCAGTTCCTGCACGAGTTTCTTTGGCAGCCGCGTGGCCAGCACTTTGCTCAGCGTGGCTTTCGGCTGGTCGGCCTTGGCTTGCAGCAGGAACGCCGCGGCATCGTCATCGGGCAGCAGGTCCAGGTGCACCGCATCGCCCTGCTGCCAGTAACTGGAAATCTGCAGCACGGCCGGGCCGCTCAGCCCGCGGTGCGTGAACAGGATGCTTTCGGCAAAGCTGACGCTGCCGTCGGCCGTGCTGACCACCGCCGGCAGGCTCAAGCCGGACAAGCGTTCGGTCAGCCCGTGCATGGCGCCGGTAAAGGTAAACGGTACCAGCCCGGCCCGGGTTTCCAGCACGTTCAGGCCAAACTGGCGCGCGAGTCGGTAGCCGAGATTAGATGCGCCCATTTTAGGAATGGACAAGCCACCCGTGGCAATCACCAGCGACTCGGCAGCATACGTCACACCGTTGCTGCTGACTTCATAACGCTCGTTGTGCGCGACGGTTTCGATAACACAGTTGGTCAGAATCTCCACGCCCGCCTGCGCGCATTCTGTTTCGAGCATGGCAAGAATATCTTTCGAAGAGTCATCGCAAAACAATTGGCCGAGCGCTTTCTCGTGATACGCGATGCCGTGCTGCTCGACCAAAGCGATGAAGTCCCACTGGGTATAACGACTGAGCGCCGATTTACAGAAATGCGGGTTGGCGGATATAAACCGCGCCGGCTCGCAATGCAGATTGGTGAAATTGCAGCGCCCGCCTCCGGACATGAGGATTTTCTTGCCAACTTTGTTCGAGCCTTCCAGCACCACCACCCGCCGGCCACGCTGCCCGGCCGCGATGGCACACATAAGCCCCGCGGCGCCGCCGCCCAGGATGATGACGTCACAGGTTTTCACTACGGGAATATAGCAGCCCTATTCCGGGGACAGTTTACTTATCTATAAATAAGTAAACTGTCCCCGGAATTAAACCTGTCTGTTAGTTATTTCCGTTGAAGTAGCTCTCTGCCAGTTCATAGGCGGCCGGCCCGATTTGGGCACCAATAATCCGGCCCGGAATATCATCGGCCGGCGGATGTATGCCACCCCAGATGCGCGACAGACTTGTCTGGTCAGACGCATCACGATAGGTTGCCCACTCCAGCACGACATCCACACTCGGCCCCTCTTCGAATACCAGGAACTCGTTGGCCGGCGCAAAAAAATCGCTTTTGCCGCCCGGGAAATACGCATCACCGGTATACGCCGTCATCACCTCGGCGGCCGCCCGTGAATACGTCGAGTGGCCGGACACGTAACCGGCAAACGGCGGTGTCACGAAAGACGGCCGCTGGTACGGCCACCAGTTCTCGGCCAGAATCCAGCCAACGCCTGCCTGAGGATCCGGGTTATCGATGAATTCCGGTCCGCGCCATGCCAGCACCTTAATCTTGCCCACATGCTCGTTTGCGGCCCCTGCCAGCGGGTCGCCCGCTTCGACCAGTTCAATAAACCCTTCGTAAAGCGGCAGACCGTCCGGTGAATAGGAATCGACCAGGCTGGGGTCGGAACTTTGCCCCCGGTCGGCCATCGCACGAATGGCAGATACCGGCCTTAGATAATCGTAATAACCCTTGATACCCCAGGCCGAGATGGCACAGTCATGCATTGCGCCGCCCATGACGAAGTAACCCTTAATGTCCCATTCCAGCGGACCGACCTCCGTCCCCTGACCACCGATACTCTTGACCAGCTCCGGGTGATCACTTACCTCATTGAAAATGGTAAACCAGTGCCCGGGCGGCGTTTCGGAGTCGGGACCGTCAGCCCAGAACTCTGCCAGCACCCGCGTGTAATCGCCCAGCGGCACCAATTGTTCCTCGTAAGGTTCACCGGTCGCCGGATTAATATCGTAGCCTGTACTTCTGTCGCCCCCATCGAAGAAACAGTAAAACCCGTTGGCCGGGTCTTCGGCGCAGGTATCCCGGTAATAGTTGTCGAGAAAGTTCAGCGGGTAAAAGCCTGTCATGCCGTCGGGCGAAATAACATTATCGGGGCTGCCCAGGCTGCGCGGCGAGATGTCGATGAGTTG
The DNA here is from genome assembly GCA_037387125.1 of Gammaproteobacteria bacterium. Taxonomy (GTDB): domain Bacteria; phylum Pseudomonadota; class Gammaproteobacteria; order Steroidobacterales. Next base: position 9,354 of record JARRLL010000028.1, on the reverse strand, counting down.
GCTGCCGCCACCCACATCATCAAACGGATCGAGATGCGATGACCAGATTGCTACCATCGCAAACCCCTTCTGATACATTTCCAGTAATCCGTTCGTCGTTAGCGGCGGACAACCCGGGTCGTAGTAAATTTGATATTCATAACCATCGCGCATTTCTGTTCGTTTGACATCGTCCGTCAGCGCAAAGGGTATGACCGAGCCCCATTCCGGGCTCAGAAACGGAATATCGGTGCCGATGGGATTGCCCGCCTGATCGATGAACAGGTCCAGCGAAATCTGCTGCCAGCGATTGAGGTCAATAATGTCAGGATTACCGGGCTTCTCGGGATCGATGGGCGGATTAACGGGCTCGTATGCCACGTTCTCGAAAAAGCCGCGCTCGTTGGAGCCGTCCTGCAGACCGAAGCGAATGTAGCAATCGGCGATGTAGTTACCCAAAGCCGCCGGCGAGCCCGTACTGTAGTCAAGTGAATCATTGCGGGCGTCGTAGCCAAGTTCATTCAGCAAGCCATTGGCCAGGTCCTCGGTATCAAGCACTTTGGGCGACAACCGGTAGCGATACATGATCATGCGATACGCGGCATAGCTGATGGCCTCCTCGCGCGCCGATTGCACGCCCTGCGGCTGAGTGATGCCATCGAAACTACACTGGAAATTCTCAATCTGGTTGCCGAGCAGGTAGGTGCTGGCGGTATCATCAAATACCGCCCACGCGTCATACATGGCTGCAGAAATATGAAAGAGATTACGCGCGTGTATGGTGGGTCTGGCGAAATCGTTACGGATACCCTGCAGCGTGACCTCGTTCCACAAGCGCGCGACTGACGGGTCCCGCTGATCGGCGACTGCATTGTCGTTGCCCCCGTCACCTCCGCTGCTACCGCCACAAGAACTTAGCAATACTATTGCTGAAACACCGGCTATTACGCGCAGTGCCTGCGCAACGGATCGAGATAAGGGCATCACGTCTCCCGCTTAGGGTATTAAATTGACCCGGTTAGAGTTTTGGTTAGGTTTTTACTAGGACTCGGATAGTATCAAAACACATCCCGCGTCTATCCCTCGACAGCCGTGCAAACATTTTTTGTTCATCTGGCGGTACGGATTACGATCTTCTGGCAAGTGCGGCTGTTCATGCGGTCGACGACGGTTAACATCACAAGATAAATTTTTGGGCTGAGTTACGGATCAACCCTCCACACAGAACTGAAACAGGTGCTCGATGGCGAGGCAGACTTTTTATATACGTGGTTTACTGATGACAGCGGCCACCTCATTATTTGTGGCCGCCTGCGGGTCGGACAATAACGACGACAACGGGCTGGGCGAAGTAGCAAGCGGCACCTCGTTCACCGATGTATCCGCGCAGATTGCTTCGTATCAGCGCGGACCCGGCGAGGGTTACGGTGGTCTGGGCTGGGTCGACTACGACAATGACAATGACCTGGACCTGATGCTCACCAATGAGCAGGGTTTCAACAACGCGTTTTTCGAAAACAATGGCGACGGCACCTTTAGCGATGTGACCAGTGCGACCAACACCTTAATAACCACCGGCAATTCGGGCGTGGTCGTGGGTGATATCGATAACGACGGCTGTGCGGATATATTCATGTCCGGCACGGGTTTCTTTGTGGGCCCCGTGCAATCAGCCACTGTACTGCTGCACAACCAGTGCGACGGCACCTTCGTCGATATCAGTTCTTCCGCTAACGTACCGGGTGCAGAAACCGCGCTGTCTGCGGCCTTCGGTGATATCAACAACGATGGATTCGTCGATCTGTTCGTAACGGCGCAGGGTCACCTGCCGTTCGGCACCGGCTTTACCGAGCAGCACCGGGACAAGCTTTACCTGAACAACGGCGACCTGACATTTACTGACATCTCGGCAGCCTCGGGCACCGACGGCGGACTCGGTTCATGCGTGGCCACTTTCAGTCACTTCGATGATGACGAATACATCGATCTGTTTGTCGGTGTATGCAACGACGTGACTTTTGCCCCAACCCCCTGGCACGTTTACCGCAACAATGGCGACAACACGTTTACAGACGTTGCACCAACCACGCAACTGGATTTCGGCGGTTACTGGATGACCTCCACCTTCGGCGATATCGATAACGATGGCGACTTCGATATCTTCTCGACCAATCTAGGGTTCGCTCAGCGACATGTGCTGTGGCGAAACAACGGTGATGGGAGCTACGTGGAAATATTCGAAGCAGCCACCGATGAGATCGAACGCGGCGACGGAAATTGCCGAACACAGGAAGAAACTCAGTTTGAACATTGCTGGGCGTGGGGCGGAACATTTGCTGATTTCGACAATGACTACTTCCAGGATCTTTATTTTGCAGGCGAGTTGCCCGGAGTGCGCGGCGCCTTGGGCCAGGGTAACCCGGGCTACCTGTTTTTCAATAACGGCAATACCCGCTTCCGGCTGGCCGAACCCGGGCAACTGGACCTGAACCTGACGGGCAAAGGTGCAACGGGGTTGGCCAAAGCCGATTTCGATAACGATGGTTTCGTCGATTTTGTGGTGATGACCTCGAGTGATGCCACTCCTGTCGCGCCGGTGTTAATGCGCAACAACGGCAATGGCAATACGTCGCTCACCGTCAAACTCGAAGGATCCTGCCGCAGTGACGGGACTTCACCCAGCCCGTGCAGCAACCGCATGGCCATCGGCGGACGTGTTGAGATTGTGACGCCGAACGGGGTATTCCAGGCACGCGAAATCTGGGCCGGCAGCAGCTTCGTCTCCAACGAGTCGCCCTGGCCTGTCTTTGGTCTCGGCCGCGAGCAGCGCGCCGATGCCACTGTTTACTGGCCTTCGGGTCTGGTGGAATCCTTCCCGAATCTCGCGGCGGGACAGCTGCACGAGCTGGCAGAGGGCACCGGCACAGCGCTCTGATTTAAATTCCGGGGACAGTTTACTTATTTATGGATAAGTAAACTGTCCCCGGAATTACTCCCCTATCAACTCCTGCAACAACAAAACCAGCGTATCGACCTGCCGCGTGGCGAGCTCTGCATCGAAGCTTTCAATACCGGCGGTCGTGCCCCAGTAGCCGCTCATGTTCGACAGGGTCGCGAAGCCGGGTAGATCACGCTTCAGTGCCACTTCGCCGAGGCCGGTCCAGCGGCCCTGGCCTTCTTTTTCGGGGACGCGCAGTTCCGTGCGGGCCACGCCGGTGGTCTGAATGGCCGCGATGGCCGCCTCGATCAGGGCCGGTTCGTTGCGTGAGTAAATCAGCCACGGCTCGGGCCGGCCGGTGAGACCGTAACCGCTGTCGTCCTCGCCGTATTCGAGCTGCCCGAGTTGCTCGACGCCGAGGCTCGCGACCACCCGCTGCATGATCTGCGGGTGCAGCCCATACCAGTCGGTGACGTGGCGGCCCGGCGAATAATGCTGGGGGTCGAGCAGTATGCGGAGCGTGCGTGGTCTTTCGGCCTGCGGCCGGCGGGCAAAATTTCGGACCAGTGCGAGAATGCCGAGCGTGCCGTTTTCCTGCGTTAGGTTCGGGCCGTCTGAGTGCGTGACCAGCAAGATCTCTTCATCGTCTTCGGTGCCGTAATCGCGACCGGGCAGCATGGCCGTGTAGAAATAGGGTTCGACGGGTTCGGTGTCAGACACCAAAGTCAGCTTCGCGGCAGCGCCCTCCTCCGCTGCGGCGAGCACCGCCGCGCCGGTCCGCTCGTCGACGTAGATGCCCGGCACGCCGACGATGCCGAGGTTTAATAAAGGGAAGGTATAGAGTCCGGCAAGACGCTCGTAGCTCATGGCAAAAATTACGATCGCGCCCGCGGCGCCGCTGTCTTTGAGCACCTCGTCGAAACGGCCGAAGCGCGTGACGTAATTGCCCTGGTACCACTGGTCGTCGGCGATGCCGCTGCCGTCGTTACTGAAATCGGCCGTGGCGTATTCGTTGCCGACACGAAACATCGATGCCATGGCCGCGGGCGCCGGCGGCACGCGAAACACGACAATGCGCCCGGCCAGTCCGTCGCGCGGCATGCCCTTCTCATAAATAATCAACGGCGCGGTCACGCCTTCCGGCGGCGTGCCACCGGAATAGGCCCAGTAACTGGCGACCGGCAACGACTCCCCGTCGATGGCCAGCGCGCGTTGTTCCTGTGTAGCTTGATCGGGAGCCCACCAACGCGTGTAAGGTGCCGGCAACTGCTCGACCGCAACGACACCCGCCGCCGCGAGTTCCGCCTCGACAAAATCCATGTGCGCCTGCCAGGCCGGGCTGCCGGCGAAAGTGGGGCCGAGCGCCGCCTTGGCTTCATTCCACTCCTGCAGTTGCGCCGGCGAATACGGCGGTGACGACGCACAAGCCGACAGCAAAGCAGCAAACAAAGGAACGACGAACAGCAACCGCATGCGCGCATATTACCTTGGGTATTTCTATTCCGGGGACAGTTTACTTATTTAGAGATAAGTAAACTGTCCCCCAAATAGGCCAATCGCAAAGGGCATGACGGCATGACTTTAGCAACTGGGGACTGCGCCATACGACGATCGCGCCCGCCTAGCCGAACTGAACCTAGGTATTTTCCGGGCTATGCCCGGCCTTTTGTTCTACGCAGACTATGATCATGAGAATCTCTCCGCTAATTGCGCTGAGACTCAAGGTTCGGTTGCTCAGCGTGCTAGGGCTGGCGCTCGCATTGACGATGTCGGGGTGCGCGGCCCCGACGCGAATGTATAAGCTCTATCCGGGACCGGAGCTGCCGAGCGAGAAATTAGCAATCCTGAATCTAAGTGACAGGGTTGACCAAATACGAGTCGATGACATCACCATTCGTCGCGGTAACTACTCATCGGTCGCCCTCCTCCCCGGAACCCACAAGATAGAGTGGGAAGCGGAGTTCTTAGTCAGCGTCATGGTCAACCCCAGCGGCTGGGACAAAGAGGAGGCTGCTCACATCCAGGACTTGTTGGCAGGACATAGCTATACGATACACGCGGATCGAACCACTGGACCCGGCTACGATATTTATCTGTGGCTTACCGACGATGCCACCGGACACGTAATTGCCGGGAGACCCAAGCCATGAAATCGGCCCTTAAACTGTTGTCTACGGGCCTAGTGGTTCTGCTCGGCAGCGGCTGTGCAATGGCTCCCCATCCGGTAGAACCATACGTTAATCGAACTCAAGAGATAGATGTTGCCGACGACACCCTGGTCAGCATCGGCAACTATGAACTGATGGAGTCACTCACAGCACGGCTAAAAAAGAATGACTACGGTCTGGAAATTGCAGATCGCATTGTATTCAGAGATACAGCATTCCCCAATGGCGGTTGGCAACTGAATGAACTACTGACGCCCGAAAACTGTGCCAGGACTATTAGTGAGACAGGCGTCACGCACATGGCACTGATCGGGCCGGCCGCAATAGAGGAGGAAGAGATCGAAGGCTATTATTTCCCGCTTGTGATTGGCGGCATGAAAGCAGATCAGAAATTAACACTGGCCGCCGTAATTTATGACCTGCGATCGCAGGACATTGTTTGCCGGATTGAGTCCTCAGCTGAAGGATCCAGCCTGGTAGCTATCTATATCATTATCGCGGTAGGAACGTGGCCACTAACTGAATCCGCTGCGCTCAACGGCCTGGCAGATGAAATTGCTTTAGCGATCAGCGAGGACATGAACGGGGAGCCGACCAAAATCGTCTTGATGGGCGCTGAGTCGCCCACTGACGACACTCCGCTGACAGCCGACGTCGAAGCAGAAGAGTTTTTTCCCTTCCCGGGCTATGACAGCACACTGACTGCCGGCCTGTCACGTGACGAGATCCGCGCCCGGCTCGGCACGACTTATTTATTCAGCAATAAGCTGCAACTGGACATCTTCCTGAGCCAGTATGCGATCAAATCGGACTTGCGAACGCCTTACGACATGCTTGGATACCCGGAAGTCGATCTAATCATTATGGCGGAGTACGATCGCGACGGCACAAGCACAAGCATCGCGAAACATGCCGGCAAGGATTTTGCGGTTCAAACAGACCGTTACGAACTGGACTTTCGCAGGCGTATTGAAGGCTCCGCATATGACAGCAACAGAGTGGTGACTACCCTCGTCGCCCCCACAATAGCGAGCATGGATTCATTGGCAACAGACGTTTCGCCACAGCAATGCCTGCTAGTGATCCATGGAATGGATGAATATCCGAACCTGGTGCATCAGGGCCCAGACAGAAAACACTGGTGGGGCTCGACTAGACTGAACTGGCGACTGGACAATAAGAGCTTGCTGGACTGGAAACCCAAGTACAACATGCTTGGGAAGCCGACTGGACCAAGACCTCGACCTAACTCAGACCTCGGGCAACTATTTGTTACCTTCCCGCTTAGCAAGGGGTTGCATGAACTGCGACTCGAATGGGACATGCAGATGCCGGATGTCGTCAAGTTTATAGAATGCGCGGGCGGAGAAATATTCTACGTTTCTACCGATATTGCCCGGCCACACGACGGTTGGGGGCTTGTTCCCAAGGAACAGGCCGGCGACGTACATATAAACGCCACGTGGTCACCGACCAAGCCACGCCGCGTGCTCATGCATGGCGGCAAGTGGTTTGACTATGAATGGCATCATTCGATGCCGTAAGCCTGCATCGTTTATTCCGGGGACAGTTTACTTATTTAGAGATAAGTAAACTGTCCCCGGGATTGCTCGCCCCGGCGCTGCGCAGATAGCGGACGATGGCCTGCCGGTCCTGCTGCGTGAGTTTGCCGGTGTGCTCATCGACCACGGCGGTCATGCTGCCGCCGACAAAATCACCGTCGGGTTGCAGGCCGATCTCAAGAAAAAACTCGAGCTCGTCGTCGGACCAGCCAGCGATGTCGGCCGCCGGGTCGGCGCTGATGTCGGGTGCGCTGCGCCCCGTGCTGTCCTTCGGGCTGCCGGACAACTCTGCCGTCGTTTGCAGGGCGCCGAAGACATTCCGCGGGGTATGGCATTCACCGCAATGCCCCAGGTGACGCACGAGGTAGGCGCCGCGTTGCCATTGCTCATCTGCCTCGCCGGCCGCCGGGCCGGTGGCGTAATCCCAGGGCGAGAACAACCGGGCCCAGAGGCTCATCGCCCAGCGACCCGGGACGTACCATGCGAGCTCATGCGGTTCGTTGACCCGCTCGACCGGCTCAAGCGACATCAGCCAGGCATACATATCGCGCGCGTCTGCCTCGGTGATACCCGCATACGACGCATACGGAAATGACGGGTAGTAGTGATCGCCGTCCGGGCCAATGCCCTCCCGCAGCGCACGTACGAAAGTAGCTTCGCGCCATGCACCGATGCCCGTCGCCCCGTCGGGGGTAATGTTGGGCGTCAGGAGGGCGCACCCGGCTCGCCGCCGGCGTCCTGACTCGTGCCACCGTCGCAGGCAGTCAGACAACCCAGCGCGGTTGCCACGATGAACAACCGCACTGCCCGCAACAGACTCACCCGCACATGCCGCCGACTCAGTCGTCTGCTTCGTTGTTGTACTGACCGGAATAGAATCACACGCAGTTGCTGCAGACTCAGTCGTCTTCTTCCTTGTAACGCTGGTGACAGCCCTTGCAGGCTTTGCCCGCGGCCTTGAAGGCCCCGGCAATTTCAGCCTTGTTGTCGCTGCGCACCGCGGCGGCCAGCGCTTCAAGCTGCTCATTCAGCGCGGCTGCCGATGCGGCAACCTGGTCGGGCTCTTCCCAGATCAACGGCAGCGCTTTGCCGCCCTCGGACCCCGCCGGGAACAACGAACCCACCGTGGCAGACGTCGCGGCCAGCGCATCGGCATGCAGTTGCAGTTGGCCGGGCCGATCTACTTTGTTGGTGAACACCATGACAAATGCCGAGAACTCGCTGCCCAGCGCTGCCATCACGGTGCGCCGGTACTTGGCATCGTCCTCGCCCGCCCAGCTCAGACTGCTGGTGAGCAATGCTGACGTTATCGCGATCATCAGGCCCGATTTTAATTTGCCGCGCATTTTGTGACTCCTCAGTAAATGAATACAGATATGTGCCATATCTCAACAAATAATTGCCACACCGGGCGCCGGCTATCCGGTTCGCGGCCAGCGCGACGGCTGGCGCCGGTTACTAGTTTATTGGTTTTCCGGCCGCTTGCTCGCGAATTGGTGCCGGTCATTTAACCGTGGCGGTTCATGCCGGGACCCAACCGCTGGCCAAGGCCACGACAGCTCTGGTCAGCCGGTATGCGCGGTGGTTTAATCTAGGCTTAGTCCAACCTGTAGTCAGCAAAAACACAATCCGGGGTATACGCCCCTATCAGTGTTATTTGTGGGGCACGTCAACTAGAGGGAAATCAGCATGTCGCAGCATTCCATGAGTACACGTCTATCTATTTTGGGCGCGCTGGCCGCAGCGAGCTTCGTTATTGCAGGCACCGCCCAGGCAGGCGCGCATAGCGGTCAGGGGGTCTCCAAAGTTGAAGAGCTGCCCGTCCGCTCGGGCGACTGGAGTGAGGCGGAAATCGTTAAAGGCCGCAAGCAGCTCGTCGCTGCAATCGACGCCGCCTGGATTCGCATCATCGCCAGCGGCCGCGATCAGGAGGTTCTGAAAAAATACCCCCGGAACATGCCGGGCGCGTCACAAAGCTACATGGTGCGGCTGGCCGACTGTCTGCCACAGCCGGAAATCGCACCCTGGCCGCAAAAGCCGGTGGGCATGTTCAAGGACATACTGGAAACGGGTGTGATCCGGCAGCTGGTGCAGGGCGTGCCCGAGACACCACAAAATACCTCCTGGTACTTCTCCGACATCAGCCAGGAGTTTCAGGACATGGTGCTCGCGGATATCGGTAAACACTATGGCGTTGATCTGAAAGTTGAAGCAGTCGTGTTGCCACCCGGGCGTCTGCCGGCCACTTCAATTCTGACCGCCGGCAAAATCGATATCATTTCTCAGCTGAACGCCCTCGGCGGCAACACCCAGGGCCTGCGTCGCCGCGAGTCGCGGCGCTTTAGCTGCACGATGTCGGCCTCCAGCCAGTTCATTCATATTCCGGAAAAATCAAAGTTGGTCGATGAGATCAACTCACTGAATGACCTGATCGCCCGCCCCGATATCACTATCTGCGCCGGACCGCTGACGACCCAAACAGCCCAGGCCTTCATGCCTGAGCACACCGTCAAGACCAAATACGTCAACGACCTGACCGCCTGCGACACGGCCGTCAAAAAAGGCAAACTGGACGTCATCATTAACCCGCTCCATGACCTGTCTGTCGGCGGTATCGAAGGCTACAAGTCGGTGCACACCATGCTCGTGGCGGGCACGCCACTGTGGGTGGCTGCCGAGGGCATCAGCTGTGATGACGATGGCGACC
>JARRLL010000027.1:58374-83576 GCA_037387125.1 Gammaproteobacteria bacterium | reverse complement strand
GTCGCCGGGTTGATTGAAATTGCGCAATGATGGACAGTCAGATGACCACCGATGTACACAAACTCTGACGATACACTAGGCAGGGGCGACGAGGGCAAGCTCCTTTATTGCTCCTTCTGTGGCAAGAGCCAGCATGAGGTCCGCACGCTTATTGCCGGGCCTTCGGTCTTCATCTGCGACGAGTGTGTCGAGCTCTGTAACGACATTATTCGCGAAGAGCTGGATGATCGCTCCCAGCAGGGTGATACGAAGTTACCCAAGCCCCATGATCTAAAGGCCGTCCTCGACGAATACGTGATCGGCCAGCAGCGTGCTAAAAAGGTGCTGTCGGTTGCTGTCTATAACCATTACAAGCGCCTTGAAACACGCACGGGCGCTGACAAAAACGATATAGAACTCGCCAAAAGCAATATTCTGCTGATTGGTCCAACCGGATGCGGCAAGACTTTATTGGCGGAAACGCTCGCCCGACTGCTGAATGTGCCGTTTACCATTGCCGACGCGACCACGCTGACAGAGGCCGGCTATGTGGGCGAGGACGTCGAAAATATTATTCAGAAGCTGCTGCAGAAATGCGATTACGACGTCGATAAAGCGCAGACCGGGATCGTCTATATCGACGAAATCGACAAGATTTCGCGCAAATCCGACAACCCCTCGATAACCAGGGATGTTTCGGGTGAGGGCGTTCAGCAGGCCTTGCTGAAACTGATCGAAGGAACGGTGGCCTCCGTGCCGCCCCAGGGTGGCCGCAAGCACCCGCAGCAGGAATTTTTGCAGGTTGATACCTCCAATATCCTGTTTATCGTCGGCGGCGCGTTCGCAGGGCTAGAAAAGATTATTTTGAGCAGGTCCGCGCATGCGGGCATAGGTTTCGTCGCCGACATCAAAACAGCCGATGAAGAGCCGAATATAGGGGACTTGCTGATCGATGTTGAGCCCGCAGATTTGATTAAGTTTGGGCTGATCCCCGAATTCGTAGGGCGACTGCCCGTGGTGGCCACTCTGGATGAGCTGGATCAGGATGCATTGATAACGATTCTGGTCGAGCCGCGCAACGCGCTCACCAAGCAGTACCAGAAGCTGTGTGAAATGGAGGGTGTCGATCTGGAATTCCGGGACGATGCCTTGCGTGCCGTGGCTAAGCGGGCGATGGAGCGCAAAACCGGTGCGCGAGGACTCCCGGGGAGACCAAACCTTACGTTATCTATGAGTCGGAAGACGTACAGAAATCGCAGCCCTCAGGGGATGAGCCACACGCCACGGGCTCCGACCGTCCCTGAGCTTTCGGATAGTCCGCTTTTCAGGGTGGGCCGCAGTTCGTCGCATGCCCTCCCTTGTGCTCGCGCGGTAGCGGCCCGCGCCAGTGAGCAGCGTCAGATCCGCACGACAATTTATGGAGTAACCTGAATGACTGAATCTTCCCAACAAACGATGACCAATGTGCCGATCCTGCCGCTGCGGGATGTGGTGGTCTATCCGCACATGGTTATTCCGTTGTTCGTAGGTCGCGATAAGTCCATCCATGCGCTGGACAGTGCTATGGAATCCGGCAAGAAGATTCTGCTCGTGGCGCAGAAGCAGGCAGACATTGATGTTCCCGGCGAAAAGGACATTTACCGTGTTGGTACGCTGGCGACTATCCTGCAATTACTGAAACTGCCTGACGGCACGGTCAAAGTGTTGGTCGAAGGCGGCAATCGCGCGCGGATAACGAATATCAGCGGGGCCGAGTTCTTTTCGGCAGATATCGATCTTATCGACGAGGGTTCCCACGAATCGTCGCCGGAGCTTGACGGTCTCAAGCGCTCTGTCGTTTCGCAATTCGAAAACTATGTGAAGTTAAACAAGAAGGTGCCGCCGGAAATCCTGACTTCGCTGGCCAGCATAGACCAACCCGGGCGCCTGGCAGATACAGTTGCCGCGCATATGTCGCTGCAGCTTGATGAAAAGCAGAAAGTCCTCGAGATCGAAGAAGTCAGGCAGCGGCTCGAACATGTCATGACGTTAATCGATGCCGAAATCGATATGTTGCAGATCGAGAAGCGTATTCGTGGTCGGGTCAAGCAGCAGATGGAGCGCAGTCAGCGTGAGTACTATCTGAATGAGCAAATGAAGGCCATTCAGAAAGAGCTGGGTGAAATGGAAGACGCGCCGAACGAGCTGACGGAACTGGAAAACAAGATTGAAGAAGTCGGCATGACTGCCGAGGCGAAGGAAAAAGCCGTTTCCGAGCTCAACAAGCTGAAAATGATGTCGCCGATGTCAGCTGAAGCCACGGTTGTGCGTAATTACATCGACTGGCTCGTAAAGGTGCCTTGGAAAAAGAAGACCCGCACGCTGAAAAAACTTGATCGGGCCGAGGAGATTCTCGAAGAGGATCATTACGGCCTAGAGAAAGTCAAAGAGCGGATCCTGGAATACCTCGCCGTGCAGCAGCGGGTTAAAAAACTCAAAGGGCCCATTCTCTGCCTGGTTGGCCCGCCGGGTGTTGGTAAAACGTCACTGGGGCAAAGCATCGCGCGCTCCACGAACCGTAAGTTTGTTCGAATGTCACTTGGTGGTGTGCGTGACGAGGCCGAGATTCGCGGTCACCGGCGAACTTATATTGGCTCCATGCCCGGTAAGATTTTGCAAAACCTCGCCAAGGCGGGTGTTCGTAACCCTCTGATGCTACTGGATGAAATCGACAAGATGTCGATGGATTTTCGTGGCGATCCTTCGTCTGCTTTGCTGGAAGTGCTGGATCCTGAGCAGAACTCGACATTTGCGGATCATTATTTTGAGGTCGATTTCGACCTGTCGGATGTGATGTTTGTGTGCACTGCCAATACGCTGAACATACCGGCCCCCCTGCTTGATCGTATGGAGGTCATTCGCATTCCCGGCTACACCGAAGATGAAAAGCTTAATATCGCGCGCCGTTATCTGCTGCCGAAGCAGTTAAAGGCCAACGGTTTAAAGCCGGAGGAGCTTGCACTGTCGAATGGCACCATTCTCGACATCGTGCGCTACTACACCCGTGAGGCGGGTGTGCGTAACCTGGAGCGGGAGATTGCGAAGATCTGCCGTAAAGTGGTGAAAGACTTGTTGCTTCACCCGCGAGACAAACAAATCCACGTAATTCCAAAGAGCCTTGAGAAATATTTGGGTGTGAGGCAGTTCCGCTACGGCCGGGCCGAAGAAAATGATCAGGTTGGGCAGGTCACCGGGCTGGCATGGACGGAGGTTGGTGGTGAGTTGCTAACCATTGAGGCCACCGTGGTGCCGGGTAAAGGCAAGTTAATGCATACCGGTAAGCTCGGGGAGGTCATGCAGGAGTCGATACAGGCTGCGACGACGGTGGTCAGAAGTCGAGCGAAAGTGCTCGGTATAGACCCTGATTTTCACCAAAAACTGGATATTCATATCCACGTACCTGAGGGCGCGACCCCCAAAGATGGGCCCAGTGCAGGCGTCGGAATGTGCGCAGCTTTGGTATCTGCCATAACCGCGATCCCGGTTCGCTCGGACGTTGCGATGACCGGTGAGATTACGCTGAGGGGCGAAGTGCTGCCGATCGGGGGGCTGAAGGAAAAACTGCTCGCAGCCCATCGTGGTGGAATTACGACAGTCATTATTCCGCTGCAGAACGAAAAAGACCTTGCAGAAATTCCGAAGAACATCAAAGACAAGCTGGATATAGTTCCGGTTCGATGGATAGACGAGGTGCTCGAATATTCATTGCGTCATCAACCCGTGCCGCAAGCAAAGGGCCCCGGAGAAGAAGAGAAAAAGAGCAAATCCGCGTCGTCTGATGAAGAGGGAGTTCGACCGCATTAGAGCGTGTCTAATTGCCGATTTATCGCTTTTGTTGACAGCGGTTTTTTGTGGCTGGTATAAGAATCGCGTAGTTGTCAGGTCTGCGAAGGAAGATTCTGCGGAGTTGGCTTAAAGTTGCAATGTGCGCATTTACATCGCGACGATTCTACGGGTGGTCATCATCAGATGACTTTTGGTTTTTGTTAGTTCGTTAAAAGGTGGATTGATGAACAAGGGTGAATTGATTGAATCGGTGGCCAATTCGGCTAATCTTTCAAAAGCGGATGCTGGTCGTGCTGTGGATGCGATTATTGACTCCATTTCCGGTGCTTTGAAAAGCGGTAGCCAGGTCTCGCTGGTTGGTTTCGGAACCTTCACGGTTAAGAAGCGGGCAGCCCGTCAGGGTCGCAACCCGCGCACCGGCGAAACGATCCAGATCAAGGCCAGTAATGTACCTGGTTTCAAGGCTGGCAAAGCTCTAAAGGATGCCGTAAACTAGCGCGCCTTTCGCGCTTATAAGGCCCTTTTGGGGTGCGGCATGAGCCAGAAGATTGGCTTAATGCCTAAGTTATCGGCGCTTTTCAGCGCCGATTTCTTTGCGTAAATGGTTTGTCCGGGTGCTTAGCTCAGCTGGAAGAGCGACGCCCTTACAAGGCGTAGGTCGGGGGTTCGATCCCCTCAGCACCCACCAGTTTCGCGGAGTGGTAGTTCAGTTGGTTAGAATACCGGCCTGTCACGCCGGGGGTCGCGGGTTCGAGTCCCGTCCACTCCGCCATTAATATTTAGCGCCCCTGTTCAAGGGGCGTTTTTATTGGCTGCCTTATGGATACAATGACTCCGTCGCGGCTGCCTTGCCTCCTGGATTGTGCGTAAACGAAAACTAATGCTTCAGACTATCAGAGAAAGACTCACCGGCTGGTTCGCTATTTTTATTCTGGGCGCAATAGCGCTTACGCTTGTCGTTACCTTCGGCAACATCGATACGGGCTTTAGCGGCGGTTCTGCTGCCGCGACCGTTAACGGCGAGGAAATACCATTTAGAGATTTTCAGCAGTTGTATGAACGGCAGAAGCGTCAGTGGGAAGCCAATTATCGTGCTCAGCTGCCTGACATGCTCGCCGAAGATATGGCGCAGACTGTTATTCAGTCATTGATTCGAAACACAACCGTCGCGCAGCATGTCCGCGACGCTGGTTACCGTGTAAACGATGACGATGTCATCGAATCTATTACGAGCAACCCCGCATTTTTCGTGGGAGGTAAATTTTCTGAGCCGGCCTACCAACAGTTGCTTGCATCGCAAGGGTTAGCAAGTCAGCGATTCGAGTATGAGCAGCGGCAGAGCATGCAGATTCAGCAGTTCATTGAGGGGATTGGCTATACGGCGTTTTATACCCCGGCCGAGTTTCGCCGCTATATTGAACTTGACGGCGAAACGCGGGACATAAGCTACTTCGTGCTCGCAGCGGCAGATAAGCAGGCCGAGGTGGAGGTCAGTGGCGAAGCGATCGAAGCCTATTACTCGGCCAATAAGGGGCAATTTCAGACTGAGGAAGCCGTCAGTCTGGACTACATAGAAATTGATTTTGCAGAGATAGCCGCAGGCCTGAGTATTACCGAATCGGATGCGCGCGTTTACTACGATGAAAACCCGGATGAATTCCGCGGCCCGGATGAGCGCAATGCCAGTCATATCCTGATCGCTTTCGGAGACGATGAGGCTGCGGCGGAGCAGCTGGCGCTGGAGATAAGCGAGCGGGTTCGCTCCGGAGACAGTTTTGAAGCGCTGGCGGCAGAGTTTTCTGCTGACACCGGCACTGCGGTGAGCGGAGGCAACCTCGGCTGGCTGGGGGCCGGTGATGCACCGGCACCTGAATTTGAAGAAGCGCTGTTCGAGCTGGGGCAGGGTGAAATTTCCGACCCGGTGCGCACTGACTTCGGGTTTCACGTGATCAAACTAGTTCAGCTGCGGGCGGGCAAAGTACTTCAGTTCGACGGTGTTAAGGACGAACTCGTGCAACGCTTGCAGGAAGATGCGGCTATCGAAATATATGGTGAGCTTGTCGATGAATTGGACGAGCGTGCCCTTGAAAGCATGAGCGGTCTGGCGCCGGTAGCGGCTGCGATGAAACTCGAGTTGCGCCAGATACAGGAATTTACGCGTGGGGGAGGGGAGCCCCTTGGCTTCGATCCTGCGGTCGTTGAACTTGTTTTCAGTCCTGAGGTGCTGGAGGATGGTGAAAACAGTCCTGTTATCGAGCTGGAAGAGGGCCGGGCTGTCGTCGTGCACGTAACTGATCATCGCCCGTCAATGGTGCGGCCGCTGGAGGATGTGCGCCAGGAAATCGAGGCCAGGCTGCGTGCGGATGAAGCGATCGAGTTGGCCGAATCCGCAGGCCAGGAGCTTCTTGCCGTGTTGAACGATGGCGGTAAACTGGATGCATCCTGGACGCTTCGTGACGAGGTCCGTCGTGCTGACTCTGATCTGCCCCCAGACCTGGCGGCAGCAGTTTTTCAGGCACCGCGGCCGCAGCAGGAAGGGGGCACCCGGTTCTATGGCCTGCTTCTTGGCTCCGGTGATTTTGCTATTTACACGGTGCGTTCGGCCAATCCCGGTAAACCGGAGCTCTATGCTGTAGAAGAGCGGGATCTGCGTAAGCAGCAGCTCGCGGGCCGGCTGGGTAACGGGCAGGCTAACGCCGTGGTGGAAGCACTGGTTGAGGAAGCCAGCATCGGGGTAACACCCGATTTGATTAATACCCAGAATGATATTTTCTAGTGCAGCAGATTTAGTCCCGCCGGATTGTGACGCATGAGGTTGGCGCTGCACTGGCAGATCATGATTGCGATCGTGGCAGGCGGTTTAGCAGGCTGGTTGAGCGGCGAAACCGGAGCCATATTCGGTATCCAGTTAGTTTCGATTTATGATTTCGGCGGCACGCTTTTTCTCAATGCGCTGAAGATGCTGATCGTTCCGCTAATCGCTTCTTCGATTATCGTTGGCGTAGCAGGCATAGGTGCCTCGGGCAATCTGGGTCGACTGGGTGGCAAGACCCTTGGGTTTTACTTGCTGACGACATTGGCCGCCATTCTGGTGGGATTGTTGTTCGTTAATGTGGTCAGGCCCGGAGAGGTTGATGGTGAGCCCGCCCGCAATATTCTCGCGCTGGAAAGTAACGGTTCTGATGTTGCCGATGCTGTCGGCAGCAGAGGGCTCGGGGATGTAGTCGACATATTCCTGCGCGCTGTACCTCCTAATATTGTTGCGGCAGCTGCTGATGGCGAGATGCTTGGCATCATTTTCTTCTGCCTCCTGTTCGGCTTTTTCATGACCAAGCTAGAGCATGATTACGCGGAACCCCTCATGAAATTTTGGACCGGGCTTTTCCACGTCATGATGCGTATGACTGAGTGGGTCATGCTGTTTGCACCATTGGGTGTCTTTGGCTTGGTTGCCAAGGTGGTCGCCAAAACAGGGTTTGATGCGGCACGGCCGTTGCTGGTGTTTGCTGCGGTGGTGCTGGCGGCCCTTGCATTCCATGCCTTTTTGACATTGCCGTTACTGTTGCGGTTCATAGGCCGTGTATCGCCCGCAGCTGTTCTCAGGATTATGAGTCCCGCGATGTTGACGGCTTTTTCAACGGCTTCGTCGTCCGCCACGCTGCCACTTACTCTGGAGTGTGTGGAAGAGGGTGCCGGCGTAAGTAATCGTATCAGCAGCTTTGTGCTGCCGCTGGGAGCAACGGTCAACATGAACGGCACGGCCCTGTATGAGTGCAGCGCCGTCCTGTTCCTCGCACAGGCTTACGGTGCCGATTTGAGTCTGGCCACACAGATCATTGTCGTCATTACGGCGTTGGTTACCTCGATCGGAGTCGCTGGCATACCGTCGGCATCGCTGGTCGCGATAGCCATTATTCTTGCAGCCGTTGGTTTGCCGATAGAAGCGATCGCTGTCCTGTTCGTCTTCGATCGAATCCTGGATATGGCGCGGACCAGCGTGAATGTGTTCGGCGACAGCTGTTGTGCGGTTATCCTGGCTCGCCTCGAAGGCGAAAAGCTAAAGGAAGGACTTGTAATGGAGGCCGAGCGGTAGTCGCCCCGGGCTAGCGCTGCGCGATTACGTCTTCCTCATCATCGATGGGGAAGGACATGCCAACGGTGCTGTATCCGCAGTCGACATGGAGTATTTCGCCCGTAATTCCGGCAGCCAGATCCGAGCACAGGAATGCAGATGCGTTGCCGACGTCTTCTATGGTGACGTTCCGTTTCATTGGGCTTCCTGCGGCACCGTGCTGCATCAGTTTGCGAAAGTTTCCGACCCCTGCTGCGGCCAGAGTTTTGATAGGGCCCGCCGAAATGCCGTTTACGCGTATCTGGTCAGGGCCGAGGTCGTATGCGAGAAACCGCACGTTCGCTTCCAGGCTGGCCTTTGCAGGGCCCATAACATTGTAATTCGGGATTGAGCGCTCCGCGCCGAGGTAGCTCATCGTCAGCAGAGCCGCGCCGGGTCGCAGCATACCGAGGCTTTCGCGAGCCAGGGCTGCGAAACTGTAGGCGCTGATGTCGTGCGCTATCTGGTAGCCTTCGCGGGTAACGGAATCGACGTATCTGCCGGCGAGAAGTTCTTTGGGCGCAAAGCCAATCGCGTGCACAACTATATCGAGCCCATCCCAGTGCTTTGCCAGTTCTGTGAAGACAGCTTTGATCTCATCGTCAGATGACACGTCGAGAGGCATGCATATTTCGCTGCCCAATTCTCGTGCCATCTCTTCGACACGCGCTTTCAGGCGGTCATTCTGATAAGTAAATGCCAGGTCCGCGCCTTCCCGCCGCATGGCATCCGCGATGCCCCAGGCGATCGAACGTTTACTGGCCAGTCCGGTAATAAGTGCACGTTTGCCGTTCAGAAATCCCATTGCCCTGCCTTTGGTCTGTATCGGGATGCGGTGTATTAGGCCTATTTTGTGCGCGTCATTCAAGCTGCAATTGACACCTTTTGGGCTGCATGGGCCATTTGCAGTCAGGTATCATAGGCGAGGCGCTTTAGTCATGGATAGGGAGCAAGTCTGAATGGATTGGCTGTATTCGGCTGCAGGTCGGGAATTGCTTCGGCAGGAAAGCCGGCTGGCGGGCATTGCTCTGGAGCGCATTTTTGGGGACCAGATAGTCCAGATAGGCAGCTGGGGGAAGCCAGGCGTACTTCTTGCGGAGGCCAGAACCCAGTATTCGGTCGTTCTCGGCTGCGAGAGCGAGCCCGGGACCGGCGCCAGGGTGTCCCCGCGCAGACTTGGGGTCCGCACTGACAGTGTCGATGCGGTGCTTTTGCCGCATACACTGGAGCTTTATCCGGATCCGCACGCCATATTGCGCGAAGTCCATCGTATATTGCGGCCCGACGGCAAATTGATAGTTCTGGGGTTCAATCCCGCAAGTTGGTGGGGATTGCGGCACCAGGTTGCCATGAATGGACATCCGACCGGTGTCCGCCGCCAAATATCGGCTCGCCGCCTCGCAGACTGGTTGCGGCTCCTCAGCTTGAGTATAGACAGCGTATCGCCCTGCTACGCCTCGCCAGCGAAGAGCAAATTGATCAATGCCGCGCGTCGAACGGGCCTGTTTGCCAGTTGTTATCTCATGCTGGCCACCAAAGAAACTATTCCGTTGACGGTAATCAGGCCCAAAGTGCATCGCAGGGCCCGTCTGGTGGGTAGTCTTGTCAACCCGACGACACGGAATGTCGCATGACACGAGTCATCATGTACACCGACGGGGCCTGTCGCGGCAACCCCGGCCCGGGCGGCTGGGGCGCTTTATTAATTGCCGGCAAGAATGAGCGGGAATTGTATGGTGGCGAGGAAGTCACGACAAATAATCGTATGGAATTGACGGCTGCAATCAAGGCGCTGGAAGCGCTAAACCGCAAATGCAAGGTGAGTATTTATACCGACTCAGAGTATGTGCGTAAGGGAATTACTGAGTGGCTGGATGCCTGGAAGCAGCGGGGCTGGAAAACGGCGGCGAAAAAGCCCGTAAAGAATATGGATCTTTGGCGCGAATTGGATGCTCTGACGGCGGAGCAGGATATCGAATGGCATTGGGTGAAGGGTCACTCGGGAAATCCGGGCAATGATCGCGCTGATGAATTGGCTAATCGAGGGATAGATGAGTTGCTCGCCGCAGGCTAGGGGTGCTCGAATTGAAAGGTAGGGAAAGGATCAGATGATGCGACAGGTAGTGCTCGACACGGAAACGACAGGCCTGGATTGGGAGCGCGGCCACCGGATTATTGAGATTGGTTGCGTAGAAATAATAAACCGGCGCCAGACTGGTGAGACTTATCACCGCTACATCAATCCGCAACGAGAAATCGATGACGCGGCCCAGGAAGTTCATGGTCTTTCGAGCAAGGACCTGGCGGACAAACCATTGTTTAGCGAAGTTGCCGAAAGTTTTCTTCAGTTCATCGATGATGCAGAATTGATCATTCACAACGCCCCGTTTGATGTTGGCTTCCTCGACAACGAATTGCGGCTCGCAAATCTGGGTGATGCCCGGTTGAGTGGCAGTGATCTCGTTATGGACACGCTTGTGCTTGCGCGACAAATACATCCGGGGCAGCGAAATAGCCTCGATGCGCTATGCAAGCGCTATGGCATTGATAACTCCAGGCGAGACCTGCACGGAGCCCTGCTGGATGCGCGGCTGCTGGCCGAAGTCTATCTGGCGATGACCGGGGGGCAGGGGGCCCTTTCGCTAGGTGATACGGATAAGGCGGAGCCGGCCGCGGGGCCTTCCGGGCTGCATCGCATAGACCGAAGCAACCTTAAATTGAAGGTAGTTCGGGCCAGCAAGGCAGAGCTCAATGCTCATGACGCACAGCTGGATTTGATCGACGGTGCCTGTGCAGAAAAATCTGTCTGGAGACGATCGGGAGCCTGATAAAATACGGACCCGGATGCGAGGTGGCCGCCCGGTGACTGGGCGACCGCCCATTTTTTTGAATGAAGCCTGGCATAGCGCCGGCTGGAATTTGGCTTAAAAAATGAATCAATCATTGCGAAGAGCGTTTATAGAGAATTTCCTTGGTAATGCTCCCGACTGGTACAAGCTCACAATCGTCGCTTTTCTTATCGTAAACCCCCTAATTTTGTATCTGCTGGGTCCCGTTATTGCTGGCTGGGCGCTGGTCATCGAATTTATTTTTACTCTGGCTATGGCACTCAAGTGTTATCCGCTGCAGCCAGGAGGGCTCCTTGCTATACAGGCGGTTGTATTGGGTATGACGACGCCTGAAGCCGTTTATCACGAGGCAGAACATAATTTTCCGGTAATTATGTTGCTCATGTTTATGGTCGCAGGTATCTATTTTTTGAAAGATATGCTGCTGTTTGTTTTTACCAAGATTTTATTGGGTATTGAATCGAAGAAATTATTGTCGTTACTGTTTTGCGCCGTGGCTGCTTTCCTGTCCGCATTTCTCGACGCTTTGACGGTTACCGCAGTGGTTATCGCGGTCGCAGATGGCTTTTACGGTATTTATCACAAGGTGGCTTCAGGCAAGGGCTATGACACGAGTCATGATTCCAGCGACGATGATCAGGTGCAGGAATTGCACAAAGATGATCTGCTCGCTTTCCGCGCGTTCCTGCGCAACCTTATGATGCATGCGGCGGTAGGTACCGCGATCGGCGGTGTTACGACGATGGTGGGCGAGCCACAAAATTTGCTTATTGCCGAGGAGGCGGGCTGGGAATTTTTGGAGTTCGCAGTTCGTATGAGTCCAGTGACGGTGCCCGTCGCGATAGCTGGGTTATTCACCTGCCTGCTCGTCGAAATGCTTGGCTGGTTTGGTTACGGGGCAGAGCTGCGTCCGGGCGTGCGTGCGATTCTAAAAGAGTACGATCAGCATGAAACAGACGCTCGCACGCCCAGGCAGTGGGCTGCGATTATCATGCAGGCGTTCGCAGCGCTGTTTCTTATTTTTGCACTGGCGTTTCACTTGGCTGAAGTCGGAATAATCGGCCTTTGTGTGATCGTTCTGGCGACGTCATTTACCGGGGTGATTTCCGAGAGTCAGATAGGCCATGCATTCGAAGAGGCGTTGCCTTTCACAACTCTGCTGGTTGTGTTTTTTGGCATCGTGGCCGTGATTGATCAGCAGAACCTGTTTAGTCCTATCATTCACTGGGTCTTTACGCTCGAGGGCGAATTCCAAACAGCGATGTTTTACCTCGCTAACGGTGCGCTGTCGATGATCAGCGACAATGTTTTTGTGGCGACCATTTATATATCGGAGGTTAAGGAGGCGCTTGAAGCGGGTGAGATATCCCGTGAGACTTTCGATTTTCTCGCGGTAGCAATTAACACGGGAACAAATATACCGAGCGTTGCGACACCGAATGGCCAGGCCGCGTTTTTGTTTCTGCTAACCTCGGCGCTGGCGCCGCTCATTCGATTGTCATATGGGCGCATGGTCTGGATGGCTTTACCTTATACGCTGGTCATGAGCGCTACGGGTTTGTGGGCAGTATTTAATTTCCTGCATTAATTGCTGAAGGGCGATTTGTATGCGAATGATGGTTGACTCGGTTTCATGAAGGTTCTGGTAACCGGTGCGGCCGGTTTTATAGGTTATTTCGTCGCCCGACGTCTCCTGGATCGCGGCGACGAGGTCGTCGGGATCGATAACCTGAATGACTATTACGATGTGTCGCTAAAGGAAGCCCGCCTTGGCCTGCTGCAGGAATACGAGCGATTTGAATTTCGGCGGATGGGGCTGGAAGAGAAGGGCGCCGTCGACAAGCTTTTTTCAGTTGCAGATTTTGAGCGGGTTGTGCATCTCGGCGCACAGGCGGGCGTCAGGTATTCGATAGACCATCCATATGCCTATATAGACAGCAACATACTCGGGACGCTGAATGTGTTGGAGGGATGCCGTCGTTTTCCGGTCGACCATCTTGTCTTTGCTTCTTCGAGTTCGGTCTATGGCGGTAACACGAAAATGCCATTCTCAGAGCATGACAATGTGGATCATCCTTTGTCGCTGTATGCCGCGTCGAAAAAATCGAATGAATTAATGGCGCATACCTATGCGCATCTGTATGCGATACCCGTAACGGGCTTGCGCTTTTTCACCGTATACGGCCCGTTTGGTCGGCCAGATATGGCTTTGTTCCGTTTTACTCGGTCTATGCTGGCCGGCGAGCCTATAGACGTCTTCAACTACGGGCAGCACAGGCGCGATTTCACCTATATAGATGATATCGTTGAAGGCGTAATACGCACCCTTGATAAAGCGGCGCGGCCCGCCGAAAATTTTGATTCAGGCAAGCCTGATCCCGCCAGCAGCAGCGCGCCGTATCGGCTCTACAACATAGGCAACAGTCAGCCGGTCAATCTGCTCAAATACATTGAGGTGATCGAAAGCTGCCTTGGAGTTAAAGCGGAGATTAATATGCTGCCTATGCAGCCGGGCGATGTGCCGGATACCTATGCCGACATTTCGGATCTGAAGTCGGATGTCGGGTACGAGCCTGGGACTTCGGTTGAACTTGGTGTAGCCCGGTTTATAGAGTGGTATCTTGATTTTTACCGGGTGTCGCTAAAAAGTCCGCACTAAGGAGCAGCGATGAGCTTAGAAAAGACTGACAGCCTCAGGAGTCGACCGGCGTGGTCCAGGCTGGTCACGCACGCCAAGGACAATCGCGCATTTAATCTCGAGCAGGCGTTTCTGGCTGACAGGGCTCGTTATCGAGACTTTTCGCTGGAAGTGAATGATCTGCTTGTGGATTATTCTCGCTGCCTTGTGACCCGCGACACGATTCAGCTTTTAGTTGAACTGGCCGAGGAGGCAGGTCTCGGGTCGAATATAGAAGCATTGCTCGCTGGTGAGATCGTCAACGGGACGGAGCGGCGGGCGGCGCTGCACACTGCTTTACGCGGCACCGGACCTGCCATCGTCGATGGTAAGCCCGTGGAGCCGCTTGTAAGCGCCGAACTCGATTTGTTTCTTGCTTACGCTGACGCTGTTCGCAGCGGTGCGCGTGTGGGTTACTCCGGCAAGCGTATAGAGCGGGTCATTAATATCGGGATCGGCGGTTCTGATCTTGGTCCCAGGCTGGTCAGCGATGCCCTTCAGGCTGCGGAAGAGCCTGTCAGGGTCCGTTACGTTGCGGGAATCGATGGCCAGGAGCTGGAACGCTCGCTGCGAGGAGCGGATCCGGAGACAACGCTGTTTGTAATCTGTTCCAAGACTTTCAGTACGCTTGAGACCCGCTTAAATGCCGATGCCGCCAAAAGCTGGTTGCTAGCGAAGTTGCCCGCCGAAGCCGTCACTTGCCATTTCGCTGCAGTTTCAGTGAATCATGCCGCGATGGATGAATTTGGCATAGCGAAAGACGCGCGCTTTAGTATCTGGGATTGGGTGGGAGGGCGCTTTTCGCTTTGGTCGGCTATCGGCGTTTCTTCGGCGATAGCCATAGGCGGGGCTGCTTTTCGGCAGCTACTTGCAGGCGCTGCAGGGATGGATCAGCATTTTCGCAGTCGCCCGCTGGCCGAGAATATTCCGGTCGTGCTGGGCTTGCTGTCTGTATGGCAGCAATCGTTTCTGGGTATTACTGACCACGTAATACTGCCGTACGATCAGCGCCTGGAATTACTGCCGGCCTATTTGCAGCAGTTATTCATGGAGAGCCTTGGCAAGTCAGTTTGCAATGATGGGAGTCCCGTCTATTGCAGCACGGGAGCCTCGGTTTGGGGGACGGTAGGTTCTCATTCGCAACATTCGTTTGCCCAACTTCTGCATCAGGGCACCGCCTCAATACAGGTCGACTATATTGGCACTGTTGCAGGCCCAAGGCTTAGCGTCGCGGGTGGCCAGGTTGAGGGGCTCGCCAACATGATAGCTCAGTCTGAGTCGCTGGCGCTCGGGCAGGATGAAAGCTCGGTACAGGAGTCGCTCGCGGCGTCGGGCAAGGACGCTGCGGAAATAGAACGGCTGTCAGCGCACCGAGTGCATCCCGGGAACCGGCCCTCTGTCATGCTGTTGTTGCGTGAACTCAGTCCGCGGATGCTGGGTGCGCTGCTGGCAATGTACGAGCATCAGGTCTATGTGCAAGCAATGATCTGGGATATTAATCCTTTTGATCAATGGGGTGTGGAGCTGGGCAAGGTGCGTGCGGGCCAATATGCGGAGTATCTTAAAAATGGTGATACCGAAAAGCTGCCTGGTATCGGTCAATCGATCCTCACATGGCAGAGAAAAAGCAGCGGTTAAGCGGTCGGCGGAGACCGACTGAGTAGCTTGGTTAGTATTACGGGAAGTCAATTTTAATGAAAATCACCATTCATGGAACCGGTTACGTCGGGCTCGTCACAGGCGCCTGTATTGCCGATACCGGCGCGCATGTGCTTTGCGTAGACGTCGATGAACGAAAAATAGAAATGCTCAGGAATGGCGAAATCCCCATTTATGAACCGGGTCTCGAAAGCGTCGTGCGCCGCAATATTGCCAACGGCAGACTGCGCTTTACTACGGATACCGACGAGGCAGTCCGCTATGGCTTGATTCAAATGATCGCTGTCGGCACGCCCCCCGATGAAGACGGTTCGGCTGACATGCAGTATGTACTGGCCGTTGCGAATTCAATCAGCAGTCGCATGGATAGCTACAAATTAATAGTAAACAAATCAACGGTGCCAGTTGGCACGGCGGACAGGGTGCGTAAAGCTTTAGAGGATGGTCTTCTGGAGCGTAATGAAGACATTCCCTTCGATATCGCATCAAACCCGGAGTTTCTTAAAGAAGGCGCCGCGGTTGCTGATTTTATGAAACCGGATCGCATTATCATCGGTGCTGACAGTGAAAAGGCAGTGGAATTGTTGCGCCGTCTGTATGAGCCCTTCAACCGCAATCATGAGCGACTCGTAGTAATGGATGTGCGGTCTGCCGAACTTACAAAGTATGCGGCAAATGCAATGCTCGCTACGAAAATCAGCTTTATGAATGAACTCGCGGGACTTGCCGAAAGGCTTGGTGCGGATATAGAAAAAGTCAGGGTCGGCATCGGTTCTGATCCGCGTATTGGCTATGACTTCATATATCCCGGTTGTGGCTTTGGCGGCTCTTGTTTCCCGAAAGATGTGCGAGCCCTCGCGCATACAGCTAGAGAAAATGATTTTCAGGCCGAATTGCTCGAGGCTGTGGAGAGCGTGAATCTGCGCCAGAAAACTGTGCTATTTGCCAAGCTGCATAATTACTACGAGGGCCAGTTGAAAGGTAAAACAGTTGCATTGTGGGGGTTGGCGTTCAAGCCGAACACAGATGACATTCGCGAAGCCCCCAGCCGTGATTTCATGGAAGCTTGCTGGGAAGCCGGTGTCGCAGTGCGTGCTTATGACCCTGTCGCTCGTGAGGAGACCGCCAGGGTTTATGGTGATCGGAGCGACCTTGCTCTTTGTGACTCAGCCGAAGCGGCGCTGGAAGGCGCGGATGCTTTGGTTATCGCAACCGAGTGGCGGGAATTTCGCAGTCCCGATTTCGATAAAATAGCCGAGATGTTGTCATCGCCACTGATTATAGACGGCAGAAATATTTTTGAGCCGAAACAAATGCTGGAGCTCGGCTTTGAATATCTGGCTATCGGCCGGAGTGCCGCACCTGCCTGAGCGGACCTGGGTTGGTTATGTATAGCGGCTATACTAAAGATGGTGGGCGATACTGGGATTGAACCAGTGACCTCTGCCGTGTGAAGGCAGCGCTCTCCCGCTGAGCTAATCGCCCGGTGTAACGGTATCCTAACCGTGTTCCGTCTACGAGGCAAAAGCAAGCTTGAAGAAGTTTGCCGACTCGACCCGGCGCAAACGAGCTAATGTGGCGGTTGTGCCTATTTTCGCTGCGCTGGGGCTGACTCTATGGCATGCTTGGCGACACTTTTGGACTCGCGGCGCCAATATAGCGCTGCAGTGTAGATACTAATAGATAAAGCAGAATGACATCAGAAACAGGCAGCAATGTAGAAATTAAAATCGTTCCGGTCACCCCCTTTGGCTTTCCCGATTTTCGAGAGCTTCTGGAGTACCGAGATCTCCTATATTTTTTGATCTGGCGAAATATCCGCGTGGCCTACGCGCAAAGCGTTGGAGGGCTGGGTTGGGCTGTGGTTCAGCCCGCGCTGCAGGTGCTTATTTTCTCTCTCGTGTTCGGTGGTCTGCTAAAACTTGACCCAGGTGATGGAGTTCCCTATCCGCTGTTTTCTACCGCCGCGGTAATTCCGTGGACCTATATGTCCGGTGCTATGTCTATGGGTAGTAGTGCACTGGTTAGCAACTCTGGGATGCTTGGAAAGATTTATTTTCCGCGGTTGATTTTTTTACTTAACCCTACCCTGGGTGGCCTGGTTAATTTTTTCATATCTCTGTTTTTTATGATCGCCGTGATGGTCTTCTACCAAGTCGAAGTCACGAGTCAGCTGCTATTCTTTCCGGCGCTTGTCGTGCTAATGGTCTTGACGCCGCTGGGAATATCGCTATGGCTTTCCTCATTAACGATCCGGTTTAGAGATATGAGGATAATGATGAGTCATTTGATACGGGCATTGGTATATTTTGTCCCCGTAATGTATCCGAGCAGTCAAGTGCCCGATCATCTTCGGCAGTGGTACATCATCAATCCGTTCGTCGGGATTGTCGAAGGCTATCGTTCCTGTCTCTTGGGTGAAGCGATGCACTGGGATTCTTTGGCCTGGAGTATTGGTGTAGCGCTGGTGCTGCTAATAACCGGCGCCATATATTTCAGGCGCATGGAACGCATAATTGTTGATGTCATATAAACGGGTTTGTCGCTGTTAATGAATATTATCGAAGTCAGTAATCTGAGTAAGTGTTATCGCATCGGTTCCCCTTCAGACCTCAACGCAGCAGAGAGCAATAAGTTTATTCGGCTGCTTAAAGGGCCGCTAAATAATTATCGAAAATACAAGTCCCTGTATACATTCACGGAGGCCGAACTCTCTGATCCGAAGCCGCGCAAGGACATATTATGGGCATTGCGTGACATTTCTTTTGCTGTTCAGCCCGGCGAAGCCGTTGGGCTGGTAGGAGCCAACGGTGCGGGTAAATCCACACTACTCAAGGTGATTTCACGGATTACTCCACCCACCAGGGGCAGTGTGCTTTTGCGCGGCCGGGTTAGTTGTCTGATCGAGGTTGGCACCGGGTTTCACCCGGAGTTAACGGGGCGAGAGAATATCTACCTTAGCAGTACAGTTTTGGGTATGCGCAAACGCGAGGTCGATAGGAAAATTGATGAGATCATCGATTTTTCTGGCGTCGAGAAATTTATCGATACACCGGTTAAAAGGTATTCGAGTGGTATGTCAGTTCGTCTTGCGTTTGCGGTTATGGCCCACCTGGAGCCCGAAATATTAGTTATAGACGAGGTTCTCGCCGTAGGCGATGCGGAATTTCAGCGTAAATGCCTGAATAAAATGGGTAGCGTCGGAAAGGAAGGTCGAACCGTTCTATTCGTGTCACACAATATGGCCGCCGTAACGCGTCTATGTGACCGTGCATTATTGATACGTAATGGACAGGTAGTTTTGGATAGCAGCGCGGCTGATGTCGTACATCATCACGTATCGGCCGGCACGGATGATCCGACCTTTAGGGAATGGAGAAGTTTGGATGATTCGCCGGGAGATGATTCGGTCAGGTTGCGGGCGGTTCGAATAGTCAATGAATCGGGTAGCCAAATATCGGATCCGGTTTCTTCTGAGCCCATGGGGATACAAATGACATATGACGTTCTCGAGGAAGGCCATTTGCTAAGTCCCTACATAACCGTAGTGAGTGAAGCCGGTATCGATCTGTTCTCCAGTGCCAGTCAGAGCGACACGGAAACTACCGTCGAGAAAAACCCGGGCCGCTATGTCAACACCGTTTGGATTCCGGCTAATCTGCTGGCGGAAGGCACCCATTACGTTCGAGTGGTGATGCGTTCAATAAAGAAAAAGAGTAGGCCGTTTTCCGAGCGAGACGTTATTGCCTTTAACGTAATAGATCATAGCGAATTTGGTCCCGGCGCAAGCTGGTGGGAAGGCAGAGCCTCCGGTATTATTCGGCCGACATTAAACTGGTCGTCAGAATATATGCCGCCTGCGATGATTCTCGAAGATTGATTAACGTCGCTGGAATCGTTTAAACCTGTAATTAAAGCCAAGGCTTACACGGTTGCTTTGAGCAGTGCCACCTTGGGTCACGTTATTGAATATTTGATCCGGCCGTTCTCGGTATTGATACGAGTAGCGCCCACTAAAGCTCCACCGCTGAGTGTATTGCCAGTTGAACCGCAAGTCTGCTCCAAAATAGCGCGTCTTACCCCCCTGGATTCCGGCATCAGCTGCAATGATATTTTGCTGTTGCCATGCTCGAAAAACCCAGTCAGTTGACAGCTTTGAAGTCCAGTCAAGATTCCCCCTGAATGCGAGGTCATAGCGATCCTGAGGTTGGCCGGCGACATTGGCAGAAACCCTGCGCGATGCGTTAAGGCTGTAGTCTCCGCGCCGCAGGGTTTTACGATAGATTATGTCGTATGTGGAGCTCTTGAAAGTTTGTTCAAAAGCGGGCAGTCCGATGGGAGGGTCCGTGCCAATAATTGTTGATTCGATTTCGGAGGTTGACGATTGCAGTCCGGCTTTGAGGCTAAGGGCGCTAGTGTTCGAAAGCTGATAGGTGTAGTCAACGGTAAAGCTTGTCGATGACGCATTCGTTATCCTTTCCGTAAGAACAACGGTAGGTGTCACCGGGTCCAAAAAGAAAGTGCGAAAACTAGTGTTATCTGATTTCAGTTGATTGTATGAAGCACTGAAACCCAGCGATTGCCGCTGGGAAAATCCCTTCGTATACGAAAACGAACCGAGCCCCCCGATCGAGTCAGCGCGATTAGTAAAGGGCAGATCATACTTGGTTGCGAACACGGTAAAATTTACGAATACCTGGTCAGTTTGATTAATAATCCAGGCAATCCCGGGGGAGAGGGAAGCCCTGTAGACAGTATCGTCTGCATTCAGCTCTGGGTTCACTATGCCTGTGTCTTCGGAGACAGTGGACTCATCGCTTAATACGTTTTGACGGCTCAGGTTCCAGCCCAGAAAGCTACTGGTTCTCGGACCCTGTACGCGGTACCTTCCCGGTAGGAAGATATCGGTGCTTTCCAAATCTTTCTGTTTTGAGTCAGGGTAGTAATCCCGCGTAATTTTTGGGTCTATTTGAAGGGTGCTGCTAGGTGTGAGTCGCACGATGTCTCCGTTATAAACGGCGACCATTCGAAAAGTGGAGCTTGGATTGCGCGACTCATTCACGAGGGCGGGGTTGTCTGCCCAGGCCGCATTCAACGCGACACTTGAGCCCCAGTCCCAGCTGGCCGCTAATGCAGGTGTCGCCAAGAGCAGGAAAGACAGAGCCTTGCTGCTGACCGCAATTATTTGCCGAACCATTTCGCGTCAGCCTACAGTTAACCGGTCAGTTGAATGAAAAGTGCCATCGATTCGGTTCAGGGAACGACCACCACGTCGCCGGCCTGGAGCATGATATTTTGCTCGAGGCGCTTACCTTTTTCGATATCTCCATATCGAAAGGGGATCGAAATAATGCCTTTCTCAGTTCGACGCAGAATCGATATGTCGTTCGCCTGAGCAAACGGCGTTGTTCCACCGGCCAGACTTAAGGCCTGAAGTACATCAAGTTGGGGGTTGGCGTTGATATCTCCGGGACGATTCACCTGTCCGATGACATAGATTTTGTTTCCGTTAATCTGGAGTACGGAAACGCTCACGACAGGATCGGGTATGTACCGGTTTAATTTTTCCGTGACCTGCTGGCGAATCTGTTCAACCGAATTCCCTTGGGCCTGAATATCGCCAGCCAAGGGGAACGAAAACCTGCCATCGGGCCGGACCAGGACATCGGCACGCAAATCCGTTTCTCGCCATACAGATATAGCTATTACATCGCCCGGGTTTACGAGATAATCGCTGGTTGCGACTGAAGCCATAGAATCGGCGATTTCGACCTCGTCCTTGCTAGGTTCATCGTCGGTTTCCCAGGCGGACAATGGCCCTGAACTGAAAGCGAGTGCGAGAGCTATCAGTGCAGTGGTTTTTTGCAGAATTTTCGCTGAACTCATGATTTTCATATGCTTTTTGTTGGTTGATGTTGGATACTACTTGAAATGATCTCATTAGGCTGAGCTATATGCGGCGGATTTTCAGGTTTACGCTGAGTTATTTTCTGGCCGCGTGGCACTGATCCGGCTCGATTTATTGGCAATCCCCAAATCGTGTTGTTCCGAATTATATCCGTAGAATTGCCGCCCTGCGCTACGCCGGTCGAATTTGCATCCGGCGTTGAATTATCCGCTTTAATCATGCAGGTTTACGAGTTGGTCGCATTGTGACTGATTTCACGTAATCTCTAGCTATGTTGCAGCATAGTCGGCCAATCTGGTTTTTATTGCTGAAAAATTAATAAAGAATTTAAGCGTGATTTTACTGGCTCCCGCAATGGCATTCGCCGTAACCGCGATACTGATTGTAGTATTGCGGCCGGTGGCTATTTCCATAGGTTTGGTTGACGTACCCTCGGGGCGGAAAAGTCACAGCGGCAATATACCTCTGATAGGCGGGCTGGCAATCTTCGCGGCATCGCTGACGGCGCTGCTTGCCCATGGTGGGCTTACCGGGCTCGAGCTAATGCCCGCACATTCTTTTTCCGCCTTTTATTCGACCGGACTTATCTTGTTAATCATCGGCGCATGGGATGACTACCGGGCACTGCCTGCAGTTTCGCGAATCCTTGCTCAGCTGGTGGCCAGCCTGGTAATGATTTTTGTCGGCGGTGTTGTGCTGACTGATCTTGGCAATCTGGCACATGATGGAGGCATCCTGTATCTCGGTCTTTTGGCGGTGCCATTTACTGTTTTCGCGACGCTGGGCGTCATTAACGCGATGAACATGTGCGACGGCCTGGACGGCTTGAGTGGAAGCCTGGCCCTGATCGGGCTGCTCGGTTTCGGCATCGCGAATGCTTTATGGGGAACGCCGGAAAACCAGCAAATAATCGTGGTGTTTTCGGCGTGTGTCATCAGTTTCCTGATGTTTAACCTGCGCACTTTGTGGCGTCCGCGGGCGTGGGTTTTTCTGGGTGATGCCGGCAGC
Source organism: Gammaproteobacteria bacterium (assembly GCA_037387125.1). Classification (GTDB taxonomy): domain Bacteria; phylum Pseudomonadota; class Gammaproteobacteria; order Steroidobacterales. The sequence goes on along the minus strand of JARRLL010000027.1, from coordinate 61,560 downwards.
ATGCTGCTCGGGATAACGCTGTCATGGCTGGCGATAGAGCTCTCCCAGGGAGAAAGTCGTGTGATTAGCCCCGCTGCTGCGCTGTGGTTTCTGATGCTGCCGATCTACGACGCGGTCAGCATGATGGTGAGGCGTGTTCTAAAGCGCAGGTCACCGTTTGAAGCGGACAGGGAGCATTTGCATCATATCTTTCTGTTGGCCGGGTTTTCGGTCGGCCTATTGGCGGTGTGGTTATTGGATTGGCCGGTACTTATTTGAATGTTGCTGACATTTACCTTGCCGGGTTCTTCCTGTTTGGCGGTATGTTTTATTACTGGGTTATTCGCCGTGCCTGGCGAGTGATGCGGTTTCTGCGTCGTTCGATTTGTCGACGTTCGGAAGTGGAGCGACGCTCGATGACCGATCGTCGAGTTTTTGCGGATCCCACATACGACGGGCCTGAGCGCCGTTCCGGTTTTGACCGCCGGGCAGTGGGTGGCCGTCGCAGGTCAGACTGAAGAGAGTCGGTAACTGTTTTAGCGCGCCATTCGGCTATTTTAGTCGTCGTGCTTGCTTATCCACGCGCTGCTGAGGACCAGATCGGGAAGCCTGGCATACCGACCTTCCAGGTGCTGAATCAGTGCAGCCGGGCACTTGTCGGTGTGCGAGATTGCGTAATAACTCTGGCCGTCCTCGCTCAGCCTGACCTCCATCTCCAGAAAATCCACGTATTCCCCTACCAGTGGAAAAATACATTTATAGATCGACTCCTTGATGCTGAAGAGCAGTTTGCCAAGCGCGCCATCCTGGTTCGGGTTCTCCTGCGGCAGGCATGTCATGGCAATGATGTCAGCGGTCAGCGGCTCGGCCGATTCCATGTCGAGGCCGACGGATTCCAGCGTGGCCGCGGCGGCGACCACCGCGGACGCGAACTCGCCGGTATGACTAATGCTGCCTATAACGCCGGGCGGCCACTGTGGTTCGCGGCCGGCGCCCTTGGTAACCGGCCGCGCACGCAGCCCCAGTAGGAGCTGGCTGATACGTGCGCAGTAGCGTCCCAGCTTGAATTCTTTGAGTCGCCGCTCTGCCATGCCTGTCGTGCATTCCGCTTCAGCGGGAAAAAGCTTGTAGCTGACCGGTGTTGATGAGGCGACGAAGCCCACGCACTCTGGGGAGCCCACGCACTCTGGGGGGAAAAGATTGCCCAGTTCGGTCGCAATCGCGGGGTTAATCTCATCTTCCGTAGCCATCGCTCCAGTTTGCCTAAACTACACTGCCCTGCCAACTCGCTTTGTGCCCGGGTGGTGCGGTGTTGCAGCTCTGCTAGAATCGCGCATTCCTGTATCGAGTGTAACTTCCATGAACGTGAAAACCCGTTTTGCCCCCAGTCCCACCGGATACCTCCATATTGGTGGGGTCCGCACGGCGTTGTTTTCCTGGCTGCATGCCAGACACCACGGTGGCGAATTCATTCTGCGCATCGAAGACACAGACCGCGAGCGCTCCACAAAAGAGTCGATTGACGCCATACTCGATGGGATGGCCTGGCTGGGGCTCGATTGTGATGAAGGGCCTTTTTTCCAGACGCGGCGCCTCGATCGCTACGCCGAAATGGCAGACCGGCTGATAGAGGAGGGCAAGGCCTACCGATGTTATTGCACCAAGCAAGAGCTTGAGCAGTTGCGCCAGGAGCAGGTTGCCAGAGGCGATAACCCTCGTTACGACGGGCGATGCCGCGACCGAACCGAAGCGCTCGATGGGGTTGATCCGGTTATTCGGTTCAGAATACCTGACGCTGGCGAGGTGGTAATAGACGACCTCGTGCGCGGCCGCGTGGTCTATGAAAATGCCATGCTGGATGATCTTGTGATAATGCGGCCCGACGGCATACCGACCTTTCACTTCGGCGTGGTGATCGATGATGCGGACATGGGTATTACCCACGTAATCCGCGGCGATGATCACCTGAACAATACGGCGAGGCACGTCCATATCATAGAGGCGTTTGGTTTCGAGCGGCCGGTGTTCGCTCATCTGCCCATGATCCTCGGCGAAGACGGTTCGCGGCTGTCTAAAAGGCATGGCGCGGTCAATGTTCTGGAATACCGCGAGGAGGGTTATCTGCCGGAAGCTTTGCTGAATTACCTGGTGCGCCTCGGCTGGTCGCATGGCGACCGGGAAATTTTCGGTATCGATGAGATGATCGAACTATTCGATGTCCGGGACGTCAACGCGTCGGCATCGAAATTCAACCCGGAGAAACTGGTCTGGCTGAATCAGCAGTACATCATGGCGACGGACCCGGAGTCCCTGGTCGCACCTTTTCTTGAGCAGCTTGAGAAGGTCGGTATAGATCCGGCCAATGGGCCGGCGCCTCAGCGGGTCGTCGAAGCCTACCGCGAGCGAGCCGTCACGCTCAGGGAACTGGCGGCCAGTGTGCGGTATTTGTACGAGCAAGACATCGTCCTTAACCCCGACTCAGCCAAGAAAAACCTTCGGCCGGTGATCGGTGAAGCGCTGAGCAGTCTTCGGGATGCATGGGCTCAGGTTGAGAGCTGGACGGCCGCTGCGATCCATCAGGCCATGGACGAAGTCTGCAGCCGGCATGAGCTCAAATTCGGCAAACTGGGTCAGCCGGTGCGGGTGGCGGTAACCGGTGGCCCCATTAGCCCGCCTATCGACATCACCGTTGAGCTGGTCGGGAAAGAACGGACATTAGCCCGCCTGGATCAGGCCCTGAATTACATAAGCCAGCGTGCAGCGGGCCAGTGACGCGTGCCGGGCGGCGGGGGCTAGACGCGCTGAATTCCGATCCAGACGCCGGTCGCGAACGAGACGGCCCAGATAACCCAGATTGGCACCGCATATCTATGGAATGTGGTTAGCAGTTTCTGGTTATTGCTTCTTTTCGCCCAGGTTCCGGCCACTGCCAGGATAGCCATCAAGGCCAGGCCGGCAAAGCCGCTGATGGTGTGCAGATCCCAGGTCGTCTCTTCGACCGACATTCCCATCATGCGGGTCGCGAGGGCGTCGCAAACCAGACCCAACCACAACAGGGTGATTTGCGCCGTAGTGAGTTCCTTCAGGCGCCAGTTGCGCCAGATGGCTATCGTGTAGAGGATCAGCGCCGTGGTAATCGATACGACGGAAATAAGGATAATGGTAGGCATGATAATGACTCCCCCTGGCGCGTGTGGTTAAAAAAAG
>JARRLL010000027.1:0-58358 GCA_037387125.1 Gammaproteobacteria bacterium | reverse complement strand
GCCGGCCTCTCAGCCGGCTGTCGATGTATGGCGTCCCCAAGGGGATTTGAACCCCTGTTACCGCCGTGAAAGGGCGGTGTCCTAGGCCTCTAGACGATGGGGACGTAAACTTTGGTTTTTTGGTGGAGCTAGGCGGGATCGAACCGCCGACCTCTTGCATGCCATGCAAGCGCTCTCCCAGCTGAGCTATAGCCCCAGTCACGTCGCGGCGAGACTGTACGCGAGGGTCTGGAGGGTGTCAAGAAAGGAACTTCCAAGCCGTGGTAGTTGCGTTCGGCGCGGCGACAGCCGTCTTTCTGTGGTCAGTCTGAGCAGCAGCTCCGACTGGCGGCTCCGTAGAAGACGGGCAATGATTTCGTAGTAACTCCCTGTCATGTAGCCTATGTGCTTGCCGCGGGCGGCTCTTCCAGTGTCAGGTTGCAGATTATGAGCGTCGCCGCCGGCACGCTGGCCTGGTCCGTTTGGTTCGGTTTCCTCGGGCCGGAGCCGGATGCCAGGTTCAGGCTGGGGACGCTCCTTGCTGAGCTGCTATTGCTGTTCGGCTGGTACGCGCTGCTGGAAAGGCTGCTCAGAGGACCTTATCTGCAGTCGATGCCGGAGTTGGTGCGCAGAGGCGTCCGGTGGTCCTGGTTTGTGGCAGTAGCAGTCATCATCGCCGCAATGCTGCTGGTTGGCAGCTACGGAATCGTTTTGCCGCTAGAAAAATTGGTTAGCTTGGCATTTTTGGTGCTGGGCCTACTGGGGCTGGTGCTGGCCGGGCAGCTATACGGTGAGGCCACAATTGAGCCTTACGCGACCCTGCGAGGCTTCTGCTTCGCGGCCGTTGCGGTCATCGGGGCTCAGTTCTTCATGTTTGCGATCGCGCTACTGCTGCCGGAGACCTTGTCGTGGCTGATGCCACTGCGGGCGCTCGCTGTATTGATTGCCTTAATGCTGCTGTTCTACAGCCTCTATGTCGTTCCGCAATGGTCATTGGCAATTTTTGTTTCCCAGCAGGCGAGCGTCTATGCGCCGCGCTTACTGGCGGCTGTGGCCGCACTCTTGATTCTAGTGGCGGGCTTGCCTTTGATGCGCTCGATCGAGCTCTCAACCGCACAGAGAGTAGCCCCTCTGTATGCGGCGATTGTCGTCATGGTGTTGTTGCTGGTCCTTTTTTCTGAGCCACTCCGGGCTCAGCTGCGGGTTTTCGTGAGCAAGCATTTTTTGCCTTTCCGCTACGATTACCGTGAGGAGTGGCTGCGTTTAATCGATACACTGGCTTCCCCCGGTCAGGATCGTCCGTTACCTGAACGGGCTATTCAGGCCCTGGCCCAGATCGTCGGTAGCCCGGCCGGCGTCCTTTGGATGAGAGCTTCCGACGGGGCTCCGTTCCAATGTATTGAGTCCTGGAATACCAATCTTAAACCCGATGTGACAGTCAGCCCGAATGACCCGGTCGTGGTCTTTATGCGTGAACGGCAGTGGATTCTGGATACCGCTGAGCTGAATCGGCAGCCAGAGTTATACCCGGGTGTGACCCGCCCGGAATGGCTGGCGTCATTCCCTGACGGGCTGCTAATCGTGCCGTTGATGAGCAGTGAGACTGTTATCGGGTTCGTTATCCTGTTTCAAAGCAGTTCTGCGTTTCGGCTGACTTTCGAAGAAATTGACTTGCTTCGTACATCCGGCCGGCAGGTGGCAGCGCATTTGGCTCAGTATCATGCTGATCGGCAACTATCCGAGGCACGTCAGTTTGAAGCCTTTAACAGGCTGACGGCCTTCGTTATGCATGACCTCAAGAACCTTATCGCGCAGCAATCGCTGATGGTGAAAAACGCCGCCAAGCACAAGGGTAACCCCGCCTTTTTTGAAGATGCCATGGCCACTATCGAAAATTCTGTGGCGCGGATGAACAAGCTGCTCCAGCAATTGCAGACAGGGGACGCTAGCGGGCCGGCGCGGCTCGTCAGTCTGCATAGCTGCGTTAGGGAGGCACTGAAAAAGTGTGCGGGGCGTCTCCCTGAACCGCAGCTGTCTGAGTCAAGTGAGGCTACGCAGGTGTTCGCAGACGGCGAGCACCTCACAAATGTTTTGGCCCACCTCGTGCGGAATGCGCAGGATGCTGTCAGCGGTGACGGTGGAGTGCGCGTCAAGACCGGACTAGCCGGCACCAAGGCAACCATAACCATCGCCGATGATGGCTGCGGAATGGAAGAAGAGTTTATTCGGCACCGTTTGTTTCGTCCGTTTGATACGACAAAAGGCAGCAAGGGCATGGGCGTCGGGGCCTATCAGGCCCGCGCCTTCATTCTCGCCTCTGGCGGAACGATGAACGTTGATTCGGAGCCCGGGGTAGGAACGACTATTACGATACAGTTGCCCAGTCATGCTCCCGCTGAAGTAACGCCCGAATGATTTCACCGGCACTGGATTCGCAGCGCCGGCTATCGGTAAACTCTTTGTCGGCTGCCTCTAGAGGTGCTCGCGAGAAAGCTTGCTCGTATCGGGCCAATAGCCCAGGGGATTGTTGTTGAAAAAGGATGTCAGGAAACTTCTCGTTGTCGAGGATGACCCGGGTTTGCAGAGTCAGCTGCGCTGGTGTTTCGAAGACTACGAGGTCATTGTGGCGGAGGATCGCGAATCTGCGTTGGCGCAGCTGCGTCGTTATGAGCCGCCCGTCGTGCTGCAGGACCTGGGGCTGCCGCCTGATTCGGAAGGTGTGAGCGAGGGGTTTGCCACGCTCGAGGAGACGCTCGCACTTGCGCCTGATACCAAGGTGATAGTTGTTACCGGTCACGGCGATCAGGAAAATGCCTTGCGTGCCGTCGGTCTGGGCGCCCATGATTTTTACCAGAAGCCGGTCGAAACAGAGACGCTGCAGTTAATAGTCGACCGTGCGTACCAGATGTTTTATCTGGAAAAAGAAAACAGTCGTCTTTTGCGTCAGGAAAGCCGTTCGCCGCTTGACGGCATCGTTGCAGCTAGCGCCAAGATGCTGGAAGTCTGCCGTATGGTTGAGAAGGTGGCGCCGACCAATGCGACCACTTTGCTGTTGGGAGAAAGCGGTACTGGCAAGGAGTTGCTGGCGCGCGCATTACATTCGCTCAGTGACCGGGTCGATAAACCTTTCGTAGCGATCAATTGCGCGGCCATACCCGACAGCCTGCTCGAGAGCGAGTTGTTTGGTCATGAAAAGGGTGCTTTTACCGGTGCGGTTAAACAGACCCGCGGACGGATCGAAACCGCTGATACTGGCACCCTGTTTCTCGATGAGATCGGTGATATGCCGCTTGCTTTGCAGGCCAAATTGCTGAGGTTTCTTCAGGAGCGCGTGATTGAGCGAGTCGGCGGGCGCGAAGAAATCAGCGTGGACGTGCGTGTCGTGTGTGCGACCAACCAGAACCTCAAAGACGCCATAAGCGAGGGCCGTTTCCGCGAGGACCTTTATTACCGCATCAGTGAGATCACCATAGAAATTCCGCCCTTGAGGGAGCGCAAAGGCGGCCGGCTCATTCTGGCGCGCACCTTGCTGGAGAAATTTGCTGTTCAGCAGGGTAAAAGTTTCAAGGGGTTCAGTACGGACGCGCAAAATGCAATTCAGACGTACCACTGGCCCGGCAACGTCCGCGAGATGGAAAATAAGATCAAAGGCGCGATTATCATGGCCGAAGGCAGGCAGGTTACGGCAGCCGATCTGAGCCTCGATAGTGTCGATGCCAGACCGCCTAACCTCAATCTCAGGGAAGTTCGCCGCGATGCCGAAGGTCAGGCAATTCGGCGCGCCCTGGTGCATGCTTCCGGCAACATTTCAAAAGCGGCGAAGATGCTCGGCGTTACCAGGCCGACCCTTTACGACCTGCTGGAGAAATACGACATCAAAGCGGATTAAGCGCTAGCCGGTTCTCGAGGTATATGCTGGCTATTGTCCAGCAATTCCGGATGCTCGAGCAGGTGTCGGTCCCATGCCAGCTGTGACCTGACGATCGTATCCAGATCATCGTGCCTTGCCTGCCAGCCGAGCACGCTTTTGATCTTGTCGGCCGCGGCAATCAGTACAGGTGGGTCTCCGTCACGGCGAGGGCCTTCCTCAATCGGTAATGGTGCCCCGTGTGCCTCAGCTACCGCGGCCACGACCTCCCGCACGCTGTAGCCGTGACCGTAGCCGCAATTAAGGGTCTCCGACTCTCCACCATTACGAAGGTATTCAAGAGCCGCCAGATGTGCACTCGCCAGGTCCTCTATGTGTATATAGTCCCGTAACGCAGTCCCATCCGGTGTTGGGTAATCGGTGCCAAATATGTAAAGCTTCTCGCGCTTACCGACTGCGGCTTCGCAAGCGACCTTGGTCAGTAGGGTTGACGTAACGTCCGACAGACCGATGCTGCCGCCCGGATCACAGCCGGCGACATTAAAGTAACGTAGAGCGACATACCGCATGTCGATTGCTTGAGTAAGGTCGCGCAGCATCCACTCGGTCATCAGTTTGGAACTGCCGTAGGGGTTTATTGGCGCCGTAGGTGAATCTTCGGCCGCGATGCCGGTTTCCGGTATCCCGTAGACTGCTGCGGTCGAAGAAAACACGAAATTCTTAACACCCGCATTAGCTGCGCATTCCAGCAGGTTCCTGCTCGAACAGGTATTGTTTCGATAGTATTTCAGTGGGTTGGCGACCGACTCGGGCACTTTTATGTGGGCTGCGAAGTGCATGATCGTATCGACGTTGTAGTCCTGCAGCACTTTCTCTACGAGCCGTTTGTCACCCGTGTCGCCAACTACAAGATCGCCGTGGGTCACGGCCGAGCGAAAACCCGTCGAAAGATTGTCCAGAACAACGACGTTTTCATCGGCTTCCCCGAGTTGCCGTACGATGTGACTACCGATATAACCGGCGCCGCCGGTGACCAGGATGCTTTTTGCTGTCATTCAGGGTTCCCGTTACAAATTAAAGTTATTGTCAGCGTTTGTGCTGTAATTATTCGGCTGATGCTGTCAAAGTTATCATGCATTTGGCCGCGAGAGGCGGGAAAAAAATATTTAGTAAAATATAGGGAAATTCCCCGGTTGAATTGGGTGCGTTACGGACATAATGAAGACTGAACATGTTTGCGTTGAGCGCAAAACACACGTGCTGCTGAAGTGCGAGCCGAGCCTGCCGGTGCTCGTAGTTTGCGACCATGCGAGTAATTCGATGCCGGAAGATCTGCAGGATCTTGGCGTGTCGAAGGAGCATCTTGCGTCGCATATAGGTTGGGATATCGGTGCCGGGAGTGTGGCACGGATGCTCGGTTCAGAGCTTGGCGTTCCCGTTGTGCTGGCATCGAATTCGCGTCTGGTTGTGGACTGTAACCGCAGGCTGGATGACCCCACGGCCTTTCCGGCAGAGAGCGACGGCATTCCGATTGTGGGGAATAAAGATTTGGCTCAGACAGAGCGCGAGGCTCGGGCGAATGCGTTTTATTGGCCGTATCATCATGCTATTCGAGACGAACTGGTTGAACTCGAGCAGTTGGCAAAGGCGCCGGCGGTGATTGCGATTCACAGTTTTACGCCCGCAATGAACGGAGTCCGTCGCCCTTGGCACGTTGGTGCGCTCTGGGATAAGGATCCGCGCATCGCGCAACCGTTCATGGAGCTGCTCGCGAAACGCCCGAATGTCATGGTAGGGGATAACGAGCCTTACTCAGGGCGTCATCCTGCGGATTTCACCCTTGACCACCACGCCGAAGCAGAGGGCTTGCCCCACCTGGGCATAGAAGTCAGGCAGGATCTGATTGCCGACGATGAAGGTGCGGCCCATTGGTCTTCTATCCTCGCGACGGTATTGCAAACGGTATTGAATGACGAGGGGCTCTATACTTTGCGGGCGGGCCGCACTTAACGCGGATAAACCTCTCGCAGACTAGCTGTAATTGGCGGGGCGCACTTATATGGCAATCACGGAACCAAGCTTCACGGTCGGTATCGAAGAGGAATACCTGCTGGTCGATCTGGCCACTATGGACCTCGCGAATGATCCGCCCGCTTCATTATTGGAGGAGTGCAGAGAACGTTGCGGCCACGCCGAGCAGGTTTCGCGTGAATTATTGCGTTCGCAGATCGAGGTAGGTACACGCAAGCACGCGACGATACATAGCGCTCACGAGGATCTTCGTCAGCTGCGTCGCGTAGTGGCCGAAGTCGCAGACGATTACGGTCTGGCGCCAATCGCTGCCTCTACGCATCCTTTCGCGCACTGGTCGGACCAGAAGCAGACCGAGCGCCAGCGCTACGCGAACCTCTCTGCACAGATGGCAGCCACAGCGCGCCGAATGGTGATTTGCGGTATGCATGTGCATGTCGGGATAGATGACGATGAGCTTCGCATCGACCTGCTATCGCAGATGACCTATTTCCTGCCGCATCTGCTGGTTCTCAGCACGTCTTCGCCGTTCTGGGAGGGGCAGAATACCGGGTTGAAGTCTTACCGTCTTACGGTATTCGATGCCTTGCCCCGCACCGGACTGCCTGAGCATTTCTCAAGTTTCGGCGAATACCAGCGGCACGTGGACGTGCTCGTGCAGGCGGGTCTGATCGAAGATGCAACGATGATTTGGTGGGATTTGCGGGCAAGCGCGCGGTATCCGACTCTGGAGACACGCATCTTCGACATGTGCACCGATATCAATGATGCCGTCTGTATGGCGGCAATGACGATGTGCATACTCCGCCGCTTATATCGATTGCGACTCAATAATCAGCGCTGGCGGCGCTACAACCGTCTCTTGTTGAATGAGAACCGCTGGCGGGCCATGCGTTACGGCTCGGATGAAGGACTGATTGATCTCGCCAAGGGTGAGCTGGTCGAGTTTTCATACCTGCTCGGCGAAATCCTCGAGCAGGTCGATGAGGATGCACAATTTTTTGGTTGCGAGCGAGAAGTCGCGCACGCGCGCACGATACTCTCGCGCGGCACCAGCGCACATCAGCAAGTAGCAACCTACGATCAGGCCATTGCGGAGGGTAAAACTCACGAACAGGCATTAGGCGAGGTTGTCGCGTTTCTGATTGAAGGCACCAGCCGTGATCTCTGATGCGGGCAATCTGCCCGGGCATAAGTCAACATTGCTGTCAGTGGCGCCGATGATGGACAGGACCGACCGGCATTGTCGCTACTTTATGCGTCTGCTCGCGCCTGATGTAAGGCTTTACACGGAGATGGTTGTCGACCAGGCCTTGTTGCACGGTAATGCCGAGCGGTTATTGCGCTTCGATCCTCGCGAGCATCCGGTTGCTTTGCAGTTGGGAGGCAGTGAGCCAGAGGCTTTGGCGTCCGCCGCCAAGCTGGGTGAGCAGCGGGGCTACGATGAAATCAACCTGAATATTGGCTGTCCCAGTGACCGGGTCCAGTCGGGCAAATTCGGGGCCTGTCTGATGCTCGAGGCCGCAAAAGTGGCCAGCTGTGTGGCTGCCATTCGGGAAGTCGTGGATATTCCGGTCACGCTGAAGACGCGTATAGGCGTTGACGACCACGAAGATTACGACTTTCTTCGCGATTTTGTTCTGACCACCGCCGCTGCCGGGTGCGGGATGTTTATCGTGCATGCCCGCAAGGCTATCCTGGCCGGCCTCAGCCCTAAAGAAAATCGCACTATCCCCCCGCTGCGCTATTCGACCGTTTATCGGCTTAAGCGCGAGTTTCCCGAACTGCGGATTGTAATTAACGGCGGCATACGCGATAGCAGGTCCGTACGAGAACACCTGGGGCATGTCGACGGGGTGATGATCGGTCGCGAGGCCTATAGCAATCCATACTGGCTCGTGCAGTTGCAGACAGAATTCCTGGATGACTCAGGCGCAGCAAGCGTGAGCCGGGAAGCAGTCCTGGCCGAAATGGAGGCCTACGCGTCGCGGGAAACGGCAGGGGGAGAGCGTCTGAGTCATATCACTCGTCATATGCTGGGGCTTTATGCAGGCCAGCCCGGCGCACGTAACTGGCGGCGGTATCTCAGTGAGGCTGCGCGCGGAGCGGATGCGCCGGCGAGCGCGATCACCCGGTCTTTGGAGGCGCTAAACCGCTCTGCGCAAAGATTCGGCTGAGCGCGGCTGCGACTGCGATGTATTACAGATATACTCCTGCCGTCGCGGCGATAATAATGCTGCGATTTAAGAACAATGATGAGTTTGACGTGCGTCGAGCGTATTAAAAAACGCCTGAAAAGGAAGTTTCAATGGCCGTAAGAAAGGAAGATGTATTGAGCGCTAAGCATACGGGTAAAACCATGGCGGAGCTTGCCGACAGGCATGAGCTTTATGAGTCCGCTGTCCAGAACGTCGAAGAAGAGTGCAAGTTTGTCAGTAAAACCTTCAAACAGCTTCGAGGCCGCGACGCGCTGAGTTTCCGCGAAGATTTTTGCGGTACGGCCAGTGCCGCCTGCCAGTGGACAACTTTAAGTGACAAACACACGGCCGTAGGTGTCGATATCGATGCAGAAGTTCTCGAGTGGGGCCGCCGCAACAGGCTTGCGCGGCTGACTGCCGAACAGCAAGAGCGGGTTCGCTTGCTGAATGCCAATGTGCTTGAGGCACAGACTGAGCAAGTAGACATTTTAGGGGCGTTTAATTTTAGTTATTGGATATTTCAGACACGGCCCTTAATGCTCGAATATTTCTCCCGCGTTCGCGACGCCCTGAAGGATGACGGAGTGTTTTTTCTTGATGCTTTCGGCGGCTATGAAGCCTTCGAGGAGATGAAAGAAAAAACCAAGTACGATGATTTCACCTACATTTGGGAGCAGGCGCGCTATTCTCCGGTTTCAGGTGAAATGGAGTGTCACATTCATTTCAAGTTTCCCGATAAATCCAAACTAAAGCGTGCGTTCAGCTATACGTGGCGTTTATGGACGCTCCCTGAAATCAAAGAGTTATTGTCCGAAGCTGGTTTCCGCAACCCGACCGTCTACTGGGAGGGAACCGACGAGGACGGCGATGGCAACGGCATATTTACCCCGGATGAGCGTGGCGAGGCGGATGCGGGCTGGATAGCCTATATTGTGGCTGAGAAATAGTTGCATCCTTACTCAGATTGATCATCTATATGTCGGGAATCTAAATACTTTGTGGTGGTATACAGGATTCGATGCCGTATAATTCTATTGTCCGTTTAACATATTACCGGGGTCGATCTGGCGCGTAATGGGTACCGATAAGGAACTCGCGATTGTATTTGCCGATGTCGTAGGCAGTACGCAGCTTTATGAATCTCTGGGCGATGAAGTGGCCCGGGAAACAGTCCAGCGCTGCGTGGATTGCATGAAGGCGGCAACCACGGAGTTTCGCGGCGAGGTTATAAAGACGATGGGCGATGAGGTCATGTCGACTTTCGCTACCGCCGATGACGCTATGGATGCAGCTAGCCACATGCAGCAGCGTGTCAGCACGGGAAACTTTACGGGTAACGACGAAATACGGGTTGCGATTCGTATTGGTTGCCATTTCGGTCACGTCGTAGTCGAGCAGCGTGATATTTTTGGGGCCGCGGTTCACACCGCGAACCGCATGACATCTCAGGCCAAGGCCGGCCAAATCGTCACCACGGCGAGCATGGTTGAGTTGCTGGGCGAGGACTGGCGATCTCTGGTAAGGCAGATAGGTGTCGCCACTTTGCGCGGCCAATCGGATGAAGTCTCGCTGTACGAGGTGCTCTGGCAGCCCGAGGAGGCGACCAGCATGCTGCCGAAGATAGACTGGACTGATGCCGAAGTTGAGCGGCCAGCCACTCTGTCTTTGAGGTTTCAGGGCCAGGAAATTGTTTTATCGCAGAACGGCGCCCGCAGCGTGACGCTGGGGCGCGCCGACGATAACGACGTAACCATTAAGGGTAACTTGATATCCCGTCTGCACGCGCGTATCGAAATGAACAAGTCGCGCTTCCTTATTGTGGATGAAAGCACGAACGGGACTTTCGTTCAGCAGGATGACGGTGAAGAGATTTATGTCCGGCGCGACAGTGCGGAACTGACCGGCAGCGGGCTCATAGGCTTGGGCAGGGTTGCCGCAAGGGGTACGCCGCTTGCCGTGGAGTTTAGCTGTAAAAAATAGCCTGACAGCGTTGCCGCTGCCAGGCTTTTTTATCGTGCTGCTTCCTTCTCTATTTATCTCACTAGAGTTGTTTTCAACAGCGCCGTTTACTGAAGTGCGCTTAGCGCCTTCTGCTGCTCGTCGCGCAGTTTTTGTGGCAACCGTGCACCGTACTCGTCAAAATATTCGCCCACGGCGAGCAGTTCAGCTCGCCACTGCTCGGCATCGACGTGGAGCAGGCTGGCCATAGTTTCCTTGTCTACCTTGAGCCCTGCAGTATCGATGTCATCGGCGAGGGGCAGGTAGCCAATTGCGGTTTCGTCTGCGCCAACGCGGTTTTCGCAGCGATCGATAATCCAGCGCAGGACGCGCAAGTTGTCGCCGAAACCCGGCCACAGGAAGTTGTCGTCCTCATCCTGGCGGAACCAGTTGACATGGAAAATCTCCGGAAGCTTGTCTGATTTGTCGCCGAAGCTAAGCCAGTGGGCCCAGTAATCAGCAAAGTTGTAACCGCAGAAGGGTTTCATCGCCATGGGGTCGCGGCGCGTCACGCCCACAGCACCGGTCGCCGCTGCGGTGGTCTCCGACGCGCAGCTTGCGCCAACCAGGACGCCGTGCTGCCAGCCCTTGCTTTGGTAGACCAGAGGGGCGAGTTCGCGCCGTCGGCCGCCGAAGACAATGGCGCTGATCGGCACGCCTGCGGGATCATCGGCGAGCGGTGAGTAACACGGGTTGTTGCTGGCGCTTACCGTAAAACGTGAATTCGGATGCGCTGCAGGGCCGTTCGTCTCGTCGTACGGCCGACCCTGCCAATCGATCGACGGTTGGCCTGACTTTTTATCTTCCCACCATGGCTCGTTATCGGCGGTTACCGCAACGTTGGTGTAAATCGCATCGTGCTGAATTGAATCGTAGGCGTTCTTATTGGTTTTTTCGTTGGTTCCGGGGACGACGCCGAAGTAACCGGATTCCGGGTTTACAGCGCGCAGTTGCCCCGTTGCATCCATGTGCAGCCAGGCTATATCGTCGCCGATAGTTCGGATCTTCCAGCCTTTATAGGTCTCAGGCGGAATCAGCATGGCAAGGTTCGTCTTACCGCAGGCGGACGGGAAGGCCGCTGCAATATAATGCGTTTCCCCCTCGGGGCTTTGGATTTCGACGATCAGCATGTGCTCGGCCAGCCAGCCTTCCTGGCGCGCCTGCCAGCTGGCAATCCGCAGGGCATGGCATTTTTTGCCCAGCAGTGCGTTGCCGCCGTAGCCGGAACCGAAGCTCTGTATCTCGAGCTGTTCCGGGAAGTGCATGATAAAGCGGCGCTCCGGATCGAGTTCACCGATGGAGTGCAGGCCCTTCACGAAGGTGCCTTCTTTTTCGATTCTCTCCAGGGCTTGCTTGCCCATGCGGGTCATAAGTTTCATGTTGATCACGACATAGGGGCTGTCCGTGATCTCTACTCCGCAGCGTGCATAGGGCGAATTTATTGGACCCATGCAATAGGGAATAACGTACATGGTCCGACCGCGCATACAGCCTTCATACAGGCTACGCATCTTCTTCTGCGCCTCGGCAGGAGCCATCCAGTGATTGTTGGGGCCCACGTCTTCCTTATTCTCGGTGCAGACGAAGGTCAGGTGTTCCACACGCGCTACGTCGCTGGGATCGGAGCGGTGCAGGTAGCAGTTGGGGTAATTGGACTCATTCAGCTTGAGCAGGTCCCCGGTTTCCAGCATTTCATTGATGAGGCGCTGGTATTCCTCGTCTGAGCCGTCGCACCAGTAGACCTGGTCGGGCTTGGTTAGTGATGAAATTTCGTCAATCCAGTTCTGGAGAGCCGCGTTTTGCGTGGTCATAGCATTCCTCGGCCAAAAAAATCGGCTGTTTCTAATCTCAGGAGTTTGTCTAGTTAATTGTTCAGACCCGGTGCCGGGGTGTGCGTATTATACAGACCGGCCATCCATGCGCTGCAATACTGTTTACTTTAATCGGAGTTAAAGTTTGCGCATGAGTCAACGCTTCGTGACAGCGGTGCCGTCCAGTGATTTATGCGCAGTTGATACGCACATCGAAAGTTGACTAGAAATTTATAAAAAGTTTGTAATAATCTGTTCTATATACTATTAATTGGACTTTAAAAGAGTGCTGGCGAAGGAATCTGATCATTGGGAACTGGCTGAGCTGTTTGGTTCAGACAGCCCGCTATTTGCTCACCTCGCCGGATTTGCGCCGCGGGCCGGGCAGGCAGCGATGGCAACGGCGGTAGCTGATGCGATTGCAGCAGGCGAAAATCTGGTCATCGAAGCCGGCACAGGAACGGGTAAAACATTAGCCTACCTCATTCCCGCGCTGCTCTCCGGGAGCAGGGTCATTCTCTCAACCGGCACCAAAACATTGCAGGATCAGCTGTTCCATCGTGATTTGCCGGTAGTAACAGGGGCGCTGGGCCGGCCGGCCAAAATGGCTCAACTCAAAGGCCGCTCAAACTACCTCTGCCTGCATCGGTTATATGCGAGTCGTCAGGATGACGTCGATAGTGCTACGGCCGCTCGGCTCAAAGCGATCGAAGACTGGAGCCTGGTAACGCGCTCAGGTGACAAAGTTGAGGTGGCAAGTATTCCCGAAGATGCATCGGTTTGGCCACGCGTTACTTCGACTCAGGACAATTGCCTCGGCAGCCGCTGCGAATTTATCGACCGGTGCCATGTGATGACTGCGAGGCAAAAGGCACTGGCGGCTGATATCGTCGTCGTCAACCACCATCTGTTGCTTGCTGACATGGTGCTGAAAGATGAAGGTTTTGGAGAATTATTGCCCGGTTTTGATGCTGTGATAGTCGATGAAGCGCACCAGTTTCCGGATATCGCGCAGGGCTTTTTTAATATCACTGTGAGCTCAGGTGGGCTATTCGATCTGTCTGCCGATTTCAGAGCCGAGGTGCTTGGCTTAAAATCTTCACCAACCGTTCCGTTGCAGCTTGCTGATGCCCTGACGAAATCACTGCGTGATCTGCGGCTGACCCTGCCCAGCAAAGAGATGAGCATTCCATGGGACGATGCAGGGCCCGGCTTTCATGCTGCCGTTGCGAGCGTTATCGAGTCCCTGGACGACATCATCGGTTGGCTGGAGGCTGTGGACGAGGAGTCCGTCGGACTGACCCGCTGCCGCGAGCGCGCATGCGCTGCGGTCGACAGAATTGAAACGATCAACACGGCGGATGAATCAAACGGTCTGCGCTGGCTGGGGCTGAGCCTGCGCAGTGTGAGCCTTAATTACACGCCCGTGGAAATCGCAGCCGGGCTGCAGAGCCTGCTGACCGCGCAGCCCTGCGCCTGGATATTTACGTCAGCCACCCTGGCCGTTGGCAGCGACTTTAGCCATTTTCTGTTGCGCATGGGGCTGGAGTCGGCCCGCACGGAGTTGATAGCGAGCCCGTTCGATTACGCTGAAGCGGGCGTAATCTATTTACCGGCGTCTCTGCCAGACCCGTCGGCAGCTAACTACACAAGGGCTGCGATCGACGCGCTGTTGCCGCTGATCCATGCCAGCGAGGGCCGGGCATTCCTGTTGTTTACCAGCCACAGAGCGCTGGCTGAGGCGGCGGAGGTTTTGCGCGGAATACCCGATTTTGAATATCCACTGCTGGTTCAGGGCGAAGCTCCTCGCTCCAAGCTACTTGAGCAGTTTGCGCGGCTCGAGCAACCGGTGCTACTCGGAACGGCCAGTTTCTGGGAGGGAGTGGATATGCGCGGCGACAATCTGGTGCTGGTAGCGATTGATAAATTGCCGTTTGCCTCACCCGGTGACCCGATGTTCAAGGCACGGCTGGAAGCCATTCGTAAAGCCGGCGGCAACCCTTTTAGAGATTATCAGTTGCCGCAGGCGGTGTTGACCTTAAAGCAGGGCGTGGGCAGATTGATTCGAGATAAAGACGATTATGGTGTAGTGGTACTGTGCGACCCGCGTATCCGCTCACGCAGTTACGGCAAGCGGTTCCTGGAGAGTATGCCGCCGTTTCCGGTCACGACTGATTTGGCAGCGGCGACCGCGATGCTTAGCGCTGATTGATGGAGTCACTGATGAATGGGTTCCGCTGTATAGCGATCGAAACGGCCACCAGTCACTGCAGCGTCGCCGTATGTGACGGTGATCTGGTGGATTATTTCGAGCTGGCTGATTCGCGCGCGACGTCCCGGCAGCTTTACAGCGTAGTGCGAGGCTCCCTGAGCCGTGTCGGATTGACAATGAGTCAGCTGGACTGCATCGCATTCGGCTGCGGGCCCGGCAGTTTTACCGGGGTCAGGGTTGCTGCTGCGGCAGCTCAGGCGCTGGCCTTTTCGCAAGACCTTCCTGTCTGCAGGGTTTCCTCGCTCGCGGCCATTGCTATCGGGGCCCAGCGACAGGGTTGCGACGGTCCTGTAGCAGTAGCCCTGGATGCGAGGATGGGCGAGGCTTACGTTGGCGTCTACGATGTTCACGACGGTGAGCCGCCGGTTGAGTTGTTATCTGACCGGCTTGCGCGGCCAGCCGATTTTCTCCTAACGCCGTATGCCGATAATATCGTTGCTGCCGGCAACGGCTGGCAGGTCTGGCCCGAGATGCGCGATAACAATTCAGCCACGCTTGGCATACAGATGCCCGATTTGTGGCCCGATGCCATTAGTGTGTTGTCAGTGGCAAGAACTAAATTTGCGGCGGGTGATGTCGTTAAGCCTGCCGACGCGTTGCCTAATTACGTTCGCGAACAAGTGACGCAATAAATCGAGACAGCGAGTTGTTGGTTTTGCGAGCCGGAATACAGTTATGGATTTGATTAGGGACAACAAACGGATACTAAATTTGTCAGGCTTTTTAATTTGTGCCTGCATGATGATCTTTGCGCTCTATGCGCAACACGGCCTTTTGCTTGAACCTTGTCCGTTATGTATTTTTCAGCGTGTGGCCGTTATGGCGCTGGGCGTAATTTTCCTGGTCGCGGCGCTCCATGCACCCGTCACTGCGGCGACTTACATTTACGCTTTGCTTATCGGGCTAGCTGCGATGGGCGGGGCAGGTGTGGCCGGTAGACACGTTTGGCTGCAGAATCTTCCGCCCGATAAAGTGCCGGCCTGCGGCCCCGGCCTCGACTTTATGCTGGATGCCTTTCCGCTCGCCGAGGTCCTGCAGATGGTGTTGAGCGGTTCCGGTGAGTGTGCCGAAGTAAGCTGGTCTTTGCTGGGGCTTTCGATGCCGGCCTGGTTGCTGGTTGCGTTTGGGGGATTAGGATTTGCCGGGGTTTTAGTCAATTGCGTCCGGCAGCGAAACCCTTAGACACTGCATTTCCCGCTCCGATTACTCTTTGACGAGCAGGTTGTTAAGGGTTTGCAGGTAGGCCTGCCGCATGAGGTCGATGTCAGCAATGCGTATTTCCTCGTTAGCCTTATGAATGGTCGCATTTATGGCACCGAATTCTACGACTTGCGCTCCGGCCGGAGAGATAAAACGGCCGTCAGAGGTGCCCCCCGTCGTGGACAACTCCGGATCCACCCCGGTTACGTGTTTTACCGCCGACCGAACCGCTTCGATCAGTTCCCCGCCACCGGTCAGAAAGGGCTCGCCGGACAGATGCCAATCGAGCGTGTAATTTAGCTCATGCTTGTCTAGGATCGACTGCACCAGTTCCTTGATTTGCTTGTGGTGCCAAACCGTCGAATACCGGAAATTGAATCGCGTAAAGAGTTCGCCTGGTGTCACGTTGGGGAAACCGGTGCCACTTTTTAATTGCACGACCTGAAAGCTCGACGGTGGGAAATAGTCGTTGCCGTCATCGAGCTTGGTGGCATAAAGCTCGGCGAGTACCGGGGCGAAGCGCTCGATCGGGTTATCCGCCAAATGCGGATAGGCAACATGCCCCTGAGTGCCGTGCACCGTCAGCATGCCGCTCAGTGAACCGCGGCGCCCCACTTTTACCGTGTCGCCCAGCTGTTTTGTGCTGGTAGGTTCCCCGATGACGCACCAATCGATCTTTTCGCCACGCTCGCTGAGCGTTTTCATCACCGCTTTAGTCCCTTCCTGCGCGCGGCCCTCTTCATCGCTGGTAATAAGGAAAGCAATTGAACCCTTATGGTCGGGGTGTTGATCGACGAATTCAATAGCGGCATTAACCATGGCTGCCAGCGCCGGCTTCATATCGGCTGCACCGCGCGCCACCATCATCTCTCCCTTGATGGTCGCCTTGAAGGGATCTGTGTTCCAGTCTTCAGCGGGGCCGGGCGGCACTACGTCGGTGTGGCCGGCAAAACAGAAAACCGGCCCAGCACTGCCATGCCGGGCCCAGAGGTTATCGACCTCGCCGTATCGGAGGTGCTCAATCACAAAACCGGCTTCTTGCAGTCGTTCGGCCATCAGCTTCTGACAGCCTGCG
The DNA here is from genome assembly GCA_037387125.1 of Gammaproteobacteria bacterium. Classification (GTDB taxonomy): domain Bacteria; phylum Pseudomonadota; class Gammaproteobacteria; order Steroidobacterales. The sequence goes on along the minus strand of JARRLL010000027.1, from coordinate 41,926 downwards.
TCGTCAGGAGTCACCGACTCGCGTTCGATCAGTTCGACGGCAAAATCTACGGTTGCGTTCATTTACTATTAGTTCCGTTAGTCAGCAAAACGTTCCATGCGGCTTCATCATAGCCGACATAAACCCGATCTTCGCATTCCACTACCGGTCTTTTTATCAACGTTGGATGGGCGAGCATGAGCCTGGCAATGCCATCCCGGCTTAGGCCGGTTTTGTCCTCATTCGCTATGCCGCGCCAAGTGGTGCTGCGTTTATTCACAAGCGCATCATCGCCGAGCGATCTCTGCCAGCGTTGAACTGTGGTCAAAGCCAGTCCGTCTGCCCGCAGATCATGAAAAGTATGCTGTGCGTCCCTGCTATCAAACCACTTCAACGCTGCGCGGCATTTGTCGCAATTGCGGATGCCATAAACTGTAATCATCAGAGCTTTGTTACTCCTCGCGAAGCAGTTCGTTGATGCTGACCTTGGCGCGGGTCTTTTCGTCGACGCGCTTTACGATGATTGCGGCGTAAAGGCTGCAATCCCCGGTGCTGGAAGGCAGGTTGCCGGGCACTACAACGGCGCCCGCCGGTACACGGCCGTAGATAACTTCATCTTTTTCCCGGTCATAGATGCGCGTGCTTTGTCCGATGAATACGCCCATCGAAATCACTGCGCCTCGCTCGACAATCACGCCTTCGACTATTTCCGACCGGGCGCCGATAAAGCAATCGTCTTCAATGATAGTCGGACTCGCTTGCAGCGGCTCAAGGACCCCTCCGATACCTGCGCCGCCTGAAATATGCACGTTCTTGCCTATTTGCGCACAGCTGCCAACCGTGGCCCAAGTGTCGACGAGCGTGCCGCTGTCAACGTAGGCGCCTATATTTATGTAGGAGGGCATCAGAATCACATTTCGGGCAATGTAGGCTCCTTTCCTCGCGAGCGCGCCCGGAACGACTCTGATCCCCGCCTTCCCAAAGTGCTCGTCGCTCCAGTTGGCAAACTTCACCGGCACTTTGTCAAAAAAATTCGTGTACCCGCCATCGATCCGCTGATTTGATTCCGTAGCGAAGTAAAGGAGCACCGCCTTCTTTAACCATTCGTTTACTTTCCACCCCGATCCATCGGGCTCTGCAACGCGCGCTTCGCCGCCATCCAGCATGGCAATTGATTGCTCGATCGCATCGGCGAGTTCCGCCGATGGCTTATTCAGGTTCAGTTCTTGCCGCTTGTCAAATGCGTTTTCGATTATTTCCCTAAGGTTATCCATTACTCGTCCTGTCGTTAGAATTCCGGTTATTGGCTGATGTGAATCCGCGCTTACTGGTTATTATCAATAGCAGCTATTAGATGTTGGGCGAGAAGCGTTTGCTTTTCGGGCGAAAGCATCTGACCTTGACTGTCAGTTATATAAAATACGTCTTCTGCACGTTCGCCGACTGTAACTATTTTTGCCATTCGTATAAAAACATTTTCGCCACGCAGGACCTTGCTTGTCTCGGCCAGAATGCCGGGCTTGTCGCCTGTGGTCAGCTCCATAACTGTCCTGTTGTTGGCATGGTCGGGAGCAAAATTTACGGAGGTCGAGGTCGAGAACATCCGTACCTGCCTCGGCACCTTTCGAGTGATGCGCACAGGTGAGTCCTCGCCTGCACTGATTGCTTTTGCGAGGCGCTGGCGAATTTTCTCCCGGCGTATTTCCTCGCTGATAGCCTGTCCGTCCTGTTCAAGTATGTTGTACATCGACAGGCTCTGGTTGTTATTCAGCGGAATTATGCGTGAATCCATGATCGACAGGCCGGACTCATCCAGTACGGAGGTGGCAATAGCAAAGGTGAATTGTGTCTGCGGTGCATAAATGAATAAATTGGTTCCGGCCCCGCTATCCGATCCCTTGATGCCAACCAGGGTCTGCGGGCGAGAATTATCAAGGCCGGCTATCAGACTGGTGTGCCAGGCGATTTCCTGGGGCTTACAGCGCAATAGGTATTCGTCGCCGAATTCGGACCACAGCTGCTGCGCTTCATCGGCGCTGACTTTCGAGCCGCCTAGCAACTCGATGGCCTTGGCACGTTTTTCGCGCAGCAACTCTTCCTTCTCGATAGGTGTTGCGAGCCCCTGTCGCAGTGCGCGCTTCGTCAGCTCATAGGTCTCTTCGAATAATTGTGCTTTCCAGCTATTCCATAATTTTGGATTGGTCCCTCGCACGTCGGCCACTGTGAGCAGATAAAGATAATCGAGGTGCGTCTTGTCGCCGACCAGGTGAGCAAATTCCCGAATAACTTCCGGGTCATTGATGTCTTTCTTTTGGGCGGTTAATGACAATTTCAGATGGTTACGGACGAGCCAGGCGACCAGGCGCGAGTCATAAAGCCCCAGCCCATGCTCAAGGCAAAACGTTTCCGCACTAACCGCGCCGAGTTCAGAATGGTCGCCGCCCCGGCCCTTGGCAATGTCATGAAAAAGGCCGGCTAGATAGGCAATTTCCTGGTTGGCAATCGACTGCATAATTGCGCTGCAATGAGGATATTCGTTGTCAAACCGAGTCAACGCGAATTTTCGCAGGTTGCTGACCACGAACAGCGTGTGCTCATCCACGGTATACGCATGGAAAAGGTCGTATTGCATGCGCCCGACGATTCGACCGAAGCTCGGTATGTACTGTCCTAGGACTCCGTAGATGTTCATTCGCCGCAGCTCGTGCGTGACGCCCTCAGGTGCGGCGAGTATCTTCAGGAACAGCCGGTGATTGCGGGGGGTTACCCTGAATTCATCATTGATAAGGTGCAGGTGTCGCCTTACGAGCGCAATCGTACGGGCGCTGACGCCTTTCAACTCAGGGTGCTGTTGCAGCTGCAGGAACATTTCGAGCAACGCAGACGGGTTGTCCGGAAAAACATCTTCGTGCGCAACCTGCAGAAACCCGTTCTTTACCTCGAAGTCAGCGCTGATTGGTTCGGGAGTCGCATTCGGGTTTAGCAGTATGGCTTCCTGGAAAAGTTGCAGCAGCATTTCATTCAAGCGGCTGATATCCATTACGGTGCGGTAATAGCGCTGCATAAGCTGCTCGACGGCCAGCGTGTAAGCCGCATCTTCGTACCCGAATAACTTCGCTATCTTTGCTTGATGGTCGAAAAGCAGGCGATCCTCCCGGCGTCCTGTCAGCACATGCAGGGCAAACCGAATGCGGCCGAGGAAGCGGCGCCCCTGCTGCAATATTCTGAGCTGCGCTTCGGTAAGGAAGTCGTTATCGACAAGACTCCGCAGGTCACTGGTGCCGAAGTGTCGGTTAGTTACCCAGAGTATGAGCTGGATGTCGCGCAGCCCACCCGGGCTGCCCTTTATATTTGGCTCAAGGTTGTAGGCCGTATCGTCGAACTGGTGATGCCGCGCCTGCTGTTCTTTCAGTTTGGCCTCGAAAAAAGCCCGCGATGGCCACACGTCAGGAGGTGCGATTGCCTTTTTCAGTTTTGCATACAACTTCTCAGGGCCGCATAGCAAGCGGGATTCCATTAGGGTCGTTGCAATCGTCAGGTCATGCTTGCAGGCAGACTTCGACTCAGCGACGGTCCGTGTGCTGTGACCGACCTCGAGTCCGATATCCCAGAGAAAAGCCAGAAAATCGGCTATTGCGTCTCTGGACTTGCGCGAGCCGATGCCCGTAAGCATCAGGAGGTCGATATCCGAGCCCGGGTAAAGCTCTCCGCGTCCGTAACCGCCGACGGCGACGAGTGCAATATTCGGCAGCTTGCGGCCGTTGAAATATTGCCAGGCCGCAATCATGACCTGATCGACCAGTCTGGCGCGATACTGGGTCAGTTCCTCGGCGTCGCCACCACTAAAGAACAGCTGTCGCAGCGCTTGATTGGCGCAGGCCAGCAGCTCGCGGAATGACTCAAGCCGGTTTGTTCCGGGGTTCTCCAGCCAGGCCGCGATAGCGACCCAGTCAAGACCGGTCGCGTCTTCGGTCAGGCAGCGTTTAGCCAGGGCCGCATTCTCGCTGCTAAGCGTTAGCTCTTTGTCTGCAACAGGGTGCGGGGTAGCGAGTGAATTCATTAACGTTCGCTGGCGCCGAGCGTAAGAACCTCATAGGCCTCATCCGTCACCAGAACAGTGTGTTCCCATTGTGCCGACAATGAGTGGTCTTTGGTTACGACGGTCCAGCCATCGCCGAGCAGCTTTACGTGACGCTTGCCCGCGTTGACCATGGGTTCGATCGTAAACGTCATGCCGGCAACAAGCTCCAGCCCGGTATTCGGCTCGCCGTAGTGCAGCACCTGGGGGTCCTCGTGAAAGACGCGGCCGATGCCATGGCCGCAGTACTCCCTGACAATCGAGCATCGCTGCGCTTCGGCGTAGATCTGTATGGCGTTGCCGATATCACCCAGGCGGCAGCCCGGACGAACTTTCTCAATTCCGAGCCACATGGCCTGATGAGCAATTTCGGCCAATCGCTGCGCTTGCGGCGCCGTTTTGCCGACATAGAACATCCGGCTGCTATCGCCGTGGAAGCCATCCTTGATAACCGTTACGTCGATGTTGATGACGTCGCCGTTACGCAGCTTTCGGTCTCCGGGGATGCCGTGGCAGACCACGTGATTTACGGACGTGCAGATCGATTTCGGGAACCCACGATAATTGAGCGGGGCGGGTATCGCGTGCTGGGTGTCGACAATGTAATCGTGGCAAATGCGGTCCAGCTCATCTGTCGTCACGCCGGGCTGGACGTATTCGCCGATCATATCCAGAACGTCGGCGGTAAGCCGGCCGGCCACCCGCATTTTCGCTTGTTCTTCCGGGGTCTTGACGCTGATACCCATCTGCAGAAATACCTTTTCAATAACTGTTAACTTAGCCGGCGCTAACCAGCGGTCGTGGCCGATAGCCCTGAAAAGGGCTTCCGGCGCCGTTTCCGTGTGTTTCAGAGAGCTGAATCATGCCCGGAAAGCCCATCGGGCACTTAATCCGGCGGGGGCATGGCCACGTTGCCGCCCGGCCATCGGATTCGTTGTTGCTGAACGGCGCATATGGTATAAAGCGCGCGCATTTTAAGCAATCTAATCCACACATGCACCGACACGTGCGACTGGGTGCCGCTCAGGGCTTTGCCGCTGACGGTTGTCGTACGGGGTGTATGGAGGCTTAACCCAAAGGAGTTTTAACTAATGACTGACGTATCGATGCGCCAGATGCTCGAGGCTGGCGTTCACTTCGGGCACCAGACCCGCTACTGGAACCCGAAAATGGCACCCTTCATTTTCGGCCAACGTAATAACATCCACATTATCAACCTTGAGAAGACACTGCCTCTCTACCAGGAGGCTCTGGATTTCGTCAAGCAAATCGCCGCAGGTAACGGCACTGTCCTGTTTGTCGGCACGAAGCGTTCTGCGAGGGAAGCCGTGCGAAGCCAGGCGGCACGGTGCAATATGCCCCATGTCAGCCATCGTTGGCTCGGCGGCATGCTGACCAATTTCAAGACCATTAAGCAGTCGATTCGCAGACTTGAAGAGCTTGAAGGCATGGCCGAAGACGGCAGCTTTGAGTTGCTTACCAAAAAGGAAGTGCTTGGGCTTAAGGGCGAGCGAGATAAACTCGAGCGCAGCCTGGGCGGCATCAAGGACATGCGCCATCTGCCCGACGCGATCTTCGTAATAGACGTGGGTCACGAGAAAATCGCCGTTCACGAGGCTCGCAAGCTGGGCATCCCTGTCGTTGCAATTGTCGACACGAATTGTTCGCCGAATGATGTCGACCATGTTATTCCCGGCAATGATGATGCGATGCGCGCCGCGCAATTGTACGCAGCCGGCGTTGCCGACGCTGTGCTCGAAGGTAAGGCCAGCCTGCCGCAAATCCCGGTAGGTGACGATGAATTCGTTGAGCTGGATGAAGAGGGTAAGCCCGCAGAAAATGGCGCCAAGGCAGCCAAGAAGAAATCGACCCGCAAGAAGGTCACCAAGAAAGTCGCAACCAAGAAGGCCCCGGTAAAGAAACCGGCGGAAGAGGCAGCGGCGGAAGAGGCAGCGCCAGACGAGCAGCCGGCTTCATCAGCCCCGAGCGATGAGGTGCCGGCGGCAGCTACTGATGTCAAAGCGGGCGGCGATACTGAAGAAGCGTAGCTTCATCCCGCAATATCAAATGGTTGCAATATCAGATGGTTAATGGGTAGACAATATTAATTTCCGGCTGCAGTCGCTCACTTGCATGCCGGACGAAGTCAGGAAATGTTATGGCTATTACAGCGAGCTTGGTAAAAGAACTCAGGGAGCGCACCGGCGCCGGGATGATGGACTGCAAGAAGGCTCTGGTGGAAACCGGCGGCGATGCGGATGCAGCAGCGGAATTATTGCGTAAGACAGGGCAGGCCAAGGCTGAGAAAAAAGCCGGTCGCGTCGCTGCCGAAGGCCGAGTAGAGACGGCCATTAGTGGTGGCCGGGCCCTCGTGATAGAAGTTAATTGCGAAACCGATTTCGTCGCCAAAGATCAGAATTTCATTGACTTTGTTGCTGCTGCCGCTGATTTGGCATTAAAGGGCTCCGCTGACAATCTCGAGGAGTTGCTTGCAGCATCTTTGCCTGACGGCGGATCGCTGGAGGATGCACGCAAGGCGCTGATCGCCAAGATAGGCGAAAATATTGCGGTACGGCGTTTCCAACCTGTCGAGGCGCAGGGCGAAATCGGTCATTACAGCCATGGCAACCGCATAGCCGTGCTGGTCGACGTCGTGGGCGGCGATGAAGAGCTGCGCAAGGATATCGCCATGCACATTGCCGCCGCTTCACCGATCTGTGTGTCCGAAGCAGGGGTTCCGGCCGAGCAGCTGGAGCGCGAGCGCCGTATTCTCACGGAGCAGGCCCAGATGGAAGGGAAACCGGCGGAGATCGTCGCGAAGATGGTGGAAGGGCGTCTGCGCAAATATCTGGCGGAGATCACACTGATAGGTCAGCCTTTCGTAAAGGATCCTGATACAACAGTAGGTAAGTTGCTCAAGCAAAATAAAGCCACCGTCGCCTCCTTTGTCCGTTTCGAGGTAGGGGAAGGTATCGAGAAAAAGCAGGAAGATTTTGCCGCAGAGGTCGAGGCCCAGGTGCGGGCTTCGCAGTAAGCAAAGGCACATTGAGTTTGGCCAGCGATTGGGGTCCAGACAATCAGGGATTCGTTTCACATCGGGAATAGATATGTCTGCCAGTAATCTGCCGTATAAGCGCATACTCCTTAAGCTGAGCGGGGAGGCGTTGCTCGGCAATGAGGATTACGGCATCGACCCCGAGGTGCTCAGCCGCATGGCGACCGAAGTGCGTGACGTCATAGGCCTGGGCGTCCAGGTCGGTGTCGTTATTGGTGGAGGCAATATATTCCGCGGGCAGGGCCTCGCCAGGGCTGGAATGGATCGCGTGACGGGCGATCACATGGGTATGCTGGCCACATTGATCAATTCGCTGGCATTCCAGGATGCGCTGGAGCGAATCAGTGTAATGGCTCGCGTAATGTCCGGACTCCAGATCAACGAGGTTTGTGAGGACTATATTCGCAGGCGGGCTATAAGGCACCTCGAAAAAGGCCGGGTCATTATCTTTGGCGCGGGTATGGGCAATCCCTATTTCACGACAGATACCGCCGCCAGTCTGCGCGCCATAGAGATCGGCGCCGATATACTGGTTAAAGCCACAAAGGTAGACGGCGTCTATAACGCGGATCCCATGAAAGACCCGCAGGCCGTCCGCTATGAAGAATTGAGCTTCAGCAAGGTTATTGCTGACGGCTTGAATGTGATGGATACGACGGCTGTGGTCATGTGCAGGGATAATAACTTGCCGATCAGGGTGTTCAATCTGCATACACCCGGTAACCTGTTGAAACTGGTAAAAGGCGAGTCTGTGGGTACGCTCGTTATTCCGGAATAGACAATCGAGGGAAAGTTCGTTGATAGAAGATCTTAAAAAGGATGCCGGCGAAAGGATGAAAAAGACCGTCGCCGCATTGTCTCACGCGTTAACAAAATTGCGCACAGGTCGCGCTCACCCGAGTTTGCTGGAGCAGATAAATGTGTCTTACTACGGTTCGGACACACCGCTCAACCAGGTCGCCAACATTGCCGTGGAAGACTCCCGGACCTTGTCGGTTACGCCCTGGGAGGCCCAAATGGTGCCGGAGGTTGAAAAGGCTATCCAGAACTCCGCATTAGGGCTTAATCCCGTCACAGCCGGTAAGGTGGTGCGCGTACCGCTGCCGGATTTGACCGAGGAGAGACGCAAGAACCTCGCGCGGATGGTCAAGCAGGAGGCTGAGCAGGGCCGTGTTGCGGTGCGCAATGTTCGCCGCGACGTGATCAGCGATTTGAAAACCCTGCTGAAGGAAAAAGCAATCACCGAGGACGAAGAACGTCGTGCCGAGCAGGACATTCAGGCTATAACTGACAAATATGTTGCAGAGGTCGACAAAATTTCAGAGCAAAAACAAGCAGAAATAATGGAATTCTAGTGCTGGTTCTATAATCAGCAGGGTCAACATGCCAGCAAGCGAGCCGGAAATCAGCAGCCAGTTGCCGAATCATGTCGCCATCATCATGGACGGCAATGGTCGATGGGCTCGTGCGCATGGAGAGCCGCGTCATGTAGGCCACAGGGAAGGCGTCAAGGCGACGCGCGAGATCGTGGAGGCGGCCGCGCAGAAGGGCATAAAAACGCTAACTTTGTTCGCATTCAGCAGCGAGAACTGGAATCGGCCGACCGAAGAGGTTAGCAGCTTGATGAGCCTGTTCGTCGAGGTGCTGAAACGCGAAATTCGGAGCCTCGATAAGAACGGCATTAGAGTGCGCTTTATCGGTGCGCGCGAGCAGCTGTCCCCGCGCTTGCAGAAAATGCTGGCTGATGCGGAACAGCAGACCCGAAATAATGACCGCATGGATCTGGTGCTGGCAGTGGCGTACGGGGGGCGATGGGATATCGTAAATGCCGTCCGTGATTTGGCCGGGGCCGTGGCGCGCGGAATCAAGAAAGCCGATGAGATCACCGAACGGGACGTCGCCAGTCGCCTGTCACTGGCAGGGCTGAGTCCTCCGGATCTGCTCATACGAACGGGTGGCGAGCGCAGAATCAGTAATTTTCTCTTGTGGGATATGGCTTATTCGGAGCTGTATTTCACCGATACACTGTGGCCTGAATTCAATTCGGGCGATCTTGATCAAGCCCTGAGCTTTTATTCCCGTCGAGAAAGGCGATTTGGTCAAACGGGTGAGCAGGTGGCCACCAGGGTCGAGCGTGTCTGAACGGATGCCGATTGCTAGCTTGGTTAAAGCTCAGCTGGAAATAAAATTTTGAGCACATTGGCTAAAAGGGTTGTAACCGCAGCGGTTTTGCTGGCCGTACTTGGCTATACGCTTTTTTACTTGCCGGCTTTTGCGTCAGTTTTACTGATCGGGCTGTTCTTGCTGATGGGTAGCTGGGAGTGGTCAGGCTTCTTCGCGGCACGCAACGTCAGCACGCGACTCGGTTACGTTCTGGTATTACTGTTGCTCGCGTTTGGCGCCTGGTTTTTACTTCGGGCAGGCAATGCCGCAGACTCCATGTTGGTGATAGCTGTCGTCTGCTGGTCCGTGATGGCTGGCTGGCTCATTATTCGCCAGGCTATTTCGTCGTCGGTGGGTTGTGCGCTGTTTGGTGTGATTGCGCTGCTTTCGGCCTGGTACGCCGTTCTGCGGCTGTTTGCCATGTCGGACGGCGCGGCTTTGCTGGTTTGGGTAGTCGGTATAGTAGCTGCAGCTGATATCGGTGCGTATTTTACGGGTCGGTCGTTCGGCCGGCGCAAGCTGGCGCCGTTGATTAGTCCGGGTAAAACAAGAGAGGGCCTCGTAGGCGGGCTGCTATGCGGCTCTATCGCAGGTTCGGTGGGTGCCTGGCTGCTTGGTTTTGCGCCGCTGGCATTTTTTGTGGCGGGTGCTTTGATCGCGCTGATATCGGTCGTAGGTGATTTGACCGTTAGCGTTTTCAAGCGCAATGCGGGTTTGAAAGACAGCGGCTGGATATTGCCCGGTCATGGTGGTGTGATGGATCGTATCGACAGCCTTATCGCGGCTCTGCCACTTTTCGTGCTGATTCTGCAAAATAGCGGGCAGGGCGTGACAATCGAGCTTGTAGCGGGCTGATGCAACCAACTTCGCCATTTCGGTGGTCGGCCGAATAATATGTGTACTGATCTGGTCTAGCGGAATAAAATAAAGCTAAGCGTATGAATATGTTTCTTTTATCGGCTGTTGCTTTTCTTTTCGCGATCGGAGTTCTGGTCGCCGTGCATGAGTGGGGCCACTATATTGTGGCTCGCGTGTCTGGCGTCAAGGTGCTGCGATTTTCAATCGGTTTTGGCAAACCCCTTTGGATGAGGCGTTCAGGCGAGGATCAGACAGAATATTGTGTGGCTGCGATCCCGCTCGGTGGTTACGGTGTGCAACCCATTCTGGGCGATATCCAGCCCGAATCAATTGCGGCCCGCGCCGGTTTGCAAAAGCAGGACAGGATCGTGGAAATCGGCGGTAAGGTCGTCGCGACCTGGGAAGGCGCCATCTTTCAGTTGCTCGACAAGATGTTGGCTGACGGGGATATCGAAATCGGCGTCGCTCGAGTGGACGGCAGTTACGAAACGGTTTATCTGGATGTCGCAGGGCAGGTTAATCAGTTGACCGAGCCTGGCAAGTTGTTTTCCGGGCTGGGGTTTTCTCAATGGTCGCCCTCGGTCGAACCGGTCATCGGTGAGATATTGCCGGACGGCTCCGCCGCATCAGCCGGCTTGCTGGCGGGAGACCGAATCATATCGGTGGGCGATCAGGCCGTCACGAACTGGACTCAATGGGTGGAGCTAATTCAGGGCAGCCCGGGGCAGGTGCTAGATTTGCGGATCGAGCGGGAAGGCTTGGCGCAAAATCTGCGCCTGCCGGTAGCCGCGCTGGAGCAGGCCGATGGGGCCGTGATAGGGCGGATTGGGGCCGCGCCCTTCGTGCCAGAGGGTATTTACGATGAGTACCTGGCGGAGCAGCGCTACGGGCTTCTGCAGTCGTTGCCCGTGGCGCTGGAAAAGACCTGGTCGATGTCGGTGCTGACCGTCAAGATGGTCGGTAGCATCTTGCTGGGAGACGTGTCCGTCAAGAACATTAGCGGCCCGATCAACATTGCGCAGTACGCGGGTTATTCAGCATCGGTTGGCTTATCGGCGTTCCTGAATTTTCTTGCTGTAGTCAGTCTGAGTCTTGGAATTCTGAACCTTCTGCCTATCCCTGTTCTGGACGGTGGGCAGGTGGTGTATCAGTTGTTGGAAGGCCTTAAGGGCAGTCCCCTGTCGATGCGAACGCAGATGATTGGGCAGCAGATCGGTGTCATTTTGCTGGTGCTGCTCATGGGTTTTGCGTTTTACAACGACCTTAGCAGCGTCTTCAGCTGATTTTCCGTGCTAGCTTTCTTCATGGGCAACCTGACTTGTCGCCGCGCTTTATTTGCGTGCGTCGTCATTATTGCCGGCAGCGCGGTCGCTTCTGCGGCAGAAGGCGAATTTGTTGTTCGAGATATACGGGTTCAAGGCCTGCAACGGATTTCTGAAGGCGCTGTATTCAACTACCTCCCAATAAATATCGGGGACACTGTCGGCCGGGAGGAAGTTCAAGAATCGCTTCGAGCCATCTACTCGACCGAGTTTTTCAATGATGTCGAATTTCGCCGTGATGGCGATGTGCTGATTATTGCTGTCGTAGAACGGCCGTCTATTGCGGATTTTACGATTACAGGTAACAAAGACATAAAAACTGAAGACCTCATGGAATCGCTGGCAGGCGTCGGCCTGCGAAAAGGCAGGATCCTTAATCGATCCGTTCTGGACGACGTAGAACGGTCGCTAACGGAAGAATACTTCGCGCAAGGGAAGTATGCGGCGTCCGTAAAGGCAGAGGTCAAGGAATTGCCGGATAACACGGTCGACATCAACATCAATATCAAGGAAGGTGACCGGGCCCGCATCAGGCAAATAAATATAGTGGGCAACTCGGTTTTCCCTGATGATGATTTGCTTGACGTATTTCAGTTGCGCACTCCGCATTGGCTGTCGTTTATACGCCAGGATGATCGTTATTCCCGGGAGGCCTTGCAGGGCGATCTGGAGTCATTGCGCTCTTACTATATGGACCGCGGCTATGCGGATTTCAATCTTGACTCTACCCAGGTCGCGATCTCGCCCGACAAGAAAGATATTTTTATAACGGTCAATATTGTTGAGGGCGAGCGATATACGATTTCTGACGTCCGGCTAGCGGGTGAACTGATTTTGCCTGAGGCTGCCCTTACTCCCTACGTGCAGGTAAGGCCCGGGCAAATATTCTCCCAGCGGCTACTGACAGGTACCGAGGAGTTAATTCAGCTTAGGCTTGGCGAAGAGGGCTACGCATTTACTGACGTGGAGCCGGTTACCGAACTTGATAAGGAGTCGCGAGAAGTTAAGGTTACTTTCTACGTTGACCCCAAAAACCGCGTTTATGTTCGCCGAATCAATTTTAACGGTGCCGATGCCGTTAATGACGAGGTTTTCCGGCGTGAAATGCGGCAGTTCGAGGGCGGTTATCTGTCCAAGAGCAAGATTGACCGGTCGAAGACAAGGCTGCAGCGGTTGCCCTATATCGAGAGCGTGGATGTTTCAACCAATCCGGTTCCGGGTAGCAATGATCTGGTGGACGTCGACTTTGATATCACCGAGGGCTTGCCCGGCCAGTTCGGCGGGGGGTTGGGGTATTCGGATGCGCAGGGCGTGCTGTTGAACGGCAACTTTGTGCATACAAACTTCCTCGGGACCGGCAATCGTGTGCAGGCTGATCTGAATGTCGGGAAATTCACCAAGGTGATTGGCGGTTCATATACGGACCCCTATGTAAGCAAGAATGAAATCAGCCGCACCATCAGTGGTGCATACCGTAAATCGACCCAGTTCACCTCCGATGCGTCTGATCTGGACACCAAGACGTTGTCTGCGGGCGTTAACTGGGGCTACCCCCTTAGCGAGTATCAGCGGATCAACGCAGGTTTCAACTTCCAGGCGTCGCAGCTGATTGCCAATACCATTAGCAGTTCGGAACAAGCGCTGGAGTGGGTGCGACAGAATGGTGATAGCAAGGTTTCGTGTTCGGCGGATTGCGACGACCCGTTTTCGTATTTGATCTATAGCAGCAAATTCAAGACGCTTGAGTTGGCAGGCGGTTGGAGCTTCGACACGCGCAACAGGGCATTGTTCGCGACGCGCGGCAGTCGCCACTCGTTGGGCATTAGTGCAACAGTTCCCGGCAGTGAAGTCGAATACGTTTACATGAACTATCGCTATGTCCAGTATTTGCCGTTCACGCGTTACTTTACGTTCGTATTGAATGGAAATATTGGCTTTGGTCAAGCGTTTGGAGATACCACCTCCGTACCGCCGTACAAAAACTTTTTCGCGGGCGGCCCGGATTCAGTCCGTGGCTATCGGCAGAGTTCACTGGGGCCGCTTGACAGCCTGAACAATCCCTATGGGGGTAACTTGCTCGTTGCGGGCTCGGCAGAACTGATACTGCCTATACCTGCCAGCTGGCAAGCGCGGAGTCGATTCACCCTATTTTTCGATATCGGCAACACTTTCTCTACAGAAGGCACTGTTGACTGGTATGACGCTGGCGGCACCGCAGGCAACCAGTTGCCAGACGACTTCTACCGCTTTGATTTCGATCAGCTACGGCAGTCGGTTGGCTTGGCGGCCGAATGGTTGTCGCCGATGGGCCTCTTTAAGTTCAGTTACGGGATACCGTTAAACGAATTCAAGGGCGGCAATTTTGGTGGTATAACCCTGTTGCCGGACGATGTTGAGAATTTTCAGTTTACTATTGGCGGCGCGTTTTGATCGCACTGCGCCGCAAATTAGAGGAAACTTGCAGGTATGACTATTAAAAAATTGTATTTGGTGGCGGTATCGATCGCACTGATATCTAGCCCTATGGTGGTTAATGCACAGGCTGCCGGCGTGCTAAAAATCGGTGTCGTCAACATAGGCCGATTGCTGCAGGAGTCACCGCAGGCACAAGCCGCGCGAGAGTCACTGGAGGACGAATTCGCGCCGCGCAGACGCGAAATAGTTGCGATGCAGACTGCTCTTGAGCAGAAAAGCGCCGCCTTGCAGAAAGACATTGAGGTCATGGGGGCGGAAGAGCGTGAAAGCGCTCAGCGCGATCTGCGGAATGAGGAGCGTTCGATCGTGCGCGCGCAAACCGAATTCCGTGAGGATCTGGACCTCCGCAACAACGAGGCTATAGGTAAGATCCAGCAGGATATCCTGCGTGAAATCGCGGCCTATGCGACCAGTGCGGGTTTTGACCTGGTTTTGGCGGACGGTATTGTCTACGCGAGTAATCGAGTTGACGTAACTGAACCCGTACTTGAGCGCCTGCGCGCAACCGCTGGTGATAAGCCCGCCGGTGACTAAAAAATTGCTCCGGTACACTCAGTGAGGCTTTCATAAATTGGGAATAAAGCTGGCGGAGCTGGCCGTTCGCTATGGTTGCGAGCTGCATGGTGATCCCGATCAAGTTGTCGAGTGCGTTGGCACTCTGCAGTCCGCTGGTGCCGGCAGCGTTAGCTTTCTCGCAAATCGCGCGTACAGAAAGCATCTATCCATGACCCAGGCAAGTGCGGTGATACTTGCCGCCGACGCCGTTCAAGAGTGCCCTGTTGCGTGCCTGGTGGCGGATGATCCGTATGGCGTCTTCGCATCCGTTGCTGCCGACCTTCATCCTCCGCCCGCACTCGTGCCTGGTGTCCATTCAACCGCTGCGATTAGCCCGAGCGCAATCGTCCCGGCGACCTGTGAAATCGCCGCGGGCGTCTGTATAGGCGCCAACGCGCAGCTAGGCGAGCGGGTCTACGTAGGACCAAACACCGTTATCGGGGCTGACGTTAGAATAGGCGCGGACTGCCGGTTGCTGGCGAACGTAACGTGCTATCAGGACATTCGAATGGGCAACCGTTGTATCGTGCATTCGGGTGCGGTTGTTGGCGCTGACGGTTTCGGAATAGCGCAGACGCCGACCGGGTGGCGCAAAGTGCCTCAGGTGGGTCGGGTAAAAATCGGCGATGACGTCGAGATCGGGGCCGGCAGCACGATAGACCGCGGCGCAATCGAGGACACTGAAATCGGTTTCGGTGTCAAGATCGATAATCTGGTTCATATCGCTCACAATGTGCACATTGGCGACCACACTGTGATCGCTGCCCAAAGCGGAATTGCGGGCAGTACGAGGGTGGGCGCGCGCTGTATGCTTGGCGGACATGTTGCCGTATCCGGTCACTTGGAAATTTGTGATGACGTTTATTTGCTAGGGCGGGCGTCCGTTACGCGTTCGATAAACAGCCCGGGAACTTATTCTTCTGTAATCGGTGTCGAAGAAGCCGGTAAATGGCGCAAACTGGCAGCGCGTTTTAAGCGGCTGGAAGAAATGGCAGCCAAGTTAAAATCGCTCGATCGTAATTCGAAAAATGAGCAGGACAGAGGAAGTTGATGCGGCCATGAGTTTGATACATGCAACGGCTATTGTTTCTCCCGAGGCGTCATTGGATGCCACTGTCACTGTCGGGCCTTATACGATCATTGAGAAAGGCGTGCGGGTGGGTGCGGGTACCGTGATCGGGCCGCATTGCGTGCTCAAGGGCCGTACGACCGTCGGCGAAAACAATCAAATTTTCCAGTTTTGCTCGATCGGTGAAGCGCCGCAGGACAAGAAGTACGCGGGCGAGGACACCAGCCTGGAAATCGGCGATGGCAACACCATTCGGGAATACTGCACACTCAACCGCGGGACGGCCCAGGACAAAGGGGTAACCCGGCTGGGTAATAACAACTGGCTGATGGCTTACGTGCACATTGCGCACGATTGCATCGTGGGCGACGAAACCATTTTTGCGAACAACGTTACGCTTGCCGGCCATGTAACGGTGGACGACTACGTTATTTGGGGTGGTTTCTCCGGCGCACACCAGTTTGTCCGGGTGGGCGCTCATGCCTTCATCGCCAACAATGCTGCCATAACGCGCGATGTGCCGCCGTATCTGATGGCGTCTGGCCGACCGGCATCGCCGCGCGGCATCAATATCGAGGGTCTTAAACGCAGAGGGTTCGACAGCGTTCAGACGCGCAATATCAAGAATGCATTTCGGCTGCTGTATCGCTCCGGATTACGCCTGGAAGAAGCGCGTGAAAAAATAGCGGAGCTCGCGCAGCAACAGCCGGAGTTGACGATATTCGCGACCTTTCTGGAGCCGTCGGAACGCAGCATACTCCGCTAGGCGGAGGAATCGGGTTGCCGCGCATAGTAATAATCGCAGGCGAAGCTTCGGGCGATCAGCTTGGAAGAGGTCTTATTGAGGCCCTGCGAGTCCGTTATCCGAACGCAATATTCGAGGGCATAACCGGGCCGCAAATGCGCGCGGCTGGTTGTCGTTCATGGGGTGACTACCAGCAGCTTGCCGTCATGGGCCTTACCGAGGTGATTCGTCATTTGCCGCGTCTACGCAGGCTTAAGCGCGAGCTGGAGCATCGACTCGCGAGCGATCCGCCGGATTTATTGGTCGGTATCGATGCGCCGGACTTTAATCTGCGCATCGAGAAATTTGCCCGCTCAGTTGGAATACCGACAGCGCATTACGTCTGCCCGTCAGTTTGGGCATGGCGCCAGGGGCGTGTCAAAACAATTCGTGCAGCCTGCGATTTGGTGCTTTGCCTGCTCCCGTTTGAGCAGGAATTTATAGCCAAACACGGGATTCAGGCTGCGTTCGTTGGTCACCCGTTGGCCGATGAAATAGGCGCGGATGATCAATCGAAGGCGGCCGCTCGCGCGGCGTTGGGTTTGGACGACCGGCCTGTCCTCGCTCTGCTGCCCGGCAGCCGTGCGGGCGAAATAGAGCGGCTCGGAGGTGTGTTCCTCGAAGCAGCGCAGCGGGTGCGCCACGCGCTGCCAGGCCTGCAGGTGCTTTCTCCGGCGGCATCGCCCGAAACGCGCGCCCAGTTTCAGGCAATGGCTGACGCGGCAGGCCTCGGCGACGCAATGCGACTGGTCGATGGCCGCTCCAGGCTTGTGCTGGCGGCGGCGGATACAGTGCTCGTTGCTTCGGGCACGGCCACGCTGGAGGCCATGCTGTTGCTCAAACCCATGGTGGTGGCTTATCGAGTAGCCCCACTGTCTGCCTGGTTCGCCCGAGTCCTGCGATTGCTGAAAATAAAGCACTTCGCGTTACCGAACCTGCTGGCCGGGTATGAGTTGGTGCCCGAGTTCATCCAGGAAGACGTGACCGCTGCAGCGCTTAGCGACGCGGTACTCAGCCTGATGCGCTCAACTGACCAGACCGATCAGTTGATAACGCATTTCAGGGACATCAGCCAGGTGTTGCGCCAGTCGGCAAGCCAGAAAGCGGCGGAGGCGGTCGCAGAACTGCTTGAGGACAGGGCGCCTAATTTTTTGCCCACTCTGTTTTACCTGAGGGTATTATTATCCTGCTTGTCTGTTCCTGCCGGCGGCGGTTGTGCGGTAATTGGCGGGCACGTCTGAAAGCGGAGAATATCGTTGTTGTTCCTTGGTGGAGTTGATGAAGCTGGCCGCGGCCCGCTGGCCGGGCCCGTTGTGGCTGCAGCTGTAGTGCTGGAGCATGGCTCGCCCGTGCCCGGTATCCGTGATTCCAAGAAACTATCGGCCAGGCAGCGGGAAAGGCTGAATGAGGTCATCCGCAAATCTGCCGTTAGCTGGGCCATAGGCATCGCCAGCGTTACCGAAATTGACGAATTAAATATTCTGCATGCGAGCATGCTGGCCATGCGCCGGGCGATCGAAGGGCTGCCCGAAATACCGGCCTTGTTGCGCGTGGATGGCAATCGCTGCCCCGATATGGGTCCGGAATTCGGTGGCAGCCTGCAGGCGCTGGTCGGTGGTGATGATATCTGCCCGGCGATAGGTGCCGCTTCGATAGTCGCCAAGGTGGAGCGTGATGCCATCATGGACGAATTGCACCGCGAGTTCCCGGCCTACGGTTTCGATCGGCATCGGGGTTACCCGACGGCACAGCATCGGCAGGCATTGCATGAGCACGGGCCAGCGATCGTTCATCGGAAAAGTTTTCGGCCGGTTGCCGAGGCTGCCGCCAGGCGGCGCAATTCGCCGGCGTATCGGGAGCCGAGCGCGTGAGCGAAATGCGGCGGGATGCTGAGCAGGTGTCAGGTCGGACTTACGATCAATCCGGGCAGAAATCAAAGGGCCAGGGTTTCGTCCACCTTCGCGTGCATTCAGAATATTCCATTGTCGACAGCGTGATTCGCCTGCCGGCGCTGGCTCCGACTGTTAGCAAGGCGGGCATGCCGGCCGTCGCGCTGACCGACAAGAACAACCTGTTCGGTCTGGTAAAGTTTTATAAATCCGCTCTCCAGGCCGGCATAAAACCGATTGTCGGTGCCGATGTGCTGCTGGAGGACACGGCGGCGCGTGACGGCTATGCGCCGTTAGTCCTGCTGGCCAGGAACGAGACCGGTTATCTAAACCTGAAATGCCTGATTACGCTGTCTTATACAGAAGGCAAACGCAACGGTATTCCGGTCATTCAGCAGGAGTGGCTCAAAAAGCACTCCGAAGGTTTGATCGCTTTGTCAGGAGGCCGGGAGGGGGTCATCGGGCAGTTGCTGCTGGATGGCAAAAAGCCTCAGGCGGAAAAACTGCTGCGTCGCGCAGTCAAACAGTTTGCCGGCGATTTTTATCTCGAGCTGGAGCGGACGGGTCGGCCCGGCGAAGAAGACTATATAAAGGCTGCGGTTGCGCTTGCGGCCAAAACAGAGTGCCCAGTGGTGGCCACTAATGATGTCCGGTTTCTGCGCCAGGATGAATTCGAGGCGCATGAGGCCCGTACCTGTATTCAGAGTGGCTATGTGCTCGATGATACGTCGAGGCCGCGACTATACAGTGAGCAGCAGTACCTCCGCACTCCTGAGGAAATGTCCGAACTCTTTGCGGATCTCCCGGAGGCGCTGGAGAACACGGTAGAAATAGCGAAGCGCTGCACAGTGCCCCTGGAGCTGGGCAAAAGCGTATTGCCAGACTATGAGATTCCGACCGGTGATTCGCCGGCGGCATACCTCGAGCGGGTCGCGAAGGAGGGGCTCGAGGGGCGCTTGGCCAATAGGGAACTTACCGCGGCGGAACGAAAAATATACGACGAGCGACTGCAAAGGGACCTCGGCGTCATCAATGAAATGGGCTTTCCCGGCTATTTCCTTATCGTTGCTGATTTTATTCGCTGGGCGAAAGAAAACGGGGTTCCCGTTGGGCCGGGCCGCGGTTCGGGCGCGGGTAGCGTTGTTGCATGGGCGATGGGCATTACGGACCTCGATCCGCTGCAGTTCGATCTGCTGTTTGAACGTTTCCTGAATCCCGAGCGCGTGTCCATGCCCGACTTCGATATCGATTTCTGCATGGAAGGTCGTGACCGCGTTATTGAATACGTGGGCGCGCGTTACGGTCGCGACCGAGTGGCGCAGATTATCACTTACAACAGCATGGCGGCCAAAGCGGTCGTCAGGGACGTCAGCAGGGTTATGGGGCATCCCTACGGCTTCGCCGATCGGATCGCCAGGCTGATACCGCCGACGCCCGGTATGACCCTGCAAAGAGCATTCGAAGAAGAGCCGGAGCTGGGCGAACTATGCGACAACGATGATGATGTGCAGGCGCTAATGGATCTTGCGCGCCAGCTCGAAGGGTTGCCCAAAAGTGCAGGAACCCATGCCGGCGGCGTGGTTATCTCGCCGTCGGCACTCACCGATTTCGCGCCGCTCTTCAAACTGGATGATGCTACCGGAGCCGTCACTCAGTTTGACATGAAAGATGTCGAATCAGTCGGTCTGGTGAAATTCGATTTTCTGGGTTTGCGAACGCTCACGATCATCGACAAAGCGCTCGCGACCATCAATGCAGCGCGTGTCGGTGCCGGCGCAAGCGAGGTCGATCTCGAAACGATTCCGATGGATGACCCGAAAGCATACGCCTTGTTGCAATCCGCCCAGACCCACGCTGTGTTTCAGCTGGAATCGCGGGGCATGCGAGACCTCATCAAGAGGCTAAAGCCAGATTGCTTTGAAGACATCGTCGCGTTGGTCGCACTGTTTCGGCCGGGGCCGCTGCAATCGGGGATGGTCGACACGTTTATCGAGCGTAAACACGGCGGCGACAAGGTCCAGATTGACTTTCTGCATCCTGATCTCGAACCCGTGCTGGCAAATACCTACGGCGTGATTCTCTACCAGGAACAGGTCATGCAGACCGCGCAGATACTCGCTGGCTATTCGCTTGGGCAGGCAGATTTACTGCGTCGGGCGATGGGCAAAAAGATTGCCGAGGAAATGGGCAAGCAACGCAGTATTTTCGTGGACGGTGCCGTGAACAACGGAGTCGAAGAAAAAACTGCGGCGCACATATTTGACCTGATGGAGAAGTTTGCCGAGTACGGGTTCAATAAATCCCACTCCGCAGCGTATGCGCTGCTTGCATACCAGACGGCCTGGCTGAAAGCGCATTTTCCCGAGGCATTTATGGCTGCGGTACTGTCGGCTGATATGGAGTACACCGATAAACTCAAGTTGCATCATCGCGAATGTCTGGAGATGGGCCTTGGCGTCCTGCGGCCGAACGTCAACAAGTCTGAGACATCGTTCACCGTTGCTGCGCCCGGCGAGATCAGCTACGGGCTCGGCGCACTCAAGGGATTGGGGCGTCAGGCAGCCGATGCCATCGTCGCCGAGCGGGAGGCAAACGGCCCGTATCAGGATATCCACGATTTTTGCAGACGACTGGATACGCAAAAAATAAACAAGCGTGCCGTGGAATCGCTGATCAAGGCAGGCGGGATGGATGCTTTCGGCGCAAACCGACCCAGCTTGCTTGCGGATTTGCCGTTTGCGATGGGCGGTGCCGAGCAATACGCGCGAGCCCAGGCCGCGGGGCAGAACGACATGTTTGGGGCCGAGGCGCCGCCATTGCCGCCCGCGGAAGCGTCTGCGCTGCCTAAATGGAGTGCGCGTAAATTCTTTCTGGCCGAATATGAAGCGTTGGGGCTGTTTCTGAGCGGTCATCCCTTCGACCAGTATCGGGCTGACGTGCCTTATGTTTGCACCGGGACCATAGGCTCCGTGATTGGCGGCATGCAAAAGCCTGCGCCCGGCGGCGACTCATGGCGTGGCGGTACCGAGGTCACGTTGGCCGGCTTGATTACCGATATAAAGAAGCGCGGGAATCGAGTGACGATGACGCTCGACGATGGCCGCGATCGCATCGAGCTGACGATGTTCAGCGAGGCCTACCACGAATACCGCCACCTGCTGGAAGACCATGCCGGCAGAATCGTGTGCGGGAAAATCCGTTACGATGATTATATTGACGGCTGGCGTGTGTCCGTAAATGAAGTTAAGGATATCGACAGGGTCATCGAACAAAAGGCATCGCGCTTGGTGATTCACTGGCTGGAGCGTGATGCGGGTGGTCTGGACACCAATGCTCTGCGGGAGATACTTGAGCCTTACAGGCCCGGGCGTTGCGCCGTTTCGCTTCTTTATCGCAATGGCAACGCGCAGGCCCGGTTGCAGTTTGATGGCGCCTGGCGCGTAAGACCGTCGGGCGAGCTGCGAGAGAAACTGGCGGAAGCAATTGGGATAAATTCTTTCCGGTTTGGTTACGGGAAGAGCGCGTAGCCGACACCGCGGCGGCTGTGCTGTGACTTTCGGTCAGGTATGATGTGTCAATTACCGGTTTAGCAAACAAAGACTTGCGCCAATGGATATGAATTTTCTGGATTTCGAGCAGCCGATTGCCGAATTGGAGGCAAAGATCGATGAGCTGCGTTTCGTCAGTGACGACTCCGAAGTCAATATTAGCGAAGAGATCGACCGTCTCAAAAGCAAAAGCGAATCGTTAACCCGCAGCATTTTTTCTAACCTGAATCCCTGGCAAATTGCCCAGCTTGCGCGCCATCCGAACAGACCCTATACGCTGGACTACACGGAGATTATGTGCCCGGACTTTCAGGAGCTGCATGGCGACAGAATGTATGCGGATGATGCGGCTATCGTCGGAGGCGTGGCTCGCCTGTCGGGAATTCCGGTGATGATGATCGGCCATCAGAAGGGGCGTAACACGAAGAGCCGTGTCGAGCGTAACTACGGCATGCCTAAACCAGAGGGCTACCGGAAAGCGCTGCGCCTCATGCAGATGGCGGAGCGTTTTGGACTGCCGGTCGTTACGTTGATCGATACGCCGGGAGCCTATCCGGGGGTTGGCGCCGAGGAGCGTGGCCAGAGCGAGGCGATTGCCCGTAACCTGTTTGTAATGGCGCGGCTGAAAATTCCGATCGTGAGCGTGGTTATTGGCGAGGGCGGGTCCGGTGGTGCCCTGGCGATTGGCGTTGGCGACCATCTCATCATGCTCGAATACAGCATCTATTCAGTAATCTCCCCGGAGGGCTGCGCCAGTATCCTCTGGAAAAATGCCGATCGGGCCGAAACGGCGGCGACGGCAATGGGCATAACAGCCCGACGATTGCAGTCGCTTGGGTTGGTGGACGAGGTGATATCGGAGCCACTCGGCGGCGCGCACCGTAATCCGGAAACCATGGCCAATGCGTTGCAAAACGCAATCGTGAGCAGTTTGCGCTACCTCCAAAAGATGCCAGTGACCGAACTGATCAGCCGGCGCGAGCAGCGAATTAATTCGGTCGGCAGTTTTCGTGAGGCCTGAGCTGCGGTCTGCGGCGAACTGGCGCACAGGCTAAAGCAACGGTCCCTGTGTCAGATTTAGGCCCGCAGAGCAATTGCAAAGTCGCGGTGCATTCTGCTATCGAGGCCGCGCTGACGACTCACCTGGCTGCCGACACGGCGCTTTGTGTTGCGTTTAGCGGTGGACTTGATTCGTCGGTTTTGCTCGATGCATTACGGAGCCAGGCAGCGGGCAGGGCGATACGAGCCGTGCATATCGATCATGGCTTGCATCCCGACTCTGCTTCCTGGAGCAGCACCTGCGAGTCCATTTGCGCGGCGCTGGGTATCGCCTGCAAGGCGCTGCGTGTGGAAGTTGATCTGGAAAGTGGCAAAGGGCTTGAAGCAGCCGCCCGGGCCGCCCGTTACGCGGCCTTCGCTGCCGAATTGAAGCCGGGCGAGGTGCTGCTGACCGCGCATCATCAGCGCGATCAGCTGGAAACAATGCTGCTGCAACTGTTTCGGGGCGCGGGAGTGCATGGCCTGGCCGCGATGCCGGTCTATGCCGAACGCGACATTCGGCTGCTGCGGCCTTTGCTTGGTGTTTCTGCTGCCGCAATCGCGGCTTACGGGGAGGAGGCCGGTCTCGCATGGATCGATGACCCGTCGAATAACGAACTAGGGCCGGATCGAAATTACCTCCGGCACGAGGTTCTGCCGTTGCTGACGAGGCGCTGGAGCGCGGTTGAGAGATCCGTCGAGCGATCGGCCCGATTGTGTGCCGAAGCAGCCGAGCTGGTCGACGAGCTGGCCGCGGACGATCTGCGGGGCATGCTTGACGGCAACCGCTTGAACCTGGCGGCGCTGACCCGCTTGACGGGGCCGCGCCAAAGAAACGCCCTGCGTGCGGCGCTGCGACGCTGTGGGCTCGAGGTGCCCTCGGAGAAACAGCTGGTGGGGGCCATCGCAGTATTGACCACGGCGCGCCCTGATGCTCAACCTGAAGCGGCGTGGCCGGGTACGAGGATACGCCGGTATCGTGATGCGCTTTGGTTGTTCAGCGAGGACCGCGATCCCGGCGCGCTGCCTCCGAATGATGCGGTGTATAGCTGGGAATGCGGCAGCGTGCTGGATCTCGGTGCCGTGCGCGGAAAGCTCGTGGCAGAGCCTGCGACGGGCCGCGGTATTGCCGCCAGTCATTGCCGCAACGGGCTGAGCGTCCGGTTCAGGCGGGGGGGCGAAAAGCTGCGCACGAGTAAAAACGGTGCAACCCGGCAACTGAAGAATTTGCTGCAGGAAAGCGGCATAGTCCCATGGATGCGCAGCCATATTCCGCTGCTCTATTCGGGTGAGGATTTGGTCGCCGTGGCGAATATCTGGGTTAACCAGGATTTTGCCGCTGCTGATAACGAGCCGGGTTTTGCCATAGCGTGGCGCGATCATGCAGCTATTCGTTAGCCGTTTGCATTGTGAGTGGACAGGCTATCTGGTAATTTGTAGAGCCAACCTGGGTTAGTAGTTGGGTGTTCCTAAACAGATTCCTCAAGCAGGTATCGAGCAGCCGGAGCGCGCTTTTCCCCGGGCCCCCTAGCGGGTGCTTCAGGACGTCAAAGCGGCTTCGGCTCGCTTGTTTTTGGGTGTTGTGCAGGTGCTGACCAGGGGTGCGCGTTCGCTTGGATTGTCGCGCTTGGATTGTCTCGCTTGGGTTGTTGAGGAATTTGTTTGCCGTTTGCCGGCAAGGGTTTGCAAAGTATGCCGCGATTCGTATTTGTAACGGGTGGGGTGGTCTCCTCGCTGGGTAAGGGGATAACAGCCGCTTCTTTGGGCGCCATCCTCGAGGCGCGGGGCCTGAAGGTCAGCATGATCAAGCTGGACCCCTACCTTAATGTCGACCCGGGCACCATGAGCCCGTTTCAGCATGGCGAGGTGTTCGTGACCGATGACGGTACCGAGACAGATCTTGACCTGGGTCATTATGAGCGCTTTGTAAATACCACCACCGGCCGGAACAGTAATTTCACGACCGGACGCATCTATGGCAGCGTCATCGCCAAGGAGCGGCGCGGTGACTATCTCGGGGCTACGGTCCAGGTGATTCCGCACATTACCGACGAGATTAAACGCGGCGTGGAGAAAGGTGCCGGCGATTCAGATGTCTGCATCGTCGAGATCGGGGGCACCGTCGGTGACATCGAATCGCTGCCGTTCATGGAGGCCATTCGGCAGATGGGAGTTGATATGGGCAGTGCCAATGTCGCCTATGTCCACCTGACCCTCGTCCCTTACATTGCAACCTCTGCAGAAATAAAGACCAAGCCTACTCAGCACTCTGTGAAGGAGCTGCGCTCTATCGGTATTCAGCCTGATGTGCTGGTTTGCAGGGCTGAGCATGCCATTCCTGATGAGCAAAGGCGCAAGATCGCTTTGTTTACCAATGTTGCTGAAAGCGCCGTTATCTCAGCGATGGATGTCGACGACATTTATCGCCTGCCACTCGTTTTTAGAGATCAGGGTTTTGACGAAATCGTGGTCAACAAGCTCAGGCTGGATGTGCCACCCGCCGACCTCAGCAAATGGGATGCCGTGGTCGCGGCCAAAAAGAACCCTGAGGTAGAAGTTACCGTAGCAATGGTCGGTAAGTACGTGGAATTAAAAGACTCCTATATTTCGCTCAACGAAGCCCTCATCCACGCGGGGATTCGTAACAGGGCGCGGGTCAACATCCGCTATTTCGACTCTGAGCACTTCGACGAGGGCGATTTGTCGGCCCTTGAAGGCGTTGACGCCATCCTTGTCCCGGGCGGATTTGGCGACCGGGGCGTCGAGGGCAAGATTAACGCGATTCGCTATGCCCGAGAGCGCGGTATCCCTTTTTTGGGGATTTGCCTGGGCCTGCAGCTTGCCGTTATCGAATTTGCCCGCAATATAGCCGGGCTGGACAATGCGCACAGCACCGAATTCGACGCGGCTACGCCGCATCCGGTGGTGGCTCTGATAACAGAGTGGCAGAATCTGGACGGCACGCTTCAGGAGCGCGGCGAGCAGTCGGATTTGGGTGGGACGATGCGTCTCGGGGCTCAGAACTGCAATCTCGAGCCGGGCAGCAGCGTGCAGCAAATGTACGGCGAGTCCACAATTCGCGAACGCCATCGGCATCGCTACGAATTTAACAACGGCTACCTCGACAAGCTCCGCGCTGCCGGACTGGTATTTTCCGGGTTTTCTGATCAGGGCCTGGTGGAAACCGTGGAGTTACCCGCCAGCAGCCAGGAAATTCTGCGGGACATCACTTCGCGGCTCGGCATTCCGTTCATATACAAGTCGTCTTTTGACAAGGCGAACCGTTCCTCCGCCAGTAGTTTCCGCGGCCCGGGCATAGCTGAGGGCTTGCGAATTCTTGACAAGGTCAAGCATCAGCTGGGTGTGCCGATTCTGACGGATGTGCATGAGGATACGCCGTTGGATGAAGTTGTCGATGTAGTGGATGTGCTTCAGACGCCCGCTTTTTTGTGTCGGCAGACCAATTTCATTATTAAAGTCGCGAGTACGGGTAAGCCGGTGAATATCAAGAAAGGTCAATTCCTCTCTCCGTGGGAGATGGGTAACGTCGCGGACAAGGCGCGCTCGACCGGTAATCAGCAGGTCATGGTGTGCGAGCGAGGGGCATCTTTCGGCTACAACAACCTGGTTTCCGATATGCGCTCGCTTGCGGTGATGCGTTCAACCGGTTGCCCCGTAGTCTATGATGCGACCCACTCGGTGCAACTGCCTGGCGGGCAGGGCAGTGCCTCCGGCGGCCAGCGCGAGTTCGTGCCGGTGCTGGCCAGGGCCGCAATCGCGGCCGGAGTCGCCGGTGTATTTATGGAAACGCACCCGCAGCCCGATAAAGCGTTGAGCGACGGCCCGAATGCATGGCCCCTGGGTCAGCTGGAGCCTCTCCTTGTCACGCTGCAAGCGCTTGATGAAACGGTAAAAGCCGCCGGGTTTCCGGAAAACGAATTGCTTGCCTGAGGCGCAGGTGAAGGCGGCAGCGATATTTGAGTAGTGCCGGCAGGATTTTGAGATTTTAAAAAAGTCTGGGAGTTGCAATAACGATGAGCAAGATTGTCGAACTGCGTGGGCGTGAGATCATCGATTCACGCGGCAATCCAACGGTTGAAGCGGATTTGACGCTGGCGAGCGGAGCCACCGGCCGAGCGGCGGTTCCTTCAGGTGCCTCGACGGGCAGCCGCGAGGCAGTCGAGTTGCGTGATGGTGGCTCGCGCTATCTGGGTAAGGGCGTGCAGAAGGCCGTCGCAAACGTCAATGGCGAGCTTCGGAATGCGCTGTTGAATCTCGGCGATACTGATCAGGCTACCGTTGATCAATGCATGATAGATCTTGATGGCACAGACAATAAGGGCAGGCTAGGCGCTAATGCGATTCTGGCAGCCTCGCTGGCATTTGCCCAGGCTCGGGCGGCCGAACTCAAGGAGCCGCTGTTTCGTGTGCTTGACGACGCCGGGGTCGAAGCTAACACCTTGATGCCCGTGCCGATGATGAACATCATCAACGGCGGTGCCCATGCCGATAACAGCGTAGATATACAGGAGTTCATGATTTTGCCTGTCGCTGCGCCTTCATTTGGCGAGGCATTGCGTTATGGCACCGAGGTGTTCCATGCGCTGAAGTCGGTCTTGAAGGCAGCGGGTCTGAATACGGCTGTGGGTGACGAAGGTGGTTTTGCGCCTGATCTGCCATCCAACACCGCGGCTCTCGAGACCATTATGCAGGCTATCGAAAAAGCGGGTTTTAAGCCCGGTGTCGATATTTTTCTGGGCCTCGACGTGGCAAGTTCCGAATTCTTCAAAAACGGAGTCTATAGTCTGGATTCCGAAGGCAAGCAGTTTGATTCATCGGGGTTTGCAGATTTTCTTGCAGGTATCGTCGATGCGTTCCCGGTGATTTCCATCGAAGACGGCATGGACGAGAGCGATTGGGACGGCTGGGCCGGTTTGACAGCCAAGCTGGGATCGAAGGTCCAGCTCGTCGGCGACGACCTGTTCGTTACCAACACAACTATCCTGGCCGAGGGAATAGAGAAGAAGATCGCTAACTCGATCCTGATAAAGCCCAATCAGATCGGCACGCTGACGGAAACGCTGGGTGCCATCAACATGGCTGTCAAGGCAGGATATTCAGCGGTCGTGTCGCATCGCTCGGGTGAGACGGAGGACGCTATTATCGCGGACATCGCGGTTGGCACAACTGCCACGCAGATCAAGACTGGTTCGCTATGCCGCTCCGATCGTATGGCTAAATACAATCAGTTGTTACGGATAGAAGAAATCCTGGGCTCGGAAGCGCGCTATGCGGGTTCGAAGGCCTTTCCCGTAGGCCTCTGAGGCGCAGCGCCATGTCTTCTGGTTCTTCAAGCCGCTCTTTGAAAGTGAAGGTGATGCTGCTGGCGTTGCTAGGACTGCTGGTCGTCTTGCAGGGCAGGTTGTGGATCTCGGACGATGGCTGGCCGGAAGTTGTTCGCTTGCGCACCAGTATAGAGGATCAGCAGGCGGAAAATGAGCGGCTGGCTGAGAGAAATGCGCGCTTAAAGGCCGAGGTCAAAGATTTAAAGGGTGGCTTCGCGGCTCTGGAGGAGCGCGCTCGTTCGGATCTCGGCATGGTCGGTCCTGACGAAAGCTTCTACCTGTTCGTTCCCGCTGACTCCGAGAGCGAAGAGTCAGAGTAGCCCACCGGTGATCTCAGGGTGCGCGGGATGCGCGCAACAGGCCGATATCTTGTGAGTATCGAAGCTGAAATAGCACAGTTGGTTTCCTTCGCTGACGAGGCTTTACTGCCACGAGCCTGGGGGCCCCCGCTTGGGTCGGCCGAGCTGCGAAGTAGTCCTGCTGACTTTTACGTCATCGAGCACAGTGGCACGCAGCCGGCGGGCAAGGGTGAGCACCTGCTGCTGCGAATAAGAAAAACCGGGCAAAACACTCGGTGGGTAGCCAAACAGCTGGCCCACATACTCGATGTTCCTTATCGTTCCGTAAGTTATGCGGGCATGAAGGACAGGCATGCCGTCACTGAGCAGTGGTTTTCGGTGCAACTGCCTGGCCGCGGTATGCCGAAGTTGGACCCGCTCCCTGAGCAGGGCTTTGAAATTCTCGAGGCCGTCTGGAATAACAAGAAGCTTCGCCCCGGCCAGCTCAGTTACAACGCTTTCCGCATCAGTCTGCGGAATCTTTGTGTATCAGATTCAAGCGGCCTGGAAAGTCGTCTTGCTGTAATAGCCGAGCAGGGAGTGCCGAACTTTTTTGGTCCGCAGCGTTTTGGTCGTGACTGCGCAAACCTGCGGCTGGCCGCGGATGTGCAGCAGTTGCGCCGACTCAATAGGGAGATGCGCTCATTCGCGCTATCGGCTTTGCGCGGAGCGCTGTTCAACGGCTACTTGGCCGGGCGCGTCGCTGCCGGGACATGGTCCACAGCATTGCCGGACGAGGTAACGGTGTCGGACAGGCCGCGTGGCTTGGCCGAACAGGATGAATCGATATTCCCATCGGCTCGTTTACCGTCCGGGCTGCTTTGGGGGAGTGACGCTCGCTCCGATAGCCCGAACCGTATTCCCGCCGAGCGGCATTTTTATGAAGGTTTCCCGCAAGTAGAATCGCTGCTGGAAGCGGCCGGTTCCCGGGCTTCGCGTCGGCCGCTCGTTGCGAGGGTCGCTAATCTGGAGTGGAAGCTGGGTGATGAGGCTATTGAACTTTCGTTCGCACTGAGCCCGGGTTGCTATGCAACCGTGGTTTTGCGGGAGTTACTGAATGTTCATGACATGGCCATTCGGGACGCGGCCTGAGAGCAGCGGCACATGCGGCCAAAATACTAAGAGTTAAGACGTCTGTCAGGAAAAAGAAATGCTGAAAATTTCAATGCGCGACAGCGTTGCCGAAATAAGGCTCGACAGGCCGCCGGTCAACGCTATGAATCCGGAGTTAATTCGGTCACTTGCGACAACGCATGCCAATCTCGTCGCAGACGGGGCTGCCGCAATCGTGATTTCGGGCAGGCAGGGCCTGTTCAGTGCGGGGCTCGATGTGCCCGAGCTGCTGCGCCTGGCTCACGGCGAAGTGCTGGAATTCTGGACCGAGTTTTTCTCGCTGATGAGCGCGCTCGCAGCCAGTCCGGTCCCGGTAGCCGCCGCTATTACCGGTCATGCCCCGGCAGGGGGGGCGGTGCTGGCGCTTCATTGTGATTACAGGGTTGCAACGCGGGGTGATTTCCTGATCGGGTTAAATGAGGTTCAAGTCGGCTTGCCCGTGCCGCCGAATATTCTCCGCATGCCTCTGCAATATGGCCTGGTTGACGAGCTGGCAGATGAGGGGGGTGCTGTCGACGCGGCGGTGCTTTGGGCGAACGGCCTGCTGGAGCTCCCGCCGCTGGCCATGAATACCACTCGACTGGCTGCGAAAAAGATATTGGTAGACATGGCCGAGGCTAACCTGCGTTACGCGAATAAAGCGACGGAATACTGGTTCAGCGAAGAAACCCAGCGAATGATGCGCAAGCTCGTTGCTAAGCTAACGACAAAACAGAATTAGGCTCGCTTCAGTAATACGTAAGCCGCTCCCGTGCCGCCATCGTTGGCAGGTGCAGAACAAAAAGCAAGCACACTGTCGAATTGCCGCAGCCAGTGATTGACCGCGCCCTTTAATACCGCGCCTCGTTCGCCGGACCGAAGGCCTTTGCCATGAACTATTCGCAGGCATCGCCTATTCCGCTCCGCGCAGTCCGCGAGGAAGTCGCATAAAACCGGATAGGCTTCTGCCGTCGTCATGCCGTGCAAATCGAGATCGGCCTGGATAGCGATTCGGCCACGACGCAAGTCGCGCATTCGTCGCTCGCTCACGCCGTCGCGCCTGTAGCTGAGTTGCTCGTCAGCCCCTGCGGTCGGGGCTTCCGGCATAAAAGACGCCGCATTGTGCCCGATTGGGCCACGCGGTTGCTTTGGTGTCGGCCGGGTCGACGGGGCCGGTTTACTAATAGTTCTCGGCCGAGACTTAACCGGCCGCGTCTCGCCAATTAAATCTTTGAATAGCGCGGCGTCGCCCGAATTGATATGTTTGCGATCCTTTTCGACCATCTGAGTCCAATGAAAATACTGTTAAGCAATGACGACGGTTACCATGCCGAGGGGCTTGCTGTGCTCGCGCGCGAGGTTTCTGCCTTGGCGGAGACCGTTATTGTCGCGCCTGACCGCAACCAAAGCGGCGCCAGTCATTCTCTCACACTGGATTCGCCGTTGCGGGTGACGACAACGCCGAATGGAATCCATTATGTCAGCGGTACCCCGACTGACTGTGTTCATCTGGCAATAACCGGGTTGCTTGAAATTGAGCCAGATATGGTGGTTGCGGGTATCAATCATGGCGCGAACCTGGGCGACGACATACTCTATTCGGGTACGGTTGCAGCCGCGATCGAGGGTAGATTTTTGGGTTTGCCGGCCATTGCAGTGTCGCTTGTAAGCGAGACTCCGACGCACTTTGTCACGGCGGCGAAGGCTGTCTGCACCCTTATCCAAAAGCTGGAGAATCATCCTTTGCCGGCTGATACGATTCTGAATGTAAATGTTCCGGATCGTCCCTACGATGAATTACGCGGCTTCCAGGCTACCCGTCTGGGTTTCCGCCATCGCGCCGAACCGGTCGTGAAAAGTGCAGACCCGAAGGGTCGGCCTATTTTCTGGGTCGGTCCGGCCGGAGCGGGGCAGGACGCCGGGCCGGGAACGGATTTCCATGCGGTCCGCGAGGGCTACGTTTCGGTGACGCCGATACAGATCGATTTGACCCGCTACGATGCAATTGAACCGTTAGGCGAATGGTTAGAGTTTTGATGGCACGGAGTCCAAACATACAAGGCATCGGGATGACATCGGCGCGCACGCGGGATCGATTAGTCGAGCGCCTGCGTCAGGAAGGTATTAATCAGGCGCAGATACTGCAGCGGATTCGAGACGTACCTCGGCACCTGTTCGTTGATGAAGCCCTCTCGAGTCGCGCCTACGAAGATAGCGCTTTGCCTATCGGCCAGGGGCAGACGATTTCCCAGCCTTTTATTGTCGCGCTGATGACCCAGGCATTGCTGGAGCGGGAAGGGCAATTGCAGCCATTGGGCAAAGTGCTGGAGATAGGCACGGGTTGCGGCTATCAGACAGCGGTGTTGGCGCCGTTCGTTCGCCAGTTGTTCACGATCGAGCGAATCCTTCCGCTGCTGCAGGATACCAAGCAAAGGCTTCGTGAGCTGGGCATAGGCAATGTCCGGTTTCGCCATGATGACGGTTTTCGAGGCTGGCCCGGGCAGGCTCCATTCGACGGCATCATCGTTGCGGCGGCACCGCTCGACGTCCCTGAAAAATTGCTTGAACAGCTCTGCGTTGGCGGACGGCTGGTCTTGCCCGTAGGGCCGGCCGGCGGGCATCAGCAACTGCTGCGCATAACGCGGACCGCTAACGGTTATGAACGCGAAAAGCTGACCGGTGTTTCGTTCGTTCCCATGCTGGAAGGTAAAGAAAAGGGTAATTCCTGAATGAGAATTTTTTCACCCCTGCTGGACATGGTTCTGCGTTGGTCCAGGCATCCCAAAGCACCCTGGTATCTGGGCGGGCTTAGTTTTGCAGAATCGTCATTTTTCCCGATCCCCCCTGATGTAATGCTGATGCCCATGGTTGTGGCTCAGCCCGAGCGCGCGTGGCGGTTGGCTTTTATCACAACCGTAAGCTCCGTGGTCGGCGGCCTGCTGGGCTTTGCCATCGGTTTGTTTGCGATCGACGTCATTCTCCCGGTGATTCGCGACATGGGCTATACGGATGCCTACGAAACCTCGCAGGCCTGGTTTTTGGAATGGGGGTTCTGGGCTGTGCTGGCCGCCGGGTTTTCGCCTATCCCCTATAAAATCTTCACCATCGCAGCCGGAGCGCTGGCCATGCCGCTGGCGCCATTTGTGCTGGCTTCCGCCGTTGGCAGAGCCTCTCGTTTTTACCTGGTTGCGGGTTTGCTGTATTGGGGCGGCCCAAGGGTCGAAGCAATGCTGCGCCGCTATGTCGATATTATCGGCTGGGTTTTCGTGGCCGTGCTGGTCGCTGCGTATTTCGTTTTGCGGAATTGAACTTCATCTCGCGATATCTGTACCTGAGTCTATTTGCACTGCTGCTGACAGGATGCAGCAGCCGCGCACTTAACTGGAATAACGGTTACCACACAGTGCAAGCGGGCGAAACACTCTATTCAATTGCTGTTAGCTACAATCTCAATTATCAGGATCTTGCGCGTTGGAATAGATTGGGAGATGCAACGCTGATACGCGAAGGTCAGCGTTTGCGGTTGACTGCCCCTGCCGCGGGCGCCGGTTCGGCGGAGAATTCTCGTGCGGCAAGAACAGCGCCGGTTGCGGTCGCGCCTCCGCGCTGGTACTGGCCGACAGACGGAACGATTTACCTGCGTTTCGGCGAGTCACCAAAGACGGGCTCAGGAATCAGAGTGACCGGTGCTGAGGGGCAACCGGTGAGGGCTGTCGCCGCCGGTCAGGTCGTCTACGCGGGCAGCGGACTGGCCAGTTACGGCCAGTTACTGATCATCAAGCATAACGACTCGTGGCTGAGCGCCTACGGGTTCAACCGTTCGCTGCTGGTTGCGGAGGGGCAGAATGTGGCAGCCGGTCAGTCTATTGCGCAGATGGGTAAGGACGCCGCCGGCCGGCCGGTGCTGCATTTCGAAATTCGTAAAAACGGCCAGCCGGTCGACCCGTTACGGTACTTGCCCGCCCGTTAAGTCAGTGATCATTCAATCAACAAAGCGGCGACGACTGAGCGGCGCTCGCCGATCAGCACGTTAAAGGTTCGGCACGCCGCGCTGGTTTCCATGACCTCGATTGCAGTTCCGGCTTGCATGAGTTCCGTCAGCACGCTGATCGACGGAAACTGCTGGGTCCGGCCGGTACCGAGTAAAATGATCTCCGGGCTGAGTTCCAGCGCCGGCGCAAAGTCGGCGACACTCAGCTCACTGAGCGGGGCAGGACTCCAGCCGTGAATAATCCGGTCTTGCGAGATAATAATGTGCTCGCGGATGGTATGATCGCCCACCCGCAGTTCACCCGGTTGATACGAGCGAATTACGTTTCCCTGGGCTGAATCGGCAGTAAATTTCATTTTCCAGACCTGTTGGTGTTGTCATTAGCATGGCAGCGCCGGCGGCAGGGTTCAAGATCGAATGGCAGTGCGTAAGGATGCTTAAAACTCAGGGTTGCGAAATTTTACGCCGCCCGGTTTCAGCAGAGTTGCTCAGCGACCTGCCTGCGGACATGCATCCCGTTCTCAGGCGGGTTTATGCGTCGCGGGGCGCAGATGCGCGCGCGATCGACGTGTCGCTTAGCTCACTTATCCCGGTCAGTCGTCTCGAAGGCGTTGCAGAGGCAGCCGATCGTCTTGCAAGCGCTCGCCTTAGTCAGGAGCGCGTGCTTGTGGTCGGCGATTTTGACGCGGTTGGCGCGACTGCATCGGCGTTGGTGATGACCTGCCTGCGAGCCTTCGGTTTCGAGCATCCGGACTTCCTTGTGCCCGACCGGGAAAAGTTCGGCTATGGGTTGTCGGTAGAGTTGGTGCATTTGGCGGCTGTGAAATCGCCGGGTCTGATCGTGACCGTCGACAATGGTATCAGCAGCATTGCCGGCGTCGCCGCGGCTAATGAGCACGGTATCGATGTCATCGTCACAGACCATCATTTGCCGGGCGACGAGTTGCCCGCGGCGCAGGTGATCGTGAACCCGAATGCGCCCGACAGTGCGTTTCCCAGTAAAGCCCTCGCCGGTGTTGGCGTTGCCTTTTACGTGATGGCAGCGCTAGGCCGGCGCCTTGCCGCGGACAAAGTCATCAGTGCCGTTGATGCGCGCAGTATATGCGCGGCTTGTCTCGACCTGGTTGCGCTGGGAACCGTCGCCGACCTGGTGCCACTCGATGCCAATAACCGGGTGCTGGTAGCGCAGGGGCTCCGCAGGATGCGAACGGGCGGCGCGCGAGCCGGGATACAGGCGCTCTTTAGCGCTGCCGGCCGGAACATAGCTGATGCGACAGCAGCTGATCTGGGTTTCGCCATTGCGCCGCGGCTCAACGCAGCAGGTCGACTGGACGACATGACCGTGGGGATCATGTGCCTGCTGGAGCAGTCGAGCCATGAAGCAAAGCGTCGTGCGATGCAATTGAGCCGGTTAAACGATGAACGTCGCGAGTTGCAGAAAAAAATGCAGCTCGGTGCCGAAGTGCGTCTCGAGAATCATATTGCCACGGCCGGGGGCACGGACACCCATGCCTTGTGCCTGTTCGATGCAGATTGGCATCCCGGCGTCGTCGGGTTGGTGGCCACTCGAATAAAGGATCAGCTAAACCGGCCAGTCATTGCTTTTGCCGCCGGTGCTGATGATGGCAGCCTCAAGGGATCGGGCCGCTCTGTAAAAGGGGTGCATATGCGCGATGTGCTGGCGGCGATCGACGCGCGGAAGCCGGGGTTGATACAGCGTTTCGGTGGCCACGCCATGGCAGCCGGTTTGAGCTTGAGACCGGACGCGTTACGTGAATTCGAGGAGGCTTTTACGCGTGAAGTAGCGCGTCACGTTGTCAACATCGATGATTCCGGGCGTATCTGGAGTGATGGCACGCTCGACCCGGAGGATTTCGATCTGGGCTTCGCGGAACTGCTGCGCACGGCAGGGCCATGGGGACAGGGTTTTCCCGAGCCGGCTTTCGACGGCAGATTTCGGATTGTTAGCCAGCGTCTGGTAGGGACGGGGCACCTGAAACTCGAGCTGCAGCCCGAAGGGTCCTCCCGGTCGATAGGGGCGATCGCCTTCAATAAACCGGACTTGTTGCCGACGGAAGGCGACCGCGATTGTGTTGCGGTTTACCGGCTTGACGTCAACGAGTTCAGGCGTCAGCGGACTCCACAGTTGGTTGTGGAACATATCGAATGCGTCTAGCATTGCCGGTTTTACGGGCGACCGGACGAGCAGCAGCACAGATGGAATTGAATCAGCTACAGAACGTAATCCTCGACCTTCGTGAGCGCAGTGACGCGCTTAGGGGGTACCTTTGACTTTGAGAATCAGCTCGACCGCCTGAATCAAATACGCCAGGAGCTCGAAGACCCCGATGTCTGGAGCGATCAGCAGCGTGCGCAGGCGCTTGGTAAAGAGCGGGCTCGCCTTGAAGCCGTGTTGTTGCCTCTGAGTAACGTCTCTACGGGCGTCGATGAATCTGCCGGCTTGCTGGAGATGGCTCTGGAAGAAAGCGACATCGCGACCCAGCAGGAAATTGCCTCTGATCTTGAGGGAATGCTGGAGCAAATCGAAAAACTCGAATTTCAGCGGATGTTCAGCGGGCGCGCCGACATGGCGAACGCCTTCGTCGATATTCAATCCGGGGCGGGCGGCACCGAGGCGCAGGACTGGGCTGAAATGTTGTTGCGCATGTATCTTAAATGGTGTGAGACAAACGGTTTCGGCGCGGAACTGATCGAGGTCTCTGCGGGGGAGGTGGCGGGCATAAAGAGCGCCACTATCCACGTTACGGGCGAATATGCTTTCGGCTGGTTGCGCACGGAGACCGGCGTGCACCGGCTGGTGAGGAAATCACCATTCGACTCCGGAAATCGACGTCATACTTCGTTTGCTTCCGTTTTCGTCTCGCCTGAAGTCGACGATGATATAGAAATCGAAATCGATCCGTCCGATTTGCGCGTGGATGTCTATCGGGCCAGCGGGGCGGGCGGTCAGCATGTGAACAAGACCGAGTCCGCTGTCCGCATCACTCATGAGCCGACCGGCGTCGTCGTGCAGTGCCAGAATGATCGATCTCAGCATAAGAATCGTGCAACGGCGATGAAGCAATTAAAGGCCAAGTTGTACGAGCTGGAAGAGCAGAAGCGCAAGGATGAGGCACAGGTTGAAGAAGACGCCAAGCTTGATGTGGGGTGGGGGAGTCAGATACGGTCATACGTGCTCGATCAATCGCGAGTCAAAGATTTGCGCACAGGTGTCGAGTCGGGTGATCCCGATTCGGTCTTAAACGGCGCGTTAAACAAGTTTATTGAAGCTAGTCTTAAGCAGGGCGTATGACGAAGCGCGGCTGCAGGAACTGAAGATGTCAGAAAGCGAATCAAGCGAGAACAAACTGGTCGCGGAGCGGCGCCGCAAACTGGACGAGCTGCGCACGACAGGGTTTGGCTTTCCCAACGAATACAGGCGCACGGCGCTGGCCGGGCAGCTGCATCAGATTTATGACGGCTACACTAACGAGACCCTGGAATCAGAGGGAATAGTGGTGCAGGTGGGTGGCCGGATGATGGCCAAACGGGTCATGGGGAAGGTGAGCTTCGCGACGATTCAGGATCGCAGCGGCAAGCTGCAGCTTTTCATGCAGCGTGATTCGCTGCCGGAGGGGCAATACAAGGCCTTCAAATCGTGGGACCTTGGCGACATTGTCTGGGCGAGTGGTCGCCTTTTTCGCACTAAGACAGGCGAGTTATCTGTGCGGGTGGACGACGCTCAGCTGCTGACGAAGTCATTGCAGCCACTGCCCGAAAAATTCCATGGGCTTAGCGATCAGGAGATTCGGTACAGGCGGCGTTACTTAGACCTG
The DNA here is from genome assembly GCA_037387125.1 of Gammaproteobacteria bacterium. Classification (GTDB taxonomy): domain Bacteria; phylum Pseudomonadota; class Gammaproteobacteria; order Steroidobacterales. The sequence continues at coordinate 4,511 of JARRLL010000027.1, read as the reverse complement.
ATAATGAACAAGGAAAGCCGCAGCGTATTTCGCAAGCGCTCGCAAATAGTTCAGTTCATTCGTTCCTATCTCGACGCCATGGACTTTCTGGAAGTTGAGACGCCGATGATGCAGCCAATCCCTGGCGGTGCAGTCGCACGTCCGTTTGTTACGCATCACAATGCATTGGATCGGCAGCTTTATCTGCGTATCGCGCCGGAGCTATATCTCAAGCGTCTGGTGGTAGGCGGGTTCGAGCGCGTCTATGAAATCAATCGCAGCTTCAGAAACGAGGGTTTGTCCACTCGCCATAATCCCGAGTTCACCATGCTTGAGCTTTATATGGCCTATGCAGATCAGAACATTCTGATGGAGCTCCTGGAGGCTATGCTCAAGAGCCTTGCAGAAACTATCAATGGCGACGGCAATGTCCGTTGGCAGGGAACCGATTACGACCTGGCCAAGCCGTTCGCTCGTGTGACGGTCGAGGAATCAGTAGCGCATTTTAATCAGCAACTCGATAGCAGCCGTTTGCGCGACATCGAGTACCTGCGATCGGTGTGCAGGGAACTGGATATCACGGTTACCGATAGCGCCGGCAGCGGCAAGCTGCTGGTGGAAATTTTTGAAAAAACCGTCGAGGATCGCCTCGATGAGCCGACGTTCGTCACCGGTTATCCGGCCGAAGTTTCCCCACTCGCAAGGCGCAGTTCCGCCGACCCGTTCCTGACCGATCGCTTCGAGCTATTTATCGGCGGACGGGAAATCGCCAACGGTTTTGCCGAGCTTAACGATCCCGAGGATCAGGCCGAAAGGTTTCGGCAGCAAGCCAGCCAAAAATCGGCCGGGGACGAGGAGGCCATGTTTTATGACAGCGATTACATTCTTGCGCTGGAATTTGGCATGCCGCCGACGGCGGGCCTCGGTGTCGGGATCGACAGGCTGGTCATGCTCATGACGGACTCGCCGTCTATTCGCGACGTGATCCTCTTCCCGCACATGCGTGAGCAGCAAAGCTAACCTCATGACCGGTCCGGCCAGCCTGCCCATCGGTATTTTTGACTCAGGCGTCGGTGGTCTGACCGTTTTGCGGGCGGTTCACGATCTGTTGCCGAATGAGGAGCTGGTGTACCTCGGCGATACTGCGCGCCTGCCATACGGCACTAAAAGTCCCGAATCGGTGCAAAGGTATGCGCTGCATGCGGCTGAGTATCTTGTGCAGCGGGGCATCAAATTGCTGGTTGTTGCCTGCAACACGGCTTCCGCAGTTGCGCTGGATGTGTTGCGGCATCGGCTTGCGCCGGTGCCGGTTATCGGAGTTGTTGAGCCCGGCGCCGCAGCCGCAACCACGCTCAGCAAATCACATCACTATCTTGTGCTGGCAACCGAGGCGACTTCGCAACGCAGGGCTTACACGCGCGCGATCACGGCGCTGCAACCCGGGGCAATCATCGAAGAGTTGCCTTGCTCTCTCTTCGTGGCGCTCGCGGAGGAAGGCTGGCACGAGGGTGACATCGCAGACTCGATTGCGGAGCAGTATTTGGGCGTCGTGCGGGCCAGGTCCGCTGCCGATCGGCCCGATGTGGCCATACTTGGCTGCACCCATTTTCCCCTGCTCAAGCCCGCGATAGCCCGGTCGCTTGGACCCGGAATTGCTATCGTTGATTCTGCAACGACTACGGCGGCCGCCGTCGGCAAAGAGCTTGCCCGGGCCGACCTGGGCGCGATCCATCAAGCTCAGGATGAGCGGATCTCGCTCATAGCCACGGACGGTGCCGCCCGGTTTGCGCGTGTCGGCAGCGCATTCCTTGGTAAAGCCTTTACGGCCAGTGATATCGAGATCGTCGACATTCATCCGTCCGACCTCAACGACAGGCTGCCCTAGCGCAAACCGGGGCCGCGTTCATCGGTGAGGCTCAAGCGGCGGGGGTTTCCGGCAGGGTGTAGGGCAGCGGGCGGGGCTTGAGTCGGCATTCTCCTTCGGAGTCGAGCGAGAGCGCGTCAGCGCTGTTGTCGATCCGTATGACCGCGAGCAGGCGAACATCATTCGGCCCGGCAATGGCATCGACGACCTGGCCAACCGTCTGGTTACCGCTGTATACGGGGCTGCCCGCGGCGGCGTCGGCGTCGGCCGGGGCGCTGAAGGCATACATGCGCCGCTTGATGCGACCCAGGTTCTGGGTCCGAGCGACAATTTCCTGGCCCACGTAGCACCCCTTCCTGAAGCTGATGCCGTCGAGCAGGTCCAGATTGAGCATTTGCGGCACAAATTCCTCGCGCGTGGCCGGCCAGACTGACGGCAGTCCCGCGTCAATCATTGCAAGCCGCCAGGCATTGGCGAGTTTCGGCGAACCGGGTTCCGGTGGATCAGCGCGGGAGATTAGCAGCGCCATATCGGCCAGGTTGGCGGGCTCGATTATTGCCTTATTATCAATTATTAAACAATAATTTATATCCTTTTTATTAGAAATAGAATTAAATATAGGGGGGAGGTCTTGCTGAGCTACCGGGTGAACGCCGGCGTTGGCGGGCTCAATGTTGACAGCGGAACGGAGAACAAACATCCGCAGCCTTTTGGCGATCGGGTCAGCGAGTTCCGCCGGCAGCACCAGCCAGTCTTCGTCCTCCCATGCAAACAGCCAGCCGACGCAGAGCAGCCGGCCTTTCGGCGAAGCCCAGCCCGCCAGCAGCGCTGCGCCGGGTTCGAGCCGATTGACGTCCTGAGTCAGCTGGCCTTGCAAAAATGGGCGTCGATCCGCTCCGCTGATCCTAATCGCGCCCCAATTGCCGGACGGGGCGGGCTTGATCGTGTTCTCCGATTCTGTGGGCATAATTTGCAGCTGTGACCTGTCGGTGGCGTGGTGCAAAACAGATTCCATTCTGGCACACTTCGCGCCATGTCGGACGCGGTCCCCACGAACAATACCAAGCGCTCCAGCGGCAAATCCGGTCGTGATGCCGCTGCTGGGAAGAAGGATGCCGTTGAAACGGCAGCTTCGGCCCCGAAAGAGGCAACTGGTCGAAAGCGCGAAGTCGAGCTTGGTGGTCCTCAGGGTCCAGAGCCGACGCGATTCGGGGATTGGGAGCGTAAGGGGCGTTGCATCGATTTTTAGCAACGCTTCCTGCGTTCGGCTACATCTTGGTTTTAACGGTGGTTGCACCGGTGCGGTCCTGCGGGGCGGTCGGAGTCAGCTGCTATTGGCATACGTGCGTCTGGAGTTGTTTAGATGCCAGAAATTAATCGACCGCTCTCGCCACATCTGAGCGTATACAAGTGGCAGGTGGCCAATACCCTGTCGATATTGCATCGGGCCACCGGCGTGTTCATGACGCTCGGTGCGCTGGCATTTGCGGCGTGGATCATTTCGGCGGCATTGGGCGAGGCGTCCTATGCGCAGGTTCTGGATTGGTTTGCCGGGCCCCTGGGCCTGCTGGTGCTGTTTGGGCTGTCTTTTGCGTTCTTTTATCACCTGGGCAACGGGATTCGGCACCTGGTGTGGGATGCCGGGTACGGCTTCGATAAGCACGTAGCCCGAATGTCAGGCTGGGCGACCTTTATCGGTGCCTTACTGGCTACGGCCGCGTTCTGGGCGGGGGTGCTGGCATGAGTCTGCAATCGCCGCTGGGCAAATTTCTGGGGCACGGTTCCGCGAAGGAAGGGGTGCAGCACTGGTGGTCGCAACGATTGACGGCGGTCGCATTGGTCCCGTTGACGCTGTGGTTTGTGGCGGCGCTGCTGGGCATGGAGACTTTCGCGCATCCGGAAATCCTCGGTTGGATGGCCCAGCCCTTTAACGCCATTATGCTCATCCTGCTGGCGATATCGATTCTCAGTCACTCGCAATTGGGCGTGCAGGTGGTCGTGGAGGACTACGTGCACGGCTGGGCCAAGATCGTTGCCCTGATGGCGTCGAAACTCGTCCATATTGCGGTCGGGGTCGCCGTTATTTACTCGGTAATTATTATTTCTGTTGGGTCTTCATGATGAGCGGCGATTACGAATTTATTGATCATACCTATGACGTAGTCGTGGTTGGTGCAGGAGGAGCGGGCCTTCGTGCAACTTTCGGCCTGGCAGAAGCAGGCCTGACGGCCGCCTGCATTACCAAGGTTTTTCCGACTCGCAGTCATACTGTCGCAGCCCAGGGTGGTATCAGTGCCGCGCTGGGAAATATGGGTGAGGACGACTGGCGCTGGCACATGTACGACACCGTAAAAGGGTCGGACTGGCTCGGCGATCAGGATGCGATTGAATACATGTGTAAAGAGGCGCCGGCAGCGATCATCGAGCTTGAGCACTACGGTGTCCCTTTTTCCCGCACCGAAGAGGGCAAGATTTACCAGCGGCCTTTTGGCGGTATGACCACGCATTTCGGGCAGGGCACGGCGCAACGGACCTGCGCGGCGGCCGACCGAACCGGACATGCAATGCTGCATACGCTTTATCAGCAATCACTGAAGCATGACGCTACGTTCTACATAGAATATTTTGCGCTCGATCTGATTATGGAAGAGGGTGTTTGCCGCGGTGT
>JARRLL010000026.1:0-43430 GCA_037387125.1 Gammaproteobacteria bacterium | reverse complement strand
CGGCAAGGGCTTTAGAGCGTCGTCAGGAGCGCCGGAGGCAGGGATGCCGGAGGCGCGGATGCCGATTCTCCGAGGGCATGGATGCCCGAGGAGATTAAGCACTAAAGCCCTTGCCGACACCGCGCGAACGACTGCTCGGGACAGCATCGCATGGATCACGAGCCCGCCGTCAATTGCGCTGAATCGCTAAAGGGTCGTTAACATCCGGATGCGGAGATCAATCGGCGCGCTAAAACTCGAGCGTCGGATCGATCAGGCGCTTGTAAGCAGACAATGCGTAACGATCCGTCATACCTGCGACATAGTCGGCAACCGCACGTGCCTGCCCCGAATCGCCAGACTCGACTGCGCCTGCCGCTGCACGGTCCGCGTGTTCGACCGGCATCGATGAAGGGTCACCGAAATACAGCTCGAACAGGCTCGTCACGATCTCGTCGGCGCGCTGGGTCATCTTGATTACCTTCTCGTGCCGGTACAGCTTCTTTTGCAGGAAACTTTTCAGCTCCTGGTGTTGGCGGAAAATTTCGTCACTGAAACTCACCAGTGGTTTTGGCTGAGCACGCACATCATCGATCGTCGCAAGATCGGCCTGTGCAATCTGCGCGCGAGTGATATCGAGCAGGTCTGTGACAATCACGTTGATCATCCCGCGCACGGTCTCGTGGATGAGCGCCTTGCGGGAAATGCCGGGGTAACTTTGGATGACGCTCGTGTATTGGTGGCCGAACAACGGCAGCGCACGCAATTCTTCGATCTTCAGGAGGCCGGCACGCAGTCCGTCATCGACATCGTGATGGTTGTAGGCGACGGCGTCGGCGATATTGACCAGCTGTGCTTCCAGACTCGGCTGGCCGCCCTCGAGGAACCGCCGGCCCAATTCACCCAGTTCCCGCGCATTGCGGCGCGAACAATGTTTAAGGATGCCTTCGCGGGTCTCATAGCAGAGATTAAGGCCGGGGAACGATGCGTACTTTTCTTCCAGCTCGTCGACTACACGCAGCGACTGCAGGTTGTGCTCGAAGCCTCCGTAATCACGCATGCATTTGTTCAGGCTGTCCTGACCCGCGTGACCGAAGGGCGTGTGGCCGAGATCATGCGCCAGGCAAATGGCCTCTACCAGTTGCTCATTCAACCCCAGTTCCCTCGCAACCGTTTGGGCTATCTGCGCGACTTCCAGTGAATGCGTCAACCGCGTCCGGTACAGATCGCCCTCGTGATTGACGAACACCTGGGTCTTATATATGAGTCGCCGAAATGCGGCCGAATGGACAATGCGGTCGCGGTCACGCTGAAACTCGCCGCGATACGGATGGCGCGGTTCCGCGTGCACGCGACCCCGGCTGTTGGCTTGAGTTGCCGCGTACGGAGCAAGCGCTGCGTCCGGGTCTTTTCTGTAAGTTGTCACTGCGGCTGCGTCTCGAGCATGCGGCGAGGCTTTGTCTTCATCGGTCAGGTGACGAACTGGCTGGCCAGCATGTCCACCAGCTCGTGTGAAGGATAATCGGCGGTAATCACCGCAGCACCGACGGATTTAAGCAGGACGAGCCGTATTTGGCCCGACTGCACTTTTTTGTCCAGCGCCATGGCAGCAAGAAAATCGCCCGGGTCTGCTTGGGGTGGGGAAACCGGCAAACCCAGTTGCCTGAACAGCGTCCTGATGCGAGTGACATCTTGTTCGGCCAACCAGCCGAGCTGTGCAGAAAATTCGGCGGCCATGCAGGTGCCGGCGGCGACGGCCTCACCATGCAACCACTCCCCGTAGCCCGCGCAGCGCTCGATCGCGTGGCCGAAGGTATGCCCCAGGTTCAGCAGAGCCCGCTGGCCCCGCTCGCGCTCATCCGCCGCAACGATCTGCGCCTTCAGTTCGCAGGAGCGGCGCACGATATGCTGCAGCCGCTCCTTGTCGCGCTTCAGAATCGCGGCATGTTCCCGTTCGAGCCACTCGAACAACTCGGCATCGGCAATGAGCCCGTACTTCACGACCTCGGCCATGCCGGCTTTCAGCTCGCGGTCGGGCAAGCTGTCCAGTGTGTCCATATCGCTCAGCACACAAAGAGGCTGGTGAAATGCGCCGATCAGGTTTTTGCCACCCGGATGGTTCACTGCGGTTTTGCCGCCGACCGAGGAATCGACCTGCGCCAGCAACGTCGTCGGCACCTGGATGAATTCGACACCGCGCTGCCAGGTCGCCGCCGCGAAACCGACGATGTCGCCAATGACGCCGCCGCCCAGCGCTACCAACACACAATCCCGGCCAAAGCGCTCCGCCACGAGGGCATCGTAAATTTTCATGAGCGTGGCAGGTGTCTTGGTTGCCTCGCCGTCCGGCAAGACAAGCGCGCGAATCCGGCTGCTCGTGATCAGGTTTTCGAGCGGATCCATGTACAAAGGCGCCACGATTTCGTTTGACACAATCAGTACATCGCGCCCTGCCAGGTATTGATCGAGAACGCCCCGCTCGCGCAGCAACCCGCTGCCGATTGTAATCGGGTAACTGCGTTCGCCTAATTCGACTCTCAGCTTGAACATGCTCTGCTTCGCTTTGGCCTGACCAGCCCGGCTAGTCGGCTGTCTCTATCTTCTGCCTGATTTCCCGCGTGACCGCCGGGACCTGGCGTTTGTCGGTTTCCACGATGATATCGGCAATCTCCCGGTACTGGGGGTCGCGGACAACCATCAGTTGCTCCAGCACGTCGGCCGGATTGCCCTCGTTCAGCAACGGCCGATGGCGGGATTTGCTCGTCCGCCGAATCTGCTCGGGGACGCTAGTGTACAGATAAACCACCGTGCCGCTATCGGCCATGAGGCGCCGGTTAGCGGGGTCGATCGCCGCGCCTCCCCCGGTGGAAAGCACGATTTCCGTTTTCTCGAGCAGTTCCGCAAGCATGGCCGACTCGCGCTGCCGGAAACCCGCCTCGCCTTCCTTCTCGAATATATAGGCGATATCGACGCCGGTGCGCTTTTCGATTTCCTCGTCACTGTCCCAGAACGAAAGGCCAAGCTGCTTCGAGAGCCGCCGGCCGACGGCCGACTTGCCCGAACCCATGGGGCCGATGAGGATAATGTTTCGTTGCTCGCCCATAAGGCAATGTTACCCGGATGCGGAAGCTCTTGCTCAATTGGCATTGCCCGCGAGAAATTCGCAAACTTCACCGTCACAAAAAAGCCACCCGACGGGTGGCTTTTTTGTTTTGTTAGCGCGCCATCCGATCAGGGAGGAGGTATGTCGCTGACCAGAATATTGTAGAAAGTCTCGATACCCGATGGCGACTTAATCGTCAGCGTGGCAGGGCCGACACTCGGCTCGTTATCCGGTGTCACTGTAAAACTGTATGCCGGTGGCCCATTGAACGCTGTCCGCGGCACCGTGTAACTCCCGCTTTCAGGAGTAAACAGTTCGCCGTTATCGGTTGAGAAACTAATGGTGGTGCCTTCAGCCATCGGCTGCTGATTGATGTCGCCGACGCGGAAGATCACGGTTCCCGAACCGCTGCTGACATCCAGCACACCGTTAACCAGGCCGCCAAAGTTCTGCCAGTCGGTCGCCGGATTTTCCGGGTCCACGTTCGAATAAAGAAAGCCCGAACTGCCGCTCATGATGATGACACCCGAGGCGCCGATGCCGATTTTCTCGGGGCCTTCGCAACGAGCGGGGTCCTGACAGAGGATACCGTTGAATTCACCGTCAGCCGGTGAACGCACCTGGTTATTATCGAAGTCGAAAAAGTAAGCGTCATTGAATTGGCCGCTTTCGTATATGCCGTTCTCGTCATCGTCCCGGTAAACTTCAGGGATATCTATCCAGGTGGCATCGCCAGCGTCAAAAACACCATTACCATTATCATCGAAAAACTGTTCTTCACCAGTGGCTGTAGCCAGAATGGTTACGCGGCCCAATGGAGGACGTTCGCCGGAGCTGGTCCAGGTCACTTCACACACGCCCGACTCATTATTGCTGCTGCCGGTCAGGCAACTAGACTGAATGCTGCCAGCTTCTGCCGTAAATGACACCGCCGTGCCGTCCGGAACCGGATTGTTGTAACGGTCTGCCAGCCTTACGGTGACCGTGCTCTGCACACCGTCTATGTTCAGTGCTTCCAGGTTGATGTCCGTCAGCGCAAGCGAAAAACTGTCCTGATCCGGCAAACCAGTAGAAATTATCAACCCGTCTGACTGGGTGCTGATCAGCTGACCGTTAACATTCACACTCGCCGTAACACGCACCGTTGCCTTAGCCGTGCCTGATGTCACCACCGTGGTTGCCCGGCCCTGAGCATCGCTGGTCGCCGAGGTAGGCGAAAGCGCTATACCGCCCGTAGTGCTGTCAAGTTCAAAACTGACATCGATGCCAGCAACCGGATTGCCGACTTTATCTACGACGCGGAAAGTAACATCGGATGTCTCATCGAAACCGAGCCCGCCGGTGCCCTTTAGACCTATGATAGAAGGATCGGCGCCTACGAAACTTATGGAATTAACATCCGCCGGTGCGACCGTTACGCTGCCCGTCGCGCTGCCCAGGCTGGTTCCTCCGGCGGCAACGGCGTTAGACGTAATGACGTCGGTCGTAGCACAGCCCTTCGCAATATAGGTTGCGGTCGCCGAACCGGTGCCGGTATTAACCGAAACGGGGTCGATGGTTGCCAGGCCTGCCTTAACGCAGTTAGAAGTAAAATTGACGGCGACAAATTCATCGTCGTAATAAGTCGCAGGGTCGCTTTCCAGCACCAGCGTGACTGTCAGATTCGTCTGGCCGCCGGCCGACAGGTCTGTAACGCCGACCGCTATCGTTCCTTCCTGAAAGGTGCCACCGACGCCGCTGCCAACAAGCACCGAAACGACCGGGTCGACCGGAATGCAATCCGGGTTAGTCGGTTCATCTGCGCAGCTCGGGGGATCACCGGGGTCACCAGGGCCGGTGCCACCGCCACCACCGAAGGTTGGCCCGTCGCTGCCGCCGCAGGCAGTCAGCACCAGAGCGGCAGCAAGCATCGACAAATAATTAGCCTTGTTCATAACGTATTCCTTTACGCGCCCCGTCCCCGGGTCTCTGAATTCTTCCGTGAATTCGTCAGTTAAAATCTATTCAAAAGTCGATTAATAAATCGTCGAACCTTCTTTCAGAATCTTCGGCGTCACGAAAATCAGCAGCTCTGACTTATTCGAGACAACCGAGGTACTGCGGAACAATGCGCCCAGTACCGGTATGTCGCCGAGGTAAGGCACCTTGGAGGTCTGCTCGCCACGCTCGGTCTCATAGATACCGCCGAGCACGACTGTCTGCCCATTCTCGACCAGCACCTGGGTCTCGACCGCGCGCGTATCGATACTCGGTACGCGACCGCCGAAGCCGTCGGACACCAGTTCACCCACGCTGTCCTTGGTTACTTTCAGGTCCATGATGATGCGGTCGTCCGGGGTGATCTGCGGAACAACCGTCAGGCTCAAAACAGCATCCTTGAAATTCGTCGTGGTCGCGCCGCTTGCGGAGGCCTCCTGGTAAGGAATCTCGACACCCTGCTCGATCCTGGCCTCTTTCTGGTTGGCCGTAATGACGCGCGGCGACGATATAACTTCGCCGTTACCTTCAGCCTGCGCGGCCGACAGTTCGAGGTCGATCAGGTAATCGTCGTCCAGGATAGCGAGGGCAAACGACCCGGCCGGGGTGGCAACCGGCAGGTTCACCATGTAACGATCATTCAGATTGGGGAGGCCCACGGTGCCTGAATTGACAAAGTCGTTGACGATGCTATCGGTACCCTCGGCCAGACCCGTAACGGCGTACAGTCCGTCACTGCCCTTGTCCGCGATGCCCGTGTATCCCCACTTGATACCCAGTTCGCGGCCAAAGTCGTCGTTGACGATAACGATACGCGACTCGATCAATACCTGGCGAACCGGAATATCCAACTTCATTACCAGACGGCGGATATCGGAAATACGATCAGCCGTGTCTTTAAGAAGAAGCGTGTTGGTCCGGTCATCGATGGCGACCGTGCCTCGTTCCGACAGCAGGGAATTCTCACCACCCTGCCCGAGCAGCCGTGCAATGTCGCCCGCTTTCGCATAGTTGACCTGAAGGTATTCAGAGAACAGTGGCTCGAGCTGCCTGATCTCGCGTCGCGACTCGAGGTCTGCTTTTTCGCGCGAAGCAATTTCATTAGCCGGAGCTACGATAATAACGTTGCCGTTTTCCCGCATGTCCAGGCCCTTGGTCGCCAGCACGATATCCATTGCCTGATCCCACGGCACGTTCTGCAGGCGCAGTGTCACGTTGCCCGAAACGGTGTCCGACACAACAATATTGCGGCCGCTGATATCGGCCAGCAGCTGCAGTACCGCACGCGCATCGATGTCCTGGAAGTTCAGCGTCAGGCGCTCACCGGAATATTCCTTGTTACCGCTGTACAACGTAGCGGAAACCGGATCTTCCGATTCGGCCAGCGGCTGAATCTCAACGGTAAAGGTTTTGTCGGACTGATAAGCGAGTTCCTCGAACGCGCCGGAAGAACTGATTACCAGGCGGGCATCGTTGTCCACCTGCAGCGAATCGATCGTCCTGACCGGCGTTGCAAAATCCATAACGTCGAGACGCTTCAGCAGCGACGGGTCCATCCTGGTGTCACCGAAATTGACGATGACGCGCCCGCCTTCCTGGCTGACGTCGACAGGTGTTCCAGCATCCGTTAGCGAGACGATGATGCGACCACCGCCGGTTTCGGTGCGCCGAAAATCGAGTGCTTTGATCGCACGATCACCGCCACTAGCCGATTTGGCACTGCCAGCGGCTGCAAATTCGGTAACGCTGGTTTCCGCTGCGCGCGGACTGTCGAGCGTCACATAAACGACATTGCCGGCAACCCGAGTCTGATAGCCGACGAGATCATCCAGATTAAGGACCACGCGGGTACGACCATTTGCCTCAGCCGCGAGAACGGTATCGAGAACACCAACGCCCACATCGGTCCGGCGGCTGTCCAGGCCAAGAGAAGTATCTGCCAGGTCGAGAGCTATCCGCGCGGGCTGATCGATAGTGAATGCGAGTGGCTCCGGCGCCGGGCCCGAGAGCTCAAGACGCAACTCGACCTTGTCGCCTGGGAGGCTTTGCACTTCAATATTGGTAAGTTTATTGGTCGCGTCCTGCGCACCAGCCGCCATACTAGCCAGAAAACCAAATACGGTTATTTGTGCAAGCAAGCCAACCGCGCCAAAACTATGTCTGCGCGATTTCATCATTACTTGCACTCGTTTGGCTGTGATCATTTTTTACTACTCCCAGATAACTCCTCGTAAAGGAGTTAGTCATTCAGCCCAATTTCAGCCGATCTGTTATAAAAGCCGCCGATGCCATCGGGCACCAGTTCTTCCAATTGAATTCCTGCATCACTGACGTCAACGATCTGGCCGTCATTCTGGCCGACGTAATTACCGGCAGTGACCCGATGAACCATTCCGTCTTTAGTCCGAACCAGGCCATACACTGTGCCTTCACGGTCAAGCGTTCCCACCATGGCCAGCGTGTCCAGCGGAAACTGCTCAAGGTATTCCTTGTTGCGGTCCTGAATCGGTTTCGGCCCTGCCATGCTCGCCGGTGATTCCGGACGATCGGGCTGAAAAGGTGAGCGGACCGAATCCGCCGCGTAGGTAAAAGTCTCGTACGGTTTGATCTGCGGTAGCGCCTCGATACGACCGCCCGGGCGCGCCTTCACGTCATCAACGTAGGACAACAAATCATCATCGACGCCTGCAGAGCAGCCAAGCAACGAGGCGCAAATACCCAACAGCGCAGCACGCGCCGCAATGTTAACTATGCTCTTCATTAGCCAGCCCCATCTAATTCATCATCTTCCAGATAGCGATACGTTTTAGCCGTTACATCGAGGACCAGGTTGTCGTAATTACCTTGCTTGGAAACGTTGCTAATCTGAATGTCATGCAAAGTAACAATACGAGGTAGCGCGGCAATATCGCTGACGAAGTTGCCAAAATCGTGATAGCTGCCATCGAGTTTTATCTTGATCGGTTTCTCGGCGTAGAACTCTTTACGCAGTTCCGACATAGGCTGGAAAAGTTTTTCTTCGAGCCCGGCGCCCAAACCTGTCTGGGATATATCTACCAACAGATTAGGTATTTCGGTTTTACCCGGCAGTTGCTGCAGCATCGTGCCGAAAGAACGCTCGATCTCCGCCAGCTGATCCTGATAGGCGTCGAAATTGGCGGCCTTCCGCTGCTTCTCTTCAAATATGGCGCGTAATTCCTGTTCTTCGGCTTCGGCCTTCTCAAGCACCGGCAATTTTTCTTCGTAAACGAAGAGGTAAAGGCCGGCCAGGGTTGCGATCACGGCTACCAGGGCGACCGCCGCGGCACGATAGGGAAAAGGCCAACGGCCGATATCATTCAGGTCAAGGCTCTGAATTTCTTCAATCAGATTCATATTTCTTCCTCCCCTGTCTGCACTTGCTGCGCAAACACAGTGAACTGGCTGTCCCGGGAGTTTTTGCCGCGCCCGGCCTTGACCTCGACTACCTTAAGGTCCGGGGCGGTAAGCCATTCTGACTTATCGATGTTGCGCATGAATGCGGAAACGCGCGTATTTGATTCGGCGGTTCCCTTTATTTCGAGCCTTTTGCCGGACTGCTTGACGGAGGTCAGATACACCCCATCTGGCAATGTGCGTGCGATTTCTTCGAACAGATGAACAATTTCAGGGCGACTCATCTGCAGCTGCTCAATAATTTTCATGCGCGCGACGAGCCGATCTTTCTTGTTCTCGAGATCGATGATTTCCTTGATGCGCACATCGAGTTTTGCGATCTCAGACTGCAGTAACTCATTGCGTTCAGCTTGCGCATCGATGACGGTGTTCATTAACAAGACACCGATAAGCACGACTATAGCCGCCACGCCGAACGCACCCCCCATGGCCATATAGAACTGATTGCGGCGCTGCGCTCGCAGTTCGTCGCGCCAGGGCAGGAGATTAATTCTAGGCATTAGTCGAAACTCCTCAACGCAAGCCCACAGGCAGTAAGCAACGCGGTCGCGTCAGTATCCACTCCCTGAGAACGGGCTCGGGAAGATATTTTCATCTGCCCTAACGGGTCACCGATTTCTGTGGGAATACCAACTTTCGAAGCAATCAGGTCTGCGACGCCCGGTATGTTTGCGCAACCTCCGCACACGAGAATTTCGTCGGGTTGCTCACGGCCACCGCCGGAAGCCAGAAAGAACTGCAGGGAACGACTGACCTGCTGAGTCATGTCGTCGATAAAAGGGTCGAGTACTTCGGGCTGGTAATTACTCGGCAAGCCGCCTTCTTTCTTCGCACGACCGGCGTCCTCCAGGCTCAGGCCATAGACGCGCATTATTTCCTCGGTCAGCTGCTCGCCGCCAAAGTTGAAATCGCGAGTGTAGACGACGCGCAGATCCTGCAGAACACTGAAGGTCGTGCTCGATGCGCCGAAGTCGACTACCGCGATCTGATGGTCGATGCCACCATCGGGCATTTGATGCGTCAGCAGCGTACAGGCGTTTTCGAGCGCAAAAGGTTCGACATCGACGACGCGTGCTTTCAAGCCGGCCGCTTCGACGGCTGCCCTTCGCTGGTCGACATTTTCGGTGCGTGTTGCGACCAGCAGCACGTCCACCATTTCAGGGTCACTCGGCGATGGGCCGATGACCTGAAAATCGAAACTGACTTCTTCCATCGGAAAGGGAATGTATTGATCCGCCTGGATCTCTACCTGCGCTTCCAAATCGTTGTCGCTAAGATTTCGCGCCATCTGAATAACTTTCGTTATCGCGGCGTCACCACTAATTGCAATCGCAACTTCAGAGGCTTTGGTCGAAGATCGCTTGACCGCGCGTCGAATTGCTTCCCCGACAGCGTCGGAGTCCACAATCGACTTTTCGGTAATCGAGTTCGGTGGTGATGGCTCGGCCGCATAACATTCGACACGGTAACCACGACCGTGCGGGATAAGCTCAATCAATTTTATCGAGCTCGTCGTTATGTCAAGTCCTGCCAGAGGTTTGGAACGTGAAGCGAACATCCGTTTTCCCTTCAAAGTCCTAAGCTTGGGCACACAGTGCAAGCCGGAGCGTTAAGCGTCAATTTAACAATATATCGGCACATTAAGGAAATGCACTCGAAACCCGTAACAACCTGGGCAAGCCTAACGCCGGGAAAGGGGCAAAACCGTGAACGGCTTCCGATTTGGACATATTCCGCATCGACGAGCAGATCCGGCCAGAGGGGTAATCCGGAATAACGCGGTTCAACTGACGCGCAACAGCGATGGTAGACCCATTCGCATGGTCAGTCGGCAACCCCGCTATCCTAGATTCGTTAAGCAAAAAAGCATTAAAAACATGCATTTAGAGGCTTTCGAACCCTTAGACCGGTGGCTTTGCGCCCCCACCTTTCGATGGGTTTGCCACAAGACTGCCCGTAATATGCATAATCACCCCCCTGAGCGCAAGGGACTGCATCTGGTTTATATATGAGACTTATCTGGCGACTTCTGCCCTACCTTCTCGGGCTAACGGCGACTTTGGTTCTGGGCATCACGGCCAGCGGTTTTGCGGCCTATTACTACCTGCAACCCGCACTGCCGTCCGTAGACGAGATGCGGGACATACCCTTGCAGATACCCCTGCGCATCTATTCGCGCGACGGGCGCCTGATCGAGCAAATCGGTGAAAAGAGGCGCTTGCCGGTCGAATACAAAGACATACCGGAACTGGTAGTGCAGTCTTTTCTGGCCGCCGAGGATGACCGCTTTTTCGAGCATCCGGGCTTTGACTATCAAGGCATAGCGAGAGCCGCCATCATTTTGCTGACAACCGGCTCCAAAGCTCAGGGCGGCAGCACCATTACGCAGCAGTTGGCACGCGAGTACTTCCTGACCCGCGACCGGACCTTTGTGCGCAAAGCCAAAGAGCTAATCCTTGCCGTGCAGATTGAGAATGAGTTCTCAAAACAGGAAATTCTTTCGCTTTACCTGAATAAAATTTTTCTGGGCCAGCGGGCCTATGGCGTAGCCGCTGCGGCGGAAGTCTATTACGGCAAGAACCTGCAGGAACTAACCATTGCCGAAGCGGCCACCATAGCGGGCTTGCCGGCAGCACCTTCGAGGTTGAACCCTGTGTCCGGCCCGGAAGAAGCGCGCGCCAGACGAGCCTATGTACTGCGCCGCATGCGGGAACTGGGTTTCATCAGTGAAGATGAATTCCAGCTGGCGCTGGCATCACCCGTCGAGTCGCGCCTGCACGGGCCCAGGGTCGACCTGCGCGCACCTTATGTGGCCGAAATGGCACGCAGTGAAGCGCTCGCCAAACTGGGCGAACAGGCCTATACGGCGGGCTATCAGATCGTTACTACCGTTGACAGCCGTGCCCAGCGAGCCGCGAGCGATGCGCTGCGTGAAGCGTTGCTGTCCTATGACCGGCGGCATGGCTTTCGTGGTCCGGTGGCTCAAACCGATATTGCCGCAGTTGTTGCGGAGTATCAGGAGCGCAAGGACGCCGCCGCGCGTGAAGCCGCACTCGAGGTTCCGGCGGACATCGGTGCAACCCAACCCGCTGCTGCCGGTCCCGAATTTTCCGCAACGGAGCTGACCGATACCGCCTTGCAGGACTACCTCGGCGATTATCCCGTCTACACCAATCTGAGCATCGCGGTGGTGACCAAAGTATTTCCGCCGTCGGCGGCGCAAAAAGAATCAGACCCGGATTCTAAAGCCGCGGAATTTTTCGTCCGCGATACGGGTCGTGTCACAGTGCCCTGGTCGCGCATTCAGTGGCGACCCTATGTAAATGACAATGTCGTAGGTAACCAGCCCAAAACCGTCGGTGAAATGCTAACGGAGGGTGACGTTGTCTACCTGCTCGGCACCGTCAACGGCTGGCAGCTGGCGCAATTGCCCGAAGCCCAGGGAGCGTTCGTTGCGTTGAACCCGCGTGACGGGGCAACGGTGGCGCTGACCGGCGGCTTCGATTACTACTCAAGTAAATTTAATCGGGCCACGCAGACTCTTCGCCAGCCCGGCTCCTCGTTCAAGCCGTTCATTTATTCGGCGGCACTGGAAAACGGCTTTACCGCCGCGACTATCGTCAACGACGCCCCTGTGGTCGTGGACGGTGCGGGCCAGGAAGAATCCTGGCGCCCCGAGAACTACTCGAACCGTTTTTACGGCCCCACGCGTTTAAGAGAGGGCCTCGTGCGCTCCATGAACCTCGTTTCGGTTCGCGTTTTGCGGGAAGTAGGGCTAAGCAATACGCTGAAACACTTGCGGCCTTTCGGTTTCCCGCCATCCGCCCTGCCGCGTGACCTGTCACTGGCGCTGGGCAGTGGCGGCGCTTCGCCTTGGCAGATGGCGGAGAGTTTCAGCGGCCTGTCGAGTGGCGGGTATCACGTCAATCGCTACATTGTCGACCGCATTCTTGATGCCGAGGGTAATGTCATTTACCAGGCGACGCCTGCGATGGTCTGCGAGTCCTGTGCGCCGAAATGGTTCGACGGGCGCGAAGCAGAGCAGCAGGATGAGCTGGCAATGCCCGAATTCGAAACTGCCAAGGCCACTGACGCTGATGCGGCAGAAGGCAGCGACGTGAATAAAGCGACAGAAGAAAGAATTGTCGCAGAGTTAAACCCGGAGGTGCCTGCTTACGCATCCGCCGAAGAAATGATCACAAGCGCGGGCCAATGGCGCCCTGATTACGAGGAGGCGCCGCTTTTTTGGGAAAATCGTAACCAGGCCGAGCGCATTATCACTGCGCAGAACGCTTACATTATTTACGACATGATGCGCGACGTTATAAACCGCGGCACAGGCCGCCGGGCGCGCCAGCTGAACCGCAACGATCTTGGTGGCAAAACGGGTACCTCCAATGACCGTCGCGACGCCTGGTTCAGCGGCTTCAACAGCGAGCTGGTCGGGATTGCCTGGGTCGGCTTTGATGACGACTCTCGCTCGCTGGGCGCAGGCGAAGAGGGCAGCCGAACTGCGTTGCCGATGTGGATGGATTTCATGAAGGTGGCACTTCAGGACGCGGAAGAGGCGCCCCTGAAACAACCGAGCGGAATAGTCACCGTCCGCATTTCCAAAGAAACCGGCAAGCTCGCGGCGGCCTCGGCCTCGGACGGCGTTTTCGAAATTTTCAGTGCGGGCAGCGAGCCGGATAGCTTCGAGGAAGACGGTGGTTTCGGCACTGGTGACATCTTCACGGAAAAACTCGACGACACGTCTATTTTCTGATGATTACGTCGCGCGCGTGACAGGGTGACAGCCTGCCTGTTAACCGGCTATGCTCAGCTCTGGTAAGCCGTCCACAAGTGAGACTCCGGGCGTGCTGAAGTCCGTAAACCATCCAGGGGCCAACACCATGGGTAAAAGGTCGGACCGCAGGGGAGAAAATAACCTGCGCATAGTGCTCGCACAGGAAGCCGCCAGGCTGATTTGCGACCATGGTATCGAAGACTACCGAACGGCCAAACAGAAGGCCGCTGAAAACCTCGGTTACTCAACTCGTGGCGCATTGCCGGCCAACCGGGAAATCGAGTCCGCTGTTGCCGAACGCAACCGGATCTTTGGCGCTGACCAGCACAAAAATCTGCTGTCGGAAATTCGCCGCGCGGCCATCGCCGTAATGAATCAACTCCAGCAGTTCAGGCCTCATCTTGTCGGCGCGGCCTTGAGCGGCAACGTAACAGAGCACTCTGCGATCAAACTGCATCTGTTCAGTGATCCCTCGGAAAATGTCGCCATCCAGTTATCCGCCTGCGGGGTTCGCTACAGTTCTGTGGCACAGCGCCTGAAAATTCAACGCGATCTGGTCGAACAGTTTCCCGGTTACCGTTTTTATGCGGACGATTTCGCCGTAGAAGCAACCGTGTTCCCGGAGCGCCGCAAGGCGCACGCGCCCTTGAGTCCGCTCGACGGGCGACCCATGAAGCGCGCGAAACTCCGCGACGTCGAGATGCTGGCCGACGATACCTAGGCTTGCAGAAACGGCCGGAAACGCCAGGACTGGCAACCGGCCTGCGGCGGATTCTCGTCCGAGGTCAGGCGCGGTGCGGCCGAGGGATAATGAGCGCGGTCTAGCGCTTATCGATATTGACGTAGTCGCGGTTGGCCGGCCCGACATACAACTGCCGCGGGCGACCGATGCGGTGCGCCGGGTCGGTGATCATTTCCTGCCAGTGGCTAACCCAGCCTACCGTGCGCGCGATCGCAAACATCACGGTAAACATCGAAGGATCGATGCCCAGTGCCCGGTAAATAATGCCCGAGTAGAAATCGACATTGGGGTACAGTTTCTTCTCCACGAAATATTCGTCGCGGAGCGCAACCTGTTCCAGCTCGAGGGCGAGCTCGAATAGAGGATCATCGTCGCGACCGAGCTTGCCCAGCACCTTGTGGCACATGTCACGAATAATCGTCGCGCGCGGATCGAAATTCTTGTAGACGCGATGCCCGAAACCCATCAGACGGAAAGGGTCTTCCTTGTCTTTGGCTTTTGCGACATATTTTTCGATGTTCGCAACGCTGCCAATTTTCGACAGCATGTTCAGCACCGCTTCGTTAGCTCCGCCGTGAGCCGGGCCCCAAAGGGCTGAAATACCGGCCGCGATCGCCGAATAAGGGTTCGCGCCCGAGCTGCCGGCGAGTCTGACAGTAGAGGTCGAACAATTCTGTTCGTGATCCGCATGCAGAATAAGCAGCAGATCGATTGCTTCAGCTGCGACCGGGTCGATTTCATATTCTTCCGCGGGCACGCCGAAAAACATGGTCAGCAAGTTGCTTGAATAATCCCGGTCGTTGCGGGGATACATGAACGGCTGGCCGAGCGTGTGCTTGTAGGCCGCCGCTGCGATGGTGGGCAACTTGGCAACAATTCGGTGCGAGAAAATTTCCCGATGCCGCGCGTTCTTGATATCCATCGTCTCGTGATAGAAAGCCGACATCGAGCCGACCACACCGGAAACCATGGCCATCGGGTGCGCATCATGGTGAAACCCGTTGAACAGTCTCAACATGGTTTCATTGATCATCGTATGGGTACGAATGCTGTTGTCGAAATCTTCCAGCTGCTGCTTCGTCGGCAGTTCGCCATAGAGCAACAGGTAACACACTTCGATGAACGAACTTTTCGCAGCGAGCTGTTCTACGGGGTAGCCGCGATACAACAGAATGCCTTCTTCGCCATCGATGAAGGTAATCGAACTTTCGCAACTGGCGGTGGAGGCAAATCCGGGATCAAAGGTGAATTTACCTTTCTGGCCGTAGAGACTCCGAACGTCTATTACATCGGGGCCGAGGGTCCCGGAGTAACCTTGCAGTTCTGCCGTCTCGCCAGTTTGATTGTCCGTCAGTGTGAAAGTCTTTTCGCTCATATGTCTTAATTCGCCTTGTTATTCGTTCTCGCTGCGGAACCTCTTTGGCCGCCCGATTTCACAGCGGCTCCGCGCGAAGCCCCGGAATAATCAATCGTTATCACAGTCGAAAATGGGTCAGCTATCTTGGCCGGCAACAGAAATCTCTTCTGTTCATGCCCGCCGGAGCGAGGATACGGTCCAATGGCGTCGCCAGCTTTACCAGTGTCCGGCTCGCAATTTTTGCCCCGGACCAAGCTGTCGGTTCCAACCACTTCAGCCGACTGCATTATAGAGCACAGGCGGCCTTCGTGCACTTGCGCTACATGCGTAATTGCCGATAGTCAGGCGCCGACCACTATGGCCAGCCTGCTTACATTCCGTACTTGCGGCGGAATTTATCGACGCGACCGGCCGTATCCAGAATCTTCTGCTTACCGGTATAAAAGGGATGGCAGGAAGAACAGACCTCGATATGCAACTCGTCTTTAATCGTGGAGCGCGTGGCGAATTCGTTACCGCAACTGCAGGTAACTTTGATCTCCTGATAATCGGGATGTATTTCTGCTTTCATTGTTCGCTACCTGCGGATCGGGCCGCAAAATAATTTGTTCGATTTGTGATGGCCGGGGCCAGACGGGCGCGGAAGGATAGCGGGTTGGGCATGGCAAAACAAGGGGATAGGGCCGGCGCGGGCTTCTATTCGGCATTATCCACAGAATCTGTGGATAAGTCTGTGGATGACAACTGTTACGGGTGCGTAACAGCCCGAAAGCATTACAAAAGCTTTAGTTTGAGCAATAAATTGCCAAAGGATAAAAGGTTAACTTTATCAGTGCCTTACAGCCCTTTTGCGGGGCGGCATGTCAGCTTGACGGTCATAATCCCATGATTTCGCTGAGCGGCTTGCCGGCTGTGCATAAAACGGACATGGTCTAAATCGATCGACTGTCGGAAAAACTGACATTTGTTAAATGACGCCGCGCTCGGCCCCTGTCGAATCCTGATCCTCGGGCAGAAACATGCCCTGCAAGTCATCCAGAAAACGCCAGCCGCGGTCGCTCGCCTGCCAGTGTCCGGCCGGACCTTCGACAAGCAATTGTTTTGCAGCTGCTTTCTGCAGCCAGGGTCGCAAAGTGTCAGCAGGCAGCCCCGTGCGTTGTTCGAACAGGCTCAGCGTAAAGCCGGCCCTGAGACGCAGCGCGTTGAGCATAAACTCGAACAGCAAATCCTTGGCTTGCACCTCGTGCCGGTCGCCAGGAAAAGCGCTCGACTGAAGCCTGCGCAGGTACTCTCGCGGATGCGCTGCTCTTTTTTCGCGCGCCACTCGGCCAGTCCGGCTCGTCAATTTACCGTGTGCGCCGGCCCCTATGCCAAGATAGTCGCCGAACTGCCAGTAGTTGAGGTTGTGGCGGCACATTTGTTCCTGCCGTGCCCAGGCCGAGACTTCGTAATTGGCATACCCGGCGCTCGACAGCATTTCCGCTGCGCGCGCCTGAATCTCCCAGGCCGCGTCCTGATCCGGCAGCCGCGGTGGCCGGCTATAGAAGATCGTGTTCGGTTCGAGCGTGAGGTGATAGTAGGAAATATGTTCCGGCGCAAGCGCCAGGGCTGCACTGACGTCAGCCAAGGCCTCTGCCGGCGTCTGGTCCGGCAAGGCATACATCAGGTCCAGATTAATATTCGTAAACCCGGCCGTGCGGGCCTCGCGAAAGGCATGCGCGGCCGCCTCGCTGTCATGAATTCGGCCTAGCGACCTTAATTTGGCGTCGTTAAAACTTTGCACGCCCAGCGAGAGACGATTAACGCCGGCCTGCCGGTAACCACTGAAAGCCCCATGCTCGACTGCACCCGGGTTGGCTTCCATGGTGACCTCCGTATCCGGCGCGAGCTGCAGATATCTGCCGGCAGTTGCCATGAGCCTCGCAATTTCTTCTGGCGGGAACAGGCTCGGCGTGCCGCCACCGAGGAAGACCGAACTGACGCAGCGGTCTTCAAGCACGGCTGCTGCAACTTCAAGTTCGGCGATGAGAGCATCGACATATTCGCGCGCGGGCAGTTCGCCCTTAACGCTGTGCGAGTTGAAATCGCAGTAGGGGCATTTGGCAACACACCACGGAAAGTGGACATAGAGACTGAGTGGCAACGATTCCTGCATACGCTGGTTAACCGATTAAGCCGGCAACTTCTGTCAGAACCTTTCTGCCGGCAATAAACCACGCAGGGCTCGCAGGGCATGACCACGATGGCTGCGCGCGTTCTTGGTTGCCGGCGGCAGTTCGGCGGCACGCAGGCCACTGGCATTGTCGATAAACACGGGGTCATATCCAAACCCGCCGTCACCTGCCGGTGCCCGGGCGATCGTTCCCTCCCAGGCACCTTCGGCAATAAGCGGCGAAGAATCCGCCGCGCTGCGCACGAAAGCAAGCACGCAACGAAAACGCGCACTTCGATCTGCGTCGTCGACGTCCCGCAGCTCATCCAAAAGCCTGGCCACGTTATCCAGGTCCGTCGCGTCGACACCGGCGAAGCGCGCTGAATAAACGCCGGGCGCACCGTCCAGTGCGTCGACCTCTATACCCGAGTCATCGGCAAGCGCAGGCAGGCCGCTGGCCGCTGCCGCATGGCGGGCCTTCAGCAAAGCGTTTTCCAAAAAAGTGGTGCCCGTTTCCTCGACTGATTCAATCCCCAGGTCACCCTGCAACACCAATTCGACTGCGTCGCCATAAAGCTCGGCAAACAAGGCTCTGATTTCGCGGGCCTTACCGGCATTGCCGCTGGCAAAAACGATACGTTGAGGTCTTGGCATCTTTGCGCTTATTGCGTCTGCCGCCAGCGCTCGAGGGCAGCATTCTGGGCGGCGACAATTTCCTGCATGCCCGCTGCCGCAAGGTTCAGCATGGTATCCAGCTCGTCACGGCGAAAGGCATGACCTTCGGCCGTCCCCTGAACTTCGATAAAACCACCGGCTTCGTTCATCACGACGTTCATGTCAGTTTCAGCACTCGAATCTTCCGCGTAGTCCAGGTCCAGCACCGGTACGCCATCGAAAATACCCACCGAGATCGCGGCTATCTGGCCGTGCAAAGGGTTGCCCTTAAGCTTTCTTCCGGCCAGTAAGCGTTCCACGGCCATCACCAATGCTACCCACGCACCGGAGATAGACGCCGTGCGGGTGCCACCATCGGCCTGCAACACGTCGCAATCAAGCGTAATCGTGTAACCATCCAGCAAAGCAAGATTCGCCGCTGCCCGCAGTGACCGCCCGATCAGTCGCTGAATTTCCTGCGTGCGCCCGCTTTGCTTTCCTTTCGCCGCTTCGCGCCGGCTGCGCGTATGGGTCGCGCCGGGCAACATGCCGTACTCGCCCGTAATCCACCCGCTGCCCTTGCCGCGCAGAAAATGCGGCACGATATCTTCAACGCTGGCCGTACAAATCACGCGCGTGTCACCAAAGGTGGCCAACACCGAACCCGCCGCGTGGCACGTGTAGTCAGTGATAAATGAAATTTCCCGCAGCTCGGCCGGAGCCCGGCCGCTTGGTCGATTGGTCATGCTGATCCTTAGTGGTTGCTTAAACGGACGAAGCGTCGATGTAGCTCATCGCCGCCGCCGACGTATTGTCACTATGCGGTGCGGCGGCGCGAGTCGCAAGACCGGCCAGCGTCTGCAGCTGTTTGTTCAGCGGTCCATCGGCCGTGCCCAGACGGGCAAGCTGATTTTCGGGCAACGGCGACCAGAAACCATCGCTGCAAACCAGCAGCACATCCCGGGATTCGAGTGGCTTGCTGCGGGTAATGCTCATGCGCGGTAACTCCGAGTCGCCACCGAGGCAGCATTCCACGTAATTGCGCATGGGGTGGCTGGCGCTCTCTTCGGCTGTAATCACGCCGTCATACATCAGCACTTCGACGTGACTATGGTCACGGGTTCGTTCTTTGACGCGTTGTCCGCGCAAGTGGTACACGCGGCTGTCACCGACATGACCCCAGTAGGTCATGCCATCCTGAACCAGGCACAACGCGCAGGTTGCGCGCGGGCGTTTCTCGACCGAAATCCCGGCGCCCAACTCGACAACGGCCGCGTGCGCCCGGCCGATGGCCCGGTGCAGAAACCCCTGCGGATCGAACAGCGGGTGCGTTTCGCGCAAAAAAGCTTGCTCGATGCTCTCGACGGCAAGCTCGGCTGCCCGCGCACCATTCGCGTGGCCACCCATGCCATCGATCGCAATCAGCAAGACGGTGTCATCAGCGACAACGACTTTGACGCGATCCTGATTTTCCTGTCGATTACCCAGGAGACTGATTTCTGCTACTTCACCCACCACGCTGTCACTTAATCCTCGGACTTGTCCGGTATCCACGGGAGGAACCGGGCACTACAATACAATCACTCAAGCGGCAAAGTGTAGTTCCTGCGAGCTGCAGGCGCACCTGACCGCATCACAAAACGAAAGCATAATTATGGCCTGCCACTGCAATCGGCTGCAGCGGTGAACACGGCGGAGGAATCCGATGATTAAAAGCATGACCGGTTTCGCGAGCGGCGAATGCAGCACGGATCAGGGCGAACTGTTCTGGGAGTTGCGCTCCGTAAATCACCGGTATTTTGAAACTCAGTTCAAATTGCCCGATGGCTTTCGTGCAATCGAGACGGAGCTGCGCGACCTTGCAGCAAGCAAACTTCGCCGCGGCAAACTTGATGCTTCACTGCAGTTCAGGCCCTCCATGGCGGCCGGTGCCAGCCTGGAAATCAATGAGCCGTTAGCCCTGGAGCTCATCGAGAAAGCGGAGCGCCTGGCGCAACGGATCGACGACCCCGAAGAATTCTCGGCGCTAGACATCATGCGCTGGCCCGGCGTGGTTAACGAAAGCACTATAGACACGAGCGACCTGTTCGAACCCGCCCGCAAGCTGCTCGATCAGACCCTGGACTCACTTTGTGAAGCCCGCGCCAGAGAAGGCGCGCGCATCCACAGCTTGCTCGAGGAGCGGATCGCCCAAATCGGTGTGCTCGCCGAGCAGGTTCGTGCGCGCATGCCGGAAGTGCTCGCGGCCCTGCGCCAGCGCATCAACGAACGGGCACAGGCGCTGGAAGTCAGGGTCGACGCGGAACGGCTCGAGCAGGAACTGGTTCTGCTGGCACAGAAACTGGACGTAGCGGAAGAGCTCGACCGGCTCGATGCACACGTGGAGGAAATACGCGCCGCCTTCGCAATGGACGAAGTGGTTGGCCGTCGGCTGGATTTCCTGATGCAGGAACTGAACCGCGAGGCGAATACACTTGGCTCGAAATCAGCGGATGCTGAAACGACTAAGGCCGCCGTAGATCTCAAAGTCCTTATCGAACAGTTACGCGAGCAGATACAAAATGTCGAATAAGCCGGCACGCAAGCCGGGCATTGCATCGTGCTGCAGGCTGCCCAAACGTTCCAATCACGAATTAATTCCCGCAAAATCGCCCGCGTGACTGACAGCAAAACTAAACGTGGCCTGCTTTTTGTCGTTGCTGCGCCATCCGGCGCGGGCAAAACGACACTCGTGCACAAGCTGATGGCAACCAACGACTCGATGCGGTTTTCTGTGTCGTATACAACCCGACCTAAGCGCCATACGGAAACGGACGGCAAGGACTATTTTTTTGTCAGTGACGACGCATTCCAGGCAATGGTCGATGCAGGCGATTTTCTGGAGCATGCGCTGGTGTTCGACTATCGCTACGGGACATCGAAAAACCTGGTCGAAAGCATGCTCAACGAAGGCAGTAATGTCGTTCTGGAAATCGACTGGCAGGGCGCACAGCAGGTGCGCGGTCATATGCCCGACTGTCGCTCCGTCTTTATTTTGCCGCCGTCACTAACCGAGCTCAAGGCACGACTGACCGGGCGCGGCACCGACAGCCCCGAGGTGATCGAACGGCGTTTCAGGGATGCCGTCGATGACATGTCCCACTGGCGGGAATTCGATTTCGCGGTCATCAACGATGACCTGGACGTTGCGCTCGCGGAGCTTGCGAAAATCGTCGGGGGCGGCGGCGAAAACAACGACACATCCAGTCCCGAACTCGGCGCCAGGGTCGATGCTATCCTGCAGCAGAGCTGAGCCCGCTGCGGCTGAGGGCATTGCAAGCGGGGGCCCGAATCTGTACCCTTGCGCACCCCCCGGAACCGAAACCCCGGAACCTCCGGGCTAATACCTGTTTATTTAGTAGAGCACCAAAATGGCCAGAATTACCGTTGAAGATTGTCTGAGCAAGATCGACAACCAGTTCGATCTCGTCATGGTCGCCGCCAAGCGCGCGCGCCGATTAGCAAATGGCGCCGACCCGCTCGTAGAGCTGGAGAACGACAAGCCGACGGTGGTCGCCCTGCGCGAAATAGCCGCAGGCCTGATTAACGAGGAAATTCTCGCTGAAATGGGCCAGCCAGAGGACGACATCCTGAGCAGCGCCGAGGCCGAAGAGCTGCTTGCCAGCACGCCCGTGCCCGGCATGGAGTCAGCTTCTTTAGCCAGACCCGCTGCGCCCGCCAAACCATTAGCAGCTGCAGCACCGAAAGCCGCTGCTGAAAGCGAAGACGAGCCAAAAACGGATGCGCTGACGGATGAGATAGCCGCCGAATTTGCCAACGCCATGGTTGCTCCGGAAAGCGAGCAGGGCGCCGCCAGCGAAGGCGATGACGGCTCCGCCACCAATGCTGCAGCGGCACTGGACGACGAAATCGACGAGTCCGAACGGAACATCTAACGACGCCGGCGCGCCAGCGCCGCGCGCCCGGGTTATGTAACGCGAGCAGGCCCTCAGGCCGCTCGCGTTTTTTATTGCGGTCGCTTACTGGCAACGCAACTGGGGTCGCATCGCCCACATTCCTTTATACTGGTTCAAAACGCCGCCGTCGGCGGTGACACTTGAAGATAACACCGGCCCGCACATGGAATACGCTGCAACCCTGCGCGATAAATTACCGCCCACTTTGCGGGGCGTCGGGTTCCGTCGTCTGAATGCCAAGCTCGGCTATCTCTCGGCCGAACAGCGGGCCAAGGTGGAACGCGCCTTCGAGTTTGGCGCCCGGGCCCACAGCGGCCAGACGAGGGCGTCCGGTCATCCGTACATCACCCACCCCGTGGCCGTTGCATCGATCGTGGCTGACATGAAACTCGATGTCGAAAGCATCTGTGCCGCCATTTTGCATGACGTCATAGAAGACACGCCGATGGGTGCCCGGCAAATACGCGAGGAGTTCGGCGACGATGTCGCCAATATCGTCGACGGTGTCAGCAAACTCGACCAACTGAGCTTCACCAATCGGGGCGAGGCCCAGGTGGAAAGTTTCCGGAAAATGATGCTGGCGATGGTCGAGGATATTCGCGTGATCCTGGTCAAGCTCGCCGACCGCCTGCATAACATGCGGACACTCGGTCCGCTGGGCGCCGAGAAGCGCGCGCGGATTGCGCGTGAAACGCTGGAAATTTATTCGCCGATTGCAAACCGGCTTGGCATTAACTGGCTCAAGGTTGAACTCGAAGAGCTCGGTTTTCGAAACGCTTACCCCTACAGGGCGAGGGTTTTAGACAATACTCTTCGCAAAGCAACCGGCAATCAGCGCCAGATCCTCAGGCGAATTACGGAAAGAACACGCAAGAACCTCCGTGACGCCGGTATCCAGGCGAGCATTCAGGGGCGCAAAAAACGGCTGTACAGCATTTACCGAAAAATGCTGCGCAAGAAACTTCCGCTAAACGAAATCGTCGATGTCTTTGGCATGCGAATCGTCGTCGATAGCGTCGACGAGTGTTATCGCGCACTGGGTGTCGTTCATCAGCTGTATAAACCGATGCCCGGACGATTTAAGGACTACATTGCTATCCCCCGTGTGAATGGCTACCAGTCACTGCATACGACGCTGTTCGGCCCGAACGGTATCCCTATCGAGGCTCAGATTCGTACGCACGGCATGCATGCGGTAGCTGAAAGCGGCGTTGCTGCGCACTTCAATTACAAGGCAGCGGACCCCAGCGTCGTTTCACCGCAAATCAAAGCACGTGAGTGGCTGGCATCCATCAGCGAGATGCAGACCACGGCGGATTCCGAAGAGTTCATGGAGAACGTCAAAGTCGACCTGTTTCCGGACAAGGTTTACGTGTTCACTCCGAAGGGAGAGATTTTTCGCCTGCCGCGCGGTTCAACCTGCGTCGATTTTGCCTACGCGATCCACACGGACGTCGGCAATCGCTGCGTATCGGCGAAAATCGACCGGCACCTGGTCCCGCTGCGGACGCCACTTAAGAATGGGCAGACCGTCCAGATCATCACCTCGCGGCGCGCCCATCCGAATCCGACCTGGGTTAATTTTGTCGTCACTGCAAAAGCCAGGCACAGCATTCGCCAATACCTGAAGAACCTCCGCCGCGACGAGGCCATTGAACTGGGGCGTCGGCTGCTGGTGCAGGCGCTGCGCGCGCAGGGCACCAACATCAGAAGCATAGCCCGCTCGCGAATGAACCAGTTGCTGGCGGATTTCGGCCTGTCGAAAAACGTAGACCTCTATGAAGAGCTGGGCCTTGGCAATCGCCTCGCGCCCGTAGTCGCGCAACTCCTCTTGCAGGACTCGGGCAACGATCTGCAGGATGCGCGGCAGCAGGCCAAAATTACAATAGCGGGCACCGAGGGGCTGGTGCTCACATACGCCCGCTGCTGCCACCCGATACCCGGTGACGAAATAATGGGTTACCTCAGCTCCGGGCGTGGTGTCGTCATTCACCGCAACAATTGCGGCAACCTGCAGCAATTCAGCAAACATCCCGGTAAATGGGTGGCAGTCAACTGGGAGCAAAAAATAGACCGCGACTTTTCGGTAGAGTTGCGGGTGGAGATGGCAAACCGACCGGGATCACTGGCGGAAGTCGCGCTGCGAATTGCCGAAGCCGGCTCCAACATCGAACAGGTCTCGGTTAGTGAAGACGATGACGATTTCGCCGAAATGGTCTTCCTGATACTCGTGCACGACCGCACCCATCTCGCCCGGGTCATGCGACGCATCCGCAACATGAGCGCTGTAAAACGCGTATCGCGCTCTTGCGCATAATCTTTGTAAGCCCGTTATTTAAGGAACACGCATGAAAGAAGCCATTAATACCAGCAAGGCTCCCGCCGCTATAGGCACTTACTCGCAAGCCATCAGGCATGGGCAAACGGTATACGTGTCCGGCCAGATTCCGCTAGACCCGGCAAGCGGAGAACTGGTGCAGGGAATCGATGCACAGATCGTGCAGGTTTTCGAAAACCTCCGTGCCGTTGCGGAAGCATCCGGCAGCGATCTCGGCAAGGCCCTGAAGGTCACCGTGTTCCTGACCGATCTCGCTAACTTCGCCCGAGTCAACGAGGTTATGGCGGATTATTTCACGCAACCCTACCCGGCACGCGCGGCGGTTGAGGTGGCCGGTCTGCCTAAAGGCGCCGAAGTCGAGGCAGACGCCATTCTCTCGATGTGACAAAGAATGTTCAAAGCCATGCGCGCGCAACCGTTGCTGCGTCATCCGCGAGCCAGCTTACCGACCTGAAAGGCGTTGGCCCCGCGCTGGCTGAAAAGCTTGCGCGGCTGGGGGTGCACTCGCCGGAAGACTTGCTGTTTATCTTGCCTCTGCGTTATGAGGATCGCACGAAGCTGATGCCTGTAGGCAGCTTACTGCCCGGCCAGCGCGTCGTCGTAGAAGGAGAAATCGAGCTGACAGAAATCGTCTATCGAAGACGACGCAGTCTGTTGTGCAAAATTTCCGACGGCACCGGCGTGCTGACTTTAAGGTTTTTCTTTTTTTCCCGTGCTCAGCAACAAGGCCTGGCTCGCGGCAAACGCATCCGCGCCTACGGAGAAGTGCGCAAAGGACCGGGCGGACTCGAGATCATTCATCCGGAGTACCGAGTGCTGGCCGCCGCGGGCACCGACAAGCTGGAAGAAAACCTGACGCCCGTTTACCCGGGAACCGAAGGCGTCCAGCAAGGACGGTTACGTAACCTGATTGCGCAGGTGCTCAACGCCAGCGGAGAGGCCCTGCATGACTGGCTGCCGGCGGAAGTTTCCGCCCGTTACGAGTTGCCGTCCTTATCCACGGCCGTCGAATATCTGCACAGGCCACCGCCGAATGCGCAGCTCGACGAACTGGATGCCGGCATCCACCCCTGCCAGCAGCGGCTGGCGCTCGAGGAGCTGCTCGCCCACCACCTGAGTCTGCGCAAGTTGCGTAAGAGATCAGAGGAACTGACGGCTGATGCACTCCGCTCTGACGGTTCACTCGTCGATGATTTTCTCGGCCGGCTCGGGTTTAGCCTGACGGGAGACCAGCGTTCTGCGCTGGAGACCATTCGCGCAGACCTCGACAACACACACCCGATGATGCGCCTGTTGCAAGGCGATGTCGGTTGCGGCAAAACGGTCGTGGCGGCGGCAGCTGCACTGCACGCGGTTGGCGCGGGTCATCAGGCTGCGATCATGGCGCCGACGGAGCTGCTGGCAGAGCAGCACCGGGACAATATGGCCAAGTGGCTCAAGCCCCTCGGAATCAATCTGGCATGGCTGTCGGGCGCGCTAAAGGGTTCGGCGCGTGAGCAGACGCTGGCCGCGATCGCGGCCGGAGAAGCCCAGCTCATCGTCGGCACCCATGCCTTGTTTCAGGAGGGGGTGGAATATGCGCGCCTCGGCCTGGTAATCGTCGATGAGCAACACCGGTTCGGCGTGCACCAGCGGCTGAGCCTGATGGAAAAAGGTGCAAGTGGCGCGCAGCGACCGCATCAGCTCGTAATGACTGCGACACCGATACCGCGCACGCTCGCCATGACCATGTATGCCGACCTCGACGTTTCCGTGATTCGTGAAATGCCGCCCGGGCGTCAGACAATCAACACCGTCGCAATATCGGAAAGTCGTCGCGGTGAGGTCGTCAGCCGAGTGCGCGACGCATGCCTGTCGGGCCAGCGCGCCTACTGGGTGTGCCCGCTGATCGAAGAGTCCGAGGCGCTGGATTACCAGAATGCTGAAGCCACCCACAGTATGCTGACCGAGGCGCTACCGGGAATTACCGTCGGGCTGATTCACGGACGCATGCGCAATGAAGAAAAAGAGCGCGCCATGGCAGCATTTTCAGCCGGGCAAACCCAGGTGCTCGTAGCGACCACCGTCATCGAGGTGGGAGTGGACGTACCCGAGGCTACGTTGATGATCATCGAGAATTCGGAACGCATGGGTCTTGCGCAGCTCCATCAGTTGCGCGGCAGAGTAGGGCGCGGCAAGCAACAAAGTGCCTGCGTATTGATTTACCGCAGCCCGCTCTCGATGCTCGCCCGCGAACGACTCGGAGTCCTGCGCAAAACCGGCGACGGTTTCCTGGTGGCGCAGAAAGACCTGGAACTTCGCGGCCCGGGTGAAGTCCTTGGCAAACGGCAAACCGGCTTGATGCAATTGCGGGTCGCGAATATTATGCGCGACGCTAGTTTGTTACCCGACGTGCAAGAAATCGCGGAGCTGCTGCTAAACGAACACCCGGCTGTCGTTGACCGCATTGTTCGACGCTGGATCGGCAGCGCCGACCAGTATGGAAACGTTTAAGCCTGACCGGGCAACACTTATATAAGGTAGCCGGCAATCAGCTAGAATCGGCCGCAAGCAACCAGGGCGAAAAACCCAGGCTAATAACAAGGATCCCGCAACTGATGTCCGCACGCCAGCCTCATACAGACCATGCCTTGCGCTGGTTAGCTAAGCCGGATTGGCCCGGCCAGCAACCGGAATCCGGGTTGAAGTTGTGGCTGACCGGCGGCGGATGGCTGACGGCCCGGCTCAAGCAATTAAGCCCGACCGGTTTTCGTGTCCAGGTGCTGCCTGACGCGCCGGGCCTGACGGATAGCCTGGGAGAAAACCCTGTCGGTACGGCACTCAGGCGCGTCGTAATCTGGTGTGACAACAAAGCCTGCATTTATGCAGAAACAGCCATACCGCCCGCCACTTCCAGAGCTCACCCCTGGCTGGACACACTGGGTGCGGAACCCCTTGGGCAGGCACTCGAAAACCGCCCCGACGTCAGCCGCAGTGGGTTTGAATACGCCCTGGTGACAGCCGAGTCATTGCCGGCAAACATCGCGGCAACGACTAACGAAAGCTACTGGGCACGTCGTTCGATATTTAGCATCGGGCCGGAAACGATCACTGTCACCGAAGTTTTTCTGCCGGGAATCAATTCCCTCGACCTGAAGCCGTTGCACCCTGGCGATTAACTAAGGCACAGTAATTGCGCTTAGCGGCTCAATTTACGTCGCGTAACCTGGCTTAACCGGACTGAGCTAACACCTGATGAAAGCCCCGGCACCGAGAGTTCCAAGCGAACTGATCACCGAACTGCAGACGCAGTTCGGGCAGTATGCGCGCCTGATGCGTCTCGATAAACCGATCGGCATCTGGTTGTTGCTCTGGCCGACTTTATGGGGCGTATGGATTTCGGCAGAGGGCCAACCCGACCCGTGGGTTTTTACCGCGTTCGTGTTTGGCGTGATCGTCATGCGCAGTGCCGGCTGCGTCATCAATGACTACGCAGACCGAAAAATAGATGCGCAGGTGCGGCGGACGGCAAGTCGGCCGCTCGCCCGAGGCGATATCGATGCTGTCGAAGCGCTTGTTCTGTTTGCTTTGCTTGGACTGATTGCGCTCGGGCTGGTGCTCACACTCAACCGCACCACACAACTACTGGCGATAGGTGCGGCCGCACTCACCGTTGTTTACCCCTTTTGCAAGCGGTTCTTTGCAGCCCCCCAACTGGTGCTGGGCGCAGCGTTCGCGTGGGGCATTCCGATGGCGTTTGCAGCGCACACCGGCAGACGACCGCAAGCTCGGAGTGCGGTCCACCGCAATTCTGTTCGGCCAGGCAGATGTATTCATCATCAGTCTGCTGCAAGTCACCATGCTGATAGCGCTGTTTCTGATCGGCGAAGTTGCGCAGCTTGGCATGTGGTATCGCCTTAGCGTGCTGGTCAGCGCATTACTGATGTTGTATCAGTACGCCCTGATTCGAAACCGCAACCCGGACGATTGCTTTCACGCATTTCTGCACAATCGCCATATCGGCATGACCATTTTTATCGGCATCGCGCTTGCTTATATTTTCGAGCCGGTAAGCAGCTAGCGCTCAGCTCGTCGTCCGGGCGACTGACCACACCTGAATTTCGGCCGCGCCGGCCGCGCGCAATTGACGGGTCAGTTCGCGCGTCGTTGCTGCCGACGTTACGACATCATCGATGATCGCCACGCGCGAATCGGCCAGGCCGGCAGTGATGCTAAAGGCACCCCGCATATTAGTAAGCCGTGCCTTACGGCTGAGTTCGGTCTGCCGGGGCGTGTTGCGGACCCGGCGCGCTTTGTCAGGCGCCAGGCGCAACCTGTGCTCGGCCGCGACGACGCGGGCGATCTCCGTCGCCTGATTGAAACCCCGCCCCAAGAGCCGCCAGGGATGCAGTGGCACGGGCAGCAGAATCTCAGGCAGCCTGAAGCCTGGCCGGGCTCGCTCCTCGTGAATGCGAATGGCCAGCAGGTCACCGAGCAAGCGCCCGCAGACCAGCCGGCGCGAATATTTGAGTCCGGCAACCAGCCGGTCGACGGGAAATTCATAGGCGAGGGCCGCAAGCAGCCGGTCCGGTAACTCGGCCCCGGCCGATGCGGCGCACGCGGCGCATCGGTCACTACCCGAATCCGCCAGCGCCAGACCGCAATGCCGGCAGCCGTGGCCGAGCCACGGCAGATCATCCATGCAGGCAGCGCAAATATCGAGGCCCTGCGCGGGTTCCCGGCATAACAGGCACCGCCGGGGCGCCAACCACGCAAGCAGGCTGTCAACCATCGGCGCGGCTCGTGGTTGACAGGCCCGGGCGGCATTCTGATACTTCCCGTCCGTGTAGAGCACGCTAAATAGTGTTGCGCATGGGAAATGCCCGCAACAGGGCCAAAACACAGCAGAGTAACGACGAATGGATGGCAATCATCAGGCAACCGCGGCAGACCGCACCTTGACGGCACAAACCCTGGCGGCGGCAGCGACCGGCGTGGCACGCAACGACTGGACCGTCACGGAAGTTGCGGCGCTATACCAAGCCCCGTTCGCTGACTTGCTGTACACGGCTCAAACGGTGCACCGTAAACACTTCGACCCGAACCAGATCCAGATCAGCACCCTGCTCAGTGTAAAAACCGGTGGCTGCCCCGAAGACTGCGGCTATTGCCCGCAAAGCATTCGTTACGAGGCGGGCGTCGCAGATGAACCGCTGCTTGCACTGGACGAAGTGCTGGCGAATGCGCGGGCCGCGCAGGCAAACGGCGCGACCCGGTTTTGCATGGGCGCAGCCTGGCGTTCACCCAAGCCCAAGCAGATGGAAAAAATCGTCGCGATGGTGAAGGCCGTCAGTGACCTGGGCATGGAGACCTGCGCAACCCTCGGCATGCTGGCACCGGACCAGGCACAGCAACTCAAGGAAGCGGGCCTCGATTACTACAACCACAATCTCGATACCTCGGAAAATTACTACCGGCAGGTCATTACGACGCGCACCTACAAGCACCGTCTCGACACGCTGCAATCGGTTCGCGAAGCAGGCCTTAAAGTCTGCTGCGGCGGTATCGTAGGTATGGGTGAGACCGAGGTCGACCGAGTGGAACTGCTGCACACACTTGCGACACTGCCCGAACACCCCGGCAGTGTGCCGATCAATCAACTGGTGCAGGTAGAAGGCACGCCATTGAGTGGCAGCGAACGCTTCGACCCGATCGACTTCGTCAGGGCCATCGCGGTCGCACGCATCCTGATGCCGGCGTCGCACGTGCGTCTGTCTGCGGGGCGCGAAGAGATGAGCGACGAAACTCAGGCGTTGTGTTTTCTGGCCGGCGCAAACTCGATTTTCTATGGCGAGAAACTGTTGACTACAGACAACCCGGGCACCGAAGAAGACCGCCAACTGATGGCGCGGCTGGGCATAGAGCCGGAGCCTTGCCCGGCGGACAAAGCCGCCTGTAACTAGGGCAGGCCAGACCGACACCACCTTGTCATGCCCGACCTTGATCAGTCTCAATTGCGCAGGGCCTGCGATCGCGTTGCGTCCGGCTACGATACGGCCGATTTTTTGTGCGCCGAAGTGCGCGCCCGGCTGTTTGAACGCCTCGAACTCGTAACGCTACAACCCACCAGTATTCTGGACCTGGGCAGTGGCACCGGCGCAGCAACCGACCACTTGCAGCGCCTCTACCCCGATACGCTCGTGGTCGCCCTCGACCGGTCCGAAGCAATGCTGGCCACCACTGCCCGACGCGGCGAAGCCGGTCTCTGCGCTGCAGGCGAGCGTTTGCCGCTGGCGGACGCAAGCGTCGATATTGTCGTATCCAACCTGATGCTGCCCGCGTGTGATCACCCCGCGGCTGTTTTCGCCGAGGTCCGCCGAGTGCTGAAGGCACCCGGATTGTTTTTGTTCAGCACGCTGGGTCCGGATTCAATGAAAGAAATGCGCCGGGCCTGGGCCAGGGTGGATAAATACCCTCATGTTCACGACCACGATGACATGCACATCATAGGCGACATGCTGGTGCATGCCGGCTTCCGTGAACCGGTAATGGACGTTGAGATGCTGACGATTCAGTACGGCGATATCGCTACGCAGGTCAGAGACCTCAGGTTGATGGCTGCGAGCAATTTTGCACGCCGGCGAGTGCGCGGACTTACGACGCCGCGGCGTTGGCAACAGGTCAGCCTGGAATTGGAAAAGGATCGCAACGAAAACGGCAAACTACCGGTGACAGTCGAACTGATTACCGGTCAGGCATGGACGGGGGCGCCGGATATCGGCGTGCGACTCGAAAACGGCGAAGCGCGTTTTCCGATTTCCAGATTAACGTAACAGCAGCGAGCGGTTTCGGCGATAATGCCCTGCGCGCAGAACTCGCGGCGCTTATTTAGATGCCTTATTGAGGTGTGACGGGATGCGGCTGAATTAGCCCCGTGTACCAGGCCACAAATAGCAAGGCGAACAGGGCAACGGACAGGCCAATACGCACAGTGAGCGAATTGACCATGCGGTTGGACTCGCCCTTGTCTTTCAGCATGAAATAAAGGCCGGATCCAAGACTCGCCACGATGGCGAGCATAACGGCAACAATCAGGTATTTGACTATCATGGGAAAGCAACCCTACAGCGGCGTAAATCCGAGAGCAAGGTACATCCGCTCAGCCATTGCCACGCTGACGCTGGTCAGTCTGCTGGCCGTGTTCATCGCAGCGGGCTTATGGCAGCTGGGGCGGGCCGGCGAGAAACATGACCTGATCGCCGCGTTCAGCGCCGGGTCCATCGTAGTCACCGTAAAAAACCTGATCAGCGATGCCGAGGCGGCAGACTACAGGTTCCGGCGCTTCGAACTGACGGGGCGCTTCGATCCCGAGCGGCACATACTGCTCGATAATATCGTCATGGCCGGCCGCACCGGCTACCAGGTGCTGACGCCTTTTTATACCGGCGGCAAAACGGTGCTGGTAAACCGCGGCTGGGTGCCGGCCGATGTCGATCGCAGCAAGCTGCCAACCGTGAATATCGACGACGGCGAACGCACAATCACGGCGATCCTCAACCGCTTCCCGGTGCCGGGGATGCGCATGGACATGCCACAGGAGTTTTCGACGACGTGGCCGCGGCGCATGCTTTACCCCACCCGCGACGAACTGGCGAAGTCTTTGGGTGAGGAGCTCCCCGATTATCAGCTGCAGCTCGACAAAGGTCTGCCGGGCGGTTTTGCGCGCGACTGGAAACCGCTGGAAATAGGGCCCGAAAAAAATTACGGCTATGCATTTCAGTGGTTTGCCTTCGCACTGCTCACACTGATCTTCTACGTTATCCTCAACCTTCGCTGGAACCGCCAGCACAAAGACAATTTACGCATGGGACGCTACACGGATCAAAACAATGACTGACCAAAAAACGCGCGGCAGGCTGACTTTGCTGCTCATCAGCGCGGTCTTCTTCGCGCCGATATTCCTGGCGATTTACCTGTATTTTTCCGACAACCCATGGCGGCCCAGCGAAACCACTCAACTAGGCACGCTGATCATGCCGCCGGTGCAATTGCCGAACGAAACGCTCACAGCGGGCGAGGGTGCGTTCAGTTTCACCGAGGTCTGGAGCCTTATCGTGCTGGCCAATGATCAGTGCGATGACCGGTGCATGACAGCGCTCGAAGACATTCGCCAGATACGCCTGTCACTGGGGCCGAAAATGCCGCGCTTACAGACCGTTTTTTTGCCGGCCGGAGCAGCGGCAAACGTGCCGCTCGATGCACGGGCTTTCCCAAAGATGATCGTCGCCGACCCGGCGGCGGCAGCAATCATTCATGAACGAGTCGACGAGTGGCAAGACGGACAGATTTTCCTAGTGGACCCGTTCGGGAATCTTATGATGAGCTACGCCCCCGGCACCGATAAAGGCGACGTGCGCAAAGATCTGGGTCATCTGCTGCAACTGTCGGAGATTGGATAAAGAGGTCGAGCATGGATGTCTGGTACCGAAGGCTTGTCTGGTTCGCCGCCTGTCTGGCGCTTTTCGTCGTGGTGCTGGGCGCAGCCGTGCGGCTCAACGATGCAGGGCTCGGATGTCCCGACTGGCCGGGCTGCTATGGCTCGCTGACACCTGCGCTTATCGACGACGAATCCGCCAGCGAAAACTGGCCGGAACGACCGGTCGAAGTGCTCAAGGCCTGGTACGAAATGGTGCATCGCTATGTGGCATCGACGCTCGGGTTTTCCATCGTGCTGATCGCAGGGATTGCCTGGCGCAATCGCAGGCAACCGGGCCAGCCGGTTGCTGTACCTTTGTTGACGCTCGGCGTCGTGATCTTCCAGGGACTGCTCGGCATGTGGACGGTCACCCTGCTGCTGAAGCCGGTGATCGTTATGGGCCATCTGCTTGGCGGCCTGACAACGCTCGGATTACTCTTCTGGCTGTTGCTTGAAGACCGGCGCTTCGAGCCTGCGGCACCGGCGCCGAATCGCATGTGCCGCTGCCTGCGATCATTGGGCTCGGCGCGCTCGTTTGCCAGATCGCGCTGGGCGGCTGGGTAAGCTCAAATTACGCGGCACTCGCATGCCCCGACCTGCCCACCTGCCTTGGGCAATGGTGGCCGGAGCAGGCTGATTTCAGCGAAGGCTTCATCATGTGGCGCGGCCTGGGCATCAACTACGAATTCGGTATTCTGGAAGCGCCGGCGCGGGTGGCTATCCATTTTGCTCACCGCCTGGGCGCCATAACCGTGTCGCTGGTTTTAGTGCTGGTAACACTTTATTACTGGCGCAACCCCGGCGACGCCCGTTTGCGCAGCGCCTGCCTGGCCGTGTGGATTGCGTTGGCTATGCAGGTCTCACTCGGGCTCGCAACCGTCTGGTTCGGCTTACCGCTGGCCGTCGCAACTGCGCATAACGGTATTGCTGCAGTATTGCTGCTCACCGTTATCAACCTGAATAACGCTGCGTCACGCGCCTGAGTTATCGATGTCACGCTTTACCGTCTCGGTCCTGATGGCGACAGCGTTGCTCGGCGTGCTGCTGTGGATCGTGCTGAGTATGGCGCGCGATCTGGCGCGCGCACCACAAGAACCCCTGGCCTTGCCCACCGAACCCGCAGCAGACACCTTCGACTCGACGCTCACCCGAATCGGCACACGGGCTGAACTGGCAACCTGGCTGACAGACAAGGGGTACTCCGCAGCGGCGCTGCTTGATAGCCGCGACGCGTGGCTGGAACTGCAGGGCTTTCCACCCGGACAGAGGACCGCGGGCTTGGGTGGGGTGGCACCGGCAGCCGACGATTTCAATGATCTTGACGGCCTGGATGACGCTGATCTGTTGCGCCTTGCAGCCAACGGTAATGCCGGTGCATTTCAGGCGCTGGCGGAACACAGCCTGCAAAGCGATCCCCTGGCGGCGCTCGAATGGTACGAGCAGGCCGTCGTCAACGGATCGATTTACGCCATGCTGCGGCTGAGCGATTTGCTGGTAACGCTGTCGGCACCCGAACTCGAGAACTTTGTCAGCGATTCCGCCTGGCAACTGGCGCTGGAAAAAATCAACAGTGACTCACCGGCACCGCGGGAGCGCGCCCTGGCATGGGCTCTCGCAGCCGTTACTATCGGTGGTTATGCGATCATGGACCCGGCGCACGCTGCGCGCATAGCAGGCCTTGGCGAACAGCTGGACGAGGCCGGAATTGCGCGGGCCTGCGAAACGGCGAATGACTACGTGCTCGAAATCGCAACCGCACGCCGAATGCGCGGCAGTGTCGTCATCGAAACCCAGGCGCCGGGGCTGGCGCTGAGTATCGACGAACCCGATCGGGCGATACCCTGCAGCATTCCGGTGCTGCCGCTGATTTCGTTGGCGCAGTGCAAAGTTGAAGCCTTTGTCGGCCCCGGCCCGAGACTCATGAACGCGTGGATCTGTCCCCGCTAATTTCAGGAAACGTTAGACTGCAGACATGGACGTCACTCCGATAATCGACCCGCTGAACGAAGCCCAGCGCGAAGCCGTAACCGCACCGCAGGAACCTGTGCTGGTGGTTGCGGGCGCAGGCAGCGGTAAAACCCGTGTACTCGTGCACCGAATTGCCTGGCTGGTCGAGGTGGAAGGCGTTTCGCCGCACGGCATCATGGCGGTTACGTTTACCAACAAGGCTGCCGCGGAGATGCGCGGCCGGGTCGAAGCGCTGCTGGACATACCGGTCGGCAACCTGTGGGTGGGCACTTTTCATGGCCTGGCGCATCGCCTGCTGCGTCGGCACGCCGCCGAAGCCGGCCTGCCGACGGGCTTCCAGATACTCGACTCGCAGGATCAGCAACGGCTCATTCGCCGGCTCATCAAGGATCAGGGTCTGGATGAGGCAACGTGGGTCGCACGCGAGGTGCAATGGTTCATTAACAACCAGAAAGACGAAGGGCGGCGTCCGGAGCATATCGACGCAGGCACCGATCACACCCGTGCCCAGCTCGTAAAGCTCTACAGGCTTTATCAGGACAACTGCGATCAGAAAGGGCTGGTCGATTTTGCCGAGCTGTTATTGCGCGCGCACGAGTTGTGGTTAAAGAACCCGGACATACTGAAGCACTATCAGCGCCGCTTTCGCAATTTGCTGGTGGACGAGTTTCAGGACACCAACACTGTCCAGTACGCATGGTTGCGGATACTCGCCGGCGACAGCGGCGTGTTGTTTGCGGTGGGTGATGACGATCAGTCGATCTACCGCTGGCGAGGCGCGAAAGTCGAGAACATGTTTCAGCTTAAAAAAGAGTTTCCGACAATTCGAGAGATCAAGCTGGAACAAAATTATCGCTCGACCTCGACGATACTGAACGCAGCCAATGCCATCATCGCCAATAACGCCGACCGCCTCGGCAAGGAATTGTGGACCGAAGGCAACGACGGCGAGCCGA
Organism: Gammaproteobacteria bacterium; assembly: GCA_037387125.1. GTDB lineage: Bacteria > Pseudomonadota > Gammaproteobacteria > Steroidobacterales. The sequence continues at coordinate 7,572 of JARRLL010000026.1, read as the reverse complement.
TCCGCATATACAGTGCTTACAACGAACGCGACGAAGCGGAATTCATCGTCGCTCGCATTCAGGACTGGATAAATCAAGGCAACCTGCGGGCCGACAGCGCCGTGCTTTATCGTTCCAACGCGCAGTCACGGGTCTTCGAAGAAATTCTCATCCAGAAACAGGTGCCGTACCGCGTATATGGTGGTCTGCGATTCTTCGAGCGTGCCGAGATCAAAGACGCCCTGGCTTATCTGCGGCTGCTCGAGAACCGCGCCGACGACACCTCGTTCGAACGCGTGGTCAATTTGCCTACCCGCGGTATCGGTGCTCGCACGGTAGACCTCGTGCGGGAATATGCGCGCGCTAACGCCATTTCGCTCTGGGAGTCCGCGCTCACCGCTGCGGGCGGGCAACTCAACTCGCGGGCCAGCGGAGCTGTGCAGCAGTTTCTGGGTCTGATCGAAGGCCTGGCGCGCGAAACCGAAGGGCTGCCTCTGCACGAACAGGTCGAGCACATGCTCGAACGCAGCGGTCTGCTTGCCCATTTCAGGAAAGACAAAGGCGAGCAGGGGGAGACGCGGGTCGAGAACCTCGAAGAATTGATTAATGCGGCCCAGTCTTTCGAGCCCGATGAGCAGGATGACTTGCCGCCGCTGGCAGCGTTCCTGGCGCATGCGGCGCTGGAAGCCGGAGAAGGTCAGGCGGACAAATGGGAGGACTGCGTGCAACTCATGACCCTGCATTCGGCTAAAGGGCTGGAGTTTCCGCTCGTGTTCATTGCGGGGATGGAGGAAGGTCTGTTTCCTCATAAACGTTCGCTGAATGATCCGGGCGGCCTCGAAGAAGAGCGCCGGCTTTGTTACGTGGGTACGACGAGAGCCATGAGCCAGCTGTACCTTAGCCACGCAGAGCAACGGCGCATGCACGGCGTAGAAAACTACGCACAGGCTTCCCGTTTTCTCGCAGAAATTCCGCAGGAGTTCATTGAAGAAGTCCGGCCCGGTATACGCGTTAACAAACCTGTTTATCGCCGTACGGCCTCAACTCACAGCGAGCCAGCAACCGGTGTGCGCCTCGGCCAGCGAGTGCGACACGGCAAGTTTGGTGAAGGGGTCGTACTGAATTACGAAGGCTCGGGAGCGCATGCCCGGGTGCAGGTAAACTTTGAATCGGCCGGCATGAAATGGCTGGTAATGTCCTACGCCAACCTCGAACTGATGTAAACTAAACGCTGCCTGACGTTATCCTGAGCACATAGAAACTATTTCATGAATATTCTAATCCTCGGAGCCGGACAGGTAGGTTCCAACGTCGCCTACCAGCTGGCTCGGGAAGAGGCTAACCAGGTCACCATCGTGGACATCAATCCCAGCGCCCTGCGCGAGCTGCAGGACCGGCTGGATGTGCGCACCGTCATAGGGCATGCGGCCTACCCGGAAGTACTCGATCGTGCCGGCGCTAACAAGGCCGACATGATTATCGCGTTAACGGACAGCGATGAACTCAACATGGTCGCCTGCCAGATTGCCTACACGCTATTTGATACGCCCACCAAGATTGCGCGAGTCCGGGCGCCGGAATACATCAACGCACCGAATTTGTTCCAGCAGGAAAATATGCCTGTTGACGTCGTGATCAGCCCGGAACAGCTCGTTACCGAAAATATAGAACAGCTCATTCATTATCCGGGTGCATTCCAGGTCCTGGAGTTCGCAGACGGCAAGGTGCGGCTGGTCGGCGTGCGCGCGCACGAAGGGGGCCTGTTGGTCGGTCAGCAGATTCGGGCGCTCACGGATCATCTGCCGAACGTCGAGGCACGGGTCGCCGCTATTTATCGCAACGGTTATCCGATCAATCCGGATGGCGACACGATGGTCAAGCAGGATGACGAAGTGTTCTTTATTGCGGCCCGCAAGGATATCCGGGTGGTGATGAGCGAAATGCGCAAGCTCGAGGATCCGGTGCGCAAAGTCGTAATTGCCGGCGGAGGCAACATTGGTTACCGGCTGGCTGCCGCACTCGAATCCACCAACCAGGTAAAAATTATCGAACGGTCAAAGGAACGCGCTCAGTACCTTTCCGAAATGCTGACACGGACTATCGTACTGAACGGTGATGCCGCCGACGAAGCGCTGATGCTGGAAGAGAATGTCGACAGCGCGGATATTTTTGTCGCGATTACCAATGCCGAAGAGGCCAATATTCTGTCTTCGATGTTGGCAAAACGGCTCGGCTGTAAAAAAGTCATGGCATTGATCAATCGTCCCTCGTATGCGGAACTGGTAGAGAGCGGCAATATCGACGTGGCGATATCGCCGCAGCAGGTCACGATCGGTTCACTGCTGGCCCACGTGCGCAAAGGCGACGTGGTGAAAGTGCATGCGCTGCGTCGCGGTCGTGCAGAAGCAATCGAAGCCATTGCCCATGGGCAACCTGGCAGATCAAAGGTCGTCGGCAAAGCAATCGAAGCGGTAAAACTCCCGCCCGGCACCAGTATCAGCGCAATCGTGCGCGGCGATAAGGTGATGCAGGCGCACCATGACACGATTGTTGAGGAGAATGATCACGTGATTCTATTCATGACCGACCGGCGCCACATCGATGAGGTGGAGCGCCTGTTTCAGGCTGGCCGCTAAGACCTGACCATGCGCCTGGCTGTCGTCCAACGCATTACCGGCCTGCTGATGATTATCTTCAGCGTCACGATGCTGCCCCCTATGGCTGTCTCGCTTTATTTTCATGACGGGGCGCTGCACGCATTTCAGCAGGGTTTCGGTATCACGCTGATGACCGGTTTCATTATCTGGTTTCCCGCCCGAAAACACACTGAAGAATTACGCCTGCGCGATGGCTTCCTGATTGTCGCCGCCTTCTGGTTCGGCCTCGGTAGTGTCGGTGCATTGCCGTTTCTGTTCATGGAAGCGCCAAGCATGAGCCTGACTGACGCCATGTTCGAATCGATGTCCGGACTGACTACGACCGGTGCGACCGTACTCACGGGCCTCGATTACCTGCCGCAATCGCTGCTGTTTTATCGGCAGCAGCTGCAGTGGCTGGGCGGGATGGGCATCGTCGTCCTCGCCGTCGCCGTGTTACCCATGCTCGGGGTCGGTGGTATGCAGCTGTATCGCGCGGAAATCGCCGGGCCGGTCAAGGACACCAAACTCACCCCGCGAATTACGGAAACAGCCAAGGCGCTCTGGTACATCTACCTGGGTCTGACGATTGCCTGCGGAGCAGCTTATTACTATGCCGGAATGAACCTGTTCGACGCGATCTGTCATTCCTTCAGCACAGTAGCCATCGGCGGTTTTTCGACACACGATGCCAGCATCGGTTTTTTCGACAGCCGACTCATTAACAGCATCGCAACGGTTTTCATGTTCATTGCCGGGATAAATTTTTCGCTGCATTTTCTGGCCATACGTAGCGGGAAACTGAGCAACTACCTGGCTGACTCGGAGTTCCGCACATACGCGTCGGGGCTGGCGGGGCTGTCGATCGCCGTAGTCGCTTATCTGTATCTGGCCGGCGAATACAGCTCCATCGAAGCGACCGTCAGCGAAGGTCTGTTTCAGGCGGTGTCCATAGCCACCACCACCGGTTTCACGACCACCGATTATTCAGCGTGGCCCGGCGCACTGCCCGTCGTTTTGATCTTTGCGAGCTTCGTAGGCGGGTGCGCAGGATCGACGGGCGGAGGCATCAAGGTCATGCGTGTCCTGCTGCTCTATCGGCAAGGGGTGCGGGAAATCAAACGCCTGGTTCACCCGAATGCGGAGGTCCCGGTCAAACTGGGGGGCCAGACAGTATCGCCACGGGTCATCGAATCAGTCTGGGGGTTTTTCGCGGTCTACGTCGTGGTTTTCGCGATCATGATGATGATATTGCTTGCCGATGGCATCGACCAGGTGACGGCGTTCTCGGCAATCGCCGCCTCGCTGAATAATCTTGGGCCAGGTCTCGGCGACGTTGCCACCGGCTTCGGTTCGCTCAGCAATCTCTCGAAATGGGTTTGCGTTATCGCCATGCTACTCGGCCGACTGGAGATATTTACCGTCCTCGTGCTGGTGTCACGCACGTTCTGGCGCGACTAGCATGGCGGGGCCGACCGCCATCAAGCATATCGCCGCCCATCTGCAAGGCTTTAGCCGAAGAACCGGCGAAGTAATCGCCTGGCTCACCGTCGCGATGGTGGTAGTAATGACCGGCATCGTCATCGCCCGGTACTCGTTTGCCAGCGGCTCAATCCGGCTGCAGGAATCCGTCACTTTCATGCACGCAGCTGTCTTCATGCTGGCTGCTGCCTATACGTTCGCAGCCGGCGACCACGTCAGGGTGGATATTTTTTACAGCAGCATGTCGGCCCGCCGCAAGGCGATCGTCGATATCGCCGGAACGCTGCTGCTGCTGATACCGTTCTGTGTCTTTCTGATCTGGAGCAGCTGGGATTACGTGACGACATCCTGGTCGATTCGGGAGAGTTCCATCGAGGCGGGCGGATTACCTTTTCCGTTTCCGGCGATCGTAAAAAGTTTTATCCCGATTACGGCAGCGCTGTTAATTATTCAGGGCGCTGCGCTCCTGCTGGGTTCGCTCGCTGAACTATTCGGTGCAGCGGGCGGTGACGAGGGTGCGGCGTGACCTGGCTGGCATTCCTGATGTTCTTCGTGGTCGTGGCGGTGCTGCTGGCCGGCTACCCGGTTGCGTTCGGTCTGGCGGGAACGGCATTGCTGTTTGCACTGATAGGCTCGCTCGCGGGCGTGTTCGAGCCGGTATTCCTCGACACGATGCCCAACCGCCTGTACGGCATCATGAACAACGTAACCTTGATTGCGGTGCCGTTGTTCGTCTTTATGGGCGTCACGCTCGAACGCGCCCGAATCGCAGAAGACTTGCTCGAAACATTGAGCATGCTGATGGGGCGCCTGCGCGGCGGGCTGGGTATCGCGGTGATTCTGGTCGGCATGCTGATGGCTGCCAGCACCGGTATTGTGGGGGCAACGGTCGTTACGATGGGTTTGTTGTCGCTGCCCACGATGCTGAAAAGAGGCTACGACCCGGCGGTCGCGACCGGCACGATCACGTCTGCGGGAACGCTTGGCCAGATTATTCCGCCTTCAATAATCCTGGTGCTGCTCGGCGATGTGCTGTCTTCGGCTTACCAGCAGGCGCAGCTCAATAACGGCGTGTTTCGCCCTGCCAGTGTTTCCGTCGGCGATTTGTTTATCGGCGCATTGATTCCCGGCTTGCTGCTGGTGGCCATGTACATTTCCTGGTTGCTGGTACTGGCTTGGTTGCGACCGGAGAAAATGCCTGCGTGGCAGGATCGTGCGGATTCGGGCCCGGCCGCCACGGCGCTGTTACCGCGCATTCTTAAAGCCTTGTTGCCTGCGCTGGCTTTGATCCTCGCCGTGTTGGGCTCGATCATCATGGGCGTTGCCACACCGACGGAAGCCGCCGGCGTGGGCGCACTCGGCGCGCTGCTGCTGGCCGCCGCTCGCGGCGAAATGAGCATCGGCCGGTTACGCGAGATCGCCAGGGCCACCACTCGATTTACCAGCATGGTGTTTTTGATTCTGATCGGCGCCTCGATGTTCTCGCTGGTATTCAGGGGCTATGGCGGTGATGGTGCCATACAGGATTTTCTGACGAGCCTGCCCGGCGGCAAAATTACGGCGCTTGTAGTGGTCATGGCCGTGATGTTCCTGATGGGCTTCGTGCTCGACTTTATAGAAATAACTTTTGTCGTCGTGCCGATCGTCGGTCCTGCCTTGCTGGCGATGGATATCGATCCGGTCTGGCTAGGGATCATGATCGCAATCAACCTGCAGACCTCGTTCCTGACACCGCCCTTCGGATTTGCGCTGTTTTATTTGCGCGGGGTGGCTCCCCCCGAGGTTCGGACGGCCGACATTTACCGGGGCGTCATTCCATTCGTTGGTATACAGCTACTGGTGCTACTTGTGATCGCGCTATGGCCCGGCCTCGCCACCTGGCTGCCGGCGCAATTCTAGAGAAGCTGCAGCGAAACGGCTCTATTGGCCGGGCGCAGATTCCTGTGAGCCAAGCCTGGCGTCCATCACCGCGCCCATGACCAGCGCACGGCCTTCCTCGGTCAGCGCCGCCGTTCCCGGCGCTACCGCATGGGTCTTGCAGCGGCTGTGGGCAACATCGGCGATGACGGAAGCGCTTTCATTCAACGCGGCATATTTGTTTGCCTGATCTTCCATGCAATCGAGGTACACGCGCTGCTGTGCGCTCCAGCTAGCCGGCGCTGCCGCTGCCGGTGCCGTAGGGTTGCCAGCGGCGGCCGGCGCGGCGGCAACTGCCGCAGTCCCGGTGGCAAGCAGCGCGGCACCGACTTCTTTTTCGGCGCGCTCATCAACTGCGTCGAGCGCAGCGGCCAGCGGCTTATCCGTCATCATCATCTGGGCGCCCAAATATTTTTCCTGCGCGGTTTCGAAGGCTGCCAACTCAGCGCCACAAGCGTCCTTGGCGAGTTTCACTGCGGTCGCAACATCGATGGTATTTTTTGCGGCATTCGCGAGGCTGTTGCTCTTGATGCATTCAACATAGCCATCCGCCCGTTGTTCGGCCGCCAACTGCAGAGCGGCCAGCTCATCCTTGTTGGTGGTCAGCTGGCTGCATGCAGCAAGCGTGAAAATCACAAATGACATTACCGGGAGTAGGTTGAGTGTACGCATATCAGTCTCTTTGTTTCGTTGCTGACAACTGCTGCAATTAGCCGCCGAAAAACATGCTTAAGTATGCTGTATTAACTGCATATATTCCCAAGTCGGAAATCCGCCTGCCGCATTGGGTCGATTTTTTAAGCGCCATTGCAGTCCGCAGGATAATTTGGTGCGCGCCAGTATAGACGCTCGCATTGGGACTTGTCTTTTGTTCGATGCTTAAAAATCATTCAGCAAGATGGCACGCCACTCGGTGAGCGGGGTCCCTTGCTGACTCTTTCAGCTGCGGGGTTTCAGCTGCGCAACGTGACGTCGCTATAGGGCAACGGTTACGAAATGCGCAGCCCGAAGGCGGGTTAGCCGGTGAAGGCACATCGCCCGTGAGGATAATGCGCTGCGCTTTATGCTGGGGGTCGGGAACCGGAATGGCCGACAACAACGCCTTGGTATACGGGTGCCGGGGGCTGCGGTAGATTTCCATCGCCGGAGCCTGCTCCACTATTTTGCCGAGGTACATCACGGCAACAACGTCGCTGACGTGTTGAATAACGGCAAGATCATGGGCAATGAACAGAAACGCGATACCCCATTCCGCCTGCAACTTTTCTATCAGGTTGAGCACCTGTGACTGCACCGACACGTCGAGCGCCGATACCGGCTCATCTGCGACGATAAATTCAGGGTTCAGTGCGAGCGCCCGTGCAATGCCGATCCGCTGTCGCTGGCCACCGGAAAATTCGTGCGGATAACGGTTCAGCGCGTTGGTGCGCATGCCTACCGTGGCCAATAGCTCCTCGACCTTTTCGCGTCGTTCGGCAGGTGAACCAATGCGCTGAACCGTTATCCGCACGAATTTTCCGGTGGCCAGCGACAGCGGATCGGCATTGCACGGGCGCTC